>JBAXPV010000001.1:0-260010 GCA_037132075.1 Bacteroidota bacterium
ATCCTTGTCGACAACAATACGCAAAAGCACTGTCTGCCCATTGTTATGGGGCTGATGCCTCATCCTGAGAACGTGAGTCATATGAGTATCCCGGCCGGGGAAGCATATAAATCCATTACTAGTTGCGAACGTCTCTGGGAAGAACTCTCAGAGAAAGGCGCCGACCGCAACTCCCTGCTGATCAACCTTGGCGGGGGTGTCATCTGTGACCTTGGGGGGTTTGTCGCCTCTACGTTCAAGCGAGGCATACGATTCATCAACATCCCCACGACTTTACTTTCACAGGTAGATGCCGCCATTGGCGGGAAAGTGGGCGTTGACCTGGCTGTGATCAAAAACCAAATCGGTTTGTTTGCGCATCCCTTGGGAATCTATATTAACCTTTCTTTTCTCGACACCCTTGATGAGCGGGAAAAGCGCTCTGGTTTTGCCGAAATGATCAAGATTGCGCTGATTGCTGACAAAGCGCTTTGGGAAGATTTTATCAGGATCGGGTATCCTGCATCGCTGACTGATGCGAACCTGATTTCACGGGTAATCAATATTAAGGAAAACATCACCGAATCAGACCTCTATGAGCGTGGTCCCCGCAAGACCCTAAACTACGGCCATACCACTGGCCATGCACTGGAATCCTGGTTCCTGTCGCCCGAGAGAGAGCGGATCCTTCACGGAGAGGCTGTCGCTGCCGGGATGCTGATCGAGTCGTGGCTCTCGGCCAGGCTGGGCGGGCTTTCTGATCATGAGTTCTCCGAAATAGACCAGTTTCTTTGTGACATCTTCCCGATGATCCAACTCACAGACATTGACCTGAAAGGCATCATAAATGGCATGGTCCATGACAAGAAAAACAGGATGGGCCGAAACAATTTCACCTTACTTGAAGGCATCGGCCATGCCATCACCGACAATTTTCCCGGCCCCGAGCTGATACAGGAAAGCCTGGAGTGGTATCAAAAACTAGGTTCCGGTGGCTGATAGCATTGATAATCCAGCCACTTCTACGGGCCCCGGAACCGGGAGCATCAAGATTTTCAACATCCCTAAAAAGCTCAGCGGGAGTATCAGCCTGCCTTCCTCGAAGAGCATTTCCAACCGCCTGTTGATCATAAGGGCATTTTCAGAACAGGATTTTCTCATAGAAAACCTCAGTGATGCTGATGACACCAGGATCCTAATGTCGTTGCTGCAAAAGATAAATCATCATCTGTCATCAGGACTGCATGAGCAATCCCTAACCCTTGACTGTGGCAATGCCGGCACTGCCTATCGTTTTCTGCTCCCCTATCTCGCAAACCTGCCCGGGGCATGGATCCTCAAAGGATCTGACCGCATGAAAGAACGACCTGTCAAACCACTTGTCGACGCCTTATTTCAACTGGATGCTTCGATAGAATATCTTGACAAAGAAGGATTTCCTCCTATAAAAATACAAGGAAAGACTTTGGAAGGCGGGACTGTCAGCCTTGACAGCGCTGCCAGCAGCCAGTTCACTTCAGCGCTCCTGATGTTGGGGGCTTTTTTGTCGGAAGGACTCACCATTAATATAACTGGCAAGACTGTTTCTCAGCCTTATGTGAAGATGACAGCCCGGTTGTTGGCGGAATTCGGGATCAGATCCAGAGTGCAAAGGGACAAAATTCAGGTTGAACCGTCTTCTTTCATTCCCAAAACACTGTCAGTTGAACCTGACTGGAGTGCAGCTTCTTATTGGTTTGAGTGGGTTTGTCTTGCAGAAGAATCGGAGATCCTGTTGAAAGGCTTGCATTTCACCGGCTTACAGGGTGATGAAAGCGTGGCAGGACTATTTTTCAGGCTGGGTGTTATTTGTGAAGACAGCAGCGAAGGACTGTTGCTTCGGAAAGGGAGCTGGCATAAGGAGCCTTTCACCTTTGACTTCACGCACAATCCTGACCTCGCCATGACGATGGCAGGCACCCTGGCGGGTTTGGAAATTCCTGGCTCGCTCAATGGCTTGAAGAACCTCATCATCAAAGAGAGTAACCGCCTGGAAGCCTTATGGCAAGAGCTCAGCAAGATGGGGTGTGAGGTAAGGATCACTGACGACAGCTTATCGATCACAGCCTCCAGGCTACAGAAGCCATCCGAAGCCTGTTTTACCTATGCCGATCATCGGATGGCCTTGTCGCTGGCGCCTTTGGCTGCGGTATTGGGCGAGATCAGCCTCTGTGACCCGGATGTAGTTAGTAAGTCGTACCCGGCTTACTGGGATGATCTTAGATCGCTAGGAATAATGACAGAATTCTGAGTCTAAGGTTTGGCTTCTATCAATATTACACTTAAGTTTGCATCACCATTAATTATTCTCACACCCAATGATCGTCGACCTCTTCATTCCTTGTTTTGTGGACCAGTTATACCCGGAAACCGCATTTAATATGGTGAAAGTGTTGGAACGTTGTGGTGTTGGGGTGCATTACAACCCTGAGCAGACCTGCTGCGGGCAAATGGCTTTCAACAGTGGTTATTGGGATGAAGCCAAAGCCATCGGTGAGAAATTCATCAAAGATTTTCCAAACGACAGGCCAATCGTAGGTCCTTCAGCTTCTTGTGTTGGTTATATCCGGAATTATTACCCCAAGCTTTTCCACAATACGGCTTTGCACAATGAATACAAACAAGTGCGGAAGAACATTTTTGAGTTCTCTGATTTCCTTGTCAATGTGCTCAAAGTCAAAGATGTTGGCGCAAGCTTCCCGCATACCATCACCTATCATGACTCCTGTGCAGCCTTACGCGAATATGGGATCAAAGAAGAACCCAGGATGTTGCTGGCGAATGTACGCGGGCTGAAGCTGGTTGAGATGAAGGAAAACGAGACCTGCTGTGGCTTTGGAGGTACTTTTGCTGTCAAATTCGAGCCTATCTCAACGGCAATGGCAGAACAGAAAATTGAAAATGCGCTGGAAACCGGCGCAGAATATATCGTCTCGACCGACCTGAGTTGCCTGATGCACCAGGAAGCCTTTATCAAAAAGCACAATCACCCGATCAAGGTGATCCATATTGCGGACGTGCTTGCTTCCGGATGGTAGCAGGAGACAGGAGATGCGAGGCATCTGTTACCTAAAGCTATTCATTATGAAAACCATGGTTTATTGCTGTATGATTGGCATCATGTCTCTTTTGACATTTTCATTTCATCAGGCAAAAGCGCAGCCTTATTCCCTCAAATTGGAAACAGTTTATGTTTGCCCAGGGACAAGTACTGTGGCAGTGTCGATGACGATACAATGCAATGAAGGGATCAGTGCCATGTCACTAAAGTCGAATTTTAACATCAGCAATTTAACTTATATTGGCACTACCTATGTAAATCCAAAATTTTCAAAATGGAGCAAGCCCGATACTTGGGGGATTTTACGCTATGCCAATACGCAGGGAACGCCCATGGGGAATGTCAGTCTCAAACTCCTGAAAAATGGGATCCAGCTTGGACAGACAATGACAGATGTCAATGGTTATTTCAAATTCTATATCACACAAGCGGCACTGTATATGCTGGTTCCACTATGCACCAAGCCCTGGGGCGGCGGGAATTCTGTGGATGCGCTGACAGTCCTCAAGCATTATACCGGGCAAGTCAGCCTCAACGGTATTTATCTGCAGGCTGCCGATGTCGACAATTCCGGTTTCGTTAACTCCAATGATGCCTTTTTAATCGCGAAACGGCATGTGGGGCTGATCAGCCAGTTTCCGATGAATAACTGGATCTTTTCAAACACAAGCATCGTCATTAACGACAATCAAAATCACACTTTGAGCCCTCTGGGGATTTGTGCAGGGGATGTGAATGGCTCGTATATTCCATAAGAGAGTCAGGCAACTATAAAAAAAAATCTTGTCTATATTGCGAAGTCTTATTCCCAGCCTCTTGAAAAATCCATCGTTTTTACCGCCACTGAATAGCTTTGTGGGCTTACTGCTGATCCTGCTGTTTTCAACTCAAATAACGACAGCCCAAACGAACATCTTCAAATTTGGCACGATCCATGTGGCCCCGGGCAGCAACACTGTCATCATGCCGATTACCATACAATGTCAAAGTGGGATTTCAGCCATGGCGTTTGAGTCAAATTTCAACGCCACATTGCTGACATATGTCGGAATGACCTATTCAAGTCCAAAATTTCTTATTGGCTCCTCACCCGTAGTTACGGTTCAGGCGGGAGGACATCTCAACTTCGCATGGTATAGCCTGGTTCCTCAGACCTTTGGGAATGACACACTACTTAAGCTCAAATTTCAATTTAACGGAAGCGGAAGTTCTGCCTTCGTTTTTGACACGCTGATTACCGGCTCTTGCGAAATCGACAGTAGCTTTAGTTCGACAGGAGTTCCGAATGTCCTTCCCTTTACTTTTGTCAACGGGCAGGTCGACAACCTCTTCCCCAAAGATGGCGGCATCACTGAAATAACATCACCCAATGCACTCTTGCCTCAAGGCGGGCCAACAACGGTTGTCGTCAAAGTAAGGAACTTCGGTGGCGACACGCTCAATTCAGTTCATGTCTCTTATCGCATCGACAACAACCCTGTGATCACACAAACGCTTCCGGGGACAATAAATTCGTTGGCTACCATAAATTTCAGCTTTTCTCCGGCGATCACGATCGCATCAGGAAGTCACAGCATTTGTGCCTGGACTACCTTGAGCACGCTTGATTCCAATGCCATCAACGACACCCTCTGCAAGTCTTTTTATATTATTCCTGTCGGGACGATACCTTATGTTGATGATTTTGAAGGACCCGGGATGTTTACGGCAGGAGGTACAGGCGGGACAAGCTGGATTCATGACACGGTAAATCCGGGCCAGTTTCCCAATTATGCCCATTCGCTCCATTATTTATGGGGGACTAACCTCAATATGAGCAGCGGCTATAGCAATAATGCCAACTGTACACTAAGCACACCCTTAATTGCTTTCAACGGAATTGTCAACGCCAGTCTCAGTTTCTGGATGAAACGCCATATTGAAAGTGGCATAAGTGGAAACGACGGCTGCATGTTGGAGTACAGCATCGACAATGGCAACAACTGGTTACTCCTGGGGACAGTCAACGACCCAAATGGTGTCAATTGGTATAATGGCACGATTGCGGCCACCACTCCGGCTTCACCAGCATGGACAGGCAATGCGGTGAACTGGATCAAGTCGAGCTATCAATTATCTATTTTTAATGCTCCTTTCAATGGGAATGTCAGATTCAGATTTCGGTTTGCGTCCAGTGCCTTCATCACGGATGCGGGTGTTTTTATCGATGACTTCCGGATCAGCAAAACCTATAACACAGACGCTGGCATCGACAGCATTTACAGTCCAAACGGAGCTGAGCCTGCCGGTGCCCCGCTTCATGTAAAAGTGAGAATCCATAACTTTGGCCTGAACAGCCTGACTTCAATCCCAATTTCTTATATTATTGGCAATTCACCCCAGGTCAACAGCCTGTGGATTGGGCTCCTGAATCCGGGGGATACCACCACCTATACATTTCCGCCCTACCCTGCTCCGCAAGGGAATTTTTGCATGAAGGCCTTTACCAGTCTTCCCAATGACAGCGCGCAATACAACGACACTGCCAGTACTTGTGCCTATGGGATTCCGGAATTCTCTGTGCCGTATCTTGACACTTTCGATTCAGCAACGAATCCTTGGTATACGGAAGGAGGCGTGAACAGTCCTTCACAATGGGAAAGAGGCAGCCCGATCAACGCAAGTATTAATGCACCCTATTCTGCCCCGAATTGCTGGAAGACCAAAATCAACGGCAATTATGCTTTTGTTGTTCATCCCGACATCCTGTATTCACCCTTGTTCAACCTGAGCAATGGCTATGACTCACTTGCCTTTTATCATTGGGTGGACACCTACAGCGGGGATAAATCCCGTGTTGAATTCCTGGCCATTGACAATAACGGCCAGAAAACCTGGAAAATCCTTGGCTCCATGGGCGACCCGAACAGCATCAATTGGTATAACAGCGGATCCAGTGGTTTCATCAACGATGGAGGCATGCCGGGCTGGCATCGTTCTGCTTATGACTTAACAATATTGCCTGATATCGCCAATCCAGTGCAGTTCCGCTTTTTCTTTTATTGTTATTATCCCAACAACCATAGCTTGCCCTATGCCGGCTGGGCTATTGACAATTTCGAGCTGACATCCGTGCTTAATCCGTATGCCGGAACCCTGGATCCTGCCCATAGCTTTTTGCAGATTTCTCCAAACCCCTGTGACAAACGTTCGGATATCCGTTTCGATAATCATGGAAGCGGCGAAGGAATTTTGAGCATCATCAATGGGACCGGACAGCAGCTATTTACAAAACAAACCGGGGTAAAAAAGGGATCCAACAAAATCAGCATCGACACCTCCGGATTCCCGCCAGGATTGTATGTTGTTTCCATTGAATTTCAAGGAAAACGGGTGACCCAAAAAATGATGGTTAGTCACTAATTATAATCATGCGCCAACACTACATTCATATATTCATATGAGAAAGAAATTACTATTATTTTGTTTGCTTATCTCACTTGCTTTTTCTGCCCACAGCCAATTCATCACTGCTTTCCATGAAGACTTTGAGTTACCTTCGTTGGGCGACAGCATGATCTCATCGCAGCTGGCAGTACCCGGCTCCAACGACTGGGGCAATAACAGCAGGATACACCAGGGCGTAAACAGCCTGCGTTGTGATTCATGCCAGGTTAAAACCGGAAAAACGACCTATCTGACGTCGCAATCATTCAGCACTGTCGGAAATTATTTTATCATCCTTACCTATTGGCAGATCTGCAAAGTAGACCCGCTTGACGGAGGTTATATCGATGTTTCTGCTGATGGTGGCCTCAACTGGACACAACTAACGGTAACTCAATATGTCAATAACAATACTCTTTTATCTCCCGGAGTCGGGTCATTTTATAACAATGGCAACAGATTTACCAACAGCTCCTATGGTTCGATCTGGTCACCGTCCTCACCGACGAGCTTACCGCTCAACACCTGGAATCGCCAGGAGACATTTGACATCTCCCTGCTGATCCCCAACTGCCCGAATGCCAAAGTCAGGTTTCGTTTACCGGATGGTGGGACACCCGGCCCCGGAGGCAGTCCGCCCAATGTCAACAACAACAGGGGATGGTATGTCGACAATGTGTTGGTAAAAATGTCATTTTCCGAGATGACGCCACCACAGCTTTCCCTCGCCAACCCAATATGGTCGGGGATTACTTTCAATCCAGGTCCTTACCTTGTTCATGCCAAGGCAAGCGATCTCAGCGGGATCTCTGCCGTAAAACTTATCTATACCCTCGATGGGGCCGCCACTGATACCCTTGTGATGAGTTACCAGGCAGCTGATACGAGCTGGACAGCCTCATTGCCCCATATGACCAATGCGAGTCAGCTTTGTTATTGGGTTATTGCCTATGATGCGGCTGCAGCGCATAACATGAGCTCTACCTTAGGTCCGGCGGCTTGTGTTTCTTTACAATATTCTGATCCCCTGCACCTACCTTTCAGCGACAATTTCGATGGGCCCCTTAATCTCTGGGAGGCCAGTGCTGCCTCGAACGGAAGCGTGTGGGAATGGGGAAGTCCCACCTATTCGACGACCAACTCAGCCCATTCCCCGCCAAAGTGCTGGGATGTGAACCTCAATTCAGCATTGACAAACAATGCTTTTTGTACGCTGACTTCGCCCACATTCGACTTTTCTAACGTGGTGAATGCCCGTCTTTCCTGCTGGATCAATTTTAATACCGAATCTGCTACCGACGGGTTCAGGCTTCAATACAGCACGGATATGGGCCTAAGCTGGACGACACTCGGACATGGGACCAACCCCAATGCTGACCTGCTCGGCGACAACTGGTACACCATCGGCAACTTAAACTATAGCGGGGAGCCTGCCTGGGAAGGCATGTCAAGCGGATGGACACGAGCAAGATACATACTGAGCGTATTAAACATGCAGACAAACCCTGTGCGTTTCCGCTTTCTGTTCCTTTCCAATTATACCTTTCCTTCCACTGGAATATCTGTCGATGACTTTTCCATCGCTGTCCCTTCTGCCCAGGAAGCCAGGGCTGAAGCACTGACAGTAGCCACTAACCAATGTGGCATGGGCCTGGAACCCGTCAAAATGAGAATCAAAAACATCGGTTCAGCCCCATTATCAGGCCTAACAGCTGGCTATAGAAAAGATGCCAATTATGCGGCTGTAACAGAAGTTGTCAGCTTCTCACCCCCACTGGCAGTGGGTGACACCCTCAGTTATACCTTTACAAACCCGGTCGATCTCAGTGTCAACGGTACTGATGCACTCTTCAATATGAAGGCATGGATAAGTGTGATCAATGACCCTGAACATGGAGATGACTCCGTTTCCCAGGTGGTTTACTCAAAATATACGCCCCAACAGCCAATCGTTAATAGTCCGTCCATTACCTATGGCACGTCAGCGCAGCTCACTGCCAACGCTGCATCGCCAGTAAGCTGGTATACCAGCCAGTCAGGAGGAAGTCTGCTCAGCTCAGGATTTACATATATCACAAATATACTATTTTCTGATACAGCATTTTATGCCCAGGCGATGAGTAATAGCGCTTGTGTTAGCAGCAGGGCAAAAGCCTCGGTCCATGTGGCTGCTCAACTCAATGATGACATGGCAGTATTGTCTGTCATCAGCCCTGTATCCGGTATCAGCCTTCAGCTTTCCCCGCCTGATACTGTTAAAATTATCCTGAAGAATTACGGAACAGCAACGGTAAACAACTGTATCCTGAAATACAGGATCAGTGGTCCCACACCTGATCAGAATGTGTCAGCCTCCTGTTCGTTCAGCATACAGTCGCTGAATACGGCGACCTTCACCTTTGCTGTCCCGGGCACATTCCCTATCACTGGTGTTTATATTTTAAAGGCCTGGGTTGAATATGCCGGCGACATGAATCACAGCAACGACAGCGCAACGGTAACAATTGAAAACATCATGCCACCTTATTGCACTTCAGGTGGTCAGGAGACCAGCACTCCCTATCAGATGAATATTGGCAATGTGACGATCAACAATTTAAATAATGGGATTGGCTTGCCTACTTTAAACAACCCGACCTGTATCCATAACTATACTGACTTCAGCAATCTCCCGCCCATACAGCTTAGCCAGGGACACGATTACAATTTCTCGTTTTCTGCCATTTACGGGACCGTCATTCATACGACGGTTGCCCGGGTTTTTGTTGACTGGAACCGTGATGGAATTTTTGATGAAGCAACGGAATCGGCCTTTAAGATTGCGCTTCCCTACGCCGGGCCTTATACAGGGCAGGCGAACATCCACATTCCTATGAATGCACAGCCAGGGACGACACGCTTCAGGGTGATCCTGCGCCAGGGGGCAGATCCGAACGGTATCCATCCCTGCGGTTGGTATAACTATGGCGAGACAGAAGATTATACCGCCAATATCTCTGCTTATCATCCCCTGGACGTTGGCATCAGCAAAATCGTTGAACCTCAGGCACCCTGCAACCCATTGGGAAATCCAGTTCTCAAAATAAGGATTAAGAATTTCGGGCAGTACAACATCAGCAACATCCCGGTGCATGCGCCAGACGGATGGTTTAACATTCCCGACACCCTGCATTCGGGTGATAGCATCGATGTTAATGTTGGAACCCTCGCCACTTCAGGGGCTGGCGTATATTCATTTAAAGTCTATACAGCATTACAGGCTGACAGCATCAAAACCAATGACACCCTAAGCTTTGTTGTCAGGACGCCACCCAATCCGGCAGGATCAATTAGCGGGCCCAGCAACATTTGTGCGGTGACGATATCTGCTGACTATTCTGTCCCTTTCATCAGCGAGGCAAGTGCTTATGCCTGGACACTTCCCCCGGGAATCTCAGGTTTCAGCAACACCAACCACATCTCGCTGACTTTTTCGCCCGGATATTCTTATGGAAGCATTTCGGTAAAAGGGACCAATGCTTGTGGTGAAGGAGTCAGCAGCCAGATGGTTATCAACCGATATCCGCTTCCGCTCGTCAATACCGGTCCTGACCAAAGCATCGACTCAGCTCTAGTCACAAACATAACAGCGACGGTAAGTGCTGGAACGCCGCCCTACCTCTATCACTGGAATAGCGGGGAAAGTACGCAAAATATCTCTGTGAGCCCGGCTCAAAACACGACCTACATTGTGACGGTGACGGATTCACACAACTGCAGTGCAACAGATACTGTCAATGTGAATATCATCAATCCCTTGCGCCTAAAAACTATCGCGCCACACCTGACTATTTGTCCCGGAAATTTCACTGTGCCTATTCTGGTTACACATTTCCTGGGGGTTGCCTCCGCTTCACTTACCCTCAACTATAACGACAGTTTGCTTACCTACCAGGGCTATCAGAACCTCGACGCCGGATTGTATCAAGGCGTTGTATTGGTGAACGGAGCTGCCGGGAAAGTCCAGCTGGCCTGGTATTCTCTCAACCCGATCAGCATCGACAGTGGAATCCTTGTTGCGTTTAAGTTTTATGGCTTAAGCGGGAGCAGTGCGCTCCATTGGGATCTGCAGGTCCAGGGAGCTTGTCAGTATACAGGCTATGATGAGTTAAACATCAAATCGATTTTCGTGGATGGCGCTGTCAGTTTTGGGCAATGCGGAAATATCAATGGTCATGTAAGTTATGACAACAGCTTGTCCACAGCGCTTTCCAATACCTATGTGAACGCTTCAGTGGCCGGAACTTTACTTCGTAAAGACACGACAGACAGCCAGGGTTTTTACCAGTTCACAGGTTTAAACAACGGATTTTACACGCTCAACGCGTCCACGCCGAAAGCCTGGGGTGGCGTAAATTCAATCGATGCGCTCACCATTATGAAATATTTTACGGGCGTCGTTAGTCTCAGTGGGATGAAGCTGCTTGCCGCAGATGTGAATGCATCGGGTTATGTCAACACGGTGGATGCCCAGCAAATTGCGCGTCGTTTTGTAAATATCATCAGTTCTTTCTCTGCAGGTGAATGGCTGTTTTCGCATGACACTACGACGATCGCCAACAACAATCATGTCATTCATTTAAAAGGGATCTGTGTCGGCGATGCCAACGGAAGTTATGTGCCTGGTGCAAAGGAAGGGAATATCCCACTTCTCTATACAAAAGGAAGGATCAGCCTGAACATAAACAATACAGTTGACATCCCGATTGTCATGGAAAATGAAACTGAAATCTCATCTGTTTCCATGGTCATGAATTACGATGCATCGAAAATAAAAATCAATCAGGTGCGGATGATTTCCGGGAAAGAAATTGTTTTTAATTCGACAAATAATGAATTAAGAATTTCGTGGTATAGCCTTGAACCATTACGAATTCACCCTGGCGATACACTCTTTATTTTACACGCTGAAATGACAGAAAGCGGCTTTGGTTTAATTCCAGAATTCAGCTTTGAATCGGGCACAGTATTTTCTGATTATGATGGAAATATAATTCCTGATTTAAAATTATTTTATCCTGAAATACATGCGGATTTTGAATTGCCATTTTTAGGACAAAACATCCCGAATCCTTTTTCATCATCGACGATTATTCCATTTTATCTTCCTTCTGAAGGGTTTGTCAGGCTAGAGGTTCTGGATGTGATAGGAAGAAACATTAATACCATTTCCGAACAAATTTTTTCAGCTGGATATCATGAAATTATTTTCAATAAAAACGATTTAAAGCAAGGAATATATTTTTACGAAATGGAGGTAAATATTGATGGAAATAATTTCAAAATGAATAGAAAAATGATATTGAACTATTAGGTACATAATTTGAATTTGCTGGAATATTGAAAACTGAAGTTTCGAATGGTTCCATAATTTAAATCAACGCGCTATAAAATGATAACATTAGATTATATTATTCAGATAAATTACAACAGCCATCCTTCGAATCCGCTCAGTATGACGGAGGAGGGCTGTTCTAAAGCTTAGTAACGTTCTTTATCCGTATATATATCACAAAGACATACGAAGCTTCAGTTATTCATTGTTTCGCACGGAGTTTTACTGTCTTTTACTCCGTGTGAAATAAAACAAAATATCATGAAAAAATCAATACAAATAATATTCATCCTTTTGTTTACAAGCATCAATCTTTTCGCCTCGCATTTTATGGGCGGGGAGATCACGTGGGAATGTTTGCCGAATGGGAATTACCGGTTTATCATGCGGGTTTACAGGGAATGTCAGGGGTGCAGCGCCTGTTTTCAAACCACGGAGTACCTGGCAACCAATGCGCCCGGTTTTCCATCGTCTGGCATTGCGATATCCTTATACCCGTCGGTTAACCTTGGAAAAAAAGATTTGTCACCTGCATGCAATGCCAATCCTGACTTTTATCACATCACTTGTTATCCGGCACCCTTTTATGCCAATACCGGAGCTGTAGAAGAATATACCTATACCACTGACTTAAACTATCCAAATGGCGTTGACTTAGCTGCGGGGCCGATTCCAGCGGGGGGATGGTATTTTGCCTTTTCAGGCAGTCTTCGTAACCCTTGTACAAATTACTACAACTCAAGCAACCAGGATTGGTGGCTGCGGGCTGTTATGTTTGCCTATCCCGGGCAGAGCCCTGACAATTGCTGGGACAACAGTCCGGTGTTTGGGGAAAAACCGCTGACGGTCAACTGCACCGGTTATCCTTTTACGTACAACCCGATAGGCAGCGACAAAGAAATGGATTCTCTTACGTATGAATGGTCAGCCCCGATGACTTCGCAAACGGCAGCCATGACAGGTAATGCACCTGGTTATTCTTATACGAGTCCTTTGCCCGGAACTGCTCAGAATGTCAATAATGTTCCTGCAATGGTGGATTTGCACAGAGGGGAAGTAAGCTTTACTTCTTTTAATTCCGGGGCTTTTATTACGGCATACAAAGTGACGGCGTTTAAATGCGGGACAAAAATCGCCGAGATATTCAGGGAGATGCAGATCGTTCTGCTCAATTGTCCGACAGGCCCATCCCAGACCAACAATCTCCCGCCCGACGTCACGCCTCCCTTTCAGAACCCTTCAACAGGTATTTATACTGAGTTTGTAGATACGGTTGTCGCCGGAAGCCTTGTTGACTTTAACCTCAACTGTGCTGATGCTCAGCTTCAAACCGATGGGACCACGCCACAAAACGTGAGTTTAGCAGCCTGGGGGACACAGTTTGGCAGTGGGTTTTCCAGCGACAGCAGCGGCTGTCTTCATCCGCCATGTGCAACACTCACGCCTGCCCCACCCATCACAAATACGGCAAGTTTGTCGACCCATTTCCGATGGCAGACCGACATCGTTCATATGCAAGCTCCAACGAGCTGTTCCCCTGCGCCCACCTATCGTTCCTATGATTTCACCTTTAATACTTCTGATGATTTTTGCCCGATCCCGGCTAAGTTTTACAAAAGAGTAACTATTGTGCTGAAAGAGCCGACCAATCCGCCTGCCGGTGCAGGGCCGATCAGCGGTCCGATTACCGCATGCAAGTCAGGCAACACCCTGACCTATACGGTTGCTCACATCGAGAATGCCCTTCATTACCACTGGAGTTTGCCCCCGGGCTTTAGCGGCAGCAGCACGACGAATACCATCGTGGTCACAACCAATGGCGCTATTACAGGGAATGTCAGCGTTTATGGGTATAATAATTTCTGGAACGGCCCGGCCTCCAGCCTGAATGTAAAAATTGTTCCGCTGATCAATGCCGGCCCTGATCAGACGATTTATTCCGGATCTTATGCCGTGCTCACGGCTACTGCTAACCTGGGAAATTCGCCCTATACCTATTCCTGGAGCAATGGATCGAGTAATGACTCCACGATTGTGATGCCTCTAATTAGCACAAACTATATTGTTACCGTGACGGATGCGGGTGGCTGTAAAAACATGGATACGGTGATGGTTCATGTGCAAAGCGGCGGAAACGTAGCAAAAGTGTCGCTTCCCAACGACACTTCCTGTGCCGGAATCATCAGTGTGCCAATTAAATTCTCGAATTTCCAGAATGTCGATTCATTATTTCTGAGCTTTTCGTACACCCCAAACCTAACATATACAGGTTATTCGAATGTAAATTCTTTATTCAACGGGGCCAGTTTCAGTGTCATGAGTCAAAACAACAAAGTGACGATAAAATGGCATTCACTTTCGGCGATTACTTTTGCTGAAATCCAGGCAGTTATTTTGCAATTTACTTACACTTACGGATCAGCGCCGATGGCATGGGAATTATTAACACCAGGAGCCTGCAGCATTTACAACAGCCTGAACCAGAGCTGTCCGTTGGGTGCACACGACGGCTCGCTAACGCCAGGAAGTTGTGCTACTTTGAGTGGAGATCTGCATTATACCAATTCACAGCAAACGGCACTAAAAAACACCCATCTTGATTTATACAGAAACGGCATTTTATTTGGGGGCACGATGACCCAAAACGATGGCTCCTTTATTTTTCCGAATCTGCCGACGGGATCATATTCGCTGCAGCCCCAATGCACCAAGGCATGGGGAGGAGTGAATGCTGCGGATGCGCTGGCGATCCTGAAACATTTCGTAGGATTGTATAACCTTTCGAGTTTGCCAGCCAAGGCTGCCGATGTAGATCAGTCATCCTACATCAATTCACAGGATGCACTATTAATCGGAAGGCGTTTTGTGAGCCTGATAGCCACATTCCCGCTGGAAGACTGGGTTTATTGGAATACAACAATCCAGATCACAGATGCGTCAACCTATTTACTTCCAGTGAAGGCCTTATGTGCAGGAGACGCCAACGGCTCCTACATCCCCTAGCCCTCCCCCACTCACTCTCACTCTCACTCTCACTCTCACTCTCACTCCCACTCCCACTCCAAAAACTTTCTCAACCCCCAGCCAACCTAATTAAATTATGGTGTGTCTTAAACACTATGTTAAGGAATTGTAAATATTTCATACTTTTAGTGCTTAAAATTAAATTCAGGGAGACACCATGAAGCGAGTAAAATTACCATTTAAGAGACTGATTGACAATGCAGTTACTCCATTAATCACTTTTTTATTACTTGTTTTTATTGCCTTTTCAGGGCAGGCGCAACAGGTTAGCTTGTGTTACCCGATGGGAGCGGATTACTGGACAGGGACCTGTACCTCCTCAACAAAAGATCAGGCCAGCCTTGTAAAATGGACTTCAACTTCGGTAAATCCATTGTTGTATGGTTGGTTTATGTTTGATGTGTCTGCCATTCCGCTAACGGCAACAATTGACTCAGTTAAACTGGTCTATTTCTGTAATACCGCCTATGGGACAATGCAAACCGCTATTACCAAATTGACTTTGGATCCCACGAACCTGTCTACCAGTGGAAGTCAAATTTATGCGGCGATAGCAGCACCCTCATTTACCTATGTCACAGGTGCCTCGACAGCACTAATTGCTGATCAGAATTTATGGAAAACCTATGTTCTAGGCTCAGTTTCTACAAATCAAGCCAATATTGACTTAAAAAACAGCATTGCAGCGGGCAAATTTGCCGTGGGCGTTAAGTCCCCGACTGCCGGTGCCAATATCAGTCGCTGGGCCAGTGGCTGGGCTCAGACTAACTATGTGCCATATCTGCGTGTAAGGTATACCGCTGGAACCAACAATGATGCCGGAATAGATTCTATTACCAGCCCCAGGAACTTATATTGTGCCGGAACATATCCGATCATCGTGAAATTAAAAAACTATGGCGTTCTTGCGCTTACATCTGCAAAAATCAACTGGGCAATAAATTCTGTCAGCCAGACTCAATATAGCTGGACAGGAAGCCTCGCCCCGGGGTCAACGACCTATGTCACGCTGAATCCCGCCTATGTTTTTAACGGCGGAAATTATGTTATTACGGCCTCATCGACCCTTCCAAATAATGTTGCTGACGGAAGTCCCAATAATGACGGCAAGACTTTTATGATGTCGATTTTATACAAACCGGTCCTCACGCTAAATCCTGTTGACAAACAGGCCAATGTTGGCGACACCGTTGTTTACACTGCAGTCGGGACCCCGATAGGCGTGACCTACCAATGGCAAGTCAGCACCGATGGCTGTGTCACTTTTAGCAATGTGGTTAACAATGCTTTGTACACCAATGCTACTGCTCAGAATCTTAAAGTGAAGAATGTCTCCCTGGCAATGAACGGATATATGTACCGCTGTCTGATCAGTACTGTTTGTCCACCTGCTGCGGTGACCGACACGGCAGAGCTTTCGATCGGGCCACCCATCAGGGTATCTTTCACGCCTTCTTTTGCCTGCCCTGCGACCACCATTTCTGTACCGCTGATGGTCAGCAATATGTCGAACATCAGCTCGATCAGGCTTAACATAAATTACTCAAGTGCAGTTATGAACACGCCGACACTTGCAAACCTGAATGCTGCACTAACAGGGGCAAGTCTGGCAGGAAGCACACCCGGACATCTGGTTTTCAACTGGACGGGAACTGCGGCCAGCATTGCAAGCGGGAAAATCTGTGATTTTCAGTTTAACTTCATTTCAGGGAATAGCAATTTGGTGTTTGACACCATTACTTATGCTTCTACGGTGAATACCGGAGGTTGTAAATTTGTTGGAGGAGGAGGCATTCATCTCCCTGCGAATTTCATTAATGGAACAGCTTCAAATAACAATCCTTCTTTTTTAACCGGGACAAGTGATCCACCTTTCGTAGAAACTACCGACTATGGAGGATCCGCTTTGTTCTGGGCTGTTGTCAGCGGATCTCCAACCTTACAGTGGCAATATAGTGTCAGTCCTTATACTGTTTGGACGGATGTGCCTATTGATTTAAGTATTTATCCATACGGCGCACACAATGACACTTTGTGGGTCATTAATGCTTTACCGGCAATGGATAATTATAAATACCGACTGAAAGCCACGGCATGCGGCAATACGATTTATTCAAACAGTGCTATCTTTCACGTGAAGCTTACTGTAAAAATGACCCTCGACACCACCTATGCTTGTCACGGGGATACAGTTATTATGAACTGCAAGGTCAGGAACCTTATCAATGTGGCCTCAATATCGGCTTCCTTTTATTATAAAATGTCTGCGCTGCAATTCATCGGCTTTATTCCAGTAACCTATCCGGCCGGGGTACCTGCGGTTGTGCCAAACAATGTTAACAACGTTGTTGCACCAGGTGTGCCAGCTACTGGTTATGGTGCAATTTTAGTCGGATGGTTTTATTTAAACGGGATGACTTTAGCTAATGAATCACCTTTTATCAAAGTTAAATTTAAATTCCTATCAGATTCTGCCAGACTTAAATGGGATTCCTGGAATATTGGGGCTTGTGAAATTTCCGATCCGGACGGCAATGTCTTAAATTCAGTTTTCAATGATGGTTTCATTTTGGATAAAGCACCGAAGGTAATCCTGAATCCTGTTGCCCAGACCATTGCTGCAGGCGACACCGCAACCTACGTTGCCAGTGGAAGTGGTTATGGCGGGATCACTTACCAATGGCAGGTAAGTACCGACGGAGGCACTACCTGGACTAACATTTCTGCCTCAGCCATTTACACAGGAGTTACCACCAATATTTTGAAAGTCAGGGGTCCAACCCAAACACCCTATAACAACTACAAATATCGCTGTAAGATAAGCGGATACTGTACCCCGGTATACACCAATGCGGTTTTACTGACAGTGACGCCTCCTCCGGTAAAGTTTATTATCCCTACGATCTATACTTGTTTGGGAGATACGGTCTTTGTCAATTTAAACACCCAGGATTTTACTTCAATTTCGGGATTTAACCTCAAACTCAGTTACGCCAATGCCAGCCTGACTTATATCAGTTACAAAAACAAACACGCTGTCATTAACACAGGAACTTTGACTGTTGGAAATGCAGTCCCTGGCTATGTCACTATTAGCTGGGCAGGAACAGCGGGTACCCTGGCATCAGGAACCTTATTGACTTTGAAATTCACCACGACAACGCTTTTGAGTTTAAGCCCGGTCCCGTTTATTCCCCAGGCCTCACCAGTTACCTATGTCCCCTCAAATGCTCTTGTACCAAAATACACGAATGGCAGCGTCAGTACTAGTTCGCTTCCTTCACCACATAATGTCGTCACACCCAGTCCTGCCAACGGACATTTTTGCACAGGAGGATCAGGCGTGCAGATCGGTCTTGACAACACAAACCTGGGGATTAACTATGGCCTTTACCTCAACGGAGTGGTAATTCCTGCGGAAAGCAGCGTTCCGGGAACAGGGATGCCCATGTTTTTTGAAGGATTATATAATACGAATAATGGTATTTATACAATCATTGCAACAGACGCCATCAGCGGTTGTACCAGGAGCATGGACGGGCAGGTTATGGTTGTGGCAGATGTTGCGCCAACTGCACTTACAGTTACCGGAGGCGGTTCTTACTGTATTGGAGGAACAGGTGTAAGCGTGGGTGTCGGCGGAGCTACAGACGTTAATGTTCGATATATCTTATACCGAAATGGTGTCCCGGCAGATTCATTGATGGGCATTGGTTCTGCGTTGAATTTCGGCGTACAGACCATTACCGGAACCTATGCAGTAAAAGGCAAAAATGCTTTGGGCGGCACCTGCTTGGCAGACATGAGCAATACCGTTGCCGTAACGGTAAACACCCCGCCAAACATCACCAATACCCCCGGAAACCAGTCAGTTTGCCACAATACAAGCACAACAGCTGTCAATTTTGCCGCAGACATTGCCGGAACCACTTATTCCTGGACTTATACACCCGCTGTGCCGAGCATCGGGATTAGCAGTCCGGGCACTGGTAATATCGCAGGGTTTAACGCACTCAACGCCACAGGAACTGCTATAGTCGCCACTTTCACAGTTACCCCCACAGCCAATACCTGTCCCGGACCTGTAAAGACCTTTACCATCACGGTGAATCCATTACCGACCGTATCGATCACGGCAATCAGCCCGAATACTGTTTGTAAAGATGCAGTTCCCTTTGCGTTGACTGTGACTCCAACGGGCGGAACTTTCACCGGGAGCACGGGTATTAACAACCCCAGTGCCGGGATGTTTAACCCTGCCCTGGCTACTGCAGGACTTCAGACTGTCAATTACAACTATACAAATCCGGTTAGCCTTTGCCAAAATTCAAATAGCAAAACGTTTACCGTTATTGTCCAGCCAAAGATTACCGGCACGGTGAGATATAAAAATTCGGTTCAGACGCTGATGGGGAATGTCCTCATCAACAGGGTTACTTATCCAGGGCTGGTTGCTGTTGACAATACCACTTCTTCTATTGTTGACGGGTCATATGGATTCAAATGCAGTGCAAGCGGAAATTACAAACTTAACCCTTCAACAGTTCGGGTTTGGACAGGAGGTATAAATGCCAGTGATGCTTTGCAAGTCCAGCGGTATACTGTCGGTCAGATAAAACTGTCGCCCGTAACAAAAAAAGCTGCTGATGTTAACCTGAGTAATACCATTTCCACGGCTGATGCTTTGCTGATCGCCAGGCGCGTTGTCGGGCTAAGTACTTCTTTTCCAGCAGGTGATTGGGTTTTCGTAACGGATACTGTTGCACTTCAGGCAACAGATGCCATTCGTACGATCTATGGCATCAAAATAGGAGATGTGGATAGTTCTTATATCCCGAACATCGCCCTCAAAACGGAACCCGGACTAAGACTTGAAACTTCAGGTGAGCTGAAAGTTGAGGAATTAAAGACATTTGAGATCCCGCTCTACCCTGAAATGCCACTTAGACTGGGTGCCATGACGATCGTTTTGGATTATCCCTCAGAATACCTGGAAGTGATGGACATCAAATCGACCCTGGAGAACTTTATCTATAACATTGACCGCGGAGAGATCCGGATTGCGTGGTTCAGCGCAAATCCAGTAAATTTCGACAGGGATCATCCTTTGTTTTTGATACAGGGAAGGATCAAGGGCGGGGCTTCTGCCACCGCAGACCTGCAACTTGAAGCAAATATCGAATGTGAGATCAACGCTGCCGATGGTCGTATTTTGTCGCCACCCACACTTCATTATCCAAGGATAGAATTAAAAACAGCCTCACCATCGTTTATGGTCCCTGATGAGCATAACTTTTACCTGGGGAATAACTTCCCGAATCCTTTTTCAAAGATTACAGAAATCCCCTATTACCTGCCTGAGACATCCAGGGTAAAAATCACCCTCATGAATCTTGTTGGCGAGGAGATTGCTGTAATTTATGACGGGAATCAGTCGCAAGGCATATACAACCTTAGTTTTGACGGAAGTAAACTATCCGCCGGGATGTATGTATACCGCATGACAGCATCAGGTAATAACGGATCATTTGACCAATCAAGGATGCTGATCATCAACAGATAGCTTAGGGGGGGAATCTGGTCTATCTATTTTTTAAACTGAAATTATTATTAGAATGAGGAAGCTCTATATTATTCTGTTTTTTTTAATCGCAGCGGCTGGTGCCAAGGGACAAACAATTTGGGTCCAAAATACAAATGTGTGTTGTGGAGACACTTTTTACCTGAATATCCCAGGAACTTTATTGGGAACATTTGGCTCTGCATCAATTCATATTTTATATGACAGCACACGTTTTAGTTTTAAAAGCGGGGCTATGCTACCCTTGGCAAATCCTTATTATTCTGACTTACAGGTCAATCCATTAATCGGCACGGCGAGTCAGGCTGTTATAAACACCTATCCTGCAACGGGTGGGAACAAAAAACTCAGTCTGGGTTGGTTTAATGTATCTCAAAACTACAATGTCGTTAATGAATGGTTGTTTAAAGTCCGATTTATATGCATCTGTAATCCATATAGTGCTACACCTGCCGTTTTTAGCTTTACTACAGGATATTATGGCGACAATTCGGAAATAACGGATATCAATGGGAACGTAATCACAACGACCTATACAGCAGGATCTGTCACACAATTGCCTTTGCCAGCGGCTGCAGGCATCATCACGGGCCCGGCAACTGTTTGTCAGAATACGTATCAAACCTATTCGGTTCCGGCAATTGCCAATGTGAGTCCACCGGACTATCATTGGGCAGTGCCAACGGGAGCGACAATTATTTCCGGACAAGGGACGACCTCGATACAAGTTCATTTTACCTCTACTACGACAACACCACCCATTTCGGTTTATGGCTCTAATTCCTGTGACAATGGCGCTTCCTCAACAAAAGCCGTTGTGATAAACCAGGCACCGATCCCGAACTATCCGGGTCAGTCAGTAGTTTCCGGAAACCAGGCAACGCTCAATGGGACAGTCACGCCAGCTGGCACCTATACTTATGTTTGGGCTCCGGCAGCAAAACTCTCAACGCCATCTACAGGGGCGACTCCAACCACAACCTTCCTCACTACGCCTCAAACCTATACTTGCACGGTAACCAACAGCGTGACAGGTTGTGATTCAGTTTTTGCAGTTATTGTTAACGTTACAGGAATTCCGCTGGCGATCACAGCGACTTCTGCAAGTCCAACCGCTACTTGCCTGGGAGGTACCATCAACCTTAGTGTCACCGCACAAGGAGGCACTGGCAGCTATACCTATGCCTGGTCGAGTAATCCTGTTGCCAATGCAGGCATGAGTAATACCACCACAGTCACCCCGACCAGCACACCAACTGTTGCCGGATCCTATATTTATACGGTTACTGTTACCGATGCGGTTAGTCTTTTGACCGTGACTCAAACATTAGCGGCAGTTACTATTTATCCAAATCCCAGTGGGTCAATTAGTTCTCAAACCAATGTGAGTTGTTTTGGAAATAGTACAGGCACCGTAACTATCGCAGGCAGCAGTGGAACAGCTCCATTCCAATATAGCATTGACGGAGGAACGACTTACCAGGCCAGCGGCACTTTTAACAACCTGGCTGTAGGTCCTTATTCTGTCACGATAAAAGACATCCACAATTGTACGGTAACAGTGCCTGTGACTATAACCCAACCAGCTGCGGCCTTGTCATCTTCAATTACGGCAGGACCTGTTAACGTCCTATGCTTTGGATTGGCTACAGGCTCTGTAACTGTTGCAGGGGCAGGCGGAACAACAGCCTATCAATACAGTATTAATGGTGGAACTACCTACCAGGCATCTGGGACATTTAGTGGATTATCAGCAGGAAGCTATACCGTTATCGTTAAAGATGCGAAGGCGTGTACGGTAAACCAGGCTGTAATTATTACACAACCATTGGCTGCACTTGCAGCGTCTATATCTGCCCAGACTAATGTAAATTGCTTTGGAAACAATACGGGCTCTGCTACTGTAACAGCCACTGATGGTACAGGCCCATATACTTACTCCTGGAATACGGCACCTGTTCAAACTACAGCAACAGCAAGCAACCTCATTGCCGGGATTTATTCAGTGACTGTTACGGATAACAATCTCTGTGCGACAACGGCTCCAGTGACTATTACTCAGCCTGCTGCAACGCTTGTGGCTTCTATAGCAGAGAGCGATGGCTCAGGTACTGCCAATGACGGAATTATTTGTCCGGGAGGCAATTCAACTTTAACCGCAAATTATACCGGCGGTACCGGACCCGTAACCTATGTGTGGGATAATGGCCTGAGTGCGATCGGGACCCAAACGGTGAGCCCGGCTACCACAACAGTATATCATGTCACGATTACAGATTCCAAAGGATGTACCAGCACGGCTTCATCAACCGTGACTGCAAATCCGGCGCTCATAGTTAACATTACAGAAACTGATGTTTCCGGTACCATCAACGACAATATGCTATGCCAGGGTGGCACTGCCAATTTATTGGCAAGTGCAACAGGCGGGACTGTCGCCTATACCTATAACTGGAACAATGGCCTGGGCACAGGGGCTTCAAAATCAGTAAGTCCGATTTCCACAACCAATTACTCAGTGACCGTCACCGACCAGGTAGGTTGTATTGCAAGTACTTCGACAAATGTTGCAGTAAACCCTGCACTCACGCTCACCCTCACAGAATCTGATAATTCAGGTTTAGTTGATGACGGAATTGTATGCTCAGGTGGCAGTGCCAACCTTGCTGCCAGTGGCAGCGGAGGAACGACGGCTTATGTTTTTAGCTGGAATAACGGATTGCTCAACGGAGCAAACCAAACAGTAAGCCCTGCCATAACAACTACTTATAATGTTACCATTACTGATGCCAACGGGTGTACACAAACTGCTTCTAAAACCATAACCGTAAACCCTGCATTAAGCGTCACAATAGGAGAAGTTGATGCATCAGGAACCCCGAATGACAGCAAAATATGTTTCGGAGGCAGCGCTGACCTTACCGCTACAAAGACCGGCGGAACCAATCCTGTTACCTA
This sequence comes from Bacteroidota bacterium, assembly GCA_037132075.1. Lineage (GTDB taxonomy): Bacteria > Bacteroidota > Bacteroidia > Bacteroidales > CAIXZF01 > JBAXPV01. The sequence goes on from JBAXPV010000001.1 coordinate 23,443, forward strand.
TCTCTGGGACAATAGCCTTGGAAGCGGCGCAACTCATACCGTAAATCCAGCGGTGACTACGACCTATAATGTCACTGTAACAGATCAAAACGGATGTACGGCAACAGCGTCTAAGACAATCACCGTAAATCCTATCCTCACGGCTGCCATCGCTGAAACCGACAATTCCGGCACGGCCAATGACAATATTGTTTGTAGCGGAGGCACGGCCAACCTTAGCGCCAGTGGATCCGGCGGAACAAATACCTATACTTATCTATGGAGCGGTGGCCTGGGAACGAATCCTGCAATCACTGTCAACCCTGCATTGACTACCATATATACTGTTACAGTGACTGATGGTTTTGGCTGTTCAGCTATTGCAACACTTACCATCACCGTCAACACGCTGCTGACTTCTACTGTGACTGAAACAGATGCTTCAGGGATAGTAAATGATAAGACCATCTGTCCCGGTGATAATGCCAGCATCACTGTTGTTCCAACCGGTGGCACACTTGCTTATGCCTATACCTGGAGTCCGAACATTGGTAGTTCTGCAGGACCTAATGTGGTTAATCCTGCCAGTACGACTACTTACGTTGTAACCACCACAGATTCAAAGGGTTGCCAAAGCACATCCTCAGTAACCATCACCGTAGGAGCGACACCTGTTGCCAATTGTCCTGCGCCCTCAACGGTCAATTATGGAACTCCAACCACCCTTACAGGAAGTGCCAGCGGTGGCACAGGACCTTATGCTTATTCATGGACTCCCCTCGCGAGTATTTCCAGTGGAGCCACAACGACTACAGCAAGTACAATACCGTTAAACAGCCCAACGACATTCTGTCTTGTTGTTACGGATAACTTCACCGGTTGTAAGAGTAGCTCCTGTTGTGTCCTGATCAGTATCCAAGGCGGTCCTCCTGCTGTTGGACCGACTGCTGTAGCCTCAACCATCTGTTTTGGCGATCAGACCCAGCTTTTCACCAATCCATCCGGGGGAAACCCACCGGGCTATACGTATACCTGGTCTTCAGTTCCCGGTAGTTTTAGCTCAACCCTTGCAAATCCATTTGTTAGTCCGACAGTGACTACCACGTATACTGTTGTATTGCACGATGCCACAGCCAATCCACCAGCAACGGGAACTGTTACTGTTATTGTAAATCCCCTCGCTATTGCCAATGCCAATATTGACCAGGCAATCTGCCAGGGAACCTCGGTATCGTTAAATGGTAACGCCAGTGGCGGTGCCACCACGGGAACCTGGACTGACGGCGGTATCGGCGGAACTTTCAGCCCCAACGCCACAACTTTAAATGCCAGCTATGCCCCACCTCCAGCCTATAATGGCCCGATAACACTTACGCTTACTACCAATGACCCCGCAGGCCCCTGCAGTTTTACCAGTGATGCCATGCTGTTGACTGTTTATCCTGCAATCAGCGGCTCTATCGTTGTCACTGACAATTCAGGCACATCTAATGATTATATCGTCTGCCCTGGAGGGAGTGCCACACTTACCGCTTCAGGCGCCAGTGGTCTTGCACCATACTCCTATAACTGGAGCGGAAGCATGGGAACAACAGCAAGTGTGACTGTCACCCCGGCAACGACATCAGCCTATACAGTAACAGTTACCGATTCACACAACTGCAGTACGACTTCCTCTGCTACGGTAACGGTGAATCAGCCATTGTCAGCTACAAATGCAGAGACTGATATTTCAGGTATTGCGGATGATAAAATTTTGTGCCCTGGCGGCACTGCTAATATGACAGCCACCGGCGTCGGTGGTGTTGCACCCTATTCCTATTTATGGAATAATGGCCTGGGGACAGGTCCAAGCAAATCTCCAAGTCCGGCTATTACAACAATTTATTCAGTAACAGCTACTGATGCGAATGGTTGCACAGGTGTTACTTCCGTAACGATTACGGTGAATCCTGTGCTTGTACCTTCGATTACAGAAACAGATGCCTCAGGCTTACCCAATGACAATATTATCTGTCCGGGAGGCTCAGCAACACTTACTGCAAGCAGTAGTGGCGGTGCAGCACCATATTCATTTACCTGGAGTTCAGGGATTGGAACGGGAGCTGTCAAAACCGTAAACCCAGCAGTAACAACAACATATACAGTGACAGTTACCGATGCCAGTGGTTGTACAGGAACTGCCAATTTTATCATTAACGTGAATTCGGTTATCAACCCATCTATTGCTGAGACTGACATTTCGGGAACTGCGAACGACAATATTATTTGCCCTGGTGGCAGTGCAACGATAACGGCAAGTGCCACCGGAGGCCTCGGACCATACGTTTATACATGGAGTAATGGTATTGGAACAGGATCTTCAAAGACTGTTAACCCGGCCATCACAACTACATACACTGTATCAGCTACGGATGCGAATGGATGTAGTAATACAGCCAATGTCACGGTTACTGTTAATCCTGCAATTACAGCTTCTATTGCAGAAACTGACATTTCCGGAGCTGCCGATGACAAAATTATATGCCCGGGCGGAACAGCAAACCTAACAGTTTCAGGCGCCGGAGGCATTGCACCTTATAATTATTTGTGGAGCAACGCTTTAGGAACAGGCCCAACCAAGAGCCCAAGTCCGGTTAGCACCACTACATATTCCGTGACTGTAACAGATGCCAATGGATGTACCGGTTTGACAACAGTTATGATTACTGTAAATCCAGTTTTAGTTCCTTCTATTGCTGAAACTGACAATTCAGGTATTGCCAATGATCATATTATTTGCCCGGGTGGTTCTGCTACCATCACGGCAAGTTCAACGGGAGGTACAGCACCTTATGTCTTCAGCTGGAGCAATGGTCTTGGCCTGGGTGCTACAAAAACGGTGAATCCGCTAAGTACGCTAACTTATACTGTGACAGTTACTGATGTGAATGGCTGTTCCGGCTCAACGACCGTTACGATTAACGTTAACCCAGCCATCACTGTATCTATCACAGAATCTGACGTTTCCGGAAACCCTAATGATAATATTATTTGCACCGGGGGTACAGCTACTATCCTGGCCAATGCCACTGGCGGTCTGGCACCATTTGTATATACCTGGGATAACGGATTGGGAACAGGGGCGTCAAAGAGCCCCACACCTGCGATTACAACCACTTATACGGTAACAGCCACTGATGCCAGTGGTTGCGTTAACACAGCCAGTGTCACGGTTAGCGTTAATCCTGCCGTAATCGTAAATATCACTGAATCTGACAACTCAGGAAATGCTAATGACAATATTATTTGTCCTGGAGGAAGTGCAACCTTAACCGCTGCAGGCAGCGGAGGAACATCACCTTATGTATATGCCTGGAGTAGTGGTGGCACTGGTGCCACAAAAACTGTTAATCCAGCAGTAACAACAATATACACAGTAACGGTGACAGATGTCAATGGTTGTACTTCGACCAAAAACATCACCATCACTGTGAATCCTGTCATCACACCTTCCATTGTTGAAACTGATGCTTCAGGGTTAACCAATGACAATATTATATGCCCAGGTGGTAGTGCAACGCTCACTGCCAGTGCAACTGGGGGTGCCTCACCCTATGTTTACAGTTGGAGTGGCGGCATAGGAACAGGGGCTGTAAAAACAGTAAACCCTGCTTCTACGACTACCTATACCGTAACTGTTACTGATGCAAACGGATGTACAGCAACTACGACGAAGACCATTACAGTAAACCCGGCACTTACGGTTTCTATCACAGAAACTGACAATTCAGGAACGCCAAATGACAATATTATCTGCCAGGCAGGCACAGCTACGATGACCGCTGCTGGAAGTGGCGGAACAGCACCTTATGTTTATCTATGGAGCGGTGGAATAGGTACGGGCCCGTCGAAATCGGTTCTCCCCTTATCAACGACAACATATACAGTTACTGCGACTGATGCCAATGGCTGTACAAGTACTTTTAATATCACCATCAATGTAAATCCTGTTTTAACAGTGGGCATTGTTGAAACGGATGCTTCTGGCGTTATCAATGATAATATTATTTGTCCGGGCGGTAGCGCAACATTAACCGCAACCGGTGTTGGCGGAACTGCACCCTATATTTATGCATGGAGTGGTGGCGGAACTGGTTCAACAAAGACTGTCACCCCAGCAGTAACCACCACATATACTGTCACTGTAACAGATGCAAATGGCTGTACTGGCCTGACGACGAAAGTTGTTACTGTTAACCCTGCTTTGTCAGTTACCATCACAGAAACTGATGCCAGTGGCACAACCAATGACAACACAATTTGCCCTGGAGGCAGCGCAACAATCCTTGCCGCAGGTATTGGTGGAACCGCACCTTATGTTTTCACCTGGAGCGGCCCCCTGGGAACAGGAGCTTCAAAGACAGTGAACCCGGCAACCACTACTACCTACCTGGTAACTGTAACCGATGTCAATGGCTGTGCAGGAACAAATTCGATCACTATCAATGTGAACCCGGCAATAACGCCTTCTATTGCAGAAACCGACAATTCGGGCACTGCCAATGATAATATTGTTTGTACCGGAGGCAGTGCTACCCTTACTGCCAGTGCCCTTGGTGGAACCTCGCCGTATAGTTACAACTGGAGTAGCGGTGGAACCGGAGCTGTAAAAACCTATAGCCCGGCAGTCACCACAACCTATACAGTGACTGTTACCGACGCGAAAGGCTGTGTTGCGACAACTTCACTGATCATCACGGTGAATCCAGCTATTACGACTACTATTACAGAAACGGACATTTCAGGTATTGTCAATGATAAGGTAGTCTGTTTGGGAGACATTGCAAACATTACAGCTGTTCCAGCAGGTGGAACGACACCCTACACTTATGTCTGGAGTCCAAATATCGGCACCTCCGCCGGACCAAATATTGTTTCTCCACTCGTGACAACAAACTATCTTGTAACAGTTACAGACAACAAAGGCTGTAAAGCCAATACTAGTGTAACCATTACCATAGGTGCAATCCCTGTGGCTAACTGTGGAAATACCGCTTCTGTTAACTATGGACTTCCTGCAACATTAGCAGGAAGTGCGAGTGGAGGTATCGGACCCTATTCCTACACCTGGACATCGAATCCTGCTGGCTTTACCTCGACATTACAGAACCCTGTGACACCAGGATTGCTTGTTCCTACAACTTTTACTCTTGTTGTAAAAGACAATACGACAGGCTGCCAAAGTTTACCTTGTAATGTTCTGATTAATATTATCGGTGGTCCACTTGCAGTGACTCCATCTGCGAACCCATCCACGATTTGTATTGGTTCCTCAAGCACCATTAACGCAAATCCTTCTGGTGGAGATCCACCTACTTATGCTTTCAGCTGGACCTCTGTCCCTGCCGGATTTACTTCAACGAGCCAGACACCCACGGTGAATCCAACGGTGACTACTGTCTATACTGTTAATATCCAGGATAATTTTAATACAGCTGCTACCAATTCTGTGACTGTAACCGTAAATCCCGTGGCAACTGCCAATGCAGGACTCGACGCAACCATTTGCCAGGGAACTACCTATACTTTAAGTGGTGTCATTGGCGGCGGTGCTGTCAGTGGCAGCTGGTCCGACGGAGTCATCGGCGGTACTTTCACACCTTCGAACGCAACCTTAAATGCAATTTATACGCCCCCGGCAACGTATAACGGCAATGTCACGCTGACCCTCACATCTGAAGATCCTGCCGGACCTTGTCCCTCTGTTAATGATGTCATGATACTGACTGTTAATTCTATTGCCATCACCAATGCAGGTCCTGACCAAATTACATGTCAGGGTACAACTGTTGTTCTGGCAGGGAGTATTTCGGGCAGCGCCACAAGCGCTACCTGGAATGACGGCGGTGTAGGCGGTGTCTTCAACCCGAATGCCACTACCTTGACAGCCTCTTATACTGCTCCGGCAGCTTATTTTGGAAACATCACCCTGACGCTCACCACCAATGATCCTGATTTAACAGGTCCTTGTTCAGCCGTCAGTGACAATATGCTTATAACAGTAAACCAAGCCGCAACCTTGAATGCCGGTATTGACCAGATCATTTGCCAGGACAATACGGCCACACTGGCCGGAATCATGGGTGGCAGTACTACTGTTGTTAGCTGGACTGCCTCTCCTGCTGTCGGCGCCTTTACACCGGATGCCAATACCCTCAATGCAGTCTTTACACCGCCTGTAGGATTCCATGGCATCATCACGCTGACTTTGACCAGCAATGACCCTGACAATGCAGGACCTTGTCCATCGGTTAATGATTTTATGTTATTAACAGTCAATCAAGCTGCTACGGTAGATGCAAACCTTGACCAAACCATTTGCCAGGGAACGAGCGTTACTTTATCCGGATCAACAGGTGGAAGTACTACTGCTGCTACCTGGTCCAGTTCTATTCCTGGTGGAACCTTTGTTCCGAATGCGACAACGCTCACTGCAATCTATACCCCACCAGCAATATTTTTCGGCAATTTCACCCTTACTTTGACCAGCAATGATCCGGACCTCCTCGGTCCTTGTCCTTCAGTACAGGATGCGATGATCGTCACGGTAAATCAAGCGGCTACTGCTGATGCAGGGCTAGATGCTGTTATCTGCCAGGGAGGTTCTTATGTCCTAAACGGAATCCTGGGTGGCAGTGCCATCAGCGGTTCCTGGGCAGCTTCTGTTCCGGGAGGCACCTTTACTCCAGACAACCTAACTTTGAACAGCATTTATTCTCCAATAAACACATATTCAGGTGCTGTCATTTTAACTCTGACCACTAATGATCCTGATGGTGCACCTGGTCCATGCCAGTCGGTAAATAATACCATGATCCTGGATGTTAATCATGCAGCTACCATAGATGCAGGACTTGACGAAACGATCTGCCAGGGCAGCTGTGCCCTCCTGAACGCCATTATCGGGGGTGCTGCCACTACTGCAACCTGGACTGACGGAGGCATCGGAGGGACTTTTAATCCCAGTGCCACAACGCTGAATGCCTCTTATTGTCCCCCCGCAGCTTTCTCAGGTATCGTTACTTTAAAAGTCACCACGAATGACCCTGATGGCATAGGTCCCTGTACTACTGTTAAAGACTCTTTGCAAATAACTGTTCATATGGCTCCTGTTGTAAATGCAGGCCCCAACCAGGTTATCTGCCAGGACAATACGGCTCAATTGGCGGCCAGCATGAGCGGAAGCACCACCAAGGTTTTTTGGTCTGCCAATCCGCTTGGCGGCGTCTTTAGCCCTGACATCAATACTTTGGCGGCTACCTTTACCCCTCCTGTAGGATATCATGGCACAATCACCCTAACCCTTACCTCAAACGATCCTGATGGAAGCGGTCCTTGCGACAGTGTCTCTGATGATATGGTGATCGTTGTCAACCAGGCAGCAACTGTCAATGCCAGCCTCGATGAGACGATTTGCCAGGGAGGTACAGCCAGTCTGAATGGCTCCCTTGGTGGGAGTGCAACATCAGCAAGCTGGACGAGCAGTGTTAGCGGTGGCACATTTACACCAAATGCCAACGCATTAAATGCCACTTATACACCAGTAGCGTCATTTTATGGAAATATTCAGCTTACGCTGACAAGCAATGACCCGGATGGCGCAGGCCCTTGTCTTGCAGTAAATGACCTGATGATCCTTACTGTAAACCAGGCCCCGATCGTAAACGCAGGCATTGACCAGACCAGCTGCCAGAATAGCTCGGTAACCTTAGCCGGTGTTTTATCAGGAAGTGCTGTGTCATGCTCCTGGTCTGCATCACCTGCCATCGGGACTTTCGCTCCAAGCAATACTTCGCTGACGCCCACCTATACACCTCCTGCAAATTTCAATGGAACGATCACCTTGCTTATTACCACCAATGACCCAGATGGTAGCGGACCTTGTGGTTCGGTGAGTGACAATATGTTGTTAGTCATTAACCCATTGGCTACCGTTGATGCCGGTCCAAACCAAACGGTTTGCCAGGGCACTTCTGCAAGCTTGAATGCGATTGTTGGCGGAGGCGCCAGCAGTGGAAGCTGGTCCGCCTCAGTTCCTGGTGGTACCTTCACGCCGAATGCGAACTCAGCCACTGCGACATATATGTCTCCGGCAGGTCCACCACCCTTCTCAGGGGTGATTACGCTAACCTATACCACGAATGATCCTGATGGTACTGGTCCTTGTTTGCCTGCCAGCGATTTTATGCAATTGACGGTCAACCATGCGGCAACTTTAAGTGTAAACCCACTCCCTGCTATCTGCCAGGGGAATTGTATTACGCTGAATGGTGTTATCGGCGGCAATGCAACATCTGCTTCATGGACAGCTTCAGTCCCAGGTGGCACTTTCACTCCTGATGCCAATACGCTGAACGCAATTTATTGTCATCCAGCAGGATTCTCAGGAACGATCATGCTTACCCTGACCACCAATGACCCGGATGGCGCAGGTGGTCCTTGCCCTGCCTTATCGAGTACAGTTTCTCTAACTGTCAATCCACTTCCTGTTGCCAATGCCGGTCCTGATCAAAGCATCGGATATGGGACCACAACTACCCTGGCAGGCACTGCAAGCGGCTGCAGCAGTTGTAGTTACGCATGGACTCCGGCAGGTCTGTTGACCAACGCAACAATACTTAACCCTGTCACTACGAATCTGGTAAATCCCCCACCAAAATTTGCATTGGTGGTTACAAATACTACTACTGGATGTTCCAGCATTGCAGATACTGTCAAAGTTACTTTCTTCAACGGGCCACTTTATGTTGTAGCTACTGCAACTCCTACTCACATTTGCCCGGGTGACACATGCAAAATAAAACTCTCTGCCAATGGTGGGTCCACTCATTACACCTATTCATGGCAGCCACTGCCGGCCCCACCCGCTTCATTTACGGCTCCCGATTCGATGATGGTTCATCCTTTGACGACAACCAAGTATTATGCCTCAGTATTTGATGGCAATACAACCGTAGTTGATTCAATTACCGTTATCGTATGGACACCACCTATCGCCACGGCTTCAAGTAACAGTCCTGTTTGCCAGGATTCATTGCTGTCACTCAATTCAACACCAAACAGCATGACAAACTATCATTGGACTGGTCCAAACAGCTATAATGTTACTGGCCAGACTCCAAGTATTCTCCATGCGCCTATGGCAGCTGCAGGGCAATATCAGGTGATCGTAAAAGATGTGAACGGATGTTCTGACACCGCCTTAACGACAGTAGTGGTGAACCCTACCCCTCTGGTTACCAACAACGTAACAGCATCACAGTATTGTGCTGGCTTTAACACACCAGTGGTCAATTTTACCAGTAATATTGCCGGTGCATCTTTTAGCTGGACCAACAATAATACTGGAATTGGCCTTCCTGCTTCAGGAAGCGGCCCAACACTTCCATCTTTCCTCACAGCAAATACAGGGAATACGGTTCAAACCGCTATCATTAAAGTGACTGCCAAGGCAAATAATTGCCCTGGTCCTCAACAAGATTTTTACATCACGGTTTACCCAACACCTAAAGTTGATACAATCAGCAATCAAAGTCTTTGTGTCGGAAGTTCAACAACTGCTGTCACCTTCACTAGTAATGTCAGCGGAACCGTTTTCACATGGACCAATACGACAACGGGGATTGGTTTGGCAGGTTCTTCCACTGGGAACTCAACAGGAATTCCTTCATTTGTTACGACAAATACAGGTTTAACACCTTTGGTTGGAACGATCCATGTAACGCCTTCGGCTAATACCTGTACGGGACCTGACAGGATTTTCACCTTCACTGTCAATCCTTTACCTGTAATGACGCCTCCTGCGAATCAGACGCTATGTCTCAGCGATCCGTCCTTTGCCTTAAGTGGTGCATTACCTGCTGGTGGAATCTATTCCGGTGCCGGGGTTAGTAGCGGAACTTTTAACCCGCTAACAGCCGGTGTCGGTCCACATATCATCACCTATGCCTACACAGATGTTAACGGGTGTTACAACTCCTGTTCCTTCACCATTTCTGTCAACAGTATCACTTCCGGAACTATTGCTGCTGACCAGACAATCTGTTCCGGTGATATTCCTGCGGCTTTCACAGAGACGGTTGCAGCAACCGGCGGAGGGACCTTATCCTATAACTGGCAAACTGGGAGCAGTGCTACCGGCCCATGGGTTGACGTAGTTCCTCCAGGGACAGCAGCAACCTTTACACCTCCTGCACTTACTGTTGACACCTGGTATCATAGGGTGGTTAATAGTACTGTAAATGGATGGCCATGTACGGCAGCCAGCAATGTCATTAAAATTACCATCAACAATATTACTGCAGGTGTCATTGGCGCCGACCAGACCATTTGTTCAAATACCATTCCTGCAACGCTCACAGCAACAACTGCTGCTATTGGGAGTGGTGTCCTGACTTATATCTGGCAGTCGAGCGCCAATGGAAGCACTGCATGGACAACCATCAGCGGCGCCACCAGCGCAACCTACACACCTCCGGCACTTACAGCTGACACATGGTATAGAAGGATTGTGACCAGTACTTTAAATGGAAAATTATGTACTGCAACCAGCAATGTGGTTCAGATAACTGTTAACAATGTTATTTCAAGCAGTATTTTAAACGACGAAACTATCTGTAGTGGTTCCGCACCCGCCTTATTTATTGAAACAGGCGTTTCCAGCGGTGATGGCACCCTGACTTACCAATGGGAATACTCTTTGACCGGTGGCGTTCCATGGACTGCTATTGCCGGAGCAAGCGCAACAACTTACCAGGCAACGGCTCTGTTTGTTGACACCTGGTATCGCCGAGTCTTAACAAGTACCTTAAATGGCGTCAGCTGTAACTTTGTAAGCAATTTTGTTAAGGTACAGATCAATAATGTTACAGCTGGTATTGTTGCAACAAGTCAGACAATTTGTTCTGGAACTGCTCCTGCACCATTAACTGTCACCACAGCAGCAACCGGATCAGGTGCAATCACTTACATATGGCAAAACGCACCCAGCGCGGCAGGCCCATGGACTGCTATCACCGGGGCTACAGCAGCAACCTATCCGCCGCCTGTTTTAACTGCTGACACCTGGTACAGGAGAATCGCTACCAGCACTGTTATCGGTGTACAATGTGGCGCAACAAGCAATGTTATCGCCATTACCATTAATAATATCACCCCTGCCGTCATTGCTGCTGATCAAACCATCTGCAGTGGAACGACTCCTGCCTGTTTTACAGTAACAACAGCTCCTGCAGGCAATGGAACCTTAGGCTACCAATGGCAAAGCAGCCCGACTGGGACACTGCCTTGGACCAATATTGCCGGGGCTACCAGCTTAACCTACTGTCCTCCAGCTTTACTAGTCGACACCTGGTATCACCTGGTCACAACCAATACACTGAATACCGTCAATTGCACTGCAACCAGCAATGACGTTCATATTACTATTAACCATGTCACTGCAGGTTCGATTGCTGCTAACCAAACAATTTGCAAAGGCTCCATTCCCGGAGCATTTACTGTGACAACTCCTGGAACAGGGACTGGAACTTTACTGTACCAATGGCAAATTGGGACGAGCGCCACAGGTCCATGGACTGCTATCGCAGGTGCCACATCTGCAACTTATGCCCCGCCTTCTTTGACAGCAAATACCTGGTATAACCTAATTGTAAAAAGTGCTTTGAACGGAGATACCTGTAGCGCCACAACCGGAGTACTGGCAATTACAATTAATTTTGTCACTGCAGGTTATATTGGCTCAGATACCACAATTTGCAACAATACTGTCCCTCCTGCTTTCACAGTAGATACTTTGGCAACAGGATCGGGTGCGCTTACCTACCAATGGCAAGTGGCTACCACTTCAGGTGGTGTTATGGGAAATATTGCCGGAGCTACAAGCGCAACTTATACGCCCCCGGCTTTAACGGCTGACAGGTGGTATCAAAGGATTGTAACGAGTACTCTAAATAGCGTTGCATGTACTGCAGTCAGTAATATCGTCAGAGTAACTGTAAATCATGTCACTGCAGGCATCATTGGCACTGACCAGAGCATCTGCAGCAATGTAATTCCCAATGCATTTACACAAACTACTGCTGCCACTGGCAGTGGAACCTTGAGCTATCAATGGCAACAAAGTACTGTAAGTAGTACCGGGCCATGGACAATCATCACAGGTGCAACCAGCGCTACATATACTTCAGCGGCATTAACGTCTAATCATTGGTACCAGTTAATTGTAAGCAGTACCCTGAATGGTATTGCCTGTACTGCAACAAGTAACGCAATAAAAGTCACCATTAACACAATTACGCCAGGAACAATTACTGCCAATCAAACAATCTGCAGTGGAACGGCTCCGGCAACACTTGTCAATGGCACTGCACCAACAGGAGCAGGAACCTTGTCATACCAATGGCAAAACGGACCTAGTGCGACAGGCATATGGACCAACATCACAGGAGCAACAGGGGCATCATACACACCACCTGTACTCACCGTTGACACCTGGTACCGAAGAATTGTAACCAGTACACTGGCAACGATGCCTTGTTCTGACACTACCAATGTCATCAAGATTACAATCAACTCAGTAACTGCCGGAACAATTGCGGCTGATCAGACCATTTGTAGTGGCGGAACTCCTGCATGCCTTACCGTACCTGTATTACCAGCCGGCAATGGGACGCTGACATACCAATGGCAAAGCAGTCTCACCGGAGTCGGAGGATGGAACAATATCGCCGGAGCAACAACACTTAGTTATTGCCCACCTGCGCTGACTGTCAATACCTGGTATCATTTGGTCATTACAAACACCCTCAATTTGATCCCTTGTACAGCAACATCAAATGCGATCAAGATCACCATCAACAATGTGACAGCTGGTGTTGTTGCTACAAACCATACCATATGCAAGGCAACAGTTCCTGCGCCATTTACAACCACGACCAATGCAACCGGAACCGGGACCCTATTGTACCAATGGCAAAGTGGAACAAGCGCCACCGGTCCATGGACAAACATTGCAGGCGCAAACATCGCTACCTATGCTCCCCCAGCCTTAAGCGCAAACACATGGTATCACCGTATTGTATATAGTGCGTTAAACGGAGATACATGTTCTGCCACCACGTCTTCACTGGCAATTACGATTAACTTCGTTACTGCTGGTCATATTAAATCTGACACAACGATTTGTAACAACACTGTTCCTCCTGTTTTCGTAGTGGATACCCTGGCAACTGGCTCCGGTGCGCTCACCTACCAGTGGCAAATGGCTACCAGTTCACCAGGAACATTTAATGACATCACGGGAGCTACGAGCGCAACCTACACACCACCGGCTCTGACGGCAGACAGATGGTACAGAAGGATCGTGACGAGTACCCTAAATGGCGTTTCTTGTACCGCCGTCAGCAATATCGTAAAAGTAACAGTGAATCATGTGACTGCAGGCACAATTGCCACCAACCAAACGATCTGCAGCAATGTTGTTCCCAATGCATTTACAGTTACTGCAGCTGCTACGGGAACTGGAACGTTAAGCTACCAATGGCAACAAAGCACCAGCAGCAATACTGGTCCATGGACTGACATTAGTGGCGCAACTTCTGCCACCTATGCACCACCTGCTTTAACGGCAAACCATTGGTACCAGGTTATTGTAACCAGCACCTTGAATGGGAAAGCCTGTACTGCTAACAGCAATAGTGTTAAAATAACAGTAAACACCATCACTCCAGGGACTATTGCTACGAACCAAACGATTTGCAGTGGCACTGCCCCTGCTACTTTGATCAATGGAACAGCTCCAACCGGGGCCGGCACCTTATCTTATCAGTGGCAAAGCGGACCGAGTGCCACCGGAATCTGGACTAACATCACAGGGGCTACCGGAGCAACTTATACACCAGCCGCGCTTACTGTTGACACCTGGTATCGCCGTATCGTTACAAGTACGATCACTCCTATAGGTTGTTCTGACACGACAAATGTCATTAAGATTACCATTAACTCTGTAACTTCAGGCACCGTAGCGGCTGACCAGACCATCTGCAGTGGCGGAATCCCTAATTGTTTCACAGTTCCTGTGCTGCCTTCGGGTACGGGGACGCTGTCGTACCAATGGCAAAGCAGTCCTACCGGGGTAAGTGGCTGGACAGATATTGCCGGTGCAACGACACTGAGCTATTGTCCACCTGCATTGACAACGACCACCTGGTATCACCTGGTCGTAACAAGCACCTTAAACACTGTTGCCTGTAAGGCAACGACTGCTGCTATAAAAGTCACAATCAATAATGTGACAGCAGGTGTGGTGACAAACAACCAGACCATTTGCTACAACACAACTCCTGCTGCTTTTACAGTTAGCACGGCAGCTACTGGAAGTAACCTCATTTATCAGTGGCAAGCCGGGACAAGTGCTACGGGTCCCTGGACAAATATCCTTGGTGCGACGACAGCTACGTACACGCCACCGTCTCTTACGGCAGATACCTGGTATCATAGAATTGTAAAAAGTATCCTGAACGGCGACACCTGTACGGCAACGAGTAATACTCTGGCCATCAGCATCAACAATGTCACTTCAGGAACTGTTGCCTCAGATCAGACAATCTGCAGCGGCGCTGCCCCGATTGGATTTACCGTGACTACTGCTGCTACAGGAACAGGTACGCTTAGTTATCAGTGGCAAACCGGTGCATGCCCAAGTGGTCCCTGGACAAATATACCAGGAGCAACTTTAGCAACATATTCTGCCCCAACCCTTACAACAAATACGGGTTATCGAAGAATAACCACCAGTACCCTTAATACTGTTCCGTGTTCAGCATACACTAATGTCATCTGTATCACGATCAATAATGTTTCGGCAGGTACTATCGCTGCGGATCAGACCATATGTAATGGAGACGATCCTGTTCCGTTTACAGCAGGAACGGCTGCTACGGGAAGCGGCACCCTAAGCTACCAGTGGCAAAGTGCCCCGGCAGCAGCAGGTCCGTGGACAGATCTCAATGGGGCTACTGCAACAACGTATGACGCTCCATCCCTGATCGCAGACAAATGGTTCAGAAGAGTGGTCACCAGTACTTTTAATGGAGTTCCATGTACTGCCACCAGCAATATTTTGAAGGTAACGATCAACAATGTCAGCTCAGGCGTCATTGCTGCGGATCAGACAATCTGTAGTGGCAGCGCTCCTGCTCCGTTCACTGTAAGTGCTGCTGCAACAGGGGCAGGAACATTGACTTACCAATGGCAAAATGCACCCAATGCCAGCACTGGATGGGCAAATATCGCTGGCGCAACTGCTGCCACATATACTGGTCCATCACTTACAGCTGACACCTGGTACCGAAGAATTGTCACCAGTACCCTCAATGGAAAAACATGTACTGATACTTCCAATGTTGTGATGATAACGATCAATTCAGTTACTGCAGGTGCGGTTGCTGCCAACCAGACTATTTGTAGCGGATCATCCCCTGCAACCTTCACTGACCCCACCCCGGCAAGCGGCACTGGCACCCTGACTTATCAATGGCAGGCTAGTCCGAATGGCACAAACGGCTGGACCAATATCGCCGGTGCAACTGCCTTTGATTATACTTCTGCAGCACTGACAGCCACCAAGTACTTCAGGAGAATCGTGACCAGTACTCTAAACACTGTTGCGTGTAACGCTACCAGTAACAATATCATGGTTACAGTAAATCAGCCACCAACAGCCTACAGTGGCCATGACACCACGATTTGCAGAAACCTCAAACTGCACATCACCTGGGCAACAGCCACCAACTTCTCTTCTGTAGAGTGGACACATACAGGAGATGGCTCTTTCAATACGCCAACCATTCTGGCGCCTACCTATACACCGGGACTTAATGACATCACAAACGGTAGTTGTATTCTGACCCTTACTGTCAACGGCATCCCTCCATGCGGTAGCACCACACACTCCTTTACACTACATCTGTCGGATTTCACGGTCGCTTATGCAGGACCAGACACGGTGCTTTGTGAGGGAATTGCCTATACACTGAATCTCTCTACGGTATTTAATGCCACCTCTTATGTATGGTCATCTACAGGCAGCGGGACCTTCGACAACATCACCTTATTACATCCTACCTATACGCCGAGTGCAGGAGATGCGCTTGCCGGTTTTGTATGGCTGTCGATGCATGCCGTCAATAGCCAGCTTTATTGTGGCGACTCAACGGATAAGATGAAACTGACTATAAAACCATTACCTATTGCAAATGCAGGCGTCGATGTCCAGGTCTGCCTGGGTGACAGCGTGCATCTGAATGCAACAGGTGGCGGTTCTTACTTATGGATACCTGCAGCCGGACTTAGTTCAGCTTACGTTGGAAACCCATGGGCAAAACCAATGGTAACGACGAATTATACTGTTATGGTAACTTTAAGTGGTTGTAGCAAATCAGATAATGTCATCGTCACTGTCTATCCTTTACCAGTAGTCGACGCCGGTCTCG
This sequence comes from Bacteroidota bacterium, assembly GCA_037132075.1. Taxonomy (GTDB): domain Bacteria; phylum Bacteroidota; class Bacteroidia; order Bacteroidales; family CAIXZF01; genus JBAXPV01. The sequence goes on from JBAXPV010000001.1 coordinate 39,957, forward strand.
ACCGTGCTATTTGCCGCGGGGAATCGACAGAACTGACCGCCATTGGTGCCTATACCTACCTGTGGTCCAGTGGAGCAACCAGCCAGTCGATCATAATCACACCAACCGCTACGGGCATTTATTCCGTTACAGGGACAGATTACCACGGATGTCAAAACATCGATGCTGTTCAGGTAACTGTCAACCAGCTACCCGTCATCAAAGTGACACCACCGTTTGATTATCTCTGTAAAGACTCTACAGTCACCTTGAAAGCCACTGGAGCCTACACCTATGCCTGGTTCCCGACTTCAGGTTTATCCTCGCCAATTGGCCCGGTTGTTTGGGCAACGCCCTTACAATCAACGATCTATACAATTACAGGGACAGATTTAAATGGCTGTAAGAATTCAACAGAAGTGAGCCTGCGCGTCTATCCTACCCCAGTGTTGATGCTACCTGACAGCGCTTATGTTTGTGATGGTGTAGATTTCAAACTGACAGCCGGATTCAATGACTCCACTTCCTATCAGTGGCAAGATGGCAGTACAAATCCTGTCTTTACGGTCACAATCCCTGGATTTTATTGGGTAATCGCCACCAATCCAGGCTGTTCATCCATGGATACTGTCGAGGTTAGATTGTGTACAAAGGTCTGGGTTCCCAATGCCTTTACTCCTGATGGTAATAACATCAACGACATCTTCCTAGCTTATTGCTATACACCACTTGTCGAGTTCCACATGTATATCTTTACCCGCTGGGGCGAAATGGTATTCGAGTCGGATGACATCCACAAAGGCTGGGATGGAGAATTTAAAGGATCTCCTGCACCAATGGGTAGTTATATCTATCTGATTAAATTTATTGGACAAGCGAATGATGCTTCTAACAGAGAAGGGGAGTTGAAAGGAAGCTTGAATTTGATTCGATAATTTTTTTAACCTAATGAATAGAGAGGCTGTCGGGTGATTCTGGCAGCCTCTTTTTTTATTAAAAAACGTAGTATCGTTTGCATGTGTGAACGTATGAGCGTATGTGCGTTGGCGGGAATTCGTATGATCGTGCATGGTAAAAACGTTTTTAACGTCAACGGGCACATGCTCATACGGGCACACGATCACACGAGTCTACGAGTCTACCATTTCTTTCCAATTTTCTCCTATTTTTGCAGTCATTCACAAAACGATATGAATCCCGAATATATCAGTATTATTTCCAAAGAACTTTCCATCCAAAACTGGCAGGTCGAAAAAACCGTCAAATTGTTTGAAGAAGGCGCAACTGTTCCTTTCATCGCCCGCTACCGTAAAGAGATGACCGGAAGTCTCGATGAAGAGGTTATCACCAACATTCGGGATCTAATGTCCCGTTTGCTGGACCTCAACAAAAGAAGGGATAGTATCCTGGAAAACCTGCGTGAACAAGGAAATCTGAGCCCCGAACTTGAATCACAGATCATGAAAGCCAATACGCTTGCGGAGCTCGAAGATCTTTACCTTCCTTATCGTCCCAAAAAGAAGACTCGTGCCAGTATCGCCAGAGAAAGAGGACTGGAGCCACTTGCCCGCATGCTCATGGCGCAAAACCCAATGGATGTCAATCAAAAAGCGACTTTGTTTCTGAATAAAGAAAAAGAAGTTAATTCTCTGGACGATGCCCTTGCCGGCGCTCGTGACATCATTGCCGAATGGATTAACGAAACTGCTTCCGCAAGAGCCAGGATCAGGCAACTTTTCCTGCATGAGGCAGAGATCAGCTCCAAGGTGATCAAAGGGAAAGAAGAAGCTGGACAGAAATACCAGATCTATTTCGATGCCCATGAGAAGATGCAAAAGATGCCTTCCCATCGCCTATTGGCATTGTTAAGAGGAGAAAATGAAGAGTTTCTGAGGATCAACATCGCCCCGCCAGAGTATAAAGCCCTGGAGACCCTGGAGCGACAGTTTCTTCACGGATACAGCGAATCTACAAAACAAGTCAAAATAGCACTAAACGACAGCTATAAGAGACTGATGGCTCCCTCAATAGAAACAGAGATACGAAATCTTGCCAAAGAAAAAGCAGACAAAGAAGCGATCCGTGTGTTCGTGGAGAACTTAAGACAGTTGTTGCTGGCTCCTCCTCTCGGACAAAAAAACGTACTGGCTCTGGATCCCGGATTCCGCTCAGGCTGTAAAGTAGTCTGTCTCGACAAACAAGGACGGCTGTTACATAATGAAACCATCTATCCGCATCCGCCCCAAAACGACAGCAAAGGGGCGATCAATAAAATCGTCAACCTCGTCAATGCTTATAAAGTTGAGGTCATCGCGGTAGGCAATGGGACTGCAGGGAGGGAGACAGAAGATTTCATCAGGAGAATCAAATTCGACAAAGACCTGATGGCTGTTATGGTCAATGAAAGCGGTGCATCCGTATATTCAGCCTCCCCTGTCGCCAGGGAAGAATTCCCTGATTATGACGTGACTGTAAGAGGTGCTGTCTCGATTGGCCGGAGATTGATGGATCCGCTGGCAGAACTCGTCAAAATAGACCCAAAAAGCATTGGCGTGGGGCAATATCAACATGACGTCGACCAGAAAGCCTTACAGTCCAGCCTCGAAGATACTGTAATAAGCTGCGTAAACAATGTCGGCGTTGAGGTGAATACAGCCAGCAAACAACTGTTAAATTATGTATCCGGCATTGGACCTAATCTCTCGAAAAACATCGTAGAATACCGAGATGCACATGGTCCATTTAAAAGCCGGGAAGAGCTAAAGCAAGTCCCTCGCTTCGGCGACAAAGCTTTTGAACAGGCAGCGGGATTCCTCAGAATCCGTGACGGGGTGAATCCGCTCGATGCCAGTTCTGTGCATCCTGAAAGTTATTCTCTGATAAAGAAAATGACCAAAGATCTTGCCTGTACCATGGATGAGTTGCTATGCAACGAGACACTTAGAGCGAAGATAGAACCCGGAAAATATCTCTCAGATAAGGTTGGGATGCCCACACTTAACGACATCTTGCAAGAACTAGCAAAACCAGGAAGAGATCCACGAAAAAAGTTCGACACCTTCGAATTTGACCGTTCTGTCAATAAAATCCAGGACCTCATCCCGGGGATGATTTTACCGGGTATCATTACCAACATCACGGCATTCGGGGCTTTTGTCGATGTGGGTGTTCATCAGGACGGGTTGGTGCATATTAGCCAATTATCCCATACCTTTGTCAAGGACCCGAACGAAGTTGTGAAACTAAATCAAAAAGTCAGGGTGAAAGTGATGGACGTCGATATCGACAGGAAAAGGATAAACCTCTCCATCAAAGAAGCCATAGACCTCTAGCCATGAAGATCACCAAGAAATCACTGCTCACCATACTATTCCTGCTTATTGCTGGCTTGGCTGCCGAGGCCCAGATCATCCGGGGTGGCATCATCGCAGGGATGAACGCAACACAAGTTGACGGTGATGAAGTATTCGGTTATCATAAGTATGGTTGGAACCTGGGTGCTACGGCAATGATTCCTATAACCAAAAAAAAATGGTTTTTTGCCCTCGAAACGACCTATAGCCAAAAAGGCGCTTACCAGGCCCCTATTTGGGCAGACTCACTAAAAGACGGATCCTACAAACTCAACCTGAATTACCTCGAAGTGCCAATGCTTGTAATTTTCGAAGATAAAGGCGGACTCACCTTCGGCGCTGGCGCATCCTTGGGGAGACTCATCAAAGTTGAAGAATGGGAAAACGGGCGACGCGATACCAATACCACACTCAAAGGCCCTTATAATACGAACGATTTTGACATCTTGCTGGATTGCAGATTCAAATTATATAAAAAACTCAAATTTAATTTCCGATACTCATATTCAATGGCCAAGATCCGGAACCGGACTTATGACAATGGAATCTCTATCTGGGACCGGAAACAATACAACAACATGCTTACATTCAGGCTTATCTGGATCTTTAATGAAAAAATTAAAGCCTACGTAAAAAAGAAATAATGTCATGGAAGCGGAAGAACTGATCAACAGACTAGAGATGCTTGCACATCCCGAAGGTGGATATTACCGGGAGACTTACAGGGCCAGCGAGCGTATTCCTGCAAGCGTACTTCCTGCCAGATTTACCGGGGATCGCAGTTTCAGTACCAGCATATTTTTCCTGTTAAAATACCCTGATTTCTCCTGTCTTCACATGATTAAAGCGGATGAAACCTGGCATTTCTACCTTGGTGACCCATTGAAGATCGTAAGCATTAACAAGCAAGGGATGCTGGAAGAAGCAATTCTTGGAAACCGTCTGGACAAAGGAGAAATCCCGCAGCTGATGATCCCGAATGGCTATTGGTTTGGGGCTTCACTGGCAGAAAAAAAAGGTTTTGCCCTGGTGGGATGTACTGTGTCTCCCGGATTCGACTTTGAGGATATCAACTACGGAAAAAGAGAGGATCTACTGAAGCAATTCCCACATCTGGAAGACATCATTCTTGATTTTACCAGATGATCATTGGGGTTTCAATCAGAAAAAGGATTTAGCTTCGCTGAAGACTTTGTATCCTACGAGTGACCCAATCTCAAAATCAATGCTTATTAGACGCGTAGGCTTTCACTTCTTCCATATATCGCTCTGCGAGCTTTTTTGAGAAGAGATTATCCTCCATCATTCTTTCAGGATGCCATTGAACAGCGATCAGGAATGACTTCCCAATAGGTTCTTTCCACCCGAAAGCCTCGATGATGTCATCCGGAGCCTTAGCCCAGGGCACAAAAACACTTGACAGCTTATCCACAGCCTGATGGTGAAAGCTGTTCACTTTACCTTGCGGCACTTTCACAAGCTCGGCCAGAAAAGTTCGGGGAAGGATATTGATCTCATGTGTCGCCTTTTGTTCACCTGCCAGTCGATGTGTGATCATGGAAGGAATATCTGTTGCGATGTCAACATACAGGTTGCCTCCCTGGCTTACATTCATCAGCTGTTCCCCACGACAAATCGCAAAGATTGGCATCTTTAGCTCCAGTGCTTTCTTTATCAGCATCAGTTCCTGGCCATCTCTTACCCGGTCGACTTTCTCACACTTTGCAATTTTATCCTCTCTTTTGTAAAGTCCCGGAAAGATATCCGGACCACCGGTAAGTACCAAGCCGGCACAGCCTGAGAGTTCTTTGTCGGCTTCAGCACCTTTAAGCTGAGACATGTCCACACATTCAATATTTTTATCTATTTGCTGCAAATATGTATAATACAGTTTGTATTTCTCCTCCTGTCCTCCTTTGGAAAAAGCAATTTTCAGACTGCCATTACTTTGTGCCATGATGCCTGACATAAAAATGAAGTTAAGTAAGATAATAATAATGGGGCTTGTTATGAATTTCATTGTTTTGACATGTTTATCGATACCGGCTACGCTGCCAAGATCAAAGGTCAGCAAATATTGAGCGGAATTAATGAGGTATGTTCGAAGATGTAAACATTTGGTTGTTAAAAAGGATGTTAGGCTGAGGGCTAAAACCCCAAATGGTACTCAAACGTCATCCGCTGATATTCCTGGGTATACTGCCCATAAGAATCACGCAATACCATTTCACTTACTTCCATAGGCAAAGCCTTACGCTGAAACTCCATCAAAACCCTGACAAAAGGGCTGTTATCAAAAGTCCTGACATTCAGTTTCCGGGTACAGTTTAAACCGTAAGTTTTGGCCAGGTTGACAAAACCCGTTTCCTGAAAAGACGGAAGAATGAGGTTAAAACTTATGTCGTCATTTCCAAGGAAATTCACGGCAAGCAGGAGATCATGCGTCCCGAGTGTATTGTTATGCCTTGCAAGGTTTCGCCCCTGATCCGGAGACAAGAGTGAATTTTGAAAGAAGGGTGGATTGCAAACGATGAGGTCGAATTGCAATTCATTTTGCTGACAGAATTCCTGAACGCTGATCTTTTGAAGTTCGAGGCGATCAGGCCAAGGGCTATTTTGGAAATTCTCATGACATTGCCCGGCAGCCCCGGGATCTATCTCAATGGCGAAAACTTTTGCCTGAGAACGTTGTGCCAACATCAGGGACAAAATACCACAGCCACTGCCGACATCCAGAATCTGAGAAGCATATTTACACTCCGTCCAGGCACCAAGCAATACAGCATCTGTCCCGATTTTCATCGAAGAAGCCTCGTCTGACAAAGAAAATTGTTTAAAACGAAAGAGTCCGGACATCAGGGCTATGCATTTAAGTCAACCAGGCCTTCCGGAAGATCAACCAGGATGGTCTTCTTTTGCATATCGACTTTTTTAATGATCTCAGGGACTAATGGAATAAGGATCTCGTTTTTATCCTTAGTCACTTTCAGCAGGCTCTGTTCACGAAAATGCACAAAACCGTTAAGAATGCCCAGCAATCCGAGGGTTTTGTCTTTCACCTGAAATCCAAGCCAGGCATCTTCCTCATTCTCGTCTTCGGCCTCGGTGGAACGAAAGCTTTTCGGCAGATAAACAGGAATATTCAGCAAACCACCTGTGGACGCAATATTGAGGACATCAGTAAATTTTACTTCCAGTGAAAGACCGCTCAGCCCGGTGAGTTCTTCAACATGAAAAGGGATCAGACCATCTTCGAGATCCAGGAAAAAGAAGTCGATATCATCCTGTTGTAATGGGAGATCATTTTCAAGGACAATCTTAACGGCACCATGAAAGCCCAGGGCTTTACGGATGTGTCCATATAAAAAACAATCCTCCCTGTTAAGAATTTTATTCATCACAGGGAGGATTTGTAAGCATAACAATATATTTTACCCGAAACGGGTTGGTTCCAAATTAAGCTTCTGGTGTAGCTTCAGGTGCAGCTTCTTCAGCGGCAGCTTCGGCAACAACCTCAGGAGCAGCTTCGGCAACTACTTCAGGAGCTACTTCGGCAACTACTTCAGGGGCAACTTCGGCAACTACTTCAGGAGCAACTTCAGCAACTACTTCAGGAGCCTCAACAACTTCTTCAGCAACTGCAACAGCCACAACTTCTTCTTCAGCAGCAGCAGCTTCAGCGGCAGCTTCTTTTACCATCTTTTTCACGATGGCATCAGCTTTGGCTTGTTTTACCTTAGCTTCATGCTCCATGGCTTTTTTAGCCTCAGACTTGGAAGCCATCAGGATTTCGTTCTTCTTGCTGTTGATTTTTGTTTCTTTTTCAGCAACCCATGCCTGGAATTTCTCCTCAGCCTGTAACTCAGTTAAAGCGCCTTTGGCGACACCTTTAATGAGGTGGTTTTTGTAAAGTACACCTTTGTATGATAAAATCGCTTTTACCGTATCTGAAGGTGAAGCTCCGTTATTCAGCCACTCAATGGCTTTTTCGAAGTCAATGTCAATTTCTGCGGGCCTGGCCAATGGGTTATAAGTTCCGATCTTTTCGACAAAACGTCCGTCCCGTGGTGCACGACCATCCGCAATTACAATATGATAAAAGGGACGACCCTTCTTGCCATGTCTTTGTAATCTCATCCTTGCTGGCATAATCTTATGATTTAATGATTATTAATAAATAAAAACCCTACCCGAGGGTTTAAGGGGTGCAAAAGTAGCAAATTGTTTTCAACAAACCCAATCTTCCTGAATTTTTCCTATATTTTTACGACACAAAATGATGATGCACAAAACCCATCACCCCACACCCCATCACCCACACCCAACCCCATGTCCCCCTTCACCCACCTCCACGTCCATACCCATTATTCCCTGCTCGACGGTGCCGCCAGCATCAAAAGCCTCGTCACCAAAGCAAAAGAAGATGGGATGTCAGCCCTGGCCATAACCGACCATGGAAACCTCTACGGCGCCTACGAGTTCTTTAAAGAAGCCAAAAGCAATGGCATCAAGCCTATCCTGGGTTGTGAGATCTATGTTGCTGAAGGGAGTCGTTTTGCAAAACAAGGCAAAAAGGACAGATCCGGATACCATCTCATCTTACTTGCAAAAAACCTGGAGGGGTATTATAACCTTTGCCGGCTCAGTTCGCTGGGATTCATTGAAGGCTTTTATTACACACCACGGATCGACAAAGAGCTGTTAAAACAATATTCTGCAGGACTGATCGCCTGCTCGGCCTGTATCGGCGGCGAGATCCCGAATACAATTTTACACAGAGGTGAGGAAAAAGGAGAAGAAGTCCTGCAGGAATATCTCGGGATATTTGGCGACAACCTTTACCTGGAACTTCAGCGTCATGGCCTCCCTGAACAGGAACAGGTCAACCCTGTGCTGATGCGCCTGGCCGAAAAATACAACATCAGGTACATCGCAACCAATGATGTTCATTTCACTAATGCGCCTGATTATGAAGCACATAAAATTCTTATCTGCCTGAATACCGGAAAAGACCTTGACAATGCCTCCGAGGATCTTCATTATTCAGGACAGGAGTTTCTAAAGACTCAGGCTGAGATGACTGTTCTTTTCGAAGACCTGCCGGAAGCCATTGAAAACACACAACACCTGGTCGAGCGGATAGAAAATTACAGTATTGACCAAAAGATTCTCTTACCGGAATTCCCGCTTCCGGAAGGATTTGAAAGCGGGGATGACTTCTTACGTCACCTGACCCTGGAAGGCGCCAAAAAGCGTTACCCTGAAATCACCCCGGAAGTCCAGGAAAGACTTGACTATGAGCTTACTGTCATCAAAAACACCGGGTATGCCGGCTATTTTCTTATCGTCCAGGACTTTATCAGCGAAGCGCGTCGTATGGGCGTCCTGGTGGGTCCGGGTCGCGGATCAGCAGCAGGCTCAGCGGTCGCCTATTGTACCGGCATTACAAGCATCGACCCCATTCATTATAACTTGCTGTTTGAGCGATTCCTCAACCCCGACAGGATCTCAATGCCCGATATCGACATCGATTTCGACGATGAAGGCCGCAACAAAGTAATCCAATATGTCATCAATAAGTACGGTGAAAAAAGAGTAGCCCAGATCGTCACTTTTGGAACCATGGCAGCCCGGTCAAGCATCAGGGATGTAGCCAGGGTCTTGAAACTGCCTCCATCCCAGGCCGACTATCTCGCAAAACTAGTCCCACCAACTCCTGGCACAACACTTCAATCAGCCTATAAAGAGGTAAAAGAACTGGAAGACCAGCGAAAAAAAGGAGATGATCTCGTAAAAAAGACCCTGGAATTCGCCCAGACACTTGAAGGCTGTGCCCGCCATACCGGCACCCATGCCTGCGGTGTCATCATCGGGAAAGAAGACCTCATTGGCCTGGTTCCGCTCAGCACGTCCAAAGATACCGAGATGAAGGTATCGCAGTATGAAGGGACGTTCATTGAGAATGTCGGCTTACTCAAAATGGACTTCCTGGGACTCAAAACACTATCCATCATCAAAGACAGCCTCGTCAATATCAAACGCAGGCACGACGTCGACATCGACCTGGAAACCATCAGCCTGGAAGACGAAAAGACTTATGAGCTCTTTCAAAGAGGAGATACCATCGGCATCTTCCAGTTTGAAAGTGACGGGATGCGTAACTATCTGAAACGCCTGAAACCCACGAATATAGAAGACCTCATCGCCATGAATGCCCTGTTCAGACCTGGTCCGATGGAACAAATTCCTACTTATATCTTACGCAAACACGGCAAAGAAAGAGTAGAATATCCGCACAAATTACTCGAAGACATTCTCCGTCCGACCCAGGGAATCCTGATTTACCAGGAACAGATCATGAAAACCGCTCAGATCCTTGGCGGATTCTCGCTCGGGAAAGCCGACATCCTGCGGAAAGCCATGGGCAAGAAAGACATGGTGATCATGGAGAAACAGAAGGAAGAATTTATTGAAGGAGCTGCCGTACATGAAATCGACAGGGAAAAAGCCATCAAGATCTTCGACCTGATGATGGAGTTTGCCAAATATGGCTTCAACCGATCACACTCTGCCGCCTATAGCGTGCTTGCCTACAGAACAGCTTACCTCAAAGCCCATTACCCTGCGGAGTTCATGGCTGCCATCCTCACGCACAACCTCAACGAAATCGGGAAAATCACCTTTTTTATTGAAGAATGTAGCCGGATCAATATCAAAGTCGCCGGGCCTGACATCAATGAAAGCGAATTGAAATTCACGGTAAATGCCGAAGGACAGATCCGTTTTGGGCTGGCTGCCATCAAAGGCATCGGGGAAGCTGCCGTCGAAAACCTCATTGAAGAACGAAAAAACAAGGGTCCTTTCCAGAGCTTTTTCGACCTCGTAAGGCGTGTAAACCTTAGAACCGTAAACCGGAAAAGCATGGAAGCCCTGGCGATGGCAGGCGCTTTCGACAGCTTTGAAGGCGTACACCGCGCTGTTTTCTTCCAAAAAGAAGGGAATGATGAGACCACATTCCTTGAAAAGGTGATCCGGCATGCCTCGAACATCCAAAGCCGACTTAAAGAATCGCAAAATGACCTTTTTGGCGAAAGCGGGCATGCCAACATCGCAGATCCTTTACTTCCGGTCTGCCCACCCTGGAGCAAACTTGAACAACTCCGAATGGAAAAGATGGTCACTGGATTTTATATCTCCGGCCATCCCCTTGATGACTACAAGACAGAGATTCAGCATTTTACCAACGCAAATCTTAGCACACTCAACAATGACCTCACACAATTCAGGGGGAAAGAGATCCGTTTTGCCGGCATGGTGTCAAATGCGGTGACCAAAATGACTAAGACGGGCAAAAGTTTTGGTTCTTTCAACCTCGAGGATTATAACGGCAACCTCAACCTCGCACTCTTCTCAGAGGACTTCCTCAGATTCAAACATTTCCTGAATGAGGGCGAATTTCTCTTCATCAAAGCCAGGGTTGAGTCGCGATACAACAATCCGGATCAGCTAGAAATCAAGGTACAGCAGATCACCCTTTTGTCGGAGACGCTGGAGAAATTCGTCAGCGAAATTACCATTACAGCCAACCTCCAGGATCTTGACGATATCTTTATTAAAAAACTAAAAACGACCTTGACAAGTTCCAAAGGAAAGTGCCACCTGAAAGTGATCATCAAAGACAATGATGAAAATTTAGCAATTAACTTTTACTCAAAAAGCATAAAGCTGAATTCCAGCGACTTAATAAAAAAAGTCAAAGAATTGCCGCAATTATCCTACCAGCTAAATTAATTTCACAAAAAAGCATAAATGTTGGTGAGATTTCTTGGTGAGTATGACAGAAACACTTAATTTTGTAAAAGCTAACATATCTAGACACATTAATTTATACCCCTATGGCACTCGAAATTACAGATGCGACCTTTGACGAAATCGTCCTAAAATCAGACAAGCCGGTACTTATTGACTTTTGGGCTGAATGGTGTGGTCCATGCCGCATGATCACGCCAATTGTTCTTGAAATTGCACAAGAATATGAAGGACGCGCAATCGTCGGGAAGGTTGATGTGGACGAAAATCCTGGCATCACCGGAAAATACAGCATCCGTAACATCCCGACCATCCTGTTCTTTAAAAATGGAGAAATTGCTGACAAACAAGTTGGTGCCGTTCCAAAAAGCGTACTCGTTGGTAAACTGAACAGCCTGCTTTAAAACATTCGTTTAGAAAATACGTTATTCCCAGGTTCATCACGTTTCGGCGGGTGAGCCTGTTTTTTTTATCCTGAAACAACATCATAGTGGATATCATTCTCGATCAAAATAAATTTCAACAATTCAGCCAGCTTGAATTCGTCGCGAGACAGGTAGTGGAAGGCTTTATCACCGGGCTGCACAAAAGCCCTTTTCATGGCTTTAGTGTTGAATTCGCCGAACACCGCCTCCACAACCCCGGCGAATCGATTAAAAACATCGACTGGAAACTTTATGGCAGGACCGATAAACTCTTCTCCAAACGCTATGAAGAAGAAACGAACCTGCGTTGCCAGATCATTATCGACATTTCATCCTCCATGTTTTATCCGCATAAGGAAAAACCATCGCTGGAAAACCCGAATAAAATTACCTTTTCCGTTTATGCAGCCGCTGCAATCATGTCGCTGCTCAAGACCCAGCGAGACGCTGTAGGGCTCACCGTTTTCTCCGACAACATCAAGCTGTTCACCCCAACGAAGTCTAATTCCCTTCATTTAAAATATCTCTACCAGGAACTTGAGAAACTGCTGCGGCCTATTCCTGTTGATGAGCAACGTCTAACCCATGCCACTTCCGTATTGCATGAAGTGTCCGATAACATCCACAAACGATCCCTGGTCATCATTTTTAGTGATATGTTCGAGACAGGGAGTAATTTTGAAGAACTCTTTTCGTCGCTACAGCATCTGCGGCACAACAAACATGAAGTGATCCTTTTCCATGTCGTCGACAAAGCCCATGAGCTCGATTTCAAATTCGAGAACCGTCCCTACCGGTTTATCGATGTTGAAACCGGGCAGGAACTCAAGGTACATCCCAATGAAGTCAAAGACACCTATGTGAATGCTGTCAATGAATTCAAAAACCAGCTCAAACTCCGCTGCGGACAATACCGTATCGACTTTGTAGAAGCGGATATCAACGAGGGATTCCGGCAAATTTTACTACCGTATTTGTTGAAGCGGGAGAAGCTTTTCTAATTCGCTCACAGATTACGCAGATTTCAGGACGAGTCACAGAGATAATTTCTGTGTAATCTGTGTTTCATTTTCTCTGTGTCCTCTGTGTGAAAAAAATATTTCCCATATTTGACAAAAGCTTTCCACATGAACATAAAACTGCCAAAACTACTGATCCTCATGCTGCTCCTGGGTTTCCAAAGCCTTGCAGAAACTTCTGAAAACCATCCAAAGCTGCTGATCGCAAGTAATGGCTCCACAAAATATTCTATCCGATTATTCAAAGAACCAAAGCCTGTTGAACTTCAGTCCGCCAAATTGTTACAGGATTATCTTTTCAAATCAACCCAGGTTGAATTTAAAATTAAAGGGAACGATTCGCTGAATGGCAAAACCTCTATCTATCTAATGACTGAGGGCCACAGCGATTTCTTCACCTACCCTATTCCCTGGAAAAAAATCAATCCGGATGGCTTCATCATCGCCATTGCCGGGCAAAACATCCTCATCGCCGGGGGCAGCGACAAAGGTCTGCTCTGTGGCATCAGCCACTTTTTGGAGAAATACCTGGGCATCCGCAAGTTCAGCGACAAAGCAGAACTCCTCCCTCACTGGCCCGTTTTGAGCATCGAGCCTGTAAATGAGCTACAAAATCCGGCCTTCGAATACCGAAGCAATCACATTAAAGATCCTGCTTATGACGAATGGCACGGACTGGACAACTATAACGACACCTGGGGAATGTATGTTCATACCTTCAATAAGCTCATTCCGCCTCAGGAATACTTTTCCACCCATCCTGAATATTTTTCCCTCCTCCCTGCCGGCCGCGTACCCGATGCCCAGCTCTGCCTGAGCAACCCGGCTGTCCTGAAACTCGTGATTGAAAGATTGGGAGAAAGGATCAAACTTGAACCTTCGAAAAAATACTGGTCTGTCTCACAAAACGACACTTACAGTCCGTGCGGATGCGAAAACTGCAAAAAGCTGGACCTAAAATATGGCGGCCCTTCCGGCACCATGATCTGGTTCGTAAACCAGGTGGCAGCTGCCTTTCCCGACAGGCAGGTCAGCACCCTCGCCTACCAGTACACACGTTCCGCGCCACGCAACATTAAACCCAGGGAGAATGTCAACATTTTCCTGTGCAGCATTGAATGTGACCGAAGCAAAGCCCTCACCGAACACCCTGGCGGCCAGTCTTTCGTGAAAGATGTGGAAGAATGGAGTAAGCTTACCCACAACATCATGATCTGGGATTATATCATACAATACCGCAGCATGATGAGCCCCTTCCCCAACTTCCCTGTGTTGCAGCCCAACCTGCAGTTCTTTGCCAAGATGAAAATCCCCATGGTTTTTGAACAAGGGCCAAGCATCATGGGCCATTCAGAATTCTCAGAACTCAGGGCTTACCTGGCTGCCAAGCTCCTTTGGAACCCCGATGTCAAGATTGACTCTGTCATGAATGACTTCTGCACTGGCTATTATGGAAAGGCCGGACCTATGATCCTGGATTACATAGGAACGATGAATCATGAACTGAAGTCATCAGGGGAAGAGCTGGGAATCTATGGTTTGCCAAAACCTTCTGATAATGGATATCTAAGTCAGCCTAATATAAAAGCTTATGCAGTGATCTTCGACCAGGCAGAAAATGCAGTTAAGGATGACAAGATTTTCCTTGAAAGAGTTCGTGCGGCGAGACTCCCCTTACAGTTCGCCACCCTGGAGATCGCGAAAATACTGGGTGTACAGCCGGGAGGCTTTTTTACCAAAGACGAAAAAGGAAGCTTTAATCTCCGCAAAGACCTGCTTGTCATGCTCGATACCTTCCTGGTCCGTTGCAAACGCAATGACATCAAAGGATTGAACGAAAAGGGAAATGCGCCTGATGAGTTTTACAAAAACACCCTGGCATTCCTGAATACCAGCTATCAGCCGAACCTGGCTTACCTGGCACCTGTAAGCCTCGACCCTCCTGCGAGTCCGAAATACAATAAGGGAAATGCGCAGGCTCTCACTGACGGACTTTGTGGCCTGGATGATTATTCCTTAAACTGGCTGGGCTGGGAAGGCGAAAATATGAATGCCGTTATTGACCTGGGAAAGCTTATGGAGATGAGCAGCATCACCCTGAATTTCTTACAGGACAACAACGCCTGGATCTTCATGCCATTATCCGTAACCTTTTCAATATCAGAAGATGGCAAGAAATATAAGGACTGCGGAACGAAAAAAACGATGACCGACGCGAAGGCTGTCGGCTTTCTTACAGAAGAAATAAAAACAACAATCTCAACGACAAAAGCCCGCTATATCAGGGTGACTGCCGTGAACCAGAAGACTTGCCCGGTTTGGCATAAGGGGGCAGGTGGGAAATGCTGGATCTTTGGGGATGAGATCAGGGTAAACTAAACAGCTTGTGGTAATAAAGGAAAAGACTTATCTTTGAGAATGAAGACAAAATCGAAAGTTCTCAGTTTTATGCTGTTTGGATTTTTAATAATCCCATTAATCAGCTCCTCACAGATTGTGTGCCGAATGGGAAATTATTCGGCTTTACCCGGTCAGCAGATCATCGTGCCAGTGAAGATTAATGGCTTTACAGATCTTGGGTCCATGTCGTTGAACATTCTTTACGATCCTACAGTCTTGGCTTATACAGGTAATTCATCCTGGGATACCACGCTGAACGGAGGATTTTACATGACCAATGGTGGAAACGGACAATTTGGAATCGGCTGGTTTTCAATGGTTCCTGTTAGCATAGCAGATACAGCTATCGTCGGTACTATTGAGTTCAATTATATTGCAGGTAATTCTGCACTTGTCTTTGACCTCTGGTCACCCGGTGCCTGCGAATTCTCTGATGAGTTTGGTTCAACTGTTTACGCACAGTATATAAATGGGTCAGTAACAGGTGGCGGTCCGTCGCCATCATGCAGCAATTCCTTCAGTATTGCCACGGGCCCTACCCTGTCAATTTCAGTGGTTGCAAGTGTAGTGAATTCCAGTCCTGTCTATAATTATGCCTGGGACTTTGGCGACGGAACCACGGCATCAGGGCCTTCAATGGGTGTCAATCACACCTATACGACTTATGGAACATATAATATCAGCCTGACCACCTGGGGGTATAATTTATGCGTTGCATCATCTTCATTACCTGTTACGCTCACTTCATGCAATATGTACGGGACTGTTTTTGCACACAATACTCTTTGTCTTGATACAGGGATGGTGCAATTTTATCAATATGATACACTGACCAGCAACTACAACCTTTACGATTCAGTGTCTTTTGCAAATCACTATTTCCAGCCGGGTTATACACAGGGGGTTTATCTTTTGAAAGTCATCCCTGGCAGTACTTCTGCGTCCTTGTCGATCTGTGTGCCTACGTATTATGGAGATACGCCATTCTGGAACATGGCACCTGTCATAAATCCCTGTCAGACGTTAAGTCCATATAACATTCACATGACGCAAATTATTGGAACAAGTCCCGGTCCGGGAAATATTGGCGGAACCATAAGTACCTTATTAAAACAAACGAACGCAGGCATACCTGCGGAAGGAATTGAAATATTACTTACTTCGCTCAGTGATTCAATCCTGGCAGTTTACTATTCTGACAATACTGGTGGATTTCATTTTAACAACCTGGCTTATGGGACTTATAAGCTCCGCGCAGAAATTACATCGGTACACTGCACGCCGATTATTATAACACTTTCACCCTCGAATCCCTCCGATACAAACCTGATTTTAAACGTCACCCCTGCAGGAATTATTCTTGGGCTTTCTTCAAATACCACCCACTTGCCTTTTACTATCGGGAAAATATTCCCAAATCCAGCCAGTGACAGGCTATCCATTGAGGTTACCGGGGCTGCTCTGATCAATTACAGTATTGAGGTCTATAACCTTCTTGGGCAGACCGTGATCAGCCAGGAAAATTTACAGACAGGCGGAAACAATCTTATCAGCCTGAACACTGAAGGTTTAATGCCCGGAATTTACCTGTTGTCCTTTAAAACGGCTCATGGAGAGGTACTGAGAAGGAGTTTTAGTATTTGCAGGTAAAGAGGTTAAAATCCGCGAGAGATAGTATGAAAACAATGAAAATATTTCCGGTTTTGTGCTTCATTACCTTATGTATGGCAATAGCTGCACAGGGACAGATAATAGAATTGAAATTCACTTCTCTTGTTTACGGGAGCCATGTTGATCTGGATAGCGTCAGGGTAAGGAACATCACACATCCCGGAGACACAGTACTTTACTGGCCTGATACTACCCTGATGATTGGCTATCTAGGTGTTGAAGGGCCATTAAATGATCAGTTTTCAGCTTTTAACATGCGACATTCTTCAGCAAATCCAGTCATCGATAAGGCTGACATCCAAATATTCCTTCCAGCTGGCGGTTATGTGTTTCTCAGGATTACTGATATTTCGGGAAGCCTGATCCTGGAAATGAATCAATATTTTTCAGCAGGATCTCATGTGTTCCGGTATTATCCTTCCAAGCCGGGTATCAGCATTATTTCAGCCAGATATCAGTCAGAAGTAAAGTCATTGAAATTAATTTACACAGGTAGTGAAAACCGCAATAATCAGTTGAATTATATGGGGACTCAATCCGCGAAGCCCATAACAAAATCAGTGAGTTCATCACTTCCTTTTTTGTTCTACCCCGGAGATACAATACAGTTGCAGGGATGGCACAACGGGCAAAACGCCATTCTTAACACAGCTCCGGTGGCAAGTAAAGATTATGCATTTATGTTTGGATTGAATTATCCCTGTCCCGGTCTGCCACAA
The DNA here is from genome assembly GCA_037132075.1 of Bacteroidota bacterium. Classification (GTDB taxonomy): domain Bacteria; phylum Bacteroidota; class Bacteroidia; order Bacteroidales; family CAIXZF01; genus JBAXPV01. Next base: position 57,332 of record JBAXPV010000001.1, read on the forward strand.
TTTGAATATGGAGGGCAGGTTTACAATACTGTGCAAATTGGGACACAGTGCTGGATGAAAGAAAACCTGAATATTGGAATCAAAGTAAATAGTATCTACATACCTTATCTATATCATTATGATATGCACAATGACGGGAAGATAGAAAAATATTGCTTCAACAACGACACGGCCAATTGTACTGTTTACGGAGGTATTTACGAGTGGAATGAAATCATGCAATATCAGAATTCGCCGGGAATCCAGGGGATTTGTGCCTTAGGCTGGCATATTCCCACGAACGAGGAATGGTGTACGCTGGCGTCTTATCTTGATTCGACGGTCACATGCAGCTGGGGAGCCAACGGGACTTTTGTAGCGGACAAATTAAAGGAGACAGGTATTGCACATTGGTATTCCTTTAACCTGAGTGCAAGCAATGAAAGCGGATTTACGGCTTTGGCGGCATCCTACCGCCATCCTGTGGGTGAATGGCCTGCAGCTATTGCAAATCAGCGTGCTCTTTTCTGGACCTCCTCAACGTACTCACTCAGTTCGGCATGGGCTTATTCATTGGGTTATAATATCAGTACCATTAGCAAACTGCCAAATCAGATGCAGATGGGAGAATCTGTTCGTTGTATCCTGGATTATTGAGAATGTATAAAATCCAAATGGATTATTGTACCTTTGTAAACAAAAAAGATACTGTTTTTGATTATATAACACATTGAATATGAAATTACTACTTGAAATTCAGGACAATAAAGCAAGCTTCTTTTTGGAATTGATTAAGAATTTCAGATTCATCAAGGCAAAACCTATATCTGCCGATAATGCAGCTTTGCTTGAAGAAATTCAAGAAGCTGTCTTAAATATGAACCTTGTAAGTGAAGGTAAATTAAAGGCCCGTCCTGCTTCGGAATTACTCCATGAATTATAGCATCTTCACCATACCACCCTTTGACAAGCAATTAAAAAAGCTCTCAAAAAAATATCCTTCTCTCAAATGTGTATCTGTTAACGATTTATGACAAATCCGAGACCCCGGATATTACTGATAAGCTTCTTATTGAACTGCTTACACAAATAAAATAGAAATAAAATGTCGTCCCTTAGTGTTCTTTGTGAAACCCTTAGTGATCCTTTGTGCCACACCTTTTTTAAGTGGCTTCACAAAGTCACACCAAGGGTATCACAAAGGATCACAAAGATTTAAATATATTAATCTTGTCTAAGCTTACCTACCCAGGGAATGAACTGCAAGCCTTCTCCAAAGCTGTGAACTGGAAGAAGTATGTGGCTCGTCATATGAAGCCCTATATCAAGGGATGCGTGCTGGAAGTAGGGGCAGGAATCGGATCAAATACCCTGTACCTGATGCACCAGGGAATCGAAGACTGGCTGTGCCTGGAACCGGATTCCCAGAACCTGAAAACACTGAAGAAGAAGATTACACACAACGAATTATGCTCCAGATGCCGCACCCAGCTGGGGACATTGGCCACTATCGGCAAAGATGAGATGTTCGACACTATTTTATATTATGATGTTTTAGAACACATTAAAAACGACAACCTGGAAGTCATCAATGCCTTCAGCCACCTGCGTCCCGGCGGAAACCTCATTATACTCGCACCGGCGCATCAGTCGATGTTTTCTGCATTTGATGCGGCTATCGGGCACTTCAGAAGATATAATAAAGTAAGCCTGCGGGCAGTCATGGGAGATGGAATGAAGGAAATCACCTGTATTTACCTGGATTGTTTTGGATTTCTTGCCTATAAGATTTACAGCACCTTTGCAAAAAAAAGGAACATCAGTGGTGGAAATGTAAAGCTTTGGGATAAGCTGCTGATTCCATTATCTGTTATCTTTGACAGGATTTTTAATTACAGGATCGGGAAATCGATATTAGGAATTTATCAAAGGAATTTAAATAAATAAGTGGGTTCACGGTAGATTACGCAGATTTTAGCCTTTCGACAAGCTCAGGGACCGCTGATCAATAAATGAGATTTCTACTTTTTGTAATCGACTAAAAATAAAGTATCTTTGAATTATGATTGTAAAAGACCAAATATCACTGAGAAAAGATGACTTTAAAACATTATGTCAGGACCATCATGTGAAATACTTATATGCGTTTGGATCTTCTGTTACTGAGAATTTTGACACTGACAAAAGTGACATTGATTTGCTTGTCGAAATAGATGACATTGACCCTATTGAACGAGGTGAAAAGTTAATTTCCCTGTGGGATTTGTTTGAAAGTTTCTTCAGAAGAAAAGTCGATTTATTAACGGATTCTTCTATCAAAAACCCAATTTTAAGAAAAAGTATTAATTCCACTAAGATTCTGATTTATGACGGAGCAAGGGAAAAAGTACTTATTTGACATCTTGCAAGCCATTGAGCTGATAGATCAATTCATGGGTTCCATTAATAATTACGATGATTATCTGATCGATTTAAAGACTCAAAGTGCTGTTGAGCGTCAATTGTGTATTGTTGGAGAAGCGGTTAACAAATTTGACAAATTATTCCCCGACCTGCCTCTTGAAAATGCCCGCAAAATCGTAGGATTCAGAAACAGATTGATTCATTCCTATGATTCAGTGGATTCGTCAATGATATGGGCTATTCTGAGAAATCATATTCATCCATTGAAGCAAGAAATAGTTGAGAAATTTCTATAATTGATTTATACTTCCAGTCTTTGTATATACAGTTTCAATCTGATTATGCAAAGAAAAATATTCACGCAGATTACGCAAAAATGAGTTACGAGAATAATATTGAAAACCTAATTTTAAGGGATGCTTTTAGAACGGATATTCCGTTGATTTCTGACTTGATTAAAGAGCTGGCAGTTTATGAAAAGCTGCTTCATATTGCTTTGTTCAGCGAAGCGGATCTGGAACGGGCACTGTTTGGTCCTAAGCCTTATGCCTATGTTGTTCTGGCTGATTATCAAGACAAACCTGCCGGGTTCGCCTTGTTTTTCTTTAATTATTCTACGTTCGTCGGGAAACCTGGTTTGTACCTGGAAGATCTCTTTGTTCGTCCGGAATACCGTGGCTATGGCATTGGAAAGGCGTTACTCCGGACGCTAGGTAATATCGCCCTCGACAACGACTGTGGCCGCATGGAATGGTCGGTCCTTGACTGGAACAAGCCTGCCATTGACTTTTACCTCCGCCTGGGTGCCAGACCCATGGATGAATGGACGACTTTCCGCATGGACCGGCAAACCCTGGAAGAGTTTTAATACGAGTTGTTGCCGATGCCAAAGAAAATCTCCCTGTATGTTGCCTTGATCCTCGGGATCCTCATCACTGTTTACCGGCTTAATACGGTATCGGAGAAGGAGACTTCGTGGGATGTATTGGGATATTATCTCTACCTCCCGGCCACTTTTGTGCATCACGACCCTTTACTGCATGATGTGAGCTGGCTTAAGAAACTCAATGAGGAGAAACAGCTGACAGGGACTTTGTACCAGCTTTCTTCGAACAACAAAGGCGAGCCCATGTATTTCTTTCTCTATGGGATGGCGCTGTTTTACCTGCCTTTCTTTTTCATCGGACAGCTCTTTGCCGCACTGAACGGCCTTCCCATGGATGGCTTTAGTTATCCCTACCAGTTCAGCCTGGTGGTGGGGGCAGTGCTTTACACCTTGACTGGCTTGTATTTCCTAAGGAAAATATTGCTCAGATTTTTCACGGAAGCGGTGAGCGCACTCACCCTCATCCTGGTCGTTTTGGGAACAAATTACATCAACCACCTCACGCTGAAAGACCTGGAGCCTGTGAATGTGTTGTTTATGCTGATGAGCATCATCGTTTGGAACAGCATCCGCTGGCACGACAGTGGAAATCCGAAGTACTTCAGATACAGCATGCTTGCCTGTATGATGATGGCCTTGGTGAAACCGAGCGAGATCATGGTGATGATGATTCCATTTCTGTGGGGTGTTCAAAGCATCAAAGAATTCAAGACAAAGATCCTGAGTGTGATTACTGACAGAAAAACCTTGTGGAGCACGATTGGTCTGTGTTTCCTGTTGGCCATGCCCCAGATGACCTATTGGACGCTAAAGACAGGTTTTCCTGTCTACGACAGTTATAAAAATGCCGGGGTTGGATTGGATTTTTTCTCGCCGCATATATTGAATGTCTTGTTCAGTTACCGCAAAGGCTGGCTCTTATACACGCCAATCATGAGTTTTGCCCTAATTGGCTTCTACTTTGTTTACAGAAATGAGCGTTCCATTTTTGCAGCCATAACAATCTATTTCCTGGTAGCATTTTACATCATTGCCAGCTGGACCGAATGGTGGTATGGCGCTGCCTTCTCCTGCAGGCCGCTGATCACAAGCTATCCCCTGCTGGCAATTTGCCTGGGCTTTTTCCTGACTTACCTTTTCAAGTTAAAAAAAGTCATTCAAATTGCCTTTGGCCTGGTTTTTCTGGGGATGATATACCTCAACCAATTCCAGTGGTGGCAGTTGAGAAATTACATCCTGGATCCTTACCGCACAACAAAAGAGTATTACCGGGCCAGTTTCTTAAAAACCAGGGTGAGTGCTGAAGACAGGGCATTGCTTTTGTTTGAAAGACCCTATAAGGAAGGTTATCAGTTTACGGATAAGGAAAATTATCTTCGTCGCGACCTGGTAAAACAGACCTATGACCATAGCAATGACAAGCAGGTAATCAGGGACAGCAGCGGGAATGCCTGTTACCATATCAGTCCTGAGATTGAATATTCAAACGGCTTTGAATACAAATACAGTGCGTTGACACAAAAAGATCATCTTTGGATCAGGGCAAGTGTGGATATCCGATACGCGCCCGGGTTTCCAGGCGAGCTCCCCTGCCTGGTGATGTGCATGGATCATCAACATCGGAGCTATGGATATTTTGCCCCTGAAATAAAAATCGACTCCAGCCAAACGCCTTGGCATACATTCACTGCAGAGTTTCTAACCCCTGAACTGCGCAGCAGCGGGGATCCATTTAAATGCTACATCTGGAACCGGGGCAAAAGGAGCTTTGATGTGGATAACTTCAGGCTTGAGATCTTCGAGCCGAAGAAATAATCGGGAGACAGGGAATATTCGGTCTGATTTGGCACCTAAGGGGCCAGGGGATGCGGGGCCACGACTCCGAACCGGCCTCACGATAAAGATAAATATCTTCATCAAGCAACCTTCCATAAAATCATTGTCTTAAAATAAATAGTCTTGTCGCTATTGGCAATTTTCTATTTACCTTCGAAAACTGAAGCTTAACACAAACGGATTAACTCTAAATCAAATGAAAAAAGCATTTTTAATGGTTCTCATCGCAATCCTGGGAATCACAGTTATGGCTCAAAAGCCAGCAATCACTGAGAAAAAAGACAAGAAAGTGGAAGCCCCTGCTGCTGTTAAAGCTGCTTTCCTGAGAGATTATACTGCTGCCACAAAAGTGAACTGGTCAGCTGAAGGAACAAGCTTTGAAGCAGAATTCATGCTGAACAATGTAGAATATTCTGCTGTTTACGACAACAACGGTCAGCGCAAAGAAGTCGAGATGAGCATCAAAGTTGCCGACCTCACACAAACGTCCCGTGATTACATCAAAGATCATTATGCCGGATACAAAATCACCGAAGCATCAAAAATCACCGGCGAAAGCGGTAACATAAGTTATGAAGCCGAACTCACCAAAGGGAAAGAGGTTATGGATGTGATCTTTGATGTGAATGGTCGATTTTCCAAAGAAGTTAAAGGGAAATAATACCACACACACCCCTACATAACAATGCCCCGACCGCTGCTGTTAATCGCAATCCTATTCATGGGCATGGGATTTTTACGGGCTCAACCCATACGTAACCTCCCTGATTTTCAGAAAGCAGCTGTCTCTTATAGTCCTGGAGCCTATGACAAACTCAACCAGCTGCGCTTAAACCAGCTACAAGCTGATGTTCAAAAGGCACAATTACTAAAACCCCAGGTATTCTTAAGCTCAGATTACCTCTTAGCACCTTTCTTTTCTAACAACGGCCAGGCTGTTGCTATCACCCCAAATCCTTCATCAAAGGCTTTTGGCTATGATGCTGCACTCACGAATGGTGGACTTTATGCAGCACAGCTTAATGTGAGCTATCCTTTGCTCAATAAGCCTGTTTACCAGGCCTTTGCGGCCGAAAACGAGCTCAGCAGACAAGTTTTGCAACAGGAAAGCAAAACTTTGTTACACAAACTGTCCAATGATGTTACCACCCTTTACATCGACTGTTACCAAACTCAACAACAAATCAAATATTTGAGCACCCTTACCGGCCTGATCAAAGAGCGGGAGAAAGTGGTGCAAAGCCTCGTAGAACAAGGGATCATGTCACAGAATGATTATTTGCTGATCGACATTGAAATCAGCAGCAGGGAATTCGACATCGCTCAACAAAAGGCAGCCCTGTGTGCTTCATTCTCAGCACTAAATAACTTATGTGGAATCAGCGACACTACAGTACCTGCACTTTCTGCCCCTGACATAGCACTCAGTAAAATCCTTGACAAATTTAACTATCAGCAAAAATTCAGCCTCGACAGCATGGACCTGATCGCGCAACAGCAGGTCTCAAACACAAAATACAAACCACAGCTTCAGCTCTATGGCAACACCGGTCTCTATGCCAGTGATGCAGCAAACATCCCGCACAACGTCGGACTCAGCGCGGGTCTTCACCTCGCCCTTCCTTTGTATGACGGTCATCAGCGAAATATCACCGAACAACAGACAAAAGTCATGCTTCAGACACTTGGGAAATACCAGGATGACCAGGATCTGCAGCAAAAGAATAACTTTGCTTCGCTGTTGCAACAAATGAACGAGCTAAGGCTATCTATCGGGTATCTCGACAAACAGATAGCAACCCAGAAAAGGCTGTTACTCTTGATGCATTACAAGGTCGCCTCTGGACAAATTTCTGTTACAGATTACCTGTTGGCTGTCAGGGATTTCGGCATCGCCAGTCAGAATAGGATACAGACCCAGTCGCAGTTGTGGCTCCTCATGAACCAGTATAATTACCTCAATTGGTAAAAATGACCCAAAATCACAAGATACAATGGCTGTTTTTTTTCATCGGGCTCTCCAGCCTAGGCCTAATGTCATGCCTTAGAAACCAGGCAGCTGTCGAGGCCGTTAAAGTGAGACCGGAAGTCAGCACAGTAGCCGTGAGATACGAAACCATCGTACAATACCTCAACCTCAATGCTGTCACGGCTTTTCAGAAGAAAGACAACATCCGTTCGACCATCACGGGCTATATCAGCAATCTCACTTTTAAAACCGGGGATTACATTGAGGCTGGCGCTATATATTGTTATATCACCACAAAGGAGCAAAAGGCGCTGAAAAATATCACAAGCAGTGATACTACGACCCTGAGATTCCGCAAACCAATAGCAATATTCTGCAGTGCAAGTGGTATCATCACTGCACAACAGGCGCTTCAAGGCGATTATAGCAGTGAAGGGGATGTGCTGGCTTCCGTGAGTGAACCTTCCTCATTGGTGGTTTTGCTGAATGTTCCTTATGAAAACCATCAATATGTCTTCCCAGGAAAGTCCTGTGAAATTCTGCTTCCTGATGGGAAAACCATCAAAACTAAAATAAGCCGCGAAATTCCTACCATCGATGCCGCTTCTCAATCCCAGGTTTTTATGGTCAGTCTTTCCGGTCAAAGTCTTCCCGAAAACCTAAACGTGACGGTGAATGTCGTGCAAAGCACTTCGGAAAATGCCCTGGTGGTGCCACGTGCAGCTATTCAAACGAATGAAACTCAGGATGAATTCTGGGTCATGAAGCTGATCAACGATTCTTTGGCAGTGAAATCAGACATCATCCTGGGTCTGCAAAACGACTCTATGAGCGAAATCAAGGGTATGGGCATTTCTGAGCACGACAAGATCATTGTGAGCGGGGCTTTCGAATTACCCGACTCTTCTGTGGTGAAAACACTTAAGTCACCACACTGACATGCGACAAGCGCATCATTTCTACAAGAAGCCAATACTGGGGCTGTTTATCCTGCTAATCGTGGCAGGTGTCTATAGCTTCACCAAACTAAAGACAGGACTGTTCCCCGACATCACCTTCCCTAAGATCAAAGTCATCGCGGATGCCGGACAGCAACCCGTTGACAAAATGATGACCACGGTGACTATCCCCCTGGAGAACAGCATCAAACGCACAGAAGGGCTGGATTATATCCGCAGTACCACCAGTCGGGGCAGTTGTGAGATCTCAGTATTCTTAAAATGGGATGTGGATGTCGACATGGCACGCCTGCAGATTGAATCGCTGATCAATCGTTCGAAATCAAAACTGCTGCCAGGAACTGAAATCAGCGTCGAGAAAATGAATCCCAGCATCCTGCCGGTGATGGGGTTTTCGCTCGAAGGCAAGCGCTCACAGATAGAACTCAGGAAAATTGCCACGCTGCAGATCAAGCCTTTCCTTGCAGCCACCCCGGGCGTATCCGATGTTGCCGTGATCGGGGGAAAGACCAAAGAATACCAGGTCATCCTCAATCCCGACAGGATCAGTGAGCTGGGCGTCACACCCACGCAGGTTGCTGCGGTCATCGGACAGTCCAATGTTTTGCTGTCGAATGGTTATATCAGCGACTACAAACGACTGTACCTCACGCTTACAGATAATGCCATCGACAACAAGACTCAGTTGGAGAACCTGATCGTCCTAAACTCAAAGATGCGCATGGTGAGACTCAAAGATGTCGCGGAAATCCGGATCGGTGAGATGCGGGATTACCTGAAGATCAATGCCAATGCTAAGGATGTCCCGCTTATCGCCATCGTAAAACAACCCACTGCAAATCTCATTGATGTCAATGATGGTGTGATGGCCAGAGTAAAAGAACTCGAAAAGATACTTCCGCCGGATGTCAAGCTCAGGCCATATTATCAGCAGGCTGATTTCGTCAACAAAAGCATTAAAAGCATCAAAGATGTCCTGTGGATCGGAATTTTACTGGCCATCTGCGTTGTAATCTTCTTCCTGAGGTCATTCCGGTCGAGTTTCGTGGTAGCATTGAGCATTCCGGCCACGCTGGCTCTTACGATGGTCATAATGAACCTGATGGGATATACCTTTAACATCATGACCCTGGGCGCTATTGCGGCTGCCATCGGACTCATGATCGATGATGCTGTGATCGTTGCTGAACAGATCCACCGCAGCCATGAGGAACATCCCAGGGAATCGATGCCGCACATCACAGGGAAGGCGATTCACTACCTCTTCCCGGCTATGGTAGGATCCTCACTGAGTACCATTGTCATTTTCATCCCATTTGTGCTGATGAGTGGCGTTGCTGGGGCATACTTTAAAGAGATGGCCTTTACCATGGTGATCGCTTTAAGCTCCTCTTTCATAATCACCTGGTTGGTGCTCCCTGTCCTATTCCTGATTTTCCCTGAAAAAAAGAACAGCAAAACCCAGAAACAGAAAGAACACAGAGGGGAATGGATCCGTTGGTTCTTACGCCGGCCCTATGTGGGATTAGCCTTTGCTTTGGTATGTGCAGCATGTATTTATATAATCCCGCAAAGCCTTCCCTCAGGCTTCCTGCCCGACATGGATGAAGGCGGCATCGTGCTCGATTTTAACAGTCCACCGGGTGCAAGCCTGGAGGAAACCGACCAGATGTTACAACAAGTTGACAAAATTATTCAGCAGAACCCTGACATACAAAGCTTTAGTCGCCGCACCGGCACACAGATGGGTTTCTTCATCACCGAACCCAATCGTGGCGATTACCTGATCCAGCTGAAAGAGAATCACAAAAAGACAACGGATGATGTATCAGCGGATCTGCGTCAGAAGATTGAAAGTGTGCTGCCCCAGCTACGTATCGATTTCGGACAGGTGATCAGCGACATGCTGGGCGACCTGATGAGCTCAGTGCAACCCATTGAGATCAAAGTGTTTGGCGACAACCAACAGCAATTACAAAAGATCTCAAAACAGCTTGCAGGCATTGTTGAAAAGGTTGATGGGACCGCTGATGTCTTTGACGGCATTGTCATTGCAGGACCTGAAGTCAGGGTAGAACCTGACGTTGCGAAACTGACACAGCTCGGTATCAGTCCGGCCGATTTCCAGTTCCAGCTTCAGACACAACTCGAAGGCAATGTGGTAAGTACGATCCTGGAGAAAGAACAAGTGCTGAACATCAGGCTTATGTATCCGGGCGGACAGCAGACGACGGTTCATGGCCTGTCGAACGGAAACATCATCCTTAACAATGGCATGATGAAACCCATCAGCTCTGTATCAAATATCAGGGTTGAACAAGGCGTTGCAGAGATAGAAAGGGAAAATCAGAAGATGATTGGGGTAGTCACTGCCCGACTCGACAATCGTGATTTGGGAAGTACTTTAAAAGAGATCCGGGCCACAATCGACAAAAATCTGTCCCTCCCGGAAGGCTATCATCTCGAATACGGAGGTTCTTATGCCCAACAGCAGAAAGCCTTTGGTGAGTTGCTGATGATCCTTCTCTCCGCATGCCTCCTTGTTTTCATTGTGCTCCTGGCCTTATTCAGGGAGTTTATCATCTCTTTGTTCGTCATTGCCCTCGCCATCCTGGGCGTGGCTGGCAGTCTGCTGGCATTGTATGTCACACATACCCCCTTAAACGTGGGAAGTTATACCGGCATCATCATGATCGTGGGTATTATCGGGGAGAATGCCATATTCACCTTACAGCAATATCATAAGGCAAGGCTGACGATGAATACGGAAGAAAGTATTGTCTTTGCCATAGCCACACGATTGCGACCCAAGTTGATGACCGCCACCGGGGCGATTGTCGCCCTCCTGCCCCTCGCATTAGGCTTAGGCGTGGGCGCTCAGATGCATCAGCCTTTGGCGATTGCTGTCATTGGGGGCTTGGTGGTTGCACTACCGCTGCTGCTGGTAGTGTTGCCGGGGATAATTCTGAATCTCTACCGGTTTCCTATAGGAAACTCCATTGCCAGTTCCCCGGAATAATAAAATTCATAACCCAGTCCCCCGAAAGTATAGTCGCGACCGTTAATTTTGATTCGTGATCCCCCGGTTTGAGGGTCTGGCTTGGGTTTTGACACTTCGAATCCGAGGTTAAACAAGGTAGCCAGGATCTCTGGCCTATGGCTGATGTCATAACCTGAGCGTTTCCATTGCTCTTGGATCTCGCGTAAGTACAAAGCAGCATATAGGTAGGGATAGAGGTGACTCCGTGGGTTGGTAAGCCTGTCGAAGCGCTCTTTGGCAATATCGTTTGTTTTGAAATCAAGCATGTGCTCGAACTGTGGTCCAGGATAAAAGATGGAGTTCTTGTCCTTGAGGTAGTTTTCAATCTTGATCGCAGTCTCTTCCTTGATTCCCATCACGCCCAGTGATAGCGTGGTTTCATTCACCAATATTTTTAATGGAGCGATCCATTTCTTAAAAGCCTCCCGTTTTGAGTCGAATAGCCTGATTTGTTCACCAAGTAACATCGTCACCAACATTCTGGATTCTATCCCGCAAAGCCTGGACACGGAATCTAAAGGCTTTTGGTCTTTTACGATGGCAATTTTCATGATAGGCCATTGCTCGGTATTGGCCCAATAATAAACACTGGAATCGCTCTTATTGCCGGCCTGCCCTGTAAAAACACTCTTGCCCTTTTCTATTCGGGCTTGGTAATCAGTATTATCAGCCAGGTAAAGATCGGTGACAGAAAGCATCTTTTCCGCCATTACAAAATCACCGCTACGTGCAAGCACCTCCGAGATCTGCTGTGCATTCACCGGAAAATACTGACCCAAAGTATGAATCCTGTAAAATATATAAGGTTCTGACAGGCCACTGGACTGCTTGTCAACACTGTCGACTGAACGCTCAGTCTGCTGAATAAAATACCTATCGTTGAAATCGACAGCACCAGGGTCACGGGTCAGCTTTAACTTGATCGCAAAAAAGACAGATGTAAAGAAAAAGCCAATCACTGCAAAAGCCAGAATCCCGGTTTTTAGTCCGATACGTATCCATCTCTTCTCCCGGTAAATTTTTATTAAGCTATTCACAAACAATGACTTCAATAAACACTAAATCCTATTACAATGCAACATATTTAAATTATCATATACATTGGCGCGTATTATGATTTTGTTTAATTTTGCAAAAATAACAATAAGGAGCGTATTTCCGCGTATTATTCGCCTACGATCCCATCAAACCTCTTTTTGCAGCAGTGATTTGGCAAAATTCAACAGCAAGCCCAAAGGCTATAGGGAAGATATTATTCTCCCTACTGCTATTGCTGTGTTTCCTACATCCCTCTTTCAGCCAGCAAAGCGTATCTGACTCCAACAACGTAAATCCTGAAGAAGAGCTTTACGATCTTCCGACCGACACCGTTGCAGAACACGATTACATCCCGGCTGACCTCATGTTCATTCCCTCTGATGTGCTTTACGACAAAGCCTGGAACAATGCTGATGTCCGGGCCAAACGTGAAGACCTCTCACAGATGGAGGACACCATCACCATTTTCCTGACCAATCCTGCAGAGCATCCTTTTTGTTTCCCAAAACCCGGACGATTTTTATCTCCTTTTGGTTATCGTGGCAGGCATTTCCATGCAGGTCTCGACATCAAGCTCAACCTGGGAGATTCGGTATGCAGTGCCTGGGATGGCAAGGTACGACTTGCAAAAACATACCGGGGTTATGGCAATGTAGTTGTCGTCAGGCATTTCAACGGGCTGGAGACTGTCTATGGTCACCTCTCCAAAATCCTGGTAAAACCCAACCAGGACGTTAAAGCCGGCGACCTCCTGGGTTGGGGCGGAAGAACGGGAAGAGCAACGACGACGCATCTTCATTTTGAAACGAGATTCCTTGGTGAACCCTTTGACCCGCAAACCATGATCAGCATGGAGACTTTTAAGCTCAAAACTGACACCGTGGCCCTGATGGCTTCGCTGTTCAGCTATAAAGCAAAACTCAAAGGAGGAAAGAAAGGCAAATATACCCAAGGCACTACCTATCATACTGTTAAAAAAGGAGACTCACTGGCAAAAATCGCCAAGCGTTATGGCACGACAACAGCCGCTATCCGCAAGAAAAACGGCCTTTCGAAGAAATCAAAGCTAAAGCCGGGAAAGACGCTGCTGATTTGGTAGGGCTGTTGGGCGGAGGCTGAAGGCTTTTAGGCGGAGGGCTGCTGGATTACAGCATTTCTAAATTACTCCTTTACAAACTTTAAGGTATGTGATTTTTTTCTGCCAAATGTCACGGTATACATGCCGGGGCTGAGTTGGTGAATATCAATCTGGGTATCATGCTGACTTAATTCTCCACTTAAAACCACCCTGCCTGTATTGTCAGAAATTGAATAATTTCCTTTGTTAGAATCGATTGTCAGCGTGATCATGTCATTTGCCGGGTTTGGGTAAACGCTAAAGGGCTTTTGCATTAAGCTTTCCTGGATATCCACATTATTATTTACTGTTAAAGTTGCCACATTGGAGGTATCATGGCAGTTTCCGGAACCTACGAGACATCGGAATTTGGTGTTGTTATCTGCATAGCTGACAGGCATCTGACAACAATTGGATTTCTGCTGTTGTCAATGCACGGCTCCAGATTCCAATATCGTCAAGGTTGCCGGAGAAATACTCAGTGGTGATATCCCTCCCAATAATCAAGGGCAGATTGGTTGCGACGGCATCAGTATACGGACAAATTGCCGTCGACTGGAAAACTCCGTTTTTATAGAGGTTCATGGTGCCGTTGTCATAAGTCCCATATTTCAATTTCAAAATCAAATATAAAAAAATACTGCTAAAATTCATTATACAGGCAGTTTTGCGTTTTTTTTTAACACAAGGAGCAGAAGGGAAAACTACATCAATTTTTCTGTACCTTTGCAGGCTTAAATAAAAAAACATTCTCAAACCGCCTACTGCATGGACATTCCCTCAAAATACGACCCGCAAATCACTGAATCTAAATGGTATGACTTCTGGATCAGCCAAGGCTTCTTTCAGTCAACGCCCGACGATCGTGAGCCCTATTGCGTGGTAATTCCTCCACCCAATGTCACCGGCGTTCTCCATATGGGCCATATGCTCAACAATACCATTCAGGATGTACTGGTTCGCAGGGCAAGGATGCAGGGAAAAAACACCTTATGGGTGCCCGGCACCGACCATGCCTCTATTGCAACAGAAGCCAAAGTCGTTGACAAACTCCGTGCAGAAGGTATCGAGAAATCGACACTGAGCCGCGAAGAGTTTATGGCTCATGCCTGGGAATGGAAAGAGAAACATGGCGGCATCATCTTAGAACAGCTGAAAAAGCTGGGGACTTCATGCGACTGGAGCAGGACCCGCTTCACCATGGATGAGAAGATGTATGAGCAAGTGATCGCAGTATTCATTGACCTTTACAACAAAGGCCTGATCTACAAAGGCGTTCGTATGGTCAACTGGGACCCGAAAGCTTTGACCGCCATTTCTGATGAAGAAGTGAATTATGTAGAGCTTCAATCGAAACTGTACCATGTCCGTTATAAAATTGAAGGCAGTGATGACGAATGGGTGACCATTGCGACAACCCGCCCAGAGACGATCCTCGGCGACACTGCTGTATGTGTGCATCCGGATGACCCTCGCTATGCCAGGGTTCGTGGAAAACGAGTACTGGTCCCGCTGATTAACCGCTCTGTTCCTATGATCGAAGACGAATATGTCGACATGGAATTTGGCACCGGGGCCCTTAAAATCACACCGGCTCACGACATCAACGATTATACCATCGGAAACAAATATCATCTTCCCACCATCGACACCTTTAATCCTGACGGAACGATGTCGGAAGCAGCACAGCTGTATATTGGAGAAGATCGTTTCGTGGTCAGAGAAAAGATTGTCAAAGACCTGGAAGCTGCAGGAAATCTGGTGAAGATCGAAGACTATATGAACAAAGTAGGGTATTCTGAACGAACACATGTTCCGATTGAGCCAAGACTCTCCATGCAGTGGTTCCTCCGCATCACAGAACTGGCTGCGCCTGCGCTTGAAGTGGTTATGGATGACACGGTTAAGTTCCATCCTGCCAAGTTTAAAAACACCTACCGTCACTGGATGGAAAATGTGAAAGACTGGTGTATCTCGCGTCAGCTATGGTGGGGACAACGTATCCCTGCATACTACCTCCCAAATGGAGAGATTATCGTGGCAAAGAGTGCCGAGCAAGCCCTGGAGATGGCGCACAGCCGCTTCCCTGGCAGAAACTTTACAGCATCCGACCTCCGCCAGGACGAAGACGTACTTGACACCTGGTTTTCCTCTTGGCTCTGGCCGATTTCGGTATTCAACGGTATCCTTGAACCAGATAATGAAGACATCAACTACTACTACCCGACCAATGACCTGGTCACTGCGCCGGAGATACTATTCTTTTGGGTAGCGCGTATGATCATGGCCGGACTGGAATACCGAAAAGAGATTCCTTTCAAAAATGTTTACCTGACCGGTATCGTACGTGATCGCCAGGGACGCAAGATGTCGAAATCATTAGGCAATTCACCGGATCCGCTGGATCTCATTGACCAATTTGGCGCCGATGGCGTTCGCGTTGGCATGCTCCTCACCTCCCCTGCCGGCAATGACTTGCCTTTCGAAGAAGTCCTCTGTGAGCAGGGACGTAACTTCAGCAACAAAATATGGAATGCCCTGAGGCTCGTCAAAGGATTTGAAGTCAGCGAAACTATTCCCCAACCAGATGCTGCAAAAGCAGGTTCCGACTGGTTCGAAAGCCGGCTCAACCAGGTTTTGGAGATCATCGAAGATCATTACTCAAAATACCGCCTGTCAGACGCACTTATGGCCGTTTACAAACTCGTTTGGGATGACTTCTGCTCCTGGTACCTGGAAATCATCAAACCAGCTTATCAGCAGCCCATCGACAAAAAGACCTATGACGAAGTACTCGGATATTTTGAAAAGATCATGCAAGTTGTGCATCCTTTCATGCCATTTATCACAGAAGAGATCTGGCATCATTTGCAGGAGAGAAAAGAAGGCGTCAGCATCATGAACACACTGATGCCAAAGGCCGGAACAATAAACGAGGACTTGCTGAACGGCTTTGAAATCTGTCGTGATGTCATCATCAGTGTCCGTGCCATTCGCAAAGACAAGAATATCCCGATGAAAGAAACAATTAAGCTTTTCGTCAGGAAAAACAACGAGAGTCCGGATCTTACTTTTGACCCTATTGTGATGAAGCTTAACAATATTGATGAGCTTACTTATGTCACTGAAAAAGTAGAAGGCGCCTTGTCCTTTGTGCAGAAATCCACCGAATTTTACATTCCTGTTGGCGACACCATCGACATAGAAGCAGAAATTGCCAAGCTGAAAGAAGAGCTAAGCTATACACAAGGATTTTTGAACTCAGTGCAAAAAAAACTCAGCAATGAACGCTTTGTTGCAGGTGCACCTCAGGAAGTTGTGAACGTAGAGTTACAGAAAAAGGCCGATGCTGAAGCGAAGATCCAGGTTTTGGCAAGCCAGATAGCCACGCTGAAAGGCTAATCTTGATATAGATTATGTGACTTCTTCTGCTTTGACATTGTAGGGTAAGGTGAAATAAAATGTTGAACCAACACCTACTTCACTATTTACCCATATTTTGCCACCGAGCATCTCCACATAAGCCTTTGCTATACTTAAGCCAAGACCGGCTCCCTGCCTGGCTTGTAAATCTTCAATATCTGCCTGGACAAAACGCTCAAAAATAGCTTCCTGTCTTTCTTTCTTTATTCCTATACCTGTGTCTTTTATAAAAAACTCAAGTGCCAGTTCTTTTTTGCGATATCCAAATTCAATGAAACCTGTGTCTGTGTATTTAATGGCATTCTTGACAAGATTCGTAAGAATCAAATACACCTTATCAGTGTCTGTGACTACACTTGCATTTTTATCCTGTAAACCGTTTTTGAAAGAAAGAGTTAAGCTTTTCTTGTCCGCCTCCGGCTTTAAGAAGTTAAATACATTTTCAATATTCTCGTTGATATTAGTCTCTAGAAAATGAATACTTACCAGCCCGGATTCTATTCTTGAGATATCCACAATTTCATGGAGAATATTGAGCATTCTATTGCTACTCTGTTGAATTAATGTGATATACTCTTTTTGGTCTTCACTGGTAAGGCCCGGTTCACTGAGCAAATCTGAAAACCCGAGAATACCATTCATTGGTGTTCGGATTTCATGACTCATATTCGCAAGAAAAGCAGATTTGAGCCTATCGCTTTCTTCTGCCTTTTCTTTGGCAATTGTTAAATCAACATTAAGCGATTTCAGATTTTCATTTTGACTGATCAATTGATTTTGCAACTTTCTTGTTTCTGTCATATCGCTAGAAATCACAATGATACGATGAACGCGTCCCTGAATGTTCTTAACAGGTATCAGCTGTGTAAAAAAAGTCTTGGTGAAATCCTGAAAAGTGATCTCTTCCTCATATAGAATCAATTTTTCTTCACGAACACATCGTTCATAATTTTGTTTAAACTGATTGTATAAATCCGGGGGAATACAATCGTCAATGTATTTGTTTCGATAATATTCAATATCCCCAATCAATTTGGCTTCAGTGGCATTAAAATCGAGAACTTTAAACCGTCCATCTTCAGTTACTTCATAGATGGACATAATGTCAAACGTATTATCAAAAATTTGTTTGTACTTCTCTTCGCTCTCTTTTAAAGCTATTTCCGCCTGCCTGCGCTCGGTGATATCCTGATGGAACGCAAAAAAATACTGATTTCCTGCGATTGTTACCAAGCTTACAGTATCACTGAGAACAAAGCTGTGGCCATCTTTATGGTAATGCTCAACCTCAAATCGCACTGTCTCACCTGCAAAAATGCCCTGCATAATGAGTTCTCGCCCCTCAAACGAAGCGTCACCGAGGACATCCAGGTCTTTAATGTCCATGTTTCTCATCTCGTCGACCGTATAGCCATGCATTTGAGCAAAGGACTGGTTGAGTTCAGCTATTTTCCCATCCATCGTTAACAAGATGAGTCCTTCATTTGCCTGGTCGAACAAAATGCGATAGCGTTGTTCACTACTCTTCATTTTGTCTTCAGCCAGTTTGCGCTCGGTAATATCAGTATTAAACCCATACCAGGTGATACTGCCATCCGGCAATTTCTCAGGTGTGGATCTGGAAAAAATCCATTGAATTGACTTAGCCGGGATCTGCACTCTGAACTCACAGCTAAAGGGAGTCAAATGCTTCGCGGAAAACTCTATATCGCTTATCACTCTTTCAGCATCTTCAGGGAAAATCACACTGCTAATGGGGCTAAAGTCATCAAGAACATCTTCCGGAGAACAACCAAATATATTTTTAATTCCTTCTGAAGCGATAGGAACACAATAAGTTCCATCGGGTCTTCTTGTAAATTGGAATATCAAATCGGGGACATGTGCTGAAAGCTTTCTGAACTCGATGTCTTTTAGCCGAATCTTTTCCTCCGCCCTCTTTCGCCTTAATGATACTGAAGCGATCGAAATGAAGTTCTTCATTATATGCATCTGCGGATCAGGCTTATCTGCAGGCATCCCAAGCAGGGAAGTGCCGTAAAGTTTCCCCTCAATGAGATAGGCTATTCCAATAAACCTGTCAACCTTAAACAAGGCCTGAATGGCTGCTGCCAAGGGACGCGGAATGGTTCCAAAACTCACCTCGTATAAGGTTTTCCGAACTTCAAAGTCTTTTTTGGATAAATACGCGTACATCTCATCGCTGACTTCCGAACGGACTGTCTTCCCCTTCCCTCTTACCATACCAACAAATTTCTGAAGAAGGCCAGGCTCCATCTCCATATGTTTGGTGATTAAGGTCCGGCTGATCGGGTCATAATCTGAAAACATAGCCATAGTGGCACCTGAAAATTCCTTGATATGCTTATTGATTATGGCATGAATATCCTCTTCAGGGGATAACATCGACAATTCGATAGAAAATTGATTAACTTTTGATAAACCGTCGTACAATATGGTTGATTCCTCATCGATTTGCCTTCGCATACTGATGACTTTTTCGAGGGATTCCCTTAAGGAATTGTTCTCTTGTGACAATCCCTGCAATTCAACAATTAGATCTTCTTTGGTTTTATCAGTTGTCATAATATTCCTAATAAAAGCTGAATGTTGATAATTAATCCTTTACGCATCTCACTGAGAAACCGTACTGCTTATGAAAGTTTGCACGATTGACACTGGTGGTATTATAATCAAGGTAGCGGTACCAGGAATAATCAGGATTATAGGCGCTGCTGGTCCACAGGAAAGCATCAAATCCTATATTGATAAAACTGCCATCGGTATATTCTCTACGGCCAGCCGGGAAGGCTGTAAACCCAATTTCGTTGGTGGCGCCCGTATTGGGCGTTTTCCAATGGGCAATGCCTGATTCCTTCATCTTCCCGCCACAAGTGGCATCCCCGCCGAGAAAAGTTGACAATGATGTGTAATCAGCATCCGTTGCTACATGCCAACCCTCCGGAGCCAGGTTTTTATTGCTCGAAACCGCAAACCAATTGTATAGCCTGCCCATCGTGGCTATGGTATCTTTGTCCTTAATATTCTGATAATTACAATACGCATCAGCATTCAGGTTTTTCCAGGCGGTATTGTCCCTGACCTCAGGAATAGAATCTCCGTTGCGATATCGTGTTGTACAAAGATTTTGTGCCATCCAGGTCTGTGTGCCAATGACGATGGTTTTGTAGACATTTCCGTCAATGTCGATCAGGGTCCCATAGGTGGCCGTCGGATTAAAGTTCGCAAAACTCTGACCGGCAGGAAGAACATTGATCAAAACATCTTTGCTCACAGCATTGTATGTTCCACCATCAGTTGGAATAAAATTAACTGACAGTTTCTGATTTGCGCCCACTGGCAGCACACTGCCTATTGCTGGTTTGTAAACAAAAGTACCCGGAACATCAGCAGTGGCATTGTACTGGATGACACTCAGCATGGTACCATAATTGATATCGGCGGGATTAGCCCAAGTGATTATCGGATTTTTTTTATTGTTTTCGTCTTTTTTGCAGGCGCTTAACATGATGCTTAGCGCAACAACAAAAAATAATGGCAAAGCGATTTTTTTTAGAATTCTCATTCAGGAGGCTTTGTTAATGTGCATTTAAAAACTTTAATGTTGAATCCAATCGTAACAGGCATATTTGTCGGCAGAATCTACCTTCCCATTCATCCAGGACGGCCACCAGGTATTGGCCATCAAATACATTGGATGCGTTGGAAACACAGACTGGCTGGTCATTGTATCTTTTACGAGTCCGTCAACTACACAGGATATTTTATTCTGGTCAAAATCGACACGATATTCATGATAGCTGCTGCTTGGATCAAAGGTCAGAAAAAAATGGATTGTATAAACAGGATCGTGATTAATCTGACTAATTTCATATTTCCATAGGGTGAAATCGACCCGCCTGCTACCATCATTCCAAATTTCAATATCAATTTCATCACCATAATCAACACCCTGGTACGAAAATAATGTAGTCAGGGTACCTGGCAATGAAGGGCATTTTATACGGGCGCTAAAGCTCCCATTCTTTAAATCATATGGAATCAAGCTTGACAATTCGGCACCATCCTTGGTATTGGCAGGAATTCTCATGCCAAGCGCACCATTTCCAACACTCACATTTCCGGGAAAGAACCACCCATTGGAAGGGCTTCCAGGAGTCGCATGATTGGGCTTATTCCAGAGGGACGTGTCAAAACTGTTAAACTCATCCCTGAAAATATAGGTTGCCGGAGCATTATTCTCCTTAGTACACGCAGTTAGTATGCATAAATGCAGTACAAATAAAGTTGCAAGTAATTTAAATGGTCCCTTCATGCAAATCCCAGATGGGAAAACACATCTCATAATCATTCCAGATGATATCGCCATATTCTATTGAGAACTTTTGAAAAAGCTGTTTATCAAGATATTTCCTGGTTATTGGATTTCTTGCATTCAAAAGAAAACCAGAGAAATCAATTGATTTTTCAAAGCCATCAGAGAAATAGAATCCAATTACATATTCACCTTTATATTCTGCCTTTTCGATAGAAATAACCATAGATCATTTTTTTAGTTATTTTCTCTGGAGATATTTCAATATTGTAAACAAAGAAATCAAACCTAAATATTCGTAAAGCTTGAGCATTTTCGTATTGTTTATACAAAGATAATGAATTTTTACGCCCTATCAAGTTAATCACTAAATACCTGAATCGCCGGAACCGCCTGGTTGTTGAAATCCCATAAGGCCTGATTTTCATAACTGGAACCATTGGTGGCCTGATTGCCTTTGAACGCAATCCATTCTCCGCCCCAATAACAAAATCCAAGACCTTTGGGGGTATCCGTTATTATGGCTTTAATCCTTTGAAGATAATTCTTCTGACCCTGCGGGTTTGCAGGAAACTCAGATAAAATCTGGCTTGTATCCCCAATGATATTGTTTGTCCAGTCATTCCATCCGAGGGTAAAAGGATATGAAGTTTCAGCAATGAGGATATCCTTATTGAATTGAGTCCCAATAATATTAAGCTGTGCCTGCAAAGAATCAAGATTTTTACCATGCCAAAGCGGATAATAGGACAAGCCAATGATGTCGTAATCCAGTTCGTTCATTTTTGTAAAGAAAGGATTTGCATTCTGATATCCCGCATAGTGCAGGATAATTTTTGAGGTGCCGGAACAATCTCTCACTGCTTTAATGCCTTGCTCCAGTAAGCCAAACATTTGATCAGGATTGTTATAACTCCCGTCAGGCCACAAAAAACCGTTGTTTATTTCATTCCCGATTTGGATGTAATCCGGATTCATTTCCAAAACGACTTTCTTTGTATAAGCATAAACACTGTCTTTCAGCTGATTATAAGACGCATTGATCCAGGCACCCGGCTTTTGCTGATATCCTGGATCGGCCCAGGTATCGGAATAATGAACGCTTAGCCAAACTTTCATCCCCCTCTGGTGGATCTCATTGGACATGCTTTTCACTTCTTCAAAACCAGAATGTCCGTCTGAGGGATTGTTCCACAGTCGCAGCCGGATCGTATTCACACCTGCATTTTTCAGCGTAACCAACATATCCTCAGGCTGACCGTTCATATTCTTCGTCAGGATATTAGCCGATCTGATTTCGGGCAAGAAAGACAGGTCACAGGCTTTGATCATTTGAGTCTGAACAGGCTGATCAACAACACTTTCCTGCTTATGACAAGCAAATAAAAATACAGCGAAAATGATTAAAAATCTGTGCAACGACTTACTGTTCGAAGACATATTGTATCAGGTTAGCTCCCATCTGTAGAGCTTTCATTCGGGTTTCCGGACTGTCTTTGTGGACATCAGGGTCTTCCCATCCGTCACCAAGATCACATTCATAGGAGTAAAAAACGATAAGCCTGCCCTGCCAAATCAGGCCAAAACCCTGGGGAGGCAAGCCGTCATGCTCATGGATCTTCGGAAGTCCGTTTTTAAAAGGGAACTTTTGATGGTAAATGGGATGATCAAAGGGCAACTCTACCAGATCCAGTTCAGGAAAGAGCTTTTTTAATTGCGGACGAATAAATTTATCCATCCCATAATTGTCGTCAATATGGAGAAACCCCCCGCCAATGAGGTAATTCCGAAGGTTTTCACGATCCTGGTCGTTGAAAACGACATTTCCATGACCGGTCATGTGAACAAAAGGATAGTTGAACAACTCATGACTGCCAACCTCAACTTCAGAGACATCTTCATCAATCGTAGTTCCCAGGTTCTGGTTACAAAATTTAACCAGGTTTCCCAAAGAAGTAGGATTGGCATACCAATCTCCCCCACCCTGGTACTTCAGGAGGGCAATCTGAACTTTAGGCACTTCACCGGCTTTTGCGCCGACAGAGAGCACAATGGCAAAGAGTATCGGGAAAAATCTATTCTTCATATTCAGATTTCAAAAGCATTCATAACATTCAGGATGCTGCAAGCTGCAACACCCGCTGTTTCAGTTCTTAAGCGGTTAGGCCCTAGATTTACAGGCACATAGGACAACGAACGAGCCAATGCCACTTCTTTGTCTGAGAAATCACCCTCCGGGCCGATCAAAACCACGGCATTGCAGCCTTTGTGGTAAACATGAGCCAGATGCTCCTCTTTCCCTGTACCGCACCAGCCAATGAACTTCTCCATGCTATTTTCAGCTTTTACAAACTTGTCCAAATGTATGGCTTCATGCAAGACCGGAAGCCAGCTTTGTTCGCTTTGTTTCATCGCGGCCAGCAGGATCTTATGACATCGCTCTGCCTTAACAATACGGCGTTCCGAATGTTCACAAATCAAGGGCGTGATCTCCTCGATGCCCAGTTCTGTTGCCTTTTCCAGGAACCACTCAAAACGATCGATACTTTTTGTCGGGGCAATGGCAATATGGATACGAAAAGGCCGTGGCGACACCGTTTCTGTTTCAACGACACTCACGGCGCAATCGTGTTTACTGAGCAGAATGATCTCTGAAAGCCCTCTGCATCCTTTGCCATCAGTGAGAATAAGCCGATCCCCTACCTTCATCCGTAAAACCTTCAGCGCATGATACGCCTCTTCCGTCTCCAGCGCAAGCGTAGCACCTTTAGCTATTGTTCCACTCGTATAAAATAAGGGTATTGACATCTGCCTGAATTACAAACTCCAGTAAGTCAAATTCTGAATCCGGCCCCTGAAAGCACCTTTCACATCAGCAATTATAGCCTTGTCGTTTGTGATGGAAGCAAAGAAAGCTTCGTCAAGCAGGGCGTAAGGCTTGTGCTGTACGGCAATCACAACGGCATCATAATCACTACCAGGTTTTTCGACAAAGGAAATCCCATATTCATGATAAAACTCTTCTGAAGATGCAAAAGGATCAACAACATCAACCTTTACGCCATAGGACATAAACTCATTAATGATGTCAGGGACGCGTGAATTGCGGATGTCAGTGACATCTTCCTTAAAAGTAGCACCCATCACCAAAACCCTGGCGTTGAGTACGTTTTTTCCGGCGGCAATCATCTTTTTTACCACTTGCTTGGCTACATAAAAGCCCATGGTGTCATTGACAAAACGACCGGCATTGATGATCTGTGGGTGATAGCGGAGCTTCTTGGCCTTATAACTGAGGTAATAAGGATCAACACCGATACAATGTCCGCCGACCAATCCCGGGTAAAACTTCAGAAAGTTCCATTTCGTCCCGGCTGCCTCAAGCACTTCAAAGGTATTGATATTAAGCCTGTTGAATATAATTGACAATTCATTCATCAGGGCAATGTTGACATCGCGCTGGGTATTTTCGATGATCTTGGCCGCTTCTGCTACTTTAATATTGGAAGCACGATGAACACCGGCTTTCACGACAAGCTCATAGGTTTTTGCTACTTCTTCGAGGGATTCAGGGTCACCTGCAGCCACGATCTTAATGACCGTAGTGAGGGTGTGTTCTTTATCTCCCGGATTGATCCGCTCCGGGCTATAGCCCAATTTAAAATCCTCGGGATAGGACAAGCCACTTTCTTTCTCGAGGATCGGAAGACAGTCTTCTTCGGTAGCTCCCGGATATACGGTAGATTCATAAACGACATAATCACCCTTTTTCAGGATCTTCCCAACGCTGCGTGTAGCCGACAGCAAGGGCCGGAGGTCAGGCATGTTGCTGTCGTCGATTGGCGTTGGCACTGCCACAATATGAAAAGAAGCTTCCTTGAGATCCTGGGGATCACTGCTAAAACTGATGTCACATCCCTCAAACTCCGCAGCATCCAGTTCATTGCTGGGATCAATATGATTATTCATCATTTCAACCCGGTCGGCTTTGATGTCAAAACCAATGACGGAGATCTTCCTGGCAAATTCAAGTGCAATAGGCAAGCCTACGTAACCCAGGCCTATGACGGAGAGTTTGGTTTCTTTGTTGAGGAGTTTTTGGTAGATTGACATTTGGAAAAGGTTAGTGTGCTAATTTACTGATTTGCAGGTGTGCTAATGTAATATGCCCATGGGCTAGTATTGGTTATACAGGTTTTAAAAAAGGATGATAATCTCCGACGAGTCCTGCTGCCTGGGCATTGCGGATGGTGTATACTGTTTCTATGCTGCCGCGGGCATCTTCCGGGCCGAAGCCCTTGCCGGCAAGTATGTTCTGATAGGTGACGGTATGCAGATCCGTAAATCCACCGCTGAATTCAATCTCTTCTTTGTCGACGGTGATGGAGCGGAATGTCCGTTGACCTTTTGCCCTGATATCGGCCGGGACATCCATCACATCCAGGCTTAAAAACCATCTGACCCGTGCCCTGGGGAGTCGTAGAAACCCCCCTGCCTTGTCATCAGATGATTTGTGCAGAATGTTTTCTACCGGAGCACCAAAGATCCATGTAAGCATGTCGAAAAAATGGACCCCGATATTGGTGGCAATCCCGCCTGACTTCGTGACATCCCCCTTCCAGGAAATAAAATACCACTTTCCGCGGGAAGTGATATAACTAAGGTCAATGTCATAGATTTTATCCGGTGGTCCAGCTTCCACCTTTTCTTTTAAGGCGATAATGGCTGGATGATATCTCAGCTGCAGTATATTATAGATCTTGCGTCCAGTCTCCTTTTCGATTTCCGTTAAGGCATCGATGTTCCAGGGATTCAGCACGAGGGGCTTCTCACAAATGGCATGCGCCTGGTTCCGCAAACTCAGCCTGATGTGGGCATCATGAAGATAATTCGGAGAGCAGATACTGACGAAATCTATCTTCTCATCGCCTTTCCGGCGCATCTTGTCAATATGCCTGTCGAAGCGCTCGGTTTCAGTAAAAAACTCCGCATTGGGGAAGTAATTATCGAGGATCCCGACATTGTCGTGCTGGTCGAGTGCCGCAACCAGCTTATTTCCAGTCTCATGGATGGCCTTCATATGCCTGGATGCCACGAAGCCAGCTGCGCCTATTAATGCAAAATTCATGGGTTTCAAGGTATTTTCCACATTTTGTATTTGGAAATCAGGAGATCTTCCTGACAGTTTCATTCTTTAATTCATAAGTCTCATTACTCTCAGGGCAAGTTGCGATGCCTTCACTGCTGAATTTCAGCTTGTGCCCGAATTCGCTCATCCATGCAGTCTGTCGGGCTGGATTACCTACCACCAGGGCATAGGCAGGAACGTCCTTTGTAACCACAGTCCCGGCCCCGACAAAAGCAAACTCGCCGATCTCGATTCCGCAGACGATGGTGGCATTGGCGCCGATGCTGGCACCATGTCGAACCAAAGTCTTCGAGTAATTTCCCCGACGATTGACGGCAGAACGGGGATTGATCACATTGGTAAACACCATAGAAGGTCCGAGGAAAACATCATCTTCACAAACAACGCCGCTGTAGATAGAGACATTGTTCTGAACTTTCACATTATTCCCCAAAACGACCTGTGGCGACACCACCACGTTTTGGCCCAGGTTACAGTTCTCCCCAAGTGTGGCATCAGGCATGATGTGTGAAAAATGCCAGATCTTCGTGCCTTTGCCGATCGTACAACCGGCATCGATCACTGCGGTTTCATGCGCGAAATATTCCTTTTCCATCGTTAATTTGCATTCAGAAATTCCAACAAACTGCCGGTAATGTATTGAATCTGATCGGCATCAAGTTCAGTATGCATCGGCAAACTGATGACCAGCTGTGCACTTTTCTCGGTGACAGGGAAATCACCTTCCTTATACCGTGGGTCGAGGTAGGCTTTTTGCATATGTAATGGAACCGGATAATAAACCATCACTGGAATGTCTTTTTCACCCATGAACTTGAGCAGGGCCTCACGATCGATGCCATGCGTCAGAAGCGTATATTGATGAAACACATGGGTTGAATACGAAGAACGAACAGGGATACTTAGTTTTGGGTTCCCGGCAAAGGCTTTGTCATAGGCATTGGCAGCTGCCTGGCGGGCGGCGGCATAGGAGTCGAGTTGTTTTAGCTTCACACTCAAAACTGCTGCCTGGATGCTGTCGAGACGTGAATTCACCCCAATCAGGTCGTGGTAATAGCGAACCTTCATGCCATGATTCACAATCACTCTTAATTGATCAGCAAGCGCGTCGTCGTTGGTAAAGATTGCTCCTCCATCCCCATAACAACCTAAGTTCTTGGAAGGGAAAAAAGAAGTACAGCCGATGTCACCCATGGTGCCTGACTTTTTCCTGCTGCCATCCTTAAAAATATAATCTGCACCAATAGACTGGCATGCATCTTCAATTATAAAAAGATTGAATTCTTTGGCGATTTCGAAAATTGCTTCCATATTGGCATTCTGACCGAAGAGGTGGACAGGCACAATCGCTTTCGTTTTGGGCGTGATGGCATTTCGTATAGCCACCGGATCTATATTAAAAGTCCCTTCCTCACAATCCACCAGGACCGGGACCAGGCGCAGTAAAGCAATCACTTCAGCAGTAGCGATGAAGGTGAAAGAAGTGGTGATGACCTCGTCGCCAGCTTGCAAACCAAGCGCCATCATCGAAACCTGTAAGGCATCAGTGCCATTGGCACAGGGAATCACATGTTTCACACCCAGGTATTGCTCCAGTTCTGACTGGAAACGTTTTACGGCAGGACCGTTAATAAACATACAAGATTCAACGACTTCCTGGATTCCGGAATTGATCTCTTCATGGATTTTCCGATACTGGCTGGCCAGGTCAACCATCTGGATTTTTTTCATCATATAGCGTTTTTCAAAATAGCACGCAAAGGTAGGAAAAATTGAGGATTCGCCTGAGTTTTGAATTCATGACCCCAAATTGACATTAAAAAATTAACTTTGTGGACCATTTCTCTTGCATGCGACTCAAAACTATACTTCTGCTGATCTTCTCTTTATCTTTTGCCAGTTCTATGGCTCAAGCTTTGCTCATCGACTCTGCCTATTCCTGTGGATTCTTCCAGATTCATTATGGACTAACAGTACCCGGAGGCGACATGGCCAAACGCTATGGATTAACTTCAAATGTTGGCCTCAGCATTTCATTCAAAACTGATAAAAACCGGGCATGGGGTGGCTGTTTTGACTATCTCTTCGGGAATAAAGTTAAGGAGACAGACATCCTTAAAAACATTGCCACCAAAGATGGCTTTGTGATAGATGCGAATGGCACCTACGCTGATATTTTTCTTCTCGAGAGAGGATTTCAAGCCTCCGCAAACGTAGGGAAGATCATCCCAATCAACAAAACAAACCTCAACAGTGGGATCATCATTACGGCAGGGGCTGGTTACCTGATGCATAAAATCAGGATAGAAAACACCGACAATGCCGCGCCCCAGGTGAAAGGGGATTATAAAAAAGGCTATGACAGGCTGGCTGGCGGCTTGTCACTGAACCAGTTTGTCGGATATATCTATTTCGGCCCTTCCAAGGTCTATAATTGTTATGCTGGATTTGAGATCACAGAAGGCTTTACCCGTGGACTCCGGCAATTTAACTTCGACACACAATTGCCCGGGAATGAGACCAGGCTCGACTTACTCTATGGATTTCGCGTGGGTTGGGTCATACCGTTCAGGAAACACTCAGGCCAGGTCGTTTATTATTATTAGTCAGATCTGAGCATGAGATTCATTTACAAGCTATTCATATTCATATACTTATTCCTGATAAGGTTTGCCTCCCTCTTTAATGACAAAGCAGCACTCTGGCATAAGGGTCGCGAGAATCTGTGGGAAGATTTGCAAAAAAAACTCATGCCAGGTCATAAACGTATCTGGTTTCATTGTGCTTCCTTGGGAGAATTCGAGCAGGGACGCCCGCTGATCGAAGCATGCAGGGTGAAATACCCCGACTATGAAATCCTCCTCACCTTCTTCTCCCCTTCTGGATATGAGGTCAGAAAAAACTATGACGGCGTTGACTTTATCTTTTACCTTCCGATGGATACACCGCAGCAGGCGAAACGTTTTGTAGAAATCGTCCAACCAACTGTTGTGTTTTTTATCAAATATGAATATTGGTATAATATGCTGAACGTCCTGGATAAAAAGCATATACCTGTCTTTATTGTATCAGCCATCTTCCGTCCCACACAGCATTTTTTCAGCTTTTATGGAAGCTGGTTCCGGGCTCATCTGTCGAAAATCACGCATTTCTTTGTTCAAAATGAGGAGTCACTGGCAATACTCGCTTCTATCGGAATAAAGCAAACGAGCCTCACAGGCGACACACGTTTCGACAGAGTCTTCACTATCGCACAACAGGCGAAGGAATTCCCTCTGATTAAAGAATTCAGGGGGGATGATTCCTTATTCCTGCTTGGCAGCAGCTGGCCTGAAGATGAAAAAATCGTCAGTGAGCTGATCGCCAAAAACTTGCCCGGTTTAAAATTTGTCATTGCGCCACATGAGGTTACGGAGAGCAGAATACAGACTCTGCTGGAAAAAATGCCTGAAGGCACACTTCGCTACACCAAGCTTGAAAAAGGCAGCAAAAGCGAATCACCGAAAGTCCTGATTGTTGACTCAATGGGAATATTGTCGAGTCTTTACCAATATGCTTCTTTTGCCTACATCGGGGGCGGATTCGGGAAAGGGATACATAACGTATTGGAAGCAGCTACCTTTGGGATGCCTGTTTTCTTCGGACCTAATTACCTGAGGTTCCAGGAGGCATGTGACCTGGTGGAAAGAGGTGGTGCCTTCCCGCTGAGCGACTCCAGAACGCTCATCGGAAAAGTTCAGGAACTCCAGGGAAATCCTGTTCATCATGATAAAATCTCAAGCATCACCAAATCATATGTAAGTGAGAAAAGGGGCGCAACAGCTCAAATCCTTTCCAAAATCAACAGCTACCTTTAATATAATTCACTCATGGCCAATGTCTTTATTTCCCTGGGAAGCAACCAGGGGGATCGCCTGCAACACTTGCTCAAGGGGCAACAACGACTGGAAGAGTTGGGCCATGTTGAGCATGTGTCATCCGTTTATGAGACCGAACCCTGGGGCTTCAACAGCCCGATTGCCTTTCTCAACCAGGTAATCCAGATCTCAACAGATTTGTCAGCTCAAGACCTGATGCAGGAAATCCTGGATATAGAAAAGGAGAATGGCAGAACCCGGACAAGGCCAGGGTATTCCTCAAGGACGATTGATATTGATATCTTGTTTTACGACGACCTGGTGCTTGATACGCCGCTCTTAATCCTACCCCATCCAAAGCTTCATGAAAGACTGTTTGTACTGCAGCCACTTGCTGAAATCGCTCCGATGTACCTGCATCCTGTTCTGAATAAACCTATTATTGGGTTATTGGAGGAATGCAAGGATGATTCGTGGATTGAGATTTTGACGAATGCACCTCATCCTTCACCCCCTTCGCCTTAAAGATTTGACACCGAGGGGGCCACGGTATGAAGTGACCCCATAAAAAAAAGGTGCCTGTAAACAAGCACCCTTTTAAGATCAATTCAATTTTCTTTACTTCACAATTGACTGGAAGTCAGCATTGCTGAAGAATTTCAGGAATTCCCTATCCTGGGCGGCAACGGCTTTAAGTGCAGCCTTTTCCTTACAGGCCTTACGAAGATTGTCGATCACCATATTCTGATTTTGAGTCCTGGCACCAAGGATTGCACTGAGGTAATATTTGTCAGCGCCATCAGTAGCACAAGATAAATTGGTGCCTGCCTCTGTGTTGTTCCCTGCGAGCATTTGAGCCAGACCCAGGTTCTCATTACATTTCTTTGCAGACAGCTGACCGATGGCTTTTTTGTAATCACCTTCCGTAATGGTGATGATTCCATTGTTATAATCGGTATTTACGCCCAAGTCAGTTGACGCTTTATAATATCCTTTTGCACCTGCATAGTCAAGATTTTTGGCAGCGAGCGCACCCATATTGTTCAATACAATCGGATTGTTTGGTGACAAAGTGTTGGCTTTGGTGATGAATTCTTTGGCTTCATCCAGGTTTCCTTGTTTAAGGCCAACGAAAGCAACATTGTTGAAGCCTTTCCAATCGCCAGGGAAATATTTGGTGAGGTTTTTATAGATCTTGTATTGGGTGTTGATATCAGCAGTCAGGCTGGCAGCATAAAGCATCTCTTTCTGATCCAGTGAATCTGGTTTTTCAAGCGCAAGCCTGGCAATGGTAGCATCCGTTTTCTTAGGAAGATAGCTGCTAACGGTGATCTCGGTACGACGAAGCGGAGGAAGGATGTTCTCTTCAATCTCTTTATAGATAACCGTCATGTTGCGAATCTCTTGTTCACGTTTTGTGGCATCTGGTTGTGAACGAACAACATTAAGGATGGTGTTTTTGTCTTTAATGTCAGAAGCAGCAATTGCTTTTTCAAATCCGTTCCAGTCTTCACCATGAGGAGCAACAGCGTAAGGAACAACAGCTGCAGCCGGCATATCTTTTGCCTTGATCTTATTCTTCTTCATATACTCAGCACGGGTATCTTTGAAGAATTTCTCGAGATAATCATGACCGGTTTTTGAACGGTTTTCAGAGAGACCCTGGTTACGGCTTTCTTCACCTTCCGGTGATGCCCAAGCGTCAATATTTAAGGTCTTAAGCGTCCAGTTTTTATTCAAGAATGCTTTCACGCTATCCAGGTCAGCTTTTGCCTGAGCAGCCTTGTTCAGCTTTAAATTAAGATCAAGATTAAACCTGTCGACGACAAAAAAGATCTTGGCGCCACCTTTGGTGATGATGGTCTCTTTTTCGTAAAAATCTTTATCGGTTCCTTTGATATAGGTAGTAACTTCCTTTTTATCCGCGATGAGCACATCTTCATTATGAGCAACCTTGTTACAGGTATTGATAACCCCATCGCTGAGCTTACGATCGGCAAGTAAAAGTGGTTTTGGATGAGCTGCTGCTTCGCTGGCTTTCATGGTGTTTTTTGCTTCTTCTTTGCCTTTGGCCTTAAAAGCAACCGGACTAACCTCAAGATCAGAGGCGACCATCGTTTTGTCAAAAGCTACAACATCTGAATAACTGAAAGAACCACCGGTTTTGAATGGAATGACAATACCGTCGCCTTTAACTTTTTCTCCTTTTAAAACAATGGGTTTCAACTCTTTCTTCCCATCTGGAGTTTTGATGTAAGGTTGATAGACCATCACAGCCCTTTTGTTGAAATACTTCGCAGGAAATTCTCCTTTGATATTAACGGCTACTTTTCCACCGTTATTTTCAAGTACAGAAGGGGTTACAGTATATTTAACCTCAGGATAAAGTTTAGCCATCTTGCCGATACCACAACTGCTAAGAATCATTGCAGAAAGCACTACGATGAACAGATTAAAGAAGTAAGATTTCCTCCTCATTGTTGTTTTATTTTGATTATTAAATTGATTACTAATAACTTGCCTAATTAGCACAGTATGCAAATGTACAATATCTTTCCTGATTAGCAATACTGGCGGATTATTTATTATTAATCTAAATGGCTGTTAGGCTGAGGGCTGTTTGGCTGAGGGCTGAGGGCTGAGGGACCTTCAGCCTAATAGCCTTCAGCCTTCAGCCGAATAAATTCAACCGACATCTGCCAGATAACAATCCCGGCACTAACAGCGACATTAATCGAATGCTTTGTCCCGAATTGTGGAATCTCAATACAGGCATCGACGACATCCATTACTTCCTGGCTCACACCATCAATCTCGTTGCCAAAGACGAGTGCGATTTTTTTAAAATCCTGGCCCTTGAAATCAGCCAGCGATATGCTGCCTTCTGCCTGCTCAATGGCAATGATTGCATACCCTTCTGTCTTCAGAAAATGAACCGCTTCCATGGTATGTTCAAAATACTTCCAGGCAACAGCATCTTCTGAGCCTAAGGCTGTCCGGTGAATTTCACGATGTGGTGGCGTGGCAGAAATCCCGCACAAAATGATTCCGGCCAAACCAAAAGCATCGGTTGTCCTGAAAATAGAACCAATGTTCTGCAGGCTTCGGACATTATCGAGTATCACCCACACCGGTAACTTCTCTGCCAGGGCAAACTCCTCCGGACTGAGACGACCCAACTCACTATTTTGTAATTTCCTCATTTCTTGATTTAAAATTTAGCTGCAAAGATAATTAAGGAGGGATATTTAAACATATATTTCATATTTATATTTTTGAAGACTCACCGTGGAGGCACGGAGGCGCCGAGTCTTAATCCTTAAATTGAACTGTTAATAAATTGGATAAGAAAAATCAAGAATTTCGAACGGAGTCCCTAATTTTGTTTTATGGCGAAAAATGAAGAAGTGAATAGCAAAGGCGTCGTCGAAACCCCTTTGATGAAACAGTATTTTACCATCAAGGCCAAATACCCTGATGCCATCCTCTTGTTTAGAGTCGGTGACTTTTATGAAACCTTCGGTGAAGATGCCATCCGCGCCTCACAGATCCTTGGCATCGTCCTCACCCGCCGGGCCAATGGTGCCGCTACCTACGTCGAACTTGCAGGATTTCCGCACCATTCCATCGACACCTACCTTCCGAAACTCGTCAGGGCCGGGCACAGAGTCGCCATCTGTGATCAACTCGAAGATCCGAAACTCACCAAAACGATCGTTAAAAGAGGCGTGACCGAACTCGTCACTCCCGGGGTTTCCTACAACGATAAAGTCCTCGACCACAAACAAAATAATTTCCTCGCTGGAATCCACTTCCAGCCAAAACACTCCGGAGTCGCCTTTCTCGACATCTCCACGGGTGAATTTTTTCTCGCTGAAGGCAGCAACGACTATATCGACAAGCTTCTCCAGACCTTTCAGCCCAGCGAAGTCATCGTTCAAAAAAACAAAAGACAGGAATTCTTCGAGGTTTTTGGGAATAAATTCTACACCAACACTTTCGATGACTGGGTCTTTAGTGAAGATTTCAGCCGTGAGATTCTCCTGAAACACTTTGGAACAACGTCCCTGAAAGGATTCGGTGTCGACAGCCTTAAGCTGGGCGTCATTGCCGCCGGGTCCTGCCTGCATTACCTGGCAGAAACCCAGCACGACAGGGTCGGCCATATCTGCAAAATCTCGAGGATCGAAGAAGAGCATTATGTCTGGCTCGACCGTTTCACCATTCGCAACCTGGAACTGCTGAATTCGCCCAACGAAAACGCCAGAACCCTCATCCAGGTGCTTGATCAGACCATTACCCCCATGGGTTCACGACTGCTCAGGCGATGGATCGTCCTTCCGCTCAAAGATATTCAACCCATTGAAGACCGACTGGAAATCGTGAGCCATTTCCTT
The DNA here is from genome assembly GCA_037132075.1 of Bacteroidota bacterium. Classification (GTDB taxonomy): domain Bacteria; phylum Bacteroidota; class Bacteroidia; order Bacteroidales; family CAIXZF01; genus JBAXPV01. Next base: position 91,721 of record JBAXPV010000001.1, read on the forward strand.
GCCCAAGCAGAACTGAAAGAGACCCTGATCAAAAACCTCAAGGTGATGGGCGATCTTGAAAGATTGATCTCCAAAGTTGCTGTCGGACGGGTAAGTCCCAGGGAATTGCTGCAACTGAAACGCGCGCTGGAGGCTGTTGATCCTATCCGGACCGTTTGCCTCGAATCACAGAATGGCAGTCTGGAAAAGATAGGAGAACAGCTGAATCCCTGTAGCCTCATCACACAAAAGCTTGGCAAAGAACTCCAGGAAGATCCGCCGAATATGGTCAACAAAGGGAATGTCATCGCCAGCGGTGTCGATCCCGATCTCGATGAGCTTCGCGGACTCGCCTATTCCGGAAAAGATTTTTTGCAACAGATACAGGTCCGGGAAATCGAACGAACGGGTATCAGCTCCCTGAAAATCAACTACAACAACGTCTTTGGCTATTACCTTGAAGTCACCAATTCCCATAAGGATAAAGTCCCGCCCGAATGGCACCGCAAACAAACGCTGGTGAATTGCGAGCGCTATATCACCGATGAACTGAAAGATTACGAAGAAAAGATCCTGGGCGCAGAAGAGAAGATACTGGCCCTGGAAACCCGTCTCTTCAATGACCTGGTATTGGCAATGTCCGACTATATCCAGCCCGTACAACTCAACGCCAGCCTGCTGGCCCGCATTGATGTGCTGCTGTCCTTCGCCTTCATCGCGGAAAAGAACAATTATGTCAGACCTCAGATCAATGACAGCCTGCAACTCGACATCAGCAACGGCAGGCATCCCGTGATTGAGAAGCAACTCCCGCCGGGAGAAACTTATATTTCCAATGATGTCTTCACCGACAGCAACGACCAGCAAATCCTGATCATCACCGGGCCAAATATGTCGGGGAAGTCAGCCTTTTTACGACAGACAGCCCTCATTGTTCTGATGGCCCAGATGGGAAGTTTTGTGCCGGCATCAGCGGCAAAGATCGGTGTGGTGGATAAAATCTTCACCCGGGTAGGCGCTTCGGATAACATCACGTCCGGCGAATCTACCTTTATGGTTGAGATGAACGAGACTGCGAGCATCCTCAACAACATCTCCAGTCGTTCTCTCATCCTCCTCGACGAGATCGGGCGCGGTACCAGCACCTATGATGGCATCTCCATCGCATGGGCTATTGCAGAGTTTTTACACGAACACCCGATATACCGTCCGAAAGTATTGTTCGCCACTCATTACCACGAACTGAACGAGATGGCTGCCACCATGCTCCGGATCAGGAACTTTCATGTCAGTGTAAAAGAAATTGGCAACAAGGTCCTGTTCCTCCGCAAATTACAACCAGGTGGGACCGAACACAGCTTCGGTATTCATGTTGCCCGCATGGCCGGGATGCCGCAAACAGTGCTGGAAAGAGCGACTGACATCCTCAAAACCCTTGAAAAGACCCATGCCAGCGAAGAACTGGCCCCCAAAAGCAAGAGCAGGCAAAGGGTATCGAAAGCGATTGACCAGTTTCAGCTGAGTTTCATCCAGCTAAACGATCCTTTACTCGAAGAACTCAAAGATACCATCCTGAAAACCGACATCGACACCCTTACTCCTGTTGAGGCGCTGATGAAGCTGAATTCGATTAAGAAGATGCTGGGGGGGTGACGACTGGGCGATGGGGCGATGGGGCGATGGGGCGACTTGGCGACTGGGCGATGGGGCGACCGGGCGATGGGGCGACTGGGCGATGGGGTAATTTAGGCTTTAGGCGCAGCTTCGCCAAGTCGCCAAGTCGCCAAGTCGCCAAGTCGAATTTTTTCCTAAAAAAATTTGTCCGTTTCAAAAAAACTTCTACCTTTGCCCCTCGAATTGCGGAAGTAGCTCAGTTGGTAGAGCATAACCTTGCCAAGGTTAGGGTCGTCGGTTCGAGTCCGATTTTCCGCTCAACTGAAATAAAGACCTCTCCCCACCGAGAGGTTTTTTTTCAGCAAAAAGTAATGGTGCTTCTACCTTCACCCTTACTCACGTTACTCACGAAACTCACGCCTCACGTCTAACGACTAACGGCTAACGTCTCACGCCTAACGTCCCTGCCCAGGTGGTGGAATTGGTAGACACGAAGGACTTAAAATCCTTTGGCCTCACGGCCGTGCCGGTTCGAGTCCGGCCCCGGGTACAGCATTCAAAATAAGAGACTTAACATTCAATATGTTAGGTCTCTTTTCTTTTCCTGGGGGAACCCCAAGGGGAATTTCATCAAAACAGCGCATACTGCTATTGGAAACCGCTTTCCCTAGCTACTTCTTCCCCTCCCAGGTGGTCTAAACACTTCTTATAAAGGAATCAATCGGATGAAGCCCAGAATGCAAATTATTGCAACAACCTCGCCATCGCCCCATCAAAACCTTGTTGAGCCGGGAAAGCAATGCTTAAAATTCCTTGGGGAAGGCTTATGGAAAGGCATGTTAAAACAGAAAGCTCTTTAAACCGGCAGCGACGAATGGTGTAAGGTTCTATGCTTATTGTTTCTACCAAATCAATTTCATACCAGGCAGTCGAAACCCGGAACCCGAGACCAATGGCTTTCCCGGCAGCCTCTTTTGCTGTCCAGAGGATGTGTAGAAACTCAAGAGAATTACCGGATTCCTTACAAAGCTTCTTCTCCTGATCGCTTAATATTGACGGGATAATCGATTGATTATTCTCATTGATGGTTTCCAGATCGATGCCCATCGGAACCGACAGGGGAAAACACAAACCGGCAACCGACTGCTCATTGTGTGCAATTGATACGCCGTAAGGATTTATGAAGTTTTTTATATATGGCGCACCAAGACAGCCTGTTGAAATCAGGTGACCTGTAGGAGAAATGGCAGGAAAGACTTGTTTTAACGCCATCTTCGCTGCAATTCTTCCCTGCAGAAATGACCTCCTGCGGATATCAGAAGCATAGGCATTACCAATGATAATTTCTTCAGGGTGAAGCAGCGCCCCGGATTTTTCCCGAAGCTGGTCTTCATTGAAAACGGAGAAAAAAACAAGTCCGGCGGAAAACGCCTCATGTTCAATGGTGAAATGGGCAGATGACTGAAATATTTCTTTGGTGTTTTCCATAAAAGCTCCCTGGCATTTCTTTAATTTGATGCTCCGGATTCTACCCATTTCATCAGGGCAAGAGCCAGGTTTTTAACATGAGGTTGCGCCATAATACTAACATGATTGCCAGGGATATTTTCAATGGTAAAATTACCTTCAATAAGTCTTTCCCAGCCGAGGTCTGCAGTCCGAATTGCCATTGGAAGCTGATTGTCAAACATTGGTAATGAATCATCAGCCCTGATCAGCATCGTCTTCCCTTCATAGGTACCCGGTCGACAGCGGGAAGTGATCTCATTATGATGGATCATCAATTCTAAATATCCGTGAAAATCCTGAAGACTTATATCAGGCGGCACCAGGTTAACTGATTTAAAAGCGGTGAGAAAAACCTCAGATTGGATTTCACTGCTTTTACCCCGCAGACTGGCGTCGGTGATTCCAAGGGGATGCCCGGCAAGATGTTCCACTTTCCCTGCAAAAGCAAGCATTCTGTCAACATTGTCAATGGGTGTTCTTTCCGTTTCGATGGATTCTTCAACAGGAGCCAGCTGGTCGATGATCATCAGGCGCGGGCATTTCCCTGATTGCGCTTTTACCTGCCTGGCCATCTCAAATGCGATTAAGGCTCCCATCGACCATCCTGCAAAAATCACATCTTCTGTATTTTCGGGGAGCTGGATCTCATCAAGATAATACCTTGCGATATCGCTGACCGTATCCACCTTTTTGTTGTTTAATCCCATCGACTGAAGCCCGTAAACATCAAAGTCATGTCCCATTTCCTTTGCCAGCTCGAAATAGCACAACACGTTTCCCCCGGCAGGATGCACGAGGTATAAGTGTTTCTTGCCCGCCCCCATCCGTATAGGAACCAGCGAGTTTGTCATCCGGATGCCATTCGATTTTCGGATAAGTTCTGCCAGTGACATCACGTTTCCCCGCTGAAACAAAGTCGCCAAAGGTAGGGGTATCCTGAAAACCTTGTCGATGGCGGCAAACAACTGAATGGCCAACAATGAATGCCCTCCTGAGTCAAAAAAATTGTCTTCGATGCCCAAATCTTCCTGGTTCAGTATCTCCTTGAAAATGTTAAGCAGCATTAGTTCAGTCAAATCGCGGGGTGCTGTGAGCATTTTGCTTTTTGTCCCCTGCCTCTTCAGCAATAGTCGTAATTCCTTTAAATCCACCTTGCCGTTTGATGTCAGCGGGAAATGATCTGCAACAATGAATTTCGAAGGGATCATATAGGTTGGAACATAATATGAAAGCCATTGCCTGATAGCCTGTTCGTCAAAATCAGAACCTTGCCTGATCACAATGGCAGCTTCCACGAAATTAATTGAGGCATGATCTTCCGGAACTATTACAAGCGATTGTTCAATGGAAGGATGACGGTTGAGTGTATTTTCAATCTCAAGGATTTCAACCCGGTATCCCCGTATTTTCAGCTGGTGGTCCTTCCGCCCTAGAAATACGACTGAACCGTCTTCGTTCATCTTTCCAAGGTCGCCGGTGAAATAAATCCGTTCCTCCGGGTAAAAGGGATTGACAGCAAATTTTTCAGCAGTCATCTCAGGCTGGTTCAGGTATCCCTCAGCGATATTCTTCCCGCTGAGAATGATTTCTCCGGGAATACCTTTCGGAACGAGTTTAAAGTTGTTATCAACAATAAAAACAGAGGTATTATCCAAAGGCAATCCTATTGGGAAGCCTGATGATCCGGCCTTGGCAGAGAAATGGATTTCATTCGTCAGGGATCCAATCGTAGCTTCGGTAGGGCCATAATGGTTGATGATCCGGAGTGAAGGAGCCAGGCTTCGTACCTTGGCAACGATCTCAGCCGTACATTTTTCACCTCCCATCATCAGCAGTTTCTTTGGCAGCAATCGTTCAGCCTTTACAGTATGAAGCAAACTCAGCAGGTGAGACGGGACAATTTTCAGGCAATCAACCGGATGCCTTTCAAACCATTCCGAAAGCTGTGTGGCATCGGTGGCATAAGGATCAGGAACAATCACAACTTCTCCGCCATGGATTAATGGGGGAAAGATCATGGTGTTCCCAAGATCAGCGGCAATGGAAGAAATGGTCGCACAAGAATCTCCGGCAGTCAGGTTCATGCGCCTCCAGACAGATTTCGAATAATTCAGCAACTGATCGGATCCGACACAAACTCCTTTGGGGGTTCCTGTGGTACCAGAGGTGTAGATTACATAGGCAAGGTCACCAGGACCAGGCAACTCATTTTCTGTCACACCCATGGTGAAGCGTTGATCAGCCATCATCTCACTGAATTTCAAAACAGGAATTCCGCATGAGGCTGCAGATCCCGATAGTTCTTCAGTACTGACAATCAGTTTCAAACCAGCATCTTTTGCCATGAAATTTATCCGTGCTGCCGGGATATTATAATCCAGTGGCACATAAGCTGCACCGGCTTTAAACACCCCTAAAATCGTTAGTATAAGCGATGCCTCTCTTGGCAGGAGTATTCCAACGAAGTCATTCTTTCTGACCCCGTTCCTGATAAGCATGTGAGCGATGTGGTCAGATGCCTTGTCGAGCTCCCGGAAGCTTATCTCCTGGCGGATGTCGCGTAGTGCCTTGAGATCCGGACTGAGCCGAACTTGTGCGTTAAATTCGCCAAGCCATGTTGTTGGCTCAGCATTCGTATTTTCAGCAAAAACAGCAGAAACGCCCTTACAGTAAGATTTCTCGATTTCCGAAAAATAGCTGAGATCGCCAATATTTTCTTCAGGGTGTGAGATCACTGAATTAAGCAGAATCTTGTAGTTATGCAGTAAGTTTTGAATCGTTTGGGGAAGAAAGATATCTGTCGGGTAGGTAACAGATAAAATCATTTCATGGTTGGCTTCCTCAATCCAGAAATTCAGGTCAAATTTGGAGTAGGAATAATCAATGCTTTCGGGCTTCACCGTCAATCCTTTCACACTGTAAAGCGATGGAATATTCTGGTATACGAAATGAACCTGGAAGACAGGGTTTGAGCTCAGGTTACGATCAGGATTTACCTCTTCTATTAATTTTTCAAATGGAAGTTCCTGGCGCAGGAATGCCTGCTGGCAATACGTTTTAATTTCATTCAGATAAGAATTCACAGAAATCTTGTCATCAATGCTGACACGGAGCGGCAAAGTATTGATAAACAATCCCAGGGTTTGATGAAACGAAGCCTGGTTGCGTCGTGCAACGGGTACCCCGATCACGATCTCCTTTTGCCCGCTGTATTTAGAGATCAGCAGTGCGAATGCGCCAAACAGCAGCTGGAACTGGGTGATATTTTCTCCCTGGCAGAATTGCCTGATGATATCAGCTTCTGCAGCATTAACAATCCTGACTTCCTTGTTTCCGCGATACGACTTAATGGCAGGCCTTTGAAAGTCAAGCGGGAGCCTGAGTGGCTCCGGAAGGTCGGCCAGCTGTGCTTTCCAAAACTCAAGTTGTAGCTTACAATCGGGTGATGCAATCCACTCCTTTTCCCATTTCACAAAATCAACATAATGGTAGTCAGGGACTGGAAAAGGCGAAGGCTCCTTGTTTTCGAAAGCTGCATAAGTCAATGAAATTTCTTTTGCAAACAAGGCATTCGACCAGCCATCAGAAATAATATGATGTGGATTAATGAGAAGCATATATTCAAGATCGCACAAATGCAGCACCGTAAACCTCACCAAGGGAAGCTGGTCAATCGGGATGGTAATTTTTCCATGTTCAAGCGCTTTTGACCTTACAGCGATTTCCCTTTCCCCGAGAGGTAAATGACGAAGATCTTCGTACTGCATTTCAGGCTTTCCTGTCGTATGGATTTGTTGTACCGGCTTGCCTTCTCTCAAATGAAAAGTAGTGCGAAGAATCTCGTGACGTTCCATCATCGAGCCGAGGCTCCGGACAAAAACATCCATGTCAATCGGATTCAAGGCGAACATTCGTATGGCAACAGGATTGTTATAAATCCCTTCTCCCTCTGAAAGTGTATGAAGAAACCACATTCTCTCCTGTGCCTTCGACATGGGATAGATTCCCTCATGATTCCGCTCCATCCTGACAGGTTTGCCAGGTTTCGGGGCAGAATCATCCCGGCCTTTTCTGAGCAAAGCTCTGAGCTGTTCGGGGTTTAGTCCCGCCAGTCTTTCGCTCAATGATCTTTCCGGTTTCTCCATTTGACTATATCATCAGGGGTATGTAAGCGCAATCTTTCCTATGTGCCTTGACCGCGACATGGCATTCAAGGCATCTTTGAGCTGTCCGATAGGATATACCTGGCATGGGATTGGATTAAAAATACCGGCATCGAAAAGGCTGGTGATTTCCAGGAATTGCTCTTTAAGTTTCCGGGGCTGAAGTACATATAGTGAAATGTCGAGAACGGCAAAAGTAATTCCCCTTTGTAAAAGGCTCATCGGCAACAATGTGTTGTTGGCGATATCTTTTTTGTCGATCTGGATAAAGCGGCCAAAAGGTGAAAGGATTTCCACACCTTTCATCATAGCCTCGCCGGCAAGTGTATTTAACACCACATCAACGCCTTTACCTTCGCTTAATTCCATCACCTCTTCTGCAAAAGCAAGAGATCTTGAATCCATAGGATGCTTGATGCCTTTTTTAATGAGGAAATTCCTTTTTTCTTCAGATCCGGCAGTAGCATAAACCCGGGCTTTTTTCCATGCAGCAATTTCGAGGGCAGCCAGCCCGACGCCACCTGTCGCTGTATGTATCAGAACGGATTCTCCTTCGTTAATATTTGCCATCATTACCAAGGCTGACATCGCAGTTAAAAAAACTGTAGGAATGGATGCCGCTTCCTCAAAACTGAGTGCCCGGGGTTTGGCAACCACCTGCAGCTCAGAAACGTTGAATATGTTAATAAAATGGCTTTGTGGTTGCACGATGCCATCGATAACTGTACCCGCTGATAAGGCAATCACTTCATCTCCCACCTTGACTCCCTCAACTCCGGGCCCTGTTTTGGTAACAATACCTGCAAAATCAGATCCCATATTAGAAGGGACACCCGGGGCTTCGGGATACTGATCCATGGCTATCATCAAATCACGGTAATTCAGACCTGCCGCCTTTGCCTTCACCTGAACAAAACCTGCAGGAGGATCAACAGCCCGGGCTTCCCGAATCATAACATTTAAGGATCCTCGCTTACAAATATCAAAGGAAAAGCAATCATATAAGGAAGCCGGGGCCGACTGGTGTTTGGTTGAATTTTCTGTCATCTCCCCTGAGGAAAACCCAAGTCTTTTTAACAGGATTTCCTTGTGTTCAGGTGTTAAACCTGCAATTTTTTTAAATAGTTCGTCTTTATTCATTTTCTATCTCATTCAACATGGCTTCAATTTCATCAGAACTTTTCATCGAGATGATCATTTCAACAATTCTGTCAGCTAATTTCTTAACCGTTGGATTCTCGAAAAATATATTTGGCTGTAGCTCAATTTCGAACTCATCTGCAATATTAGAAATCGTTTGTATTGCCAATAAAGAATTCCCTCCAAGCTCGACAAAAGTGTCATTCACGCCTATTTTATCAATGCCCAGAATACTTTTCCAGATTTCCGCAATGCCAATTTCGATGGCATTTGAAGGTGTTTCATAGGGGGTAGATAATTTCGGGCGCTCATAAGCAGACGAACTTACGCTTTTCACTTCTTCTTTCTCCTGCTTCTCTCTCTTTTTATAAGAAGGTCTTTCTTCGAGAATGTCCTGGGGCAGATCGGTGGGATGTATAATAATTTGAGGGAACTGCTTACAGCTAAGTAGCTTCTTAAACACCTCAACACCTTCTTCAGGCAAAATATCATTCCACGTGGTATATGCAGCTGCCTCACGGGCAAGTTTTTGAGGCTCAGCACTGGACTGTTCCTGCTTTGCATTGCCAAAATTCTGCATCAACTGCTTAAAAGACACCTCTCCAATGCTGATCAACAAACGATTGTTCTTATCAATGATCCTGACATGAAATTTCATTTCATCATTTTCCAGCTTCCAGTCATCACTTAATGTTGCATGACACCAGAAATGGGCCGGCAAGGAATGGTGTAAAACAACATTCTTATAAGAGTATGGGAGGTACAATTTCTTATTAACCAGTGGAATATTACAGGATGTGGCAACATCAAGCATTGCCGGGTGAAACGAATAATACGTCAGATCATCGAGAAATTCATCCCTGAGTTTTATCTCTGCCAGAAACTCCTTTCCATTATATTGATTTGACATCTTACAATCCCAACGATTGTCATACTTTAAGACAGACCGGCCTTCGTCATTAAGCAACTCAAGGAAATGTGAAGAGAGGTCAGTCTTTTCGGTGACCCGTTCTGACAATGCCAGGATGTCGATGGTTTCCTCCAGGACTCCTGTTCCTATTTTGAATTCTCCTTTTACGTGATCCATCCATATTTCACGGGCAGATCCGCTTTTCTCTTCTTTGCTGCTGATGCGGAAAGACATCACTTTAGCTGAAGTCTTCACCAGTAAACGCAATTTCCGATCGATCCCAGCTTCATAAATTAGTGGCATCACAAATGAAAAGCTCAAACCTTCAAGATGACCGGCCGGATTTTTTATTTTGGCAAACAGGTTTAGTATCTCGAGCGTGGATACCCCGATAAATGCGGGTTTCCCTGACAAAAGATGGGAGTTTAGCACCCAGTCACGTTCTGGATCAATATCAACAAAATAAATATCCTGTTCATTTTCAGAAGCGAAAAAATCCAGCCTGATCCCGTTTCTTTTCGGATCTTTCGTCAAACCATTTCCTGATTGTAGCTTCTTTTTCTTTTCAGCTTTGGCTTTTTCCCAGTTAGCGCCCATCCCGATCAGTCCCCATTGTCCCCAGTTTACAGAGATTGTCCCGTCTTTTGCAATACTTTTTCTGTATTGTGAAAACGAATCCATAAATGAATTAGATCCGCAATAATCGACCCGGGCAGCTTCACCAAAAATGGACGAAACTGAGGAAAAGAGGAAAAAGAAATCAAGCGGTCTTTCCCTGAAAATGTCGTGTAGTATCAGTGTCCCATTCAATTTGGAATGTAACACCAGTTCGGCAAGGTGTTTTTCTTTCAGGGAAATGACACCCGCACCCGGCATTCCGGCAGAATGAAGCACTCCCGTGATCATCCCGTATTCCTGTTCAATTCGTGAAATAAGTGCCTTTGTTCCTTCATAATCCGAAGCATCCAGGAGAACCGGAATCACTGTAGCACCTAATGATTCCAATTCCAGAATACCACGAACACGCATGGTGTTGCTGTCATCATCACGAGAGGATGCAAGCAGCTCATCCCATTCATTGCGAAGCGGGAGCGGCGAACGATGTGTCAGTACCAGAACAGCTTTAACAGAGCGGGCAATAAATTTTGCAAGTTCGAGCCCAATACCGCCAACGCCACCGGTAATCAGGTAAACCCCATTTTCAGTTAGTGCCTTCTCAGTAAGCGTATCTTCTTCCGGACTTAGTTGTGTGAAATCTTCAATCCAGCGGTACCCGTTCCTGTATGCAACGACGTTTTCATCAGCTGATAGCCGGCATTCCCCGATCACCAGGGCTCCCAGTTTATTTAAATCCTCAGATCCAGATACCGGTGGAAGATCAACCAGGCGGGCTATGATGCCCGGATGCTCCTGCCCTACAACCCGGGCAGCACCTACAGCCAGGGCTTTTTCAGGGGCAAGAACCGGCTCACCGGTGACATCATAAAGATAATTGACAACAAATAAGAGGAATATATTCTTCAGAAATCCCTCGCTGATTATTGCCTGCTCCAGGTATAAAGGACTGTAAAAATTATCCTCGGCCAGTTGTTCGGCATTGAGTGGATCCAGATGCCCGCTTTGCGGCTTTTTCCCATAATTCCAGGCATAAATAATGTTCCCAGGTGTGAAGCCCTCGGATTTCAGTGCTTTTAAAAGCTGATGATAATGATCTTTACGACTTGCGTCTAAAACGAATTCTAACTGATTCCGGGTAAATCCCTTTCCCTTTTTAACCATGAAACACGAATGATCAGCTGCTTCTAATTCCTTGCTAATCATATGACACAGACCTTCTTCATCAGCAAATAAAAGCCAGCAAGGCTTGTCTGCAGCTTGTTCCGTATTCGTCATGCCGTTCGCATGCAGGTGCTGAGGCGGAGCAGTCCGTTTCCAGCCGGGAACATAAAACCACTGATTGATGTCGGTTTTTTTAATGCTCTCTGTTTTACCTTTTACCCCGTCTTTCTGCGAAAAATCAATGCTATATGGCTTGCGTTCGAATGGATAACCCGGATAGGAAACCAGTTTGTTGCTTTTCTGATCAAACAATTTCCAGTTAAAATAATCTCCACAGGCCCAGATCTGGCCAAGGCAGGAATAAAAGTACAACAAGGGATCGGTTTTGGTATCCAATGACGGAATAGAACTGATAACCCCATGCGGAGTATCTTTTGCAAGCTGACGCTTAACAGCAGATTCAAGCGATTGTCCCGGACCTGATTCCACGAAAACAGCCGGCGCCAAATCAAGGCATAGCTTTGCAGCATCCCCGAACCTGACGGTCTTCCGAACATGTTGTACCCAAAAATCGGGATTGGTCGCCTCTTCAGCACTTAACCATTGTCCGGTCACTGTCGAAGCGATTGGAATCCGGGGCGTAGAAAGTTGGATTTCTCTAAAGAACTCAGCAAAAGCAGGCAGGGCCGGATCCATCATTGCTGAATGGAAAGCATGGGATGTAGGGATTTTCTTATTAAAGGTTTTTGTTTTATTAAGTTCGGCAGCAAAGCGATCAATGGTTGACTCAGGTCCGGATGCGACACACAAGCCCGGGCTGTTTACCACGGCGATCTCAAGTCCGGCGGGTAGCAAAGGGTTCAGCTGTTCTTCGGTAAGCAACACTGCCAGCATGGCACCCCCGGGGAGCGCCTGCACAAGCTTACCCCTGCGGGCAACCGCTTTCAGCGCATCTTTCAGCGAAAAAACACCGGAGACAGTCGCGGCAACATATTCACCCACACTGTGCCCGATGAGCATATCAGGCTCTATTCCCAATGAAATAAGCAGCTTTGCTGTTGCATAACTCACGATAAACAGAGCCGGTTGGGTAATATAGGTTTCGTTAATTTTCAAGGATGCCTCTTCTTCAAAAGCGGGTGTTGGAAACAGTACGGTCCGGATATCGAATCCCAGCTCTTCTTTTAGTATCTCAGAACATTCATCAATGGTCTTCCTGAAAACCTCATGGGTTTCGTAAAGAGGCAAACCCATGCGGATATACTGATTTCCCTGGCCGGGAAACATGAAAACGAGAGGTCGCTTCTCTGCTGAAGTCAAAGGCGTAGAATTACGCGTCTCCAGCGTTTTCAGCAATTCCTCTCTATTCCTGAATGGAATCGCCAATCTGTTTAAAAAATGTTGCCTGCCATACCGTGAGGTGAAGGCAACTGCATGGGGATCAATGTCAGGGAAAGATTCGATAAACGCTTTAATATCTGCCTGGGACTTTGCGACAGCTTCAGGGCTGCGGCCCGAGACCAAAAGGAGGTCACAAGGAAGCTCCTTGCTGGCAATGGAAGCCTGGGGTGGCTCTTCCAAAATAACACAGGCATTGGTGCCACCAACCCCAAAAGCATTCACAATGGCGCGTAATGGTGTACCATTTTCTGGCTTCCAGTTGCGGAGTTCGGTATTGACAAAAAACGGGCTGTTTGGAAAATCGATTTGCGGATTTGCCTCATTGAAATGAAGTGAGGCCGGAATCTGTCTATTTTTAAGACAGAGCGCAGTTTTAATAAGACTGGCCGCACCTGAAGCGATATCACAGTGCCCAATATTGGTTTTTACAGAACCAATGGCACAGTACTGCTTACGGTCCGAATGTTTCCTGAAAGAGTCAGTGAGCGAAGCAACCTCGATCGGATCGCCCATATGTGTTGCTGTTCCATGGGCTTCGACATAGGTGATGGTATCGGCAGATACTTCGGATAAGGCCAGCGCTTCCGTGATTACCTCCACTTGTCCTTCAACAGATGGCGCCGTGAACCCGGCCTTTTTATTCCCGTCATTATTGATGGCTCCACCAAGAATAACAGCATAGATATTGTTGTTGTCGCGAATGGCATCTTCAAGGCGTTTCATGACAACAATACCACAACCCCGGCTGAAAACAGTTCCATTGGCTTCTTTATCAAAGGTATGACAATGCCCATCGGCTGATTCCATGCCTCCGGCCTGATACAGGTAACCATGCTTCTCGGGTAGTTCAATGGTTGCCCCTCCGGCAATGATCATGTCGCTCTGATAACTCATCAGGCTGTTAATCCCCATTACCACGGCAACCATTGAGGTGGAACAGGCACATTGTACATTCACACTGGGGCCTGTGAGGTTGAGCTTGTAAGATACCCGTGTGGTGACATAATCTTTATCGTTACTGGTAACAATAGAAGCACCGCTGGCATTTTTCTTTACCTGGCTGTTTCCCATCGCGGAAACCAAATGCAAAGGCGTGCCTGTCCCTCCGAAAACACCGATACGCTCTTTCGCTGTGTAAGGATTGCAGCCTGCATCTTCCAGTGCATGCCAGGCACATTCAAGGAAAACCCTTTGCTGTGGATCCATCAATTCAGCTTCACGTGGTGTGATTCCAAAAAACTCGGCATCGAAATATTCAGCACCTCCGATAATGCCTCTGTTCCTGACATAATTCGGCTGCTTGAAAACAGCAGGTTCCACACCGGTAGCAATCAACTCCTCATCTGTAAATGTCGAGAGCGATTCAACGCCGTTTATCAGGTTTTTCCAGTATTCATAAATATTTTTTGCACCGGGAAGCCTGCAATCCATGCCAATAATGGCAATTTTGCCTTCCATATTTTCCACTTCATTTGTATTCATATGCTGATTTTTTAAATATTATTACCGGGGGAAATTCGTTCTTCTGATTTTATTTTTCATACTCTGATTGCGCAAGGCAACCCTGTCCGTCAGATCCATGCTGGTATGCTCCGGATTATCCTTCCGCAGAAATGCAGAAAGTGTATGTATCGATGGATACCGAAATAGGTCGACAATGCTGACGTCTTCATTCAAATTCTCGGCGATCAGATCTTTAAGTTTTACAAGGAGCAATGAATGGCCGCCAACTTCAAAAAAGTTATCCTGAGAAGTAAAAGAATGATGCTCTAATAACTCATGCCAAAGTTTGGTCAAAGCCCTTTCCGTCTCGTTCATCTTCTGGTGAATGAAATCAGGGATCTTTGGCACCTGAGGCCGAAGGTTTAACAGCGAATTGAAATCTGTTTTACCATTGGGCAGCACCGGGATGGCCGGGGCTATGATACAGTGACCGGGAATCATGTAAGCCGGTAAATGAAGACGTAAAAAATCCCTGAGCTCATTCTCATTGACAATCGCCTCAGGCTCAGGCACCAGGTAAGCAAACAACCGCACATCTTCATCTTTCAGTATCCTCGTATTAACTACGGCATTCCTGATGCCGGGAAACCGTAGTATTACGGATTCAATTTCGCCCAGTTCAATCCGAAATCCACGTATTTTAACCTGCTGGTCGGTGCGGCCCAGCAATTCAACAGCGCCATCATGCCTGAACATGGCGAGGTCACCGGTTTTATAGATCCTGTTCCTCTTACCCCGGACAAATGGATCCGGCAGAAAGCGGGCAGCTGTTTGATCGGGGTCCTCAAAATACCCATCAGCAAGAATCTTCCCTCCGATATAGATCTCCCCGGGAACACCGATAGGAACCGGTTTAAGATCTTCATCCAGGATGTAAAGTGTTGCATTAGAAACAGGAGTCCCAATTGGTACTATCCTAAGGTTATTGTCTCGGAGACAATGCCATTTTGCTGCATAAACTGTCGCTTCTGTAGGACCATACTGGTTGAACAAATCCCCGTCGAAGTCACTTAAAATCTGCTCCTGCAGTGCTTTAGACAACTTCTCACCCCCTGAGATGATAGCTTTCAACTGTTTTGACCGCCGGATAACACCCGCGTCATGTAAAGCCTTGAGCCCGGAAGGGACAAATTGTATTATATTGACGTTCATGTCGTTCAAAATCGCTTCCACTTTTTCAGGTGCCTGCAATTCCTTCCTTTTTTCCAGGACCACCCTGGCGCCGCTGATTAGGGGTGCAAACAACTCCATGATGGAAATGTCGAAATTGATCGAAGTAGCCGCTAAAATCGCATCCTCCGCTGACAGCTCCAATCCCTGCCTCGTCCAGACAAGAAAGTTCATCAGGCTTTCGTGACGGATCATCACACCTTTTGGATTTCCTGTTGACCCGGAGGTGAAGAGGATATAGGCAAGATCACCCGGCATGTTTGGTGCTGAAAGTCCTGCGGCTGGCTGTTCCGAAGATTCATTCAGAAGTTCATCACCCCGAGTTATCTGTCCCCGGAAATGCTCCAAAGCCGTATCATATCCCGCATCAACGATCAGGTACCGTATCTTTGTTTTGTCTATGACATATCTAAAACGCGCTTCCGGATAATAGGGATCCAGTGGAATATAGATCCCTCCTGCTTTAAAAACAGCGAGGATACACTTCACCATCAGCGGCGAATTTTCGAGATGGATGCCAACAGGAGTGCCTTTTGTCACGCCTAAAGCAAATAAATTGGCAGCCATGACATTCACCTGATGCCCCATTTCCTTGTAAGAAATGACCTCATTTCGTGAAACCAGGGCTGGAAGATCAGGCGTTTTCTTGATTTGTTGTTCTACCAGGTCAAATAAATTGCCATTGATCTCAAAAGGAAATGCTGTCTGATTCCATTCCTGAACGATTTTATGATACTCCACGGTGGACATCATATTGATCGCTTTTAAACTGGCTTTGGGTGATTCACAGATATCCTCCAGGATCTGAACAAAATGATCAAGAAGTACCTGGATGGTTCCCGGCTGATAAAGGCGGGATGAATATGTAAAAACTACTTCAGCATCGTCGTGCCTGTCGAAGATTTCTGCAAAAAGATCGAATTTGGACTGTCCAAAAAACTCTTCGGTGGCGTATCCGCTTAAACCGGAATCACTGGCAAACCTCCAGTCTGCCTCATGATAGGCAAACATGAGCTGAAAAAACGGGTTAACACCCTGGATACGTTCCGATCTGAGCACTTCATTGAGGTGACTGAACGGAAAGCGGGAATGAGCAAGCGATTCAAGGGTCTGATCCCTGACGGACCCCAGCAGATCATTGAAAGAGTATAGCTCCCCTATCCTGATTCTTAATAAGATTGTATTGACGAAATATCCGATCATCGAAAGCTGCCATTTCTTAAACCTGTTGGCAGCCGGGGTTCCGATTAAAAAATCATTTCTGCCGGAATGTCTGTTTAAAAGCACCGAAAAGGCCGACAGGCATGTCATGAACATACTGGCACCCGCACGATCCCCCAGAGTTTTCAGTTTTGATTTCAGTATAGGATCTATCGTTCTGCGAAGCTGGCCTCCTTCGTGTGAAGCCGCATCAGGTCGTGAGAAATCCGTTGCAATTTCAAAAAACGCAGGCGCTCGAAAAAGCTGTTTCTGCCAAAATTGTTTGTCTTCAACATATTGAATTCCTGAAAGATACAAATTTTCATTCTTACAAAACTGAGCATATGATGCTGTCGTGCATTTGCCGGAGTTGCCGGCTGTGATCTTATGATCATACAAATCAGACAATTCCTTCAGAAAGACATCAAAAGAAAAACCATCAAAAACAATATGGTGAACTATGACAGAAAGGGAATGGCGACTTTGCCCCAGCTCATAAAGGATAAACCTGAAAAGAGGTGCATCCTCAAGTTTAAAAGCTTGCGATGCTATTGCCCTGGAATGTGAAATGGCTTCAAGATCGGTAATTGGCATGGGTGAATGAAATATCTCCAAAACCGGCTGTTCTACTTCGGTTTTCAACTGCTTCGATCGAAATTTTGTCCTCAGAATATCATGATTCCTGATAATAGTTTTGAGTGCACCGTCCAGATTTCTTGTGTCCAGATCTCCTGAAAGTTGTATGTTGTAAAAGATATTATATGCAGAAAGCTCAGGCTCAGCCTGTTGCATAAACCATAAAGCCTTTTGATTTTCGGAAAGTCCGGAAGGAATTGTCCCGGATTGCACTTCCTCAGGGGAATACATTTCGCTAACATCGCTGAATTCCCATTGTATCTCGTCTAAATCTGATTGATCATGAAGGAGTTCTGAAATAATGAATGCCGGATGTTTGGCCAGGTTTCCTGCTGTGAGATGTTCAAACACACTCCTGATCGGAATCGAAATTCCGTATGTTGAATATAACTCAAGAACCAGTGCATTCGCTTTTAGAGAATTGCCTCCCAGGTCGAAAAAATTATCGTTCAGTCCAATCCCTTCCAATCCCAGGACCTCTTCCCAGATCCGAACCATAGCCTTTTCATGATTGGATGAAGGGGTTATTGCAGGATAGCCCAATTCGGGTCTTATGGTTCCGGGCAGTGGCAGCGACTTTCTGTCAATCTTCCCATTAGCGAGTTGGGGAAAATGCTCAAGACTGACGAAAATCTCAGGAATCATGAAATCCGGCAATGAATGTAAAAGGATTTTACGCAATTCACTGACAGACAATGACATATCATTATTAAATTCCAGGTAAGCCACCAGCGTTTTACCGCTTTTCCTGTCCTCAACTACTTTTGCAACAGCATGCTTAATCTCTGGTACCCGAAGCAAGGTTTGTTCGATTTCAGCCAGTTCAATCCGAAACCCGCGTATTTTTACCTGATCGTCTTTTCTACCGACATAAATGAGTCTTCCCGATTCATCTATTTTTACCAGGTCGCCGGAGCGATAATAATAAGCCGGATCACTTCCATTGATTTTCAATGAAATAAAAGTTTTCTCAGTGAGCTCAGGAAGGTTGAGATATCCCCGCGCGATGCCCTCACCGCTTGCAAGAAGTTCGCCCACGTCTCCCGTTTGAACCGGGTTCAGGTCGTCACCAACAATCAGCACCGTGGTCCCATGCAATGGCTGTCCAATATAGGCCTTTTCATCCGGATACAAGCGGCAGGACGTAATATTCGCGGTTGCTTCAGTCGGACCGTAAAGATTCCATAGCTGCAGTTCCGGAAACATGCCAAAGCTCTTTTTCAAAAGTGCATCTGAAACAGCTTCTCCTGACAAGTAAATGCAGGCAGGGACCGAATCTTTATGTGAAGAACCTTCCCTGGTCTCCAGGTAATTCAGGATTTCGGCCCAAAGCGTGGGAACACAGTACAAGCCTGTCTGTGGGTGCAGGGAATACCATTCTAACAGTTTTTCAGGCTGACGAACCAACAATGGATCGAGTATATGCAGTGTTCTCCCCGACAATAATGTTGAATAAAACTGAGTTACGGCAGCCGCAAAAATGAAAGAAGAACTCAGTGGCAAACCAAGCCTGGTTTCCGAAATCACCCTGTCGTGGAACCAATGAACATAGTAATTGAGGTTACGGTGTTCGATCATTACACCTTTGGGGTTGCCCGTTGAACCTGATGTGTACATGATATAGGCAAGATCACCTGCCTGGATAGTGTTGGCTTTTAATATCTTCTTTTCTGAAGGCTGTTTCAAAGCAAACCAATCCGGGCAGAGCATCTTTCTTTGCCCTGATTCAGTAAAACCAGGCAGAGAAGTATCTGTAATAACCAATTTAACATTGGCATCATGAAGGATATAACGGATGCGTTCCTCAGGAAAATTCAGGGAGAGCGGAACATAGGCTGCCCCTGATTTCAGAACTGCCAAAATTGAAATCGCCAGATTTACGGAAGGATTCAAATAAATACCAACCATAGAACCAGGTCCTATACCTGATTGCTGTAACTCCCAAGCCAGGTTTGTGGAAAAAAGATCCAGCAAACCGAAACTGACTTGTTCAGTTTCATGAACAACAGCAATACGATCCGGAGCCGTTAGCGACCTGGAAAATATTTCTTCATGTAGCGGTTTAAATATGTCCATGTTCAATTTCCCTTGAGGATATCAAGTTTAAGTATGGGGGGATGAGGGAAACTTATTTTGTTGTAAAATTCCAGGGATTATAATTAATGAGTTGTGCGGGTGAAGTCGGAAAGTCGCCAAGCAGGTATTTCAGGTCAATAATTCTGACCAAAATAGACTGACGTCCGGTTTCAGCATTCAACATCGTTGTATTATAATCCATGTAAGTATTAATAATGTCTATTTGTGTGGAGGTACCCATCTTAAACTTCTGGACTTCATTCTGATAGGTCTTCGCCTCAATATCAGCCAGCGTAATCTGGCTTTTATAGATCCGGATCAGGATGTTCAGGTCGCTAAGGAGTTTCAAAACCTGGGCTTTCGATTCAAATTGAATTTTTTCGAGCTGGGTCTTGTTCAATTCATAAGCCGAGAGTTTGGCAACATACTCCCCTTTTCGCTCCTCATTTTTAAACGGCAATTTATAGGTTAAAGTCAAATTGAATGAGGAACCCGGGCTATTACTGGAAAAGGTCTGATTGAAATCTGAAAATGGCTGATAGGCTGTAGTTCCAAATAGAAAGTACTTCATATCGAGGGTGAGTTCATTCAACTTATTATGTTTTGCCGCATTCAGAGAAATTTCGGATGAAGAGGTCAGCATCTCCTGGCTCTTGTAATAGGGGGTCCTGACCAGCATGGAATCCATATTTTTGTAGACATAGGCTGAATACTTTTCCCATGCAAAAGATGCAGGATCAGGCAATGAATCCAGGAAAACCGGCAATTGATTGGGTGTCTTTTTCCCTTTCGTCCCGGTGGCAGTGATGAGATCGAATAATGAATTGACGATTTCGTTTCTTGACAATAAGAATTGTTGTGAAATGTTAAGCTGGTGTGCTGTTGCACGATAGATTTCTACTTGTGCAATTTGCTCATTGTCAATCATTGACTGTATATCAGAGAGATATTGGCGGGATTCGGCATCAGCTTCAGACAAGATTTTGAAGATCTTAACCCGCTCATAAACATTATAATACGATGTAAGTGAATTTTTAATGAATTGACATATTTCGTCGGTGAAGGCAATATTCTGAGCTTTGTTGATCAGGACAGATGAAAGCAGGTTGGCATTGCTGGTATTGTTTTTCCCAAAGTCACGCAAAATGGGCATAGAAACACCTGCCCACATTCCTGATTCATTAACAGGCATATAAGCCGTTGGAAAAACATTAGGTACACCGGAAATGATATCAGTTTCTGTCGAAAGCTTGAATCCTGTAAAGAATTTCATCCCCAGACGCGTTGGAAGTAACAACTGGCCATCCAGAGAATAAGAATCCTTGTAAACGACCGTTGGATCCGTGCCATAATATTGGTTGGTACCCAGGCTAAGCTGTGGATTCAAAAATCCCCTGGCGCTGACCATCTGTCCCCTGCTTTCTTCAACGATATGCTTTTTTAATTTTATGCTGTAATTTTCATCAAGACCTCTTTCAAGTATTCTGTACGTAGACAAGGTATCGTAGTTAAAAAGCTGCTGGCTTATCACAGGTATGTTTACCCCTAGAATAAGAAATACAATAAGGATTCTATTTTTCATTGCACTGTGTACTTTAATAATTTTCATAGCCGGAATGCTCATTGTTTACCAGGATTTCAGGCCAGCTGCCGACGGGTAAGTTCCGCAAAGAACCCATTCTTCTCAATAAGCTCCTTATAACTGCCTTCCTCGATAAGCTGACCCTTGTCAAGGACAAAAATGCGGTCTGCATTGATGATCGTGCTCAAACGGTGCGCAATCACAATGCGGGTAGCATTAAGTTTCTCAATGGATGCACTTACAATTCCCTGGGTTTCATTGTCTAGGGCGCTGGTCGCTTCGTCAAAAATGAAGACTTTCGGATTACGAATCAATGCCCTTGCAATGACAATACGTTGTTGCTGCCCTCCCGACAAATTATCCCCGCCCGGTGGCAGTATGGTTTGCATTTTGTTGGGGAGATTCCTGATTTCATCAGCACAACCGGCCATCTCAGCCGCATGCCAGGCATCTTCCTCCGTATAGAGCGAGGAACCTGTGATATTATAAAGCACGGTTCCCTGCATGATCCGGGAGTTCTGCAAAACAACACCAAATTGATCACGGATACCACGGATGTCGAGGTCTTTCAACTCCTTATTGTCAAAAAGCACACTGCCTACCTCATAATATTCGAACCCAAGTAACAAACGGACCAGGGTTGATTTCCCGGAACCGGAACTTCCTGTGATCGCCACAAACTGTCCGGGATTGATCAGCATATTGATATCCTTCAGGCTCCAATCCGGTGAGTCCTGGTATTTAAAACTTAAAGATGTTATCTCAATTTTGCCACTGAGTTCTCCCGGGTCAAGTTTTCCATTTGTGTCTTCGGTCTCAGCCTCAAGTATCGGCTGAAACAATTGAAAAGTCGGCTTGATATTCAGCAAGGGCACTGTGACCATGAAGGTTTGAATCATTGCGCCCTGGAAACTCAGGTAGGCGCTGTTAAAAGCAACAAAATCACCGATGCCGAAACCTGACGTACCTGAAGTAAATAAAGAATAGACCCTGATAAATATCAGCAGCGACGCGAGAACCGGAAATGTTACCGTGAAAATATTGGCAATCATAATCAGATTCCGCTTCTGGCGATAGTGATCCTTTTGCTGTGCGTAGCGATCGGCCCAAAGCGCAAACACCTTCTCTTTACTGCCTGTGACTCTTATTTTATTGATTCCGCGAATGGCCATCATCAGGAATCCCGAAATCATGGCATCCATGCGGCGCATAAATGCAACATGTTTGTATGCCAAAAGGCTGATGGTGAGCGTAAACCCGGCAACAACTAAGCCCAGTGCCAGGGCGAGCAACGCCAGCTGTACATCATAAAAAAACAGCAGGCCCAGGTAAAATATTGAAAAGATCCCAGAAATCATCGCACCAAGAACTGTGGTAGAGAGGGTATCCCTGATCCGCTCTATCCCCATGCTGCGTTCGGCCAAATCTCCCGGACTGTAATTGCGGAAAAACCCGACCTGAAGCGATAATATCCGGTCCCATAAAGCTGCCTGGAGCTTGTACCCTGCTTTTCCGGCCATCCGCAACACCGCGATGGATTTGGCAAAATTCAACAAGCCGATCGTGATGACACACATCAGCATAATTGCACCAATCTGCCATAACTCACTGATATCACCGCCAGGGATAACAGTATTGAAGATATAACCCCCAACAACCGGAATCAGCAAGGCAAGTAAGGCACCGATGATTCCTATCACTAAAAAAATTATAATATCACGATAAGTAAACTGAAGGGCAAAACGCAGCAGATCCTTGCCGCTAAGCTTACCCTTCGGAAAGGGCGTAAAAAAACTCCAGGCATCTGGCTCAAGCAGCTGGTGCACAGATTCAGTAAGCAATTCCTTCTTTTTGCCCAGTAAGTCAACCATCAGGTATTTCGTATTCCCTTTGGCAATGAGAGCCACCGGGGTATGGCCGTCTTTAAGGTAACCAAGCATCGAACCCGCATTGTTGTGCCACCAATGAGGTTCAAGTGTCACTTTCCTGGAGCGTATGTTCGAGGCTCTGAGAATGTTCCATAAAGAATCATGCTTGTCGCTGATACGGTTACCCGGATCAGAAAATTCAATGTGTTCCTCTTTTCCTATCAGCTGACAGGTCTGAAGCAGGAGCATATTCTGATTAGTTATTTTTTTCGGGCTCCCGTCATCACCAGGGGAATCAGCAAAAAGATCAACAGTAACTTTTCCTGAAATAATAGACTTAAAGCGATTGAACGAACTGGAAATGGCATTCGTCCTGAAAGCATAGGTGTTGCTTACATTTTTATTCGCGACTTTTAGGTCCTCTGCATACAAATTCTGTAAAACGCTTAATGTCAAGTCGTTAAATCTGAACAACTGAGCAGGGTCTGCTTTACATGATGCTGTTGCTTCTATTATATTGAACTGGGGCTGCGTACTGAAATGACTTAGTCCTTCAGACAAGCTGTTAAACCATTGATCTATCAGGGAAGAAAAATAATCCGGATTGTGCTGCTGTAGCTTTTTCTGCGATTCGGTGTTAAGAACCCCGATAGTGCAATCTGTTAAAGAACACAATATCAGCGAAAGTGTGTCATTATCTTTAAAGGAAGGAATTAAAAAAGGCCCCTTTACCCGAAAAAGAAACAGCCTGCGCCCCGGTCCCCCGCTTAGTTTTTCCACATAGAAAACGTCTGTTTCACCCGACTCAATGTAAAAAGCTACGGAAGACGCATCATTCAAAGAAAGCGTTTTGTTACTGAATAACTTCTTTGTCTGCGTGTATAAGGAAGATATCACCTGTTGCTCCATATCAATTCAGGTTTACAAGTTTAAAATAGAGTCCCTGCTGATCCTTGATCATTTCCTCATGGGTACCTTGCTGAACGACTTTGCCTTTGTCGAGAACGATGATCTCATCACAATCACGGATTGTACTGAGCCTGTGAGCGATAATAACAGTGGTACAGCCTCTGCGCCGGATGTTGTTGTCGATTTCCTTTTCGGTATTGGCATCCAGAGCGCTGGTGGCTTCATCCATGACAAGGATACTCGGATTTACAACCAAAGCGCGGGCAATTTCAATACGCTGTCTCTGGCCACCGCTGAGGTTACTCCCGCCATTGATGAGCAAACCGCCATAACCACCTGGTCTCGACGAAATAACATCATGTATGCATGAGTCCTTGGTGGATTGAATAATATCAGGCGCTCCAATGGTATTGTTCCACATGGTAATATTGTCATTAACGGTGCCTCTGAACAGAAATATTTCCTGGTCCACCAGGGATACAGAATTCCTGATCACATCCTGGGGATAACAGGAACGATCCTTCCCGTCAAACAGGATCTCACCTGCCCATGGATGGTACAGGCCTGCAATCAGTTTGGCCATGGTCGACTTTCCGGAACCGGAACTACCTACCAGGGCAACCCGTTTTCCCGGTTCAATGTTGATTGAAAAATTCTCTATCAAAGGCTCCCGAAACCGGTCATATCCAAAAGTGACATTTTTAAATTCCAGCCTTCCGTGCAACTTTGAATTCGAAAGATTAAGTGCCGCAATATTATCGGATAACTCATTTTTAAAATAAATATCTTCTTCTGTCGAAAGGGCATCCTGTATCGTATCAATATTGCTCTTTGCCTCCTGCAAATCACTGCCCATTGAAACCACATTCTTTACCGGACCTGTAAAGTTCGACATCAGGCTCTGAAAAGCAATAAAAACACCAATGGTCATCTCACCGTAAATAACCAACAGCCCTCCAAGTGTAAGCAAGATGATGTTATTGAGGTTCGACAGGAAATCGGGTAAAGCATCCAGCAGGTTGGAAGTGACATTTAGTTTCTGATCATAAACAACCGCGTTGGAGAGTTCCCCCGACCAGATCCCATAAAAATCGTTCTCCGATCCTGTTGCTTTTATGGTTTCAATCTGTTCAAGCCCGACACCTGCCGTGCTGAAAGTACGCTGGGTTCGCTCATAAAGAAGCTGGTTGAGTGTAGATCGCTTTTCGGAAACGACCCGCAGTACAAAAAGATTTACCAGAATCACGGTAACGCCAATCACTGTCAGTAACAAATTGTACTGAACCATCACGGCCGCATAAAAAATCACTGTAATCAGGCTCGAAGCTGTAACGGAGAGTCCTGTTGAAAGAAGCGTTGCCAGGTTGTCATTAAGTTGTACACGCTTAAAAATCTCACCCGGTTGGCGTGAGCTGAAAAAGCGGATTGGCAGTTTCAGGATGTGCATCAGGAGTTTCGAGGACTCAACGATGGCCATGCGCAACTCAATTTTAACCAGTATTTTTTGTTGCAAAAAGGTAAGCAAGCCATTAAAAACAAAGAGCCCGGCAATGAGTGCCAGCATCGGCCGGAAGTAGAGGGGCTGATTTAAACCGATAATCTCATCAAAAAAGAGCTTGTTCAGGCCTGCCATAATAATAGCAGGAATTACCAGGATGGCCCCGCAAATCAACACATAAATAAGGTCTGAGCGACTGGGTTTGATTCGGGCCAGCACCTTATAAATAAACCCATTCCGGTCTTTTTTGGGTTCAAATTCTTTTGTTGGTATCAAACTCAGGGCTGTTCCGTCGTATAATTCTGCTAACTCCTGCTCACCCAATTTCTTTTTCCCTTCACGGGTATCATTCAATAGGTAAGACGCCTTGTCAAAGCCCGTCAGAACGCTGTAATTGCCACCCCGGATTGACAGGATCACAGGCAAATTAAGGTTTTTAAGTTCCGGGACAGTACACATATTCACTTCAGCTTTAAATCTATAGCCAGAGGCAACTTTCATGAGCCGTTCCGGTGGTATCCTGGAATTATCAGAAACCCCACATTCCTGGTTTAACAGATCTTTAACCGGATAACAATGGTAATAGGACATCACCATCGTCAGCGCAACAGGCCCTGATTCATTTTCTCCCAACTGGAGCATGACAGGAACCTTTGTTTTTACACGATCATTTTTCATATCAGGGTCTCAATTAATTGGGAATGAGTGTTATTCGAAAAATGACTTAAAAACGGGTATGATGTAATCAATCGGGGGTCTTTCTTTAACCAGGATAGATGCCCTGCACAGTGTTCCGGTATTGATTGTAAAAGGAGGGCCTTTTTTGTTGGACCATTGGAATCCGCTTTTCGTCTTTGAATCCAGATTCATCTTGATTCTTATCCTGTATGTCGGGCCTTGCTTTTCGATAAGTGACACCAGATCAGGATTATTCAATTCGTCAAGCATCGAATTGGTGTTTGAAACAAAATGGTTAACCTCAACCACCTCGCCCAACAACCACCCATAAAGATCATGATTAACAGTGAATGGTTCAATCATCACCTTCATGCCTTCCTCAACAACGGCATTTGAATTAAATGGGATATACAGATCGAGCTTATGGTTTTTCTGGTTCTCAATGTCCTCAACAACCATCATCCGGTTGCCTGCATTCACGAAATCGCCACTGCTTACCGACTTGTCGATAACAATCCCATCGACCGGACTCCGAACAATAGTCTGCCGGTCATATTCCTCCTCCAGGTTACTTATTTTTTTCTGCAGAATCTGGATCTGGCCGTGGTAATCCTGCTGCTTATTGGTGCGGTCAAATGCCCAGGATTGCTTGTCCAGGATGTTGGTTTTAAGCTTTTGCTGGATTTGTGTGCTCTGATTTACGGCATCTGAAAGCTGATTTTTTGCATCAATGTAATTCTCTCTCGTCGACAAACCCTTATTCCACAATTCTTTCTGCTGCTGCATCTTAAGCTCTAAAAAAGTAATTTGATCCTGCATATGTGTGAATTCCTTTTGCAGACGGTCTTCTTCAATGCTGTAATACTTCATTTTATTGGGATAATCCTGCGAATCCTTATGAAGAAGCAAGGTATCCTGTAAGAGTAGCACCTCAAGCTGAGCATTAAGTTCTACCAACTGATGCTGAAGCTGAGGCTGAAGCATTCGAAGCAAAATGTCGCCTTCTGCGGTTTTTTCACCCAATTTACAATTCACCTGTTCAACGCCCCCGGAATAGGCTGACATAATCCCGTGAAGCCCCTGACCGCTAACAATCTCGCCCAAACCGTCAATTCGCTGCGGGATACTGCCGAATAACCCCCAAACCAGGGTAATCAAAGTCAGAAGCACTAATGCTGAAAGAGAGATCCAATAGCGTGGAGGCGTGATCTTAAGCATTTGATTCATTTCTACAGGATCATGTGATGATCCTGCAGTCTGTATTTTTTTTGCTTTATCCATAACGATTTATCTTATGGTTACTGAAATACGTAATCAGACGGATTGAAGACAAACCCATCTAAAGCAATAAAACATACTCATTCTCAGCAGCGATGCCAATGCATCGCTTCTTTGAATAAGTTATGCCGACACAGATTTTCGCAAACCTGTCAGTGTCGGGAAAATTAAATTTTAGATTATTTCTGGTAATCTTTCATATAACGTAAACCCTTCTCTTTCAATTCAGGTTTCCAGTCACCATTGGCATCGAGATGGTGTTTTGTATGATGCGCCCAGAAAATTTCTTCCAACCCGGCTGGGATCGTGAAACCGGCGGCTGACATGTCCATTTTCATATTTCCTTTTGAAAAGAAACCCTCAGGAGGTGTAGGAATGAAGCGTTTTTTTGAATTTTCCATGACTTTCATTTTTAAATGAGTAAAGTGAGATTTATCAGAGGTTCGATTATAAAAGCAAATACAATTCAATCAAATTAATAGTGCATGCATGTTTAGAAAGGAAGTAAATGTATAAAATATATTCAGTCCATGAACACGAAGGATTGTAAATTTTTAGAAAAAATTATCGAAAAGGTAAAGACATCGTAAGAATCTGATTTTATGCCTTAGAGGCGTTGAGAAACCTGAAACTTCAATGCTTCTATATTATAGAAACTTTTGGGATTTTTTTAATAATAAAAATAATTCCATACACAAACAGCACCGTCATGATGGTGTCCCAAACCTGTGTGATGATCTTTATTTTACTGAAGCCATCGACACCGTAAACATTAATTAACAAAAGTCTGAGAAAGATATCAGACAAATCGCGAAATACCAGGAATGTGGTTAAGTAAAAGAAATATTTAAACAGCGGGTTCTGTTTATACAAGACCCGGCTATGAGCTTTTGGAACACCCTGGAGATAGGCGTAATCAATAAAGAAAAACATCGCCATCGGCTTTTTAATCAGCATGGTGAAAATCCAGAAAAGAACCAGGCCGGTATTCATATAAATCATGTTGTAAAGCATCTGATTTGCAGATTTGGAATACACATCCAGGATACCACCAATAATGGCCGTGGCGAGAATAAACGAACCCGTAAGGCTGACATGCCTTTCCTTAATGACCGTATAAACCGTATAAATAATTCCGGGGACTGTCGACAAAAGCATAGCCAGATAGTCACCCATTAAGGATCGACAAGTATTCCAGATCAACAGAGGAATTCCAAGATACATGATCAAATCCAGAAGAAACCGCTTGTTAAAAATGTTTTTCATGACAAAGATTTTCAATGCTATTTTTAATCCCTATTGTGTGATAACGAGCACATTCGTGCTTACAATCGCCGTACCGATATCGCTGCCGCCTCCCAGGGGTGAATTTGCCCAGATTGGAATACCTGACTCATTATACATAACCACAAAGGCTTCAGATGCCGGTGATGCGGGGTTGACAAGGGCTGTGCCACCCAGGGCTTTGGCCCATTGCCAGCTGAGGGTTTGTGCGTTTTTCAGAAATGAAGTTGTTAAAGCAAGAAAAAGTAGGAATTTCCGCATATCTTGTTTGACTTAATTTGTACAGGCAATTTCAGGAATTGATTTGAATTGAGTCCGAAACATTTTCATCAAAGCATTACCTGCTAATATTAATTTGAAGGTCATTAACCGGTAGTATCTTTATCCCCTTCTCTTGCAGCTTCCTGATCGCTTTTTCCTTACTCTTCTCAGATTTACCGGTAATTGCTTCGGGTATTACAGTAATATTATAACCCCTTTCCATGCCGCCAAGCGCTGTATTTGTGATACATTCTTCAGCCAGAAGTCCCGCTAAAACGATCTCCTTTGCATGATTTTCTGTTAATAAAGCGATCAGATCAACTGAGGTAAAAGCATCTCCGCTCACCTTGACAAAAATATTCTTACTGACAATTTTCAAAGTATTGTCGAAGTCAGGCGCCGGTAAAGTATCTGTTTTGAACCTCCACGAAGAAAAGCTTAGCGCCTTCCCGGCAGATTTCACATAAATGATTTTCTCAGGACTAAAATCACCAAGGATTGAATTAACGCTGGCAATCATTGCCCTGGCATCTTTTTCGTATGGTTTATGATCGATAAACGCGCCCTGAACATCGAGAACCAGCAGATACTGATCATGGGAAATGGGCCTGCTTTGACATATACCATTATTATATGTTGCAAAAATCAGTAAAAACGCCAAAACCAATGTTGTTCTCATAGTATCCTGTTTTAAAGGGATGTGATGAAATGATCTTGTTTCACACGGAGTTGCACGGAGTTTGGCACGGAGTTTCACTGTATTTCATTTGCGTAATCTGCGTGAACCCCTAAAGACTACTATTTCTCAGGCGCTATCAATTCTTCTGTCCCAAACAAATTATGGGGTTTCTTACTGAAATTCGAATTTAAAAAATATACCGCCAGGAAGAAATAGACGATAAACCCAAATACAATCATCAACTGAACACCGTTTGTCTTTTGAATCTCCTGTTTGGTCTTCACCATACAGGCTTCACCCGGACAGTATTGAGCCTTTTCTTTGTAAAACATCTTATAGAATTTGCATCCGATACAAATACCGAAAGCCGATTCAAAAAACAGCAAAATCAGGCAAATCATGCATGTGATTCCTGTGATGGGGCTATAGGTATTCATCACAGCCATCAGCACAAACATGCTCGCTGCCAATACCAATCCGATAACCCATGCAAATTTCTTTTGCTTGGCACCCACATATTCGGGAACCTGGTTTCGCACGATCATACGCCCGATGATCAATGTGGGAGAAAACCTGGGGTTGATGAAAACCCGGATCAGGAAATCTGTCAGAAAAAACATGACAAAGTACTTGATCACCAAAAAGTCGGCTTTCATGCTCGCCATCACGACAGAGATGAACAGACCCAAAAACAAAATTCCTGCTGAAGCTCTTACTTCCCGTTCATTCACGACAGGGATCTCATATCCTTCAACATCTTCGCCAAATTTGAAAATTTCACTCATATTGCTAATTATTTAATGTTTAATGGGGTTCACACGGAGTTGCACGGAGTTATACACGGAGTTTCACTGTTATTTGATGGAATCTTCCCGCACATTCCACAAAATTACATTTCTATTTCAATATTATACTGATCTAAAAGTCCTGGGATACCGGCCAAACTGAATTTTGCTTTTTTCATGCGGTTGATTTCAGGGTTTATGGTATAGTTAAATGCGGTCCGGAAGTCAGCTTTTTCAAGGATCGTATTTTCGAACCGGGCACGCATCAGGTCGCAGTTGTCAAACAAAGAAGCACTTAAATCGCATTCTGTAAAATCCACTTCGTTTAAACGGCAGTTTTTGAACGTAGTTTTTTTATTCTTGGTCTGAAAAAAGGAGGAATGATCAAGGGTACAACCTTCGAAGCGGAAACTCAAACCAAAAGCATTACAGTTATTAAATAAAAGTCCGAGCATCTTGCAGTCTTTAAACCTCACGTCACGGATAGAAGTCCGTCTCAGTTTGGCCAGACTTAAATTACATTCAACAAAGTCGCAGCTGCTGAACTTCAAATCTGTCAGGTCTGCACTGGAAAATTCACAATTCCGGAAAATGCAGTTCTCGTACGCTCCTATTGTCAGCGGACTAGCGCTGAAATCATGTTTGTCAAACGTTTTATTTTCAAAATATGCTTTTATCATTTGACCTGAATCTGAAGGGGTTCACACGGACTTGCACTGAGTTTGTCACGGAGTATCACCGTTTTCTATATCGCTTATTTCATGTTGAACAAGGACCTAAAATTACAATGATTTTGTAATGTCAGACGACTTCTGTAAAAAGAATAAACAATATAATTTACAACATATTATTTACTGAAGTTTCGCATGTCAAGAGAACCAGCAATTTAAAACGTTTTGTAAAATATAAACAATAGCCTATTATGTTAATTTGTAAAAGACTTTGCAACAGCCATCCTTCGACTCCGCTCAGGATGACGGGTGGTTCTCAACGTAATGCAGCATTACATTGAGAATATATTTTATATATTATAATAATAGTATTATTTCAATATTACCCATAGTAACATGGAAATCCTCCGTCATCCTGAGTGGAGTCGAAGGAGGGCTGTTCTACAGTTCAATAACGTTCTTTTTCGGCATATATGTCATACAAAGACATGCGAAATTTCAACACATATTATATTTTTTTAGAATATTAAACAATCACTTATAATTAATTTCTGTAAAGTATCTTAAAGTTTTTTTTATCTTCACACCGAATTAAATGTTCTTCATCTTTTTTTCATGGCTTACCAGACTATAAACAGCAATCCTTTTCCCGGCATCCGGAGTTATGAGCCCTCTGAGGATGAATTATTTTTCGGACGGGAACGAAGGATCAGGGAGTTAATCGACAAACTTGCAGTGACCCGTTTCCTGGCAATCGTCGGGTCATCAGGTTGCGGAAAATCATCACTTATCAAGGCAGGTCTGATCCCTTCCCTGGTGAAAAACAAATACATACAAAACCCTGATGAATGGAAACTGATCCTCTTCCGGCCAGGCAGCGACCCGATCGGGAACCTGTCTGAAGCTTTGTTGCGTTGTTTTGGCAAGGAATCTGAACCTGACAAAAACAAGTTCCATAAGAAGTTGCTGCAGTCACCTGACGCATTACCCGAAATCATAAAAATGCTCGGAGGCCGCAGCACTGCATCTTATTTATTGGTAATCGACCAGTTTGAAGAGCTTTTCCGCTTCAGGCAAAACACCATACTTGAAAATGCCGAAGCAGAAGCCGCTCGCTTTGTGGAGTTATTTCTCTATGCAACGCAACAATCAGAGGTAAAGATCTCCCTGGTGCTCTCCATGAGGACTGATTTCATGGACGATTGCACAGAGTACCCTCATCTGAACGAAGCCATTAACAAAGGCTATTACCTCGTTCCCAGGATGAATGCCGAAGAAAAGAGGCTTGCCATCTCGGGACCTTTATCCGTGAGGGGATGCAATATCTCTTCAGATCTTTTGGATCGGCTTCTGGATGACGTCGGTGATGACCCGGATCAGCTGCCCATCATGCAGCATGCCCTCATGCGGACTTATGATTATTGGTCGACTTACAGGATCGGCAATGAAGCCATCGACATCGCTCATTATGAGGCTATCGGGACGATGAAAGAAGCCTTGTCTGTTCACTGTGAAGAGGTTTTTAATGAATTGAGACTACCCGCACTTCAATTTATTGCGGAAAAGGTATTTAAAGCGCTCACCGACTTTGGCTCTGACAGCAGGGGGACCCGAAGACCTACGAAATTCTCTGAACTCTGCGTCGTTTCTGAGGCTAAGCCTGATGAAGTCAGTAAGGTTATCGACAGCTTCAGGGAAGCAGGTCGTGCCTTTTTGATGCCTTCTTATAATGTTGAGTGTACTGATTCCACAATTATTGACATCTCCCACGAGAGCATCATGCGCGTTTGGAAGCGTTTGCGCAAATGGGTCGATGAAGAAAGCCAAAGTGCCCAGCTGTACCTCCGCTTGTCAAAATCAGCAGAATTGTACCAGTATGGTCAATCAGCCCTGTGGATCAATCCCGAACTTCAGCTTGCCTTGCAGTGGCAGCATTCCAATAAGCCCAACAATACCTGGGCAATGCGTTATGACCCTGCTTTCGACAGGGCGATGGAGTTTCTGAATTACAGCCAGCAACAGTTTGATCTCGAGATCCGTCGGAAAGAAGAGCTTCAAAAACGCAATTTGCGCCGGGCCCGGAATTTTGCGATGTTCCTGGGTGGTGCCACCATCGTTTCTATCTTATTTCTGGTCGTTTCTTTAAACCTTAGGTTCAAAGCCGAATCCAGCAGGAAAGACGCGCTGGAAAAACAAAAACTGGCTGTCTTTGAAAGCAAACGTGCAGAAGATCAGCGCCAGGAAGCCATCATCCAGAAAAGAATCTCTGAACAACAACAACAAATTGCAGAACAACAAAAGCTAATCACCGAGGAGCAAAGACAATATGCTGTCAGTCAGCAAAATATCGCCGAAGTGAAGACAGTGGAAGCCGTTCAGCAAAAGCTAAAAGCTGACAAGTCGCGACAGGAAGCCGTTAAAGCCCGCGATGAAACTGAAATTCAACGTAAAGAAGCGGTCTCGCAAAAACAGATTGCGGAAAAAGAACGTGTCAAAGCAGAAAATTCTGAGAAAAACACCCAGCGATTGCGTCTTTTGTCAATCGCAAAGTCAATGGCTGTGCAGGCATCCCAGCTCAGCCTCACCGTCAAAGATGACTTGCCCGCCTTGCTCGCTATCCAGGCCTATCATTTCAATCAGGACAATGGCGGCCCCAAGGACGACCCTGATCTTTATGAAGCACTTTCGGGTGTTACCAACGATCAGGAAGTATTGCGCGGACATGATGATGCGGTGCGAGCCATGGCAATAAGCAGCGATGGCCTACAACTGATTACCACTGGCGACGACGGGAAGGTGTTGGCCTGGGACCTCTCTGACCCCTCAAAAAAGCCACTCTCGGTGAACACCGGATCTTATGGAAAAGAGGGAATCCGTGCTGTTGCCTTAAGCACAAACTGGATCATGGCAGGCTGTTTTAATGGAAAAATCCTTGTCTGGAACAGGAAACTACCTCAAGCACAACCGAAAGTCATCAATGGCCATAGCGGTCAGATTTCCTGTATTGTCTACGATCAAAGCAATGACCAGTTTGCCAGCGCAGGTGGCGATGGAAAACTTTGCCTCTGGAAATGGAACAACAGCACTTTTCAGAAAAGCATCCTGGATTCGACAAATTCCGACATCCGTGCCCTGGCCTTTGATCCTTCATCAAAGTGCTTTGCCTATGGATGTTCCAATGGCTTGCTCAAGTTCGTGAACCCTGGCCTACCTTCGAAAAACGTGATCGTTTCCCCGATGGGAGGAAGCGCCATCTTATCCCTGGCTTTTCATCCAGGCGGATCACAGCTCCTGGCAGGCGACGCGAAAGGTAGCCTTCGCTTTTATAAAATCAATTCAATAGCTGTACTCACCAACGAACTGATCGGCAGACATACCTCCGGAATCCTGTCCATCGCCTGTAGCAAAGACGGGAAATTTGTCTCGACCGCAGGTTTCGACAAGACAATCCGGACAAATACACTGTCGGGGGAAATCGAGGATGCCTATTCAA
This sequence comes from Bacteroidota bacterium, assembly GCA_037132075.1. Lineage (GTDB taxonomy): Bacteria > Bacteroidota > Bacteroidia > Bacteroidales > CAIXZF01 > JBAXPV01. The sequence goes on from JBAXPV010000001.1 coordinate 125,787, forward strand.
TCAACAGAAACGACCTCTGGGTGTATGGAATTCTGTTCAGCAATGATGGGAAAAGACTGATCTCTTGCAGTGCTGACAAGACAATCAGACTGTATACTGCCGGATGTGAACCCCTGGCAAGCCTGGCCGAAAAAAGCATCAAAAGAAACCTGAGCAAGGATGAATGGAACCTCTATGTAAGTCCCGACATCCCATATCAAAAGACAATCAACCGTTTACCTTAGTAATATGAAAAACAACTTTACGAGGTCTCTCTTATTGACAATATTCATTTTGTGTTTGAACCTGGCTTTTGTAAGTATGACAAAAGCCCAGACCAAATGCAGCGATGAAAGCCTGGTTGAAGCCCGGAAAAATTACGAAATTGGCAGATTCCGGGAAGTGGTCAGCGCTTTAGGCAGCTGTATCAAAGACGGCTTTAACGAGAAACAAAAGGTACAGGGCTATCGCTTGCTGGCTATGTCGTACCTGGCTACCGACAGTCTTGAAAAAGCCACGGAAGCAACCAACTTTCTGATTCAAATCAACCCTGATTATGAGGGGACGGTTTTTGATCCGCCTCGTTTTACCAGGCTGGTCACTGAGCTAAAACTTGCCGGGGGAGCCCAATTGGTAACCTCTGTGTCAAAAAAGGCTGAGAATGTTTTTGAAGCGCCGGCAACCATCATCGTTGTGACCCGTGAAGAGATTGAAAAAAGGGGCTACCTCGACCTGGTTGAGATGCTGAAAGATGTTCCTGGCTTCGACCTCTCGATGTTTTATGGCTCAGAATATGCCAACATTTACCAGCGTGGATTCCGCCAGAACAACACGGAAAAAACACTCTTGCTGATTGACGGTATCGAAGAGAATGACCTCTGGACGAACTGGGCTTACCTCTCGCGTCAATATCCCTTGTCAAATATTGAAAGGGTGGAAATCATCTATGGACCAGCCTCTACCATGTACGGGCCCAATGCTTTTGTTGGCGTTATCAATGTCATCACACGGTCGGCCCAGGCGCTGATTGCTCCCGGCAGAAACATCGGCGTTCATGCCAGTGTAAACTACGGAACCTACAACACCCGCTGCTTCGACATGACAGTGGCCGGGAAAAAGAGAAATATGTCTTTTGCGCTTACAGGCCGAATTTTTACATCTGACGAGGCTGACCTGACCAGCCAGAAGTACTTTGACTTCAATCCTTCTTTTTATGAGACGGTCGACTACAACAAGCTTCTCGGGATCACAACAAATGCAAAGCAATACCTTGTGGATCACAATATGCCCATGAGTCACCCTTATTATCAACTGAGTGCCGACTCCTCAAAGCTTTCACTGACGCCACAAGGGATCCTGACTGCCCAGAACCTTGACAAGTCGGCTTATGAGCAGGTAGTGAATGGCCATAAGATTGGCTTTTCAAACAAAACTGACGCATGGCTGCTGAACGGAAAGATCAAACTCGGCAATTTCAGTTTTGGGTTCCAGACGTGGCGCGAAAGCCGGGGATCACTCACCCAATATACCGATACTTATACGCCAGGCTCCGACAATGGCTTTAACTGGGTTCCTCAGCTTTCTTATTTCTTCACAAAATATGAGAATCAGCTTAGTGATAAGTTTTTTGTTTCAAGTCTAACGTATTACAGGATTCACGCCCTTACTGAAGACAGCCGCTTTGTGTCACTCTCTAACTATGCACTTGGGAATTTCAAGCTGAACAACCTGGTTGCAGAAAAGGCACCCATATGGACGACCCAATATGCCTATGAGATCTCAAAACAACTCCGGACTGAGTTAAAAACGGTATATACGCCATTTTCCAATTTTGATTTGGTATCGGGTCTGGAAGCCAGAAATTCCACCTTACAGGGAGGCTATATGATGAGTGTGTACGACACACCACAGGACTCTGCAGTGGTTAATCCTTCACCCAAAGGAGGAAACACCTTTAATGTTTGGGATATCGGTGTTTACAGCCAGGGTACATATTCTATTTTAAATAATCTAAAAGCAACCCTTGGCTTACGATACGACTACAACAGGATCCGCAGCAATGGCGGTTTTGGAGGTGTGGTCAGCCCGAGAATCGCCGTCGTGTATTCTCCCGGGAACTTCACCTTTAAAGGCTTTTATGCCCGGGGAATCATGAATGTTTCGAACTGGACGAAGTTTTCTACCGCAGGAAACCGCATCCCCAACCCTATGCTGAAGACAGAAAACATCCAGAATTATGAATTCAGCGGCGCTTTCAAATTCTCAAAATCAGCCTTTATTGAAATGAGCGTTTACCAGGAAGATATCGACAATGTGGTCGGGACCCAGGTCGTAGCTGGCAATCCTTCGAAAAACCAAAACGCAAACATCGGCCAGTTCCAGATCCGTGGCGCACAGATGAACGCCGTTTACATCTGGCAAGATTATCATTTCAACTTCAATTACACCTGGTGCGACCCCAGGCAGACTTACAGTGAAACCGGCTCCGTAGATAATGTGGTTGGGGACATTGCGGTACACCAATTCAATATTGGGGCCGACAAAGAATTCTTTAAACAACTCAATATTAACCTGAGGATGAATTACTCAGGAAACAGGAGAGTAGGCACTGGAACGACAGTTCCGCTGAATAAAGACCATTTTCCTGCTGTCGCCGTTGCTTATGCAACAATAAGTTATGAAAATATCAGGGTCGTTAAAGGAATGAAACTGCAGCTAATCTGTAATAACATTTTTGATACGGTTTATTTTCATCCGGGAACCAAAGCGGCTGACGGCATCAACAGCCCAACAGCAATACTACAAAGAGGCAGGCACTTCGTTTTAAGGCTGATGTATGATTTTTAATTGATTTATGACAGACAATTCCACCTACTTAAATAGGCATGAATGCCAGGAAGTCATAGATGAATCCTCATTATGGGGAAAGCTATGCCTGCCTGAAAGTCCTAAAAACACGACAAAACCAGGGCTGAGGACAGTGATCTTTGGAAGTACAAATGCAGGTATTTTGGTATTAAACTCGATTCAGAAGTTTGAGGAGAAATTTCCTGAAAAACTCAACCTTATTGCCGTTGCCACTGACGACCCGACAGATGAAAAAGCGAGAATCTCAGCAAAGAAAAGAATCTGGTGTCATTATTCAGCAGAAGAAAAAAAAGAGATGTTTGACAATTTGCGTATGACAGTAAACCAGATCGGAGTTCCTTGTTATACAGGTGCCGTTAAAACCCCATACTTCCACAACATGCTGAAAGAATGGAATCCAGACGTGATTATCATGTGTTGCTTTGGTCAAAAAATAGACCAGTTTACTTATGATTTTCCAGGCTATGGCATGTTTAACTTCCACCCATCCGATCTTAGGAACAGAATCGGAGCAGGGGCCATGCCATTTAATGATACCATCAAGTCTGAACACAGTCATTCCGTGATGAGCCTGCACACAGTCACCGAAGAAATTGATGCCGGCCCAATCGTAGGCACCTCCCCTCCTATTAACATCTGCCTCGCTGATGGGAGTTATCCATCGAGTATCTTAACGCTACAGGAGAAAATCCCTTCGGTTTGCGGCTGGATGACAATTGACCTGCTCAAAGCTGTCATCGATCAAAAAGAAAAAGGTCAGCACCACCCACTTCATTGTTTCATCACTGATAAGAGTTTCCCAACAGCAGTGAAAGAAGAACTGCTGAAACCTGCTTTTGATGACCCGCATGCCGATTATAGTATTCCACCTCATTTCCTGATCCAAGACATAGCTACTGATGGAAAAGAATAAATGGTATCACCGGCTGTTGAATATCAAACAGGACGAACTAAAACCGGTTCTCCTGCTGATGATATTTTCATTTTTTGTTGGCTTGTCATTGTCGTTTTATTTCACAGCCTCAAACGCGATCTTCTTAAAGCACTTCCCTTCCAAAATGATCTCCTTGTCCTATATGGCTTCAGGGATCGTGGTTTACCTGGCTTGGCTGATCCTGTCTAAAATCGATCGGAAGCTTACAGTACCGCAGCAATTGGCGCTAAAATTCATTTTCGTTTTCATTACCGTTTTGATCATCAGCTTCTGGGTGTGGATCTACGATACACCCCTCTCAGCCTTTGTGATGTTCACCTGGGTCAGGGTATTGGTATATATCACGCTGATCACCTTTTGGGGCATGGCCGGGAAACTCTTCAATATCCGCCAGGGGAAACGGGTTTTTGGCTTAATAGGAATTGGGGAAGTAATCTCCATTTTAATCGGCTATTTTTCGATCCCTTTCATACTGAAAGTGCTAAAGGCCAAAGACTTACTGTTCCTGTCTTCCGGAGGCCTGCTCATTTGTCTTTTCTTTGCAATCCTGATTTTAACGAGCTTTAAGACACAACTATCAGATCAAAACCTGAGTGGTGGAAAAGCCAGTGTCAAGTCAAGAGTCAAAGATCAGAATTACTTCAACCTTTTAAAAAAGCCGTATTTCAGGCTCATCTCCGTGATGGCATTCCTTCCGATCTTCGGATACCTTTTTGTTGACTTTCTTTTCCTGGATCAAACCAAACATGAATTTGCCAATAATCCTGAAATGATTTCTAAGTTTTTAGGCTTATTTCTGGGATTTACAGCTTTTATAGAACTTATCTTCAAATTTGTCTCCGGGCGTTTCTTAAATAGATATGGACTGAAGCCCAGCCTGATAGCACTACCGGCAATCCTTCTTTTCAGCATAACGCTTGCTGCCTTTTTCGGAACCTTGTATGGGACCCTTGGCTTATTTTTTGCCTTGGTCGCCTTTGCCCGTTTGTTTGAACGGGCCATTCGCGGCTCAATCTATGAACCTGCCTTTCAGTTGCTTTACCAGCCCGTACAGGAAGACCAAAGGCTTATCTTTCAAAACCAGATTGAAGGAATACCCAAAGCACTAGGGACCATCATCACCGGGGGTGTTATATTTCTGTTAGCCAGCATCAAAGGTCTTAACCTTGTATATTTCAACTACTTTTTCATCCTGGTTCTTGGTGCCTGGATCTGGGTTGCCGTTAATATGTATACAGAATACAGGTCTATGATCCGTGCAAAACTGGCTGGGATCCGCAATGATTCACATCCCCAGGAAGAACCCGGCGAAGAAGAAATAACAGTGACAACCGGAGACACTGTAAGTGCCCAGAATAATCACTTTGAAGAACTTAGTACCATGGCAGTATCGCCTGATGCCAGCTTAAGGCTTCAGGCCGCACAAAGACTCGCCTTTACCGGAAGATACAGTGCCTTTAAACTGCTACAGATTTTATTGAATGATACGGAACCCATCATAAAAAAAGCGGCTTTGATCTCATCTGGCAGGATTAAACGTTTTGAATTGTGGTCCTCAGTGATAGAGCATATCAATTCACCGGAATATGGAAATACCGCTGCTATCGCCACAAGCTATATCGGGGAAACCATTTTACCGGCCGTTGACCGCTATTTTACCGGCCTCGATGGAGACAAAGAAGTGATACTTCGGGTCATAAGAATTTACAGAGAAATCGGGGGCGAGTTGGCCATAAGCCTGCTGAGGAGAAAAATTAATCATCCCGACAAAGACATCCGCTACCAGATACTGCTTGCCCTGAGTGAACTTGAATACACCGCTGCTGCTGCCGAAATCCCCGGAATCAAACAAACTATTGATGAGATGGCAGAGACGATGGTTTGGTGCATCGCATCCTGGTTTGAAGTAGACAAAACCGAAGGGATCAATCAATTGCAACTGGCTTTGCAACAAGAAATCAATGAAAAGAAAGAAAGTATCTTTCTGTTGCTTTCCTTGATATATGACAGCAACACCATTCGTCACATCCGCGAAAACATTGAAGGAAACGACATCAAAGCAAGGATGTATGCACTGGAAGTCTGCGACATGACCGTGTCACAGGACATTAAAGACCTGGTTCTTCCCCTTTTCGACGAAATCGGACAAAAAGAGAAACTTGAGAAATTCAATCATCGCTATCCTCAACAGGAATTCGGCTTAAAAGGCCGCCTTATTGATATTATTAATAAGGATTATGGGAAAATCAACAAATGGACCAAGGCTTGTGCGATTGAAATGATGTCTGTTCTTGAGGATACCAACGATCCGGAAATCAATCAGGTGTTGGCTGCAAACCTGGTAAATCCTGATCTTCTTATCCGGGAAACGGCAGCCTGCGAGATTTACCGCAGGTCTCCCGCCCGCTTCAGTGAACTCCTGCAGAACCTCGAAGCCGGAAGCAGATACCCCCTTAAAGATGTTAGAAGTATTAACCAGAAACTGGAAAAACCAAGGACCCTGATCATTGAGAAGGTACGCTTATTGAAAAAAAGCCCATTGTTACAGATGATCAATGAACAGACAATTTCAAGTATCGCGCTGCTTTGGGAAACACTTCCCACGCATCCTGGCACAAGTTTTTGCCTCCGACAAGACAGTAAGGACTTACTTTGGATCGATCAGGAAATTCTAAAGGAATTCCTCCTGGGACAGAAAATTAGTTTAAGCATGGATGACATCCACAATATGCTGGTAATGAATGAAGACAACAAAACATAAACTACGAAATATGAACTGGTATTCTATCATAAGCCGTCATTTTCTGACCTGGATATTTCCGCTGATGCTGCTAAGTCTCCAGGTGACAACGTGCCCGGGCCAGGAGAGTGGTTATCCATTTATAAAGAATTTCAGCGCCCAGGACTACAAAGCACATCCTCAGAATTTTGCCATAAGCGGCGGCGATGACGGCTTGATGTATTTCGCCAACTTTGCAGGAGTATTGCAATATGATGGCCATTATTGGCGTCTGATTTCAACTGGAAAAACAAGCAGGTTTACTTCCCTTGCCACTGACAGTCATGGCGTGATTCAATGCGGCGCTTATGGCGAATTCGGACATTTAAACATCGACCCAAAAGGAAACATGGGCTTCGAAAATTTTGTTCTGAAAGAAAAATCATCACAAGCTATTGACAAAGAATCTATCGCCACCTACTGCACGCCAGATGGGACTTATTTCATTACCTCCAATGCCCTGATCAACGAGACAAGCCAGAAAGTCTGGTTTCCCGGTGATCAGATTCTTACTGCTTTTTACGTGGACGGAAAGCTTTATTTCCAGTTAAAAAACAGAGGATTGGTGACATTTAAAAACAATAGCTTCTCTGCGATCAATGGCGGGCAGGTTTTCTCAGGAGCCTTTGTCGTAAGCTCAATCTTAAAACTGGATCAGAACCGTATCCTGATTGCCACCAGTACCCAGGGCCTTTACGTTTTGGATGAAAATAATGCCAAGCCTTTTGCAAGCGAAGCCGATGAGACTTTCCGCTCTGGGATTATCACCTGCGGAATTGCCCTCAAGGACTATGGATTTGCTTTTGGCACCGCCCGCAATGGGATCATCGTGCTCAACAAAGAGGGGCGTATCCTGCAGATTGTCAACAAAAAAGCTGGCATGAACGACGACAATGTTCATCAACTTTATTATGACAAAAATGGCGTACTCTGGGCTGCCCTAAACAATGGAATTGCCATGATGGAGATCCCTGCAGCCCTAAATTATTTCGATGAGAAAGCCGGTCTCGATGGTGGGGTAAATGCAATATGCCGTTTCCAGGGGAGTTTATATGTCGCAACCTACCAGGGCCTTTTTGTCCTCGATAATGCAAAACGATCATTCCAGGGAATCCCGGGAATCAAAACGGCTTGCTGGTCTTTGCTACAATCGGGAAACGATTTGTTCGCCGGAAGTTCAGAAGGACTTTACCTCGTAAAAGGCAACAGTGCCTCTAAGATCTATGAGGATTTCTGCCTGAGTCTTGCATCTGATCCGACAAAAACTGGGCTTATTTACATCGGAACTCCAAACGGTCTGTTCCAGCTGTCGTCACTCAAGGGAAAACCAACACCCATCGCCGGAATCAATGAAGAAGTTAACGGTCTTGTTTGTGATGGACAAGGAAAGATCTGGGGCACACAGTCATCCGATAAAGTATTTCAATATGACCCCGACCTGATGAAAGTCATCATTTTTGACTCTACCTCAGGGCTGCCCGAAACGACAGGTGCCACCCTCGAGCTCCTGAACAAAAACTGCCTGCTCATGTTAAAGTCAGGCCAATACGAATACCAGGTATCGGAGCACCGATTTAAACACATCCGTTTGACTGATAGTACCACCAACCTGGGCGACTGGTTTTCCATTTTGCAGGAGGACAAACATGGTCAATTGTGGGTATGTTCTGGGGACCAGAAAAACATCAGGAGACTGGTGAAAAAATCTACTATGTATAGCACGGAACAATCAGAGTTCCTGCCCGTATCAGAAATGGTGACCTGGTTCATCTACCCCGATCCTACTGGCCTTACCTGGTTCGGCGGCCCCGATGGATTGATTTGCTATAATCCTGATATACAAACAAATACATCAAGGAGCTACCCGGTAAAATTACGCATGATCAGCCTGCTGAATGATTCTGTTTTGTTCTTTGGAAATACAATCCCTGCCGGTACAAAAGAGGCGCTGGATTATCCTGCAATTCAATACCAGTTCAATACCATTCGCTTCGACTTCGCCAGCCCATTCTTCACAGCAAGAGGAATGACACTTTACCAATACAAGCTCGAAGGATTCGATGACACCTGGTCCGATTGGACAACAGCCATCACCAAGGAATACACCAACCTTTCTCATGGAGCCTATAATTTCCGGGTCAGGGCTAAAAATGTTTACGGCAAAGTTAGTGAGGAACAGGCCTGGGCATTTCATGTTTTACCACCTCTTTACCTGCAGTGGTGGGCTTATGTATTGTATTTCCTGTTTACCGCAAGCCTGTTTTACCTGATTGTCAGGATTAGAAGCAGCCAGCTCAGAAAAGAAAAGAAAATACTTGAGCAAAAAATTGAAGAGCGGACAGCGGAAGTAACACGCCAGAAAGAAGAAATCGAACAACAAAGTGAAGAGCTATCTCACAAAAACTCAGAACTTGAAAAGATTAACAAACTGGTGAAGTCTATAAACTCGGAAATCAACTTCAACAGCTTGTTACAGTCTCTGCTGGAGAAAATGCGCATGATTCACGCTGTTGAAAGGGCTTCAGCGCTTGTTTTCGATGAATCTGAGCAGATATTCAAATACAAAGCCGCTTTCGGCTGGGATTTCTCGCAACTGGAACCAATTAAGTTAACTGCCTCAGATTCCGAACAAAGATTCCTGGCTGGTGCGGAAGAAGTTTATGAGGATATTTTCCTGAAAACCAACTTTAAAGATTTAAGCATTGAGCCTTTTAACCAGAAAGACCTGCCAAAATCAATATTGGTGGTGGTGATTAAAATTAAAGATAGAATCGAAGCTTACCTCATCCTGGAAAATATGGTCAGGGATGATGCCTTCGACAACAAAGACCTCAGCTTCATCCAGCATAGCAAAGAACACATCATTTCTGCCTTCATTAAAACCAAGATCCTCGAAGACCTTCAAAACACCCTGGATACCTTGAAAGAAGCCCAGGATCAGCTGGTGCAATCAGAGAAGCTGGCTTCCCTCGGACAACTTACAGCAGGCATCGCGCATGAAATCCAGAACCCGCTGAATTTTGTAAACAATTTCTCTGCCTTGTCCATGGACCTGGCAAAAGAACTCAAAGAGTATATTACCGAATTAAAAGATGTTATTGATAAGGACAAATTCCTCGACATCGAAGACGTTGTCGGAATGATCGAAGGGAATGTCGAGAAAATTAACGCCCATGGTAAGCGGGCTTCGAGCATCGTTAAGGGAATGCTCCAACATTCAAGAGGTCGTTCCGGTGAATTTGAAGAAGTAGACATCAACACCCTGGTAGAAGAGTATATCAACCTGGCCTATCATGGCATGAGAGCGAAAGATTCGAGTTTTAACACCAAAATCACCACAAATTATGACCCCGAAGCCGGCAAGCTAAGCGTGGTTCCTCAGGATATCAGCAGGGTATTTCTCAACATCATGAACAACTCCTGTTATGCCGTTGGGGAGAAAAGCAAGAAAGTTCCTGCACCCTACGCTCCGGAAGTAATAATCTCAACCAAACGCCTGGCTGCCAAAGTCGAAATCCGAATTAAAGACAACGGAACCGGAATCCCAAAATCAGCGCTGGAAAAGATCTTTAACCCTTTCTTTACAACGAAACCAACAGGCCAGGGCACAGGACTGGGATTATCAATGAGTTTTGACATTGTAAATCAGGTACATAAAGGTCGTCTCGAAGTCAATACCGAAGAGGGTGAATTTACTGAGTTTGTGATCACACTTCCTGAAAAAAGGTAACAAAAATACAAACCCTATGAAGAAGCGTTTGTTCGTAATTCTCTTGTTTATACTTACCGTTTTTCAACTTTCCGCGCAAACTTCCTCCAAGTTTAACCAATACAATGTGCTATATAAAGGAAGCTGGATGCCAGTGGTAACGCTGTTTACCAATTACGATTATGGAAATAAATGGTCATTTACGAATTATTTTTATGTGAATGCCCAACAAAAAACAGGCTGGGGTGAGGGACTTGTCGGGCCGACCTATTCACCCACAAAATGGTTAAATATCAGCCTGCTAGGCGGAATCCAATCCAATGAAAAAAGCCTTCTGCGCGGGGGACCTGTTATTTTCGCAAAAAGCAACAATATGTCATTCTTCTGCGCTATGGAATTTGGAGGCAAGCGTTATCGATGGGATATTATGGCTTTTTATGTATGGCCCCATGTAAAACTTGGCGCAGAACTCATCCGCTTTTACCAGATGTATGCCACAGGCCCCCGCTGTGAATTCACATTTCTAAAAAAACAACCCCTTACAATCTTCTACAGTGCTCTCTGGGATTATAGCTATGGAAATTATGCTTCCATGTTCGGAATTTACACAGGTTTCCCAATAAGAAAATAATTTGTTAATTAATTAACAAATGTAAACTTATATATATATATTTGTAGGAAATTTGCAAAACACTCAACAATGAAAGCAAAATCTCCTGACCTTGACCTGGTCCAACTCGAACGCACTGCCGAACGTCTGAAATCTATCGCACACCCTATGAGGATTGCTATCCTTGACCTACTCCAGGATAACGAAAAACTTAGCGTAACTGAGATCTATCAGTACTTAAAAATTGAACAGGCTGCGACCTCTCATCACCTCAACATCCTGAAAGAAAAAGGAGTCCTCAGCTCCAAAAGAGCCGGGAAAAAGATCTTTTATTCAGTGAAAACAAAATCACTGAATCAGATCATCGAATGTATCAACAAATGTACGATCGAGAATAACTAAACTAAAGTGGTTTAGTATTTTCATCGTTATTTTGACCAGAAGGAAACAAATGCCCTATTTTGTATGTTTGTCTTTCCTGAAGCTTTATGCCCAAAAAGAAAGGTCAATATTTAAATCTGCAGACTGTCCTCATTAACAGTCTTGTACGTATTAGCCACAATGCTTATGTACTGTCGTTTCCCAGGAATTTCGAATTCAAGGCGGGGCAAGTACTTGCTATTGGTCTTCATGAAGAGGATGACCCGCGGGTTTATAGCATAGCCAGTGGTCCTGAGGATCCCAATGTCGACATTCTTTTTACTGTCAAGACCAATGGTCACCTCACCCCCACGCTTGCCTCCATGAAACCTGGCGACAAGATTATGATCAGTCAAGCATTCGGCAGCTTCCTGGGTGGCCCTGAGCCTGCCTTCTGGATCGCTGCAGGCACTGGACTAGCGCCTTACCGCTCGATGTTAAGATCCGGACTCTCTCAATATAAACACCTAATCCATGGTGGCAGACATCTGGATTCTTTTTATTTTGAAGACGAATTTTCCAAATCCCTGGGAACAAACTATATACGCTGCTGCAGCCAGGAATCTGCGCCAGGATTATTTCCCGGTAGGGTCAGTGACTACCTAAAAAATCTTGAAGCCTTACCAACCGATGTAGAATATTACCTTTGTGGTAGCGCCGAAATGGTGATCGAATGCCGGGAGATATTACTTTCTCGCGGAATATTATTTATGAATATTTACTCGGAAGTGTATTTTTGAGAAAGATGACAAAAGAATCTCTATTCGGGAAATCATTATTAGAACTGGAGGCAGTCGCCATTGACCTTGGTTTGCCGAAGTTTATCGGCGGGCAATTGGCATACTGGCTTTATCAATCGAATGTTTCATTTGAAGAGCAATTCAGCAATATCTCGAAAAAGAACAGGGAACTGATTTTCAGTCATTACCAGCTCGGACTTCAACTACCCATCAAAGTCCAGGTCTCAGAAGATGGCACCAAAAAATACCTTTACCCGGCACTTGAAGGAAAATTCATAGAAGCCGCGTATATGCCTGACCTGAAACGCAATACCCTTTGTGTCTCGACTCAGGTAGGCTGCAAGATGGGCTGCCTGTTTTGTATGACAGCCAAACAGGGATTCCAGGGTAACCTGAGCGCAGGTGACGTGCTGAACCAATTGCGAAGCCTTCCTGAACGTGAAGCTGTTACCAATATAGTATTCATGGGCATGGGTGAGCCATTCGACAATACCGCTAATGTCCTGAAAACACTGGAGATTCTCACCGCAAGCTGGGGTTTCGGTATGAGTTCACGGAAAATTACAGTCTCTACCATCGGGATCATACCCGGCATCAGGGCTTTCCTCGAAAACAGCCCATGCAATCTTGCCATCAGCCTGCATTCCCCTTTCGACGATGAACGCCGGAAGTTGATGCCCGTACAACATGTGTATCCCATCAAAGATGTCATCGAAACCATACATCAATATGATCTGAGCAGATACCGGAAATTGTCATTTGAATATATTCTGTTTAAAGACATCAACGACACCCCACGGCATGTAAAAGAGATGGCACGGCTGCTCAACAAACTCCGCTGCCGGGTCAACCTGCTGCGCTTCCATCCGGTGCCCAATGCTCCTTTTGTAGGCTCCGATGAAGCCACAATCCTGGCATTTCAGCAAAGCCTAAAGGATAAAGGAATCATGACAACGGTAAGGAAATCGCGCGGACTGGACATTGACGCGGCTTGCGGACTGTTGTCGACGAAGGTGATGGGTGAGGGTGATGGGGTGAGAGTGATGGGGGGATGAGTGATAGTGATGGTGGGATGGGGGGATGGGGGATGACAAGATAAGTTATTTAGGTATTGGAAGTGCTCATTAGGTATTTGATAACACCGAAAATTATAGCTCTTAGAATCCCAACTATTTTCAAAACTAAACCATCACCCATCACCCCCAAAAAATAATTGCAATTCCCTCCCTAATTCGTATTTTTGTAAAAACAACACTCATTATGAAAACAACACTCACCTTATTTTTCTCCTTCTTCCTTCTTGCCTCCTTCGCCCAGGTTCCAAACAACAGCTTTGAGAACTGGACCAACCAGGGCACTTATTGGACCCCAGACAACTGGGCAAACATGAACCCTGTCACCGCCATTTTAGGCGTATATACCTGCGAAAAAGGATCCCCGGGAGTACCTGGATCTTATTACATGAAACTTACCTCGAAAAACGTGACTGGCATGGGTGTAGTAGGTGCTTTAGCCTTTACCGGAACTATGGATGTGGTAGCAGGCACTACTTACTATGGCTTTGCTTGCAATTCACGACCTGCATCCCTCACCGGGAAATGGCAATTTATGGCCTATGGCGCCGACCAGGGAGGCTGCATGGCTGCCTTGACAAAATGGAATCCTACGACAATGGTTCCTGACACGATCGCAATCTTAGGAACTGCCTTTCAGGGGATGGTCATGAGCTGGGCCAATTTCAGCCTGCCCTTTACCTATATGAGTAGTGAAACCCCCGACAGCGCAATTATAATGTTTACCGCTAGCGGAGATACTCCTGTTGCACTCAGCTATGTCTATATTGACAACCTCACATTAAGCGGATCCGTCGACATCCAGGAAGATTTCAATGACAACAAATTCAGCCTCTCCCCTAACCCGGCCTCCGAAAAACTAAGCATGACCTATCATGCCACGGAAACCGCCAGGGTCGTGATCAGCATCTTCGACATCAACGGGAAGCTTGTGAATGAATTTTACCCCGGATACTCAACTGCCGGAGAAAATCGCGAAGTGATCAGCCTTCTGGGTATCGCTCCCGGAACCTATGTAGTTCAGTTGGCCCTTGGCAGCAAAGTCACTAGCGACAAACTTATTGTTGAATAAAACGGCATGATGCCATCCTTCGACTCCGCTCAGGATGACTTCCACCCATCAGCCTTCAGCCTAACTTTGATCAATACAACATCCTCACCAACCACTGCCCCTAAATTTTTCAACCCATGAAACAGTTCTTCAAATTCGTATTCGCCTCGATGCTGGGTTTTATCCTATCCTACATCCTGGTCATATTTATCGTAATCGGCATCGTCGCTGCTGTTGTCTCTTCTACTCAAAAAGAAGTCACTGTTGAGAAAAAAACGGTACTCGTGCTGAAACTCAACACCCCCATTGCGGAAAGGACTTCAGACAATCCATTCAGCAGTATGAAGTTTGGGAGTTTCGACAACCTGAACGACCTCGGCCTCGACGACATCTTGTCGAACATCAAAAAAGCCGAGCGTGACGACAACATCAAAGGCATATACCTGGACCTGAGCGACTTCCCTTCTGGCATGGGTACTCTCGAAGATATCCGCAATGCCCTGATTTCTTTTAAAAAATCAGGAAAATTTATCGTCAGCTATGGAGAAGTGTATTCCCAAAAAGCATATTACCTGGCAACGGTCTCAGACAAAATCTACCTCAACCCTGAAGGCGACCTCATGCTAAAAGGAATGGGTGGGGAACTCATGTTCTTTAAGGGAACGTTGGAGAAACTGGGAATCGAGATGCAAATCATTCGTCATGGCAAATTCAAAGCCGCAACAGAACCATTTTTCCTCGACAAAATGAGCCCGGAAAACCGGGTACAAACACAAGCTTATGTGAATGCACTGTGGAACCATATGGTGCAGGGGATGGCCGAATCAAGGAAAATCACCCCTGAAGAAATCAATGCCATGGCCGACAAACTGGCGATCGAAAACCCACAGGCTGCCATAGCACGCAAGCTTGTTGACTCTCTCAGCTACAAAGATGGTGTGCTTGAGGTGATCCGGAAAAAACTGGGAATCGGGAAAGATGTCGCAATCAACACCATTGGCATCAACAAATATGACGATGTTTTTGTGGCCGACACAAAGAAAGAAAGCAGCAAGGATAAAATCGCCGTCGTCTACGCATTCGGTGATGTCGTTGACGGAGAAGGTGATCAAACCAATATTGGCGGAGAACGCATCTCCAGAGCGATCCGTAAAGCCAGGCTCGACAAAAACGTAAAAGCCGTCGTACTTCGCGTCAACTCAGGTGGCGGAAGCGCCCTTGCCTCTGAAGTCATCCTCAGGGAGATCCTCCTGACCCGCCAGGCGAAACCCGTCGTGGCCAGCTTTGGAGATGTCGCAGCTTCAGGGGGTTATTATATCGCCTGCGCTGCCAACACCATCTTTGCCCAACCCAATACCATCACAGGTTCTATCGGTGTTTTTGGCATCATCCCCAACCTTGGAAAGATGATGAAAGACAAACTGGGGATCACCACCGACCTGGTGAAAACCAATGAAAATTCTGATTATTTCCCAACAACGCATCCACTTTCAGACTATCAGAAAGCAGTGCTTACCCGCTCCATTGAGAAGATTTATGGCACCTTCATCAAACATGTTTCTGAAGGCCGCAAGATGACAGTTGCCCAGGTCGACAGCATTGGCCAGGGCCGCGTTTGGAGTGGTGTCGATGCCAAAAGAATTGGCCTGATCGACAACTTCGGCGGCCTCGACAAAGCCATAGAAGCCGCTGCCGGACTCGCAAAACTCAAAAACTATAAGGTAACGAAACTGCCAGAAATGAAAGACCCCTTTAGCCAGATCCTGGAACAATTCAGTGGCGACTATAAAGAAGATGCCATCATGAAATCATATCTCGGCGATCAGTATGTCTATCTCAAAAAGATCAAAGACCTGAAAAACATGCATGGCATTCAAGCCCGCATGCCCTTTGAGATCGACCTGAAGTAATTTCGATGAAGCTCCTGAAAAGCACCTGGCCACAGCTCGGCCTCCTGCTTGTAATCCTTCTTGCCTATGGCCCCGTCGCTTTTCTGCATCACCCGCTGAAATTCGACCTGATCACCACGGCTTTCCCCTGGCGATATTTTATCGGAGAATGCCTCCAGAACTTTCAATTACCCCTGTGGAACCCCTATCAAAACCTGGGCTATCCCATTCATGCCGACCCACAAAGCGGGGCCTGGTATCCCATCACCTGGTTCATCGGGTTTTTCAGGGGATACGACATCTACAGCCAAAGCTGGGAATTCCTGCTGCACCTCTTCCTTGCCGGACTAGGCATACAACAGCTCGCCAAACAATCAGGCCTTAACAAAGAAATTGGCTTCCTCGCGTCTCTGGCTTATGTCTGCAGCGGGTTTTTCGTGGGCAATGCGCAACATCTTCCCTGGATCATCAGCGCAAGCTGGATACCATTCATACTCGCCTGGTATATAAAACTTTACAAAGACCTAAGCTACAAAACTGCAATCGTTCTGGCACTATTCTTCTTCATGCTCCTCAGCGGTGGATACCCTGCATTCTTTATCGTCCTCATTTACCTGCTCGGCATACTCTTCATTTACTTTTCTTACCATCTTTTTTTTGTTTTGGAAAAAAAAGCAGAAACATTACGCTTCGTAAAAGTCAATGTCGTAACCCTGCTCGCAACAAGTCTGTTTTCCTCCGTTGTGCTCGTCTCCATCTATGAGTCAATCCCATACATAAGTCGTGGGGCTGGCATCAACATAAGCCTGGCCCTCACCGGTCCTTTTTCCCCGCAAAGCATGATTTCCTTCGTCTTTCCCTTCAGCTCCGTGAAAGACGCTGTCTTTTTTCACACCGACCCGAGTATGCGTAACGCCTATTTCGGAATCGTCCTGCTCGTCTTTTTGGGTTATGTCATACCCAAAAGGAAAAGCCCCCTGATCCGCATCTTTTTTGGCTGGGCAATTTTTTGCCTGCTGGCTTCCATGGGCGAATACCTGCCCCTGCGACAATGGCTGTTCGATTACCTGCCCCTGATGAATCTCTTCCGCATGCCGGCCCTCTTCCGCCTGTTTACCATCATTGGGTTTATCCTGACAGCATCCTGCGGATTACAACAATTCCTGGACAAAGAACCACAAGCAGGCAATGCCTTCAGAACCCTCCTCTTCTTCTTTTTCCTGATTCCGGCACTCATTGCC
This sequence comes from Bacteroidota bacterium, assembly GCA_037132075.1. Classification (GTDB taxonomy): domain Bacteria; phylum Bacteroidota; class Bacteroidia; order Bacteroidales; family CAIXZF01; genus JBAXPV01. The sequence continues at coordinate 143,080 of JBAXPV010000001.1, forward strand.
GCTTCGCTGCTCTTCACCTATCACAGGGCCTTGATTGAAATGTTTAAATATGACTTTTTCCAGGTCTCCGACTTTCTCAATTTCAAAGACTCAGTCATGGTCTCAGCCTCAATCCTGTCCATCCTTTCCATCCTGTTATTTCTTTCTATTATACTTTTCAAAAAGACAAATTTAAAAATTCTGGCAATCAGCCTGATCCTCATCCTTGACCTTGTACTTGCCACCAGGCTCAATGGACCCTATACAATATATGATGATTCAACGAATTCATGGACATTACACCAGATCGACAAAGGCTTTCCTTCAGGCTTTCCCAAGCCCCTGATGATGCCTGTGGAACTCAATTCCGACAATTTATCCCGCTTTCATGTTTTTTACAACAATGTAAGCTGTTTCCGGAAACAAATCGGATATGACGGCTACAACCCATTCAACCTCAGCGCATACGACAAGCTGGCATTTGCAAACAATGCGCTTTTTAATACCATCATCAGCAAGCCACCAATATACTTGTCAGAAGCAGGAAACACTCCCGGACTACTTCATCCCGGCGATACCTGCTATTTCCTTTCCTTTAAACCAGGCCACGTCCGTATAAACACCCAAACCAAAGATGCAGCAATACTCAATTTACTTCAAAACTTTTACCCCGGCTGGCGCCTGACAATCGATAACAAAAAGGAATCAATCATCACACCAAACATATGTCTAATGTCGGCCTTTGTTCCAAAAGGTTCGCACACCCTCGAATTCAAATACCAGCCATGGAAAGTCATCTGGGCTTTTTGGCTTAGCCTTGGTTCGCTGATCACTGCATTGTTTTTTTTAGGGTTTCATCGTTTAAAAATCCTTCAGTCGCGCTATCAGATCCAAAGGATTAACAACTTCGACTCCTTGACTCATCCCTAATAGATGATTCTTGAATAATGTAATTATTAAGCGTGCAGATTTACTTTTGTTTTATCAATTTACACGCTTAATTATTTTTTTCTATGCTGCACTTCCATGGTTCCGACACGCATATTATCCACGATTCCTATGATTTTCCTTACCTTTGCACCTAGAATCCAAAGCCAATGCAAAACTACTTCAAGCGCTTTCGCGACAACATTATCGGGATCAATCAGAGCTTTTTGTCTCCCTATGGCGTTAAGAAAATCCTGTATGCCGACTGGATTGCCAGCGGCCGCCTATATAGTCCCATCGAAGATCGATTCACCAACGCAATCGGGCCTTTCGTCGCCAATACCCATACTGAAGCCACGGAGACCGGCATTCGCATGACCAAAGCTTACCACCTCGCGCATCAAAAAATCAAAGAGCATGTCAATGCAGGCCCGAAAGATGTTATCATCACTACGGGTTATGGCATGACCGGCGCCATTGTCAAGTTCCAGCGCATCCTCGGACTGAAAACCCCTTGCCAGTCGGATGATGCCGATTGTAAACGGGAAGAAAAAAGACCCGTGGTCTTCATCACCCACATGGAACATCACTCGAACCACACCTCCTGGTTTGAGACTTTCGCCGACGTCGTGCAGCTTCATCCCAACAAACACAACCTGGTCGACCTCGACGAACTGAATATCATGCTGTATAAATACAGGGATCGTGAATTGAAAATAGGCTCGTTTACCGCTTGTTCCAATGTGACTGGCATCAGCACTCCTTACCACAAAATGGCTCGAATCATGCACGAAAATGGCGGCTATTGTTTTATCGACTTCGCTGCTTCTGCCCCCTACCACGAAATGAATATGCACCCCGCCGACCCAATGGAAAGCCTGGATGCGATCTTTTTCTCTCCCCATAAGTTCCTGGGTGGCCCCGGAAGTTCAGGCGTACTAATCTTCAACTCAGAGCTTTACAAAGGGCATTCTCCAGACCAACCCGGGGGTGGCACCGTAGACTGGACAAACGCCTGGGGCGAATTCAAATATATCGATGACATCGAAGCCCGCGAAGACGGTGGAACACCCGGTTTTTTACAAGCCATGCGCACTGCCCTTGCCATAGAACTGAAAAATCAAATGGGCGTGACTAATATCAAAAAACGTGAGGCAGAACTAACAGCACTGGCCTTCGAGGTGCTGTCGAAGGTGCCTGGCATCCAAATCCTCGCTGAAGATGAAAAAGAACGTCTCGGGGTGATCTCCTTTTATATAGAACCCATTCACTACAACCTCATCGTAAAACTCCTCAACGACCGATATGGAATCCAGGTGAGAGGCGGATGCGCCTGTGCCGGCACCTACGGTCATTACCTCCTCGATGTGACCTATGAGAAATCACACGAAATCACCAGCCGTATCAACAGCGGCGACTTCAGCAAAAAACCAGGCTGGGTAAGACTTTCCTTACATCCTGTCATGACCGACGAGGAAGTCCGTTTCATTGCAAATGCCCTGTGTGATATTGCCGAAAACCACAACGAATGGATCCTGGATTACAATTACGACAAACACAAAAATGAATTCATACATAAAAACGAAACCGGCGGCGAATTCGACAAGGTTTCCGAATGGTTTGAATTGGCATGAACCGTAAAATACTGGCCCTGGCCATCCCCAATATCGTAACCAACATCAGCATCCCATTGCTGGGCCTGGTCGATCTTGCCCTGATGGGTCATCTCAGCTCACAGGTTTATGTTGGGGCAATCGCCCTGGGTGGTATGATCTTCAATTTCATCTTCTGGGGATTCGGCTTCCTCAGGATGGGAAGCAGCGGCTTTACCTCCCAGGCCTACGGAAACCGCGACCTGCCCAAAGCCACGGAAGTGCTGGTGCGGGCTGTCTTCATTGCCTTACTCAGTAGCGTCATGCTCATCATCCTCCAGAAACCCATCGCCATGCTGAGCTTTTACCTCATCGGCGGGAGTCCGGAAGTTGAGCGTTTTGCCAGTGAATATTTCTATATCCGTATCTATGCAGCCCCGGCTACCATCAGCCTCTATGCATTCATGGGTTGGTTTATCGGGATGCAAAATGCCCGAATTCCAATGATGCTCGCCGTCACTGTCAACATCCTGAATATCCTGTTCAGCCTGACGTTCATCAAAATATTCGCCATGCACAGCAATGGCATCGCACTGGCCAATGTGTTATCACAATGTGTTGGAATTATGCTGGCGATTTTCTCTTTCAAAAAATACTACGGCAGACTCATTAAACATATAAAGATCCGCCATGCCTTGCGCTGGTCTGAGATGAAGATATTCCTCAATGTCAACAAAGACATCTTTATCCGGACCCTTTGCCTCATCTTCACCCTCTCGTTTTTCACCACGAAATCAGCCGGTCAAGGCGACACCATCCTGGTCGTCAACACCCTCTTGTTTCAATTCCTCTATTTCTTCTCCTATTTCGTTGACGGACTGGCTTACGCTGCCGAGGCATTGGTCGGGAAATACACTGGAGCCGGCGACAAGCCAATGCTCAGAAAAATCATAAGACGCGTATTCGAATGGGGCTTCATCCTGTCCATCCTGTATTCCCTCATATATATTTTCTTCTCATCTTTTATCTTACAGCTGTTAACCAGTCATGCCGACATTATCCTCGCCGCAAAACCATTCCTCCCCTGGGTATTTATCCTTCCCATCATCACCTTTGCCGCTTTTCTATGGGATGGCATTTATGTAGGAGCTACAGCCTCCGTTGCGATGCGAAACTCAATGCTGATAAGCACTTTGCTGATTTTCCTACCAGCATATTTTCTCCTGAGATCCGTGATGGGAAACCACGCACTTTGGCTGGCGATCCTGCTCTTCATGGCCTCACGGGGAATCTTACTCAGCATTTATTCGCGAAAAGCAATCATGCGCTAACCATCGCCAAATCGCCAAGTCGCTCATTCGCTCATTCGCCAAGTCGCCAAGTCGGAATTATTCCCTAACTTTGGACTAACCCAAAATCTTTGTCATGCAAAGAATCCTACTCCTGTTTTTGATATTGAATCTTTTCTTATTTGAAGCCCTGCAAGCACAAACTTGCAGAAATGTTAGTGTCGAACTTAGCGCTACCATACAGCTGTCGCCTCCAGGCATTACCTTAAACTGGCTACAGGACACCACTGCCACCCAATACATGGTCTACCGCAAACTGAAAACGGCAAATTCCTGGGGAAGTGCCTTGCTTTCACTCGCTGGAACAAGCACCCAATACGCTGATACGACCGTATTACCCGCCACTTCATATGAATATAGAATCTATAAATCCGGCACAGGATATGTAGGATACGGTTATATCAACGCCGGAATAGAAATCCCTGCAATGGAATTCAGGGGAAGAATGGTCCTGTTAGTCGACAGCAGCCTCGTGGATTCTCTATCCAACGAATTGTTGCGGCTTCAGTCCGACCTCGAAGGTGACGGCTGGCAGGTGATCCGCCATAACGTTTCCCGCACTGCTTCAGTGACCGATGTCAAAGCCCTGATCGTGACCGATTACAACCAAAACCCAAGCAAAACCAAGGCAGTTTTTATGCTTGGACATGTCCCGGTTCCCTACAGCGGCAACATAAACCCCGACGGCCACACTGACCATAAAGGCGCCTGGCCGGCCGACACCTATTACGCCGAGATGAACAGCAACTGGACCGACAACAGCGTGAACAACGCCACCGCCAGCGATCCGCGAAATGCCAACATCCCGGGTGATGGAAAATTCGATCAAAGTACGCTCCCATCTGATGTGGAACTACAGTCAGGACGCGTGGATTTCGCCAATATGCCCGCCTTCGCGGAAACCGAGATTCAATTGCTTAAAAACTACCTCAACAAAGACCACGACTACCGTCATAAAGTCTTTACGGCCGAACACAAAGCCGTCATCGATGACAACTTCGGCTACTTCAGCGGGGAAGCCTTTGCAGCCAGTGGCTGGAAAAACTGCGCACCCCTCGTCGGCGCCACCAATGTAGTTGCAGGGGATTACTTCACGACCCTGGGCGCAAGCTCTTGCCTGTGGTCATACGGCTGTGGAGGCGGTACCTATACCAGTGCCGGCGGCATCGGAAATACGACTGACTTTGCCGCTGACAGCCTCCGCGGAGTTTTTAGCATGATGTTTGGCAGCTATTTTGGTGACTGGGACAAACAAAACAACTTCCTGAGGGCAGCAATCGCGCATGGCACCACCCTCACCAACGTCTGGAGTGGCAGGCCTCATTGGGTTTTTCATCATATGGCCCTTGGCGAAAACATCGGGTATGACGTTCGTCTCTCTCAAAATAATACGACACTCTATTTTTCGAATTATGCCGGGCGCTATGTCAACAACGCCCTCATGGGAGACCCAAGCCTGAGAAATGATGTCCTTGCACCTGCTTCAAACCTGGTTGCCACCACCATTGGAACGAATTGCCTGCTCAACTGGACACCTTCTCCCGACAGCATCCAGGGATATTATATTTACATGAAGAATGACAGCATGCCTGAATATGTCCGACGCAATCAAAACCTGGTCACCACAAATACGTATACAGACTCCTGCTTATTATTTCCCGGAACCTACACCTATATGGTTCGGGCAATCGCCCGCACAAACTCCCCTTCCGGAACCTATTACAACCTCAGTCAGGGAATCACCGATACCGCCTGGAACAGCAACAACCTCGCAGTGACTGCTTATGCCACCTATGTATTGCAACACAATGTGATCACGTTTACGAATGTTTCAACGAATGCAACAAATTATCTTTGGATTTTTGGTGATGGCACCACCAGCACTCAGGTAAATCCCGTACACACCTACCTCGACGGCCAATACCCGCTGAGCCTGATCGCCACAAACGGCTGCGATTCAGACACCCTCAACTTCTTTGTTTGGATCGCCACGGGAATCAACGAACCAACAAATACAACGAATGTTCATGTCTTCCCAAACCCTTCTTCTGGTGATTATATAATCACAGGCGACATAGGAAATTTTTACGAAATCAATATCTACAACATCTGCGGAGAAGTCGTTTTTCAGTCAAACCAGGAAAAGCTCCCCTATGAATTAAATTTAACGCCACTCAAGCCGGGAAGTTACATCCTAAAACTCAAAAACAAACACCACACCCATTTCCAAACCCTCATCCTTACCCATTAACCCCTTATCACCCATCACCCTGACCTGGCTTGGAAATGCAGCGGCTACTCAGTATACCGTCTATAAAAAACTAAAAACCGATGTGGCCTGGGGCAATGCTGTTGCCACCCTGAGTGACAGCCTGACCCATTATATTGACGCCTCCGTTGCTGTCGGGGTCTCATACGAATATAAGGTGACCCGGACTACCTCAGGCTATGCAGCCTATGGGTATATCAATGCCGGGATACAGATCCCTATAGCGGCAATATAAACCCGGATGGTCAAGGCGACCACCAGGGCGCCTGGCCGGCTGATGTCTATTATGGATATAATCTCTATGTGAAAAGCGATTCAGTTCATGGAAATAGTCCATGATAGTGCACAGATTGTACAACAAACCGCAATATTCCAGGCCAACGAAGAATATGCTCCACACACACAATAGCGGATTCTGCAGAACTCGCTGATTTCCCCCTGCAACCCTGCGATCATGAGGGAGATATTTTTGAAGCAAGATATAAGAAGCAAGAAACATTTTAATGGACTGATAATCCTTTAAAAACCTTACAATACTGCTACCGATGTAAACCTGGACAACAGCATCAACATCACCGATGCGCTATTGGTCATCAAGCGGTACGTAGGACTGATCACCAGCTTCACCGCAGGCAACTGGATTATCCCCAAACCAAGCGTGACATTTACCACAACAGCTACCCAAACCGTGAACATCAAAGCGCTGTGCTTTGGGGATGTCAATGGATCATATATGCCTTAAAATCATTTTTCTAGCTTTAGAATTCCATAAGGAATCTCAAAAAAAAACACTTAGAGCACCGACTTTAAAGTGCCCTAAGTGTTTATTTATCACCCAATTAAGGGACAAAATCTATTTCTAATCCGAGAAATCCATTAATGAAAGCCTCTTGTAGCCATTGTACCGCCATTTGGCATTCGCCTCAGCAGCAGTAAAAAGCTCTGTGGCTTCTTCCGGGAAACTCTTTTTCAGTGACGTATAACGAACCTCACCGCCGAGGAAGTTCTGGAACTCTTCCCATTTCGGTTCTTTGGAGTCAAGAACGAATGGATTCTTGCCTTCAGCTTCGAGCTGTGGGTTAAACCTATAGAGATGCCAATATCCTGATTCTACAGCACGACCGGCTTCATCCTGGGCTTTGCCCATCCCGGCACGTAATCCGTGGTTGATACACGGTGAATAAGCAATGATCACTGATGGACCTGGATAGGCTTCTGCCTCTTTCACAGCTTTGAAGAACTGCGCCTGGCTGGCACCCATCGCAACCTGAGCGACATAGACATATCCATAAGACATCGCCATCATACCCAGGTCTTTTTTACGAACACGCTTTCCGGCAGCGGCAAACTTAGCCACAGCGCCGACAGGTGTTGATTTGGAGCTCTGTCCTCCCGTATTGGAATACACTTCGGTGTCGAGAACCAGGAGGTTGATGTCTTTGCCTGAAGCAATCACATGATCCAATCCGCCATACCCGATATCATATGCCCAGCCGTCGCCGCCAAAGACCCATACGCTCTTCTTGATGAGGTATTGTTTCAGCGACATTATCTCTGTACACAAATCATTTTTCTCATGCGCACAGGCAGCAACGACTTTATCGCTGGCTACCATAGAAGCTTCGGCATTGTCTTTGCCTGCAAGCCATTCGTTGAAAGCCTCAAGGGTATCAGCCTTGAGATTCCCGCCAGCAATGGCAGCCTTCATTCGAAGCGCAATGCGCTCACGCATCTTGTCCGTTGCTGTCATCATACCAAAACCATACTCGGCATTGTCCTCAAACAAGGAGTTGGCCCAGGCTGGCCCTTTGCCCTCTGCATTCGAGGTATAAGGCATGGAAGGTGCTGATCCACCATAGATACTGGAACATCCAGTTGCATTGGCAACGATCATTCGCTCACCATAAAGCTGGGTGATGAGTTTGATGTAGGGTGTCTCACCGCAACCGGCACAGGCACCGCTGAATTCGAACAGTGGCTGGGCAAACTGGCTGTTTTTAAGGCTGCCCAGTTTCCCGACCAGCTTGTCTTTATATGTTACATTCTTGATGACATAATCAAAATTGGGCTGCTCTACCATCATTTCTTCCAGTGGTTTCATCACAAGCGACTTCACCTTGGAAGGACAATTGTCGGCACAGTTTCCGCAACCGGTGCAGTCGAGCGGGCTGAGCTGAATACGAAACGCCAGTCCTGCCAGGGCTTTGCCCGTGGCTTTCAGCGTAGCAGTGCCTTCTGGCAGACCTTTCACCTCGTTTTCATCCATCAGGAATGGACGAATACAAGCGTGAGGACAAACATAAGCACATTGATTACACTGAATACAATTTTCAGGGATCCACATCGGGACATCCACGGCGATGCCGCGTTTCTCATACTGAGAGGTTCCGGCAGGGAAGGTTCCGTCTTCACGACCCAGGAAGGCGCTAACCGGGAGGTCATCACCCTTCATGGCGTTGATCGGCTCAACTACATTGCGGATAAAATCAGGAATGTCGCGATCGTCCACCGTTTCAGTGACTTTAATGGAAGACCACTCTTTGGGAACTTCGATCTTGATTACTTCGCTTCCCTTGTCGATGGCAGCGATATTCATATTGACGATGTCTTCTCCCTTATTACCATAAGTCTTGATGATGGCTTTCTTCATGTCTTTGGCAGCCATTTCGTAAGGAATGACGTTGGCTACATAGAAGAAAGCACTCTGCATGATGGTGTTGGTGCGGTTTCCAAGACCAAGTTCCACGGCGATCTTGGTGGCATCAATCATATAGAACTTGATGTCATTATCGGCCAGGTATTTCTTGAAAGAATTCGGAAGTCTCCTTTTTGTTTCTTCAGTATCCCAGGAAGAGTTAAAGAGGAAAGTACCTCCTTTTTTCAGACCTTTCAGCATGTCATATTTCTCAAGATAAGCAGGAACGTGACAAGCCACGAAATCGGGCTGATTCACCAGGTAAGGCGAACGGATTGGCTGATCCCCGAAACGAAGGTGGGAAGTAGTGACACCCCCTGATTTCTTAGAGTCATAAGCAAAGTAGGCCTGGGCATATTTATCAGTGCTGTCTCCGATGATCTTGATAGAGTTTTTGTTGGCTCCGACAGTACCATCAGCGCCAATTCCATAGAATTTTGCTTCGAAAGTCCCGGCTGAGGCCATGCTGATTTCAGGCAATACAGGCAGTGAACGGAAAGTAACATCATCAACGATACCAACAGTAAACTGGTTCTTAGGCTCTTTTGAGATCAGGTTGTTATAAACTGATACCATCATAGCCGGCGTGGTGTCCTTGGAGCTTAGTCCATAGCGACCTCCAATGATAAGCGGCATATTTTCGCGGCCATAGAAAGCGTCACGGATGTCGAGGTATAATGGATCACCGTTGGCACCGGGCTCTTTGGTACGATCGAGAACACAAATGCGTTTCACCGATTTCGGCATCACGTTAAACAAATACTTCAAAGAGAAAGGACGGTAGAGATGAACAGAGATCAAACCCAGTTTCTCACCTTTGGCGCCCAGATAATCGATGGTTTCTTTCAGGGTGTCGGTAATAGAACCCATGGCGACGATGACATTCTCAGCATCGGCAGGACCATAATAAGTAAAGGGGTGGTATTCGCGGCCCGTCATTTCCTGGATTTCTCTCATATAGTCTTCCACCATATCAGGCACAACATCATAGAAACGGTTGGCAGCTTCGCGACTCTGGAAGTAGATGTCAGGATTCTGTGCAGTACCCCTGGTGACAGGATGTTCCGGGTTCAAAGCTCTTTCACGGAATTCCCTTAAGGCATCCCAGTCGAGGAGTTTCGCCATGTGCTCGGATGAAGGTGCTTCGACTTTCTGGATTTCGTGGGAAGTACGGAAGCCATCGAAGAAATGAAGAAAAGGCACTCGTGACTTGATAGAGACAAGGTGTGCGATGCCGGCAAGGTCCATAATTTCCTGAACGCTACCTGTTGCAAGGAGTGCAAAGCCAGTCTGGCGTGTTGACATCACATCGCTGTGATCGCCAAAGATAGAAAGCGCCTGTGCTGCCAATGAACGGGCACTGACGTGAAAGACGCAGGGGAGCAATTCACCGGCGATCTTATACATATTTGGGATCATCAATAACAATCCCTGGGAGGCAGTATACGTAGTTGTTAAAGCACCAGCCTGAAGAGAGCCGTGAACGGCACCAGCAGCACCGGCTTCTGATTGCATCTCTTCCACTTTTACCGTTTCGCCAAAAATGTTCTTCTGACCGAAAGCTGCCCACTCATCGACATACTCTGCCATGGTGGAGGAAGGAGTGATTGGGTAAATGCAGGCCACTTCGCTGAACATATAAGCGATATGTGCAGCAGCGTAGTTCCCGTCGCAGGTAATGAAATTCTTCTTCTGAGTCATTGTTAGTTATGTTTTAGGAGGATAATTGAGTATCTTCCGATTGGTTTAAAAAAACAGTGCAAAAGTACTTAATAATGCGTTTTTAATTTCGAATCGGGCTTAATTATATGCAGTCTAAATATGGCTAAAAGCTGTCAGGCTGAAGGCTGAAGGATTGGGGGCTGAGGGCTGAAGGCTTTCAGCCTGAAGAACGTCAAGAATAAACCCTCAACTCAAGCCCTCAGCCTAAAAGCCCTCAGCCCTCAGCCTATTAAAAAATGCCAAAAATCAAGCCCACCCCACAACATTTCAATAGAATTAATTGTTATTTTTGCACTGACTGCGAATGATCTCCAGTCAGCAAAAAAAGCTTGTTATACTTCTAATTGAAAAAAAATGTCTGACTTGAAAACCACTTACCTGGGAATTCCCCTGAAAAGCCCTATCATCGTTGGGGCTAGCAACTTTGTTACGAACACTGACGCTGTAAAAAAACTGGAGGCTGCCGGAGCCGGAGCTATCGTTTACAAATCTTTGTTTGAAGAACAAATTCAGCTCGAGAGCCTTCAGCTTCATGAAGACATGACTGAATACAATGAGCGTAACGCCGAGATGATCAGCCTCTTCCCCAGCATCGAACATGCCGGTCCGAAAGAACATCTCGACAACCTGAAAAAAGTAAAAGATTCTGTCAGCATCCCGGTAATCGCCAGTCTGAATTGTATCTACAAAGAAAGCTGGGAAGAATATGCCCAACTCATCGAGAAAACCGGCGTCGATGCCCTGGAGCTTAACTTCTATGCCACTCCTGACAAAATGGACAGGGATGGAAATAGCATTGAAGCGACCCAATTAGAAGCCCTGAAAACGGTTATCAATGCTGTAAAAATCCCGGTTAGTGTAAAGCTAAGCCCCTTTTATTCCAATGTACTGAACGTTGTTCAGCAAATGGATACCGCAGGCGCTGCCGGTTTTGTGATGTTTAACCGCTTGTTTCAGCCTGAAATCGATTTACGCGAAGAAAAACATTATACCCCATTACACCTGAGCAATGAGCAGGAAGACTATCGCTTACCCTTACGCTATGCAGGCTTGCTTTATGGCAATATCAAAGGAAGTATCTGCAGCAATACCGGCATCTACCAGGCAGAACAAGTTCTGAAAGCTATACTGGCAGGCGCAAACAGCGTACAGGTAGTCAGCACTATCTACAAAAACGGATTCACCCAAATCTCCAATATCCATAGTGGTATCGAAAAATGGATGAATGAAAAAGGATACAATAGCCTGAATGATTTCAGGGGGAAACTTAGCCGCAATTCCCTTAACGATCCTATCACATATCGCAGAGCGCAATACATAGATGTGCTGATGCATTCTGAAGACATTTACAAACGTTATCCATTACGCTAATAAGGAAACCCACTAAGGCACTTAGGGCACTTAGGTATTCTATGCTCTAAGTGCCTTTTTTTATTGCTTTTTTAAAAGAAATCCATGAAAAAATCAATTGTTTATTTTTCATTATTTATAGCATCCATCATTGGGTTTTATTCCTGTACTGTCATGCAAGAGGTTCAAAAGGCAGGCAATATCGTTAACTGCCAGTTTCGGGTTAATTCGGTGGAAAATATCACCCTGGCAGGTGTCAATGTTCAAAACACAAAATCGCTGCAATCTGTTAATGTTGGAGATCTGGCCATGCTCACTACGGCAGCCATGGGATCAAACCTGCCCTTAAATTTCACACTCAAACTCGAAGGGAAAAACCCGAATGCCCTCGCTGCCGGCATGCTTCGTTTCGACTGGATTTTATTCATCGATGACATCCAGATGACCACAGGTTCCGTAAACCAGAAAGTCAACATCCCGGCCAATAGCACAAGCATCATCCCCATTCAGATCGGGCTCAACCTAAAAAAAGTGCTCAGTGGCAAAAGTGCTGATGCGATGATGAACTTCGGGCTTAACCTTGCAGGAGCAGGGAACAAACCCACACGTTTTAAAGTCAAACTGAAACCAACAATCAATGTCGGGAATTATCCCCTCACCTTCCCTGATTATATAAACATCGGGACTGAATTCAGCGGGGCTAAATAATTAAAGTGAAAAGTGAAAAACGAAAGGTGAAAAATAAGCCAACAGCAATTCTTCACTATTCACCTTTCACTTATCACTTTTAGTTTTTCACTTATCATCAAAAAATGATCTTTCCATCAAATTTCGAAAAAAAACTTGGATTCGACACCATTCGGAACATACTCACTGCTGCCTGTCAGAGTGAGGCCGGAAGGAATTATGTCGATGCAATCAGTTTTTCTTCAGATTTTGATGAAATAAGCCTGAAACTTAGGAAAACAGAGGAATTCCGACAGATACTGATGCTGGAATCAGGCTTTCCGCGCCAGGGTCATGCAGATCTCAGACCTCAGCTTCATCACCTGAAAATTCCGGGGACTTACCTGGAACCTTCCTCACTCCAGGACTTCAAAGCAAGTATCAATACCATCATTGAAACTGTTGGCTTCTTTAAAAAGCCTGCTGCGAGGAAATATCCTCATTTACTTCAGCTCGCTGAGGAAGTTATCCTGGATCCTTCTATCGTTAAGGGAATCAACGCTATCATCGACGATAAAGGCCGTGTGCGTGATGAAGCTTCGCCCCGTCTTGCGGAAATCCGCCGTGACCTGAATATCCGCCGTATCGATATCGATCATAAAATCTACAAGATATTCAAACAAGCCAAAAAATCAGGCTGGACTGAAGAAGGACTTGAACCTACAATTCGCGGAGGTCGTATTGTAATACCAATCGTTGCCACACACAAACGTAAAATCCGGGGATTTATCCATGACGAAAGCGCAACCGGACATACTGTTTTTTTGGAGCCGGAAGATATCTTTGACACCAATAACGAAATCAGGGAACTTGAACTCGCTGAACACAGGGAAATCGTTAAAATTCTGCTTGCCCTGGCTGATGAGCTGCGTCCTTATATTAGCGAACTTTTGCTGGGTTGTGAATTCCTTGGAATCATGGATTTCATCAGGGCTAAAGCCAGTTTCGCGCTCAGCACTGAAAGCCTCTTACCACACCTGAATGCACATGCTGAGATCTTCTGGAAACAAGCCCGGCATCCGCTGCTCTTGCTCAATCACAAATCTCAGAAAAAATCTGTTGTCCCTCTGGATATCCGGCTCGATCCAGAAGAACGTATTCTCATCATTTCCGGCCCCAATGCCGGAGGAAAATCTGTCTGCCTGAAAACTGTAGGATTGCTGCAATATATGCTTCAATGTGGCTTGTTGGTCCCGATGATGCCGGATTCAGAACTTGGAATCTTTGAACATATCCTTCTTGACATCGGGGACGAGCAGAGCCTTGAAAACGACCTGAGTACTTATAGTTCTCATCTCTTGCATATGAGTCAGTTTTTGAAAATGGCTGATGACAAGACTATTTTCCTTATCGACGAATTTGGATCCGGAACAGAACCGCAATCCGGTGGTGCGATCGCAGAATCTATCCTTGAGGTCCTTAATATGAAGAAAGCCATGGGCGTGGTCACGACTCACTATGCCAACCTTAAATTACTGGCCAGCAAAGGAAGCGGCATCGTCAACGGTGCAATGCTTTTCGACCAGGTAAACATGGAACCGCTGTTTCGCCTTGAGATCGGCAAACCCGGAAGCAGCTTTGCTTTTGAGATCGCACGAAAGACAGGCTTGCCTGACTCAATTCTTAAAAAGGCCGAAGACAAAGTGGGCCGCAAACAACTCGACTTCGACCGTCAGCTCCAGGAACTGGAAACAGAGAAAAAAGATCTGCGACAAAAACTGGAGAGTTTCAGGGTCGGCGACCAGGTTCTTACTGCCACTCTGGAGAAATATCAATCCCTGAATCAGGAGCTTGAATCTGCGCGAAAAGAAATTCTGGAGCGTGCCAAATCTCAGGCCCGGCAAATCCTGGAAACCTCCAACAAAGCTATTGAGAATACGATTAAAGAAATCCGCGAAAGTCAGGCTGAGAAAGAAAAAACCAAACATATACGACAGGAGTTAGAGAACCTCAAAACAACTTTGATTGCACAGGCTGAACTAGCTGATACAGCACCTATTTTACCGCCGAAGTCGGTTAAAATGAAAATTAATATACAGTCAACCCCACCCAACCCTTCACAATCTGGGAGGGCTGGTTCACAGGATCCTATGGCGGCCCTACCCAACCCTCCCCAATTAGGGAGGGCTTCGCTCCCGCAGAATCCCTCGCGTCAGCCGTTACCCGTCACCCGTCACACCGAGCCGGAGATTCCGGATACCCCCGAGCCCGGCCCCATGCAATCAGGCAGTCGCGTAAAAATGGCCGGACAGAGCGTCATTGGAAGGATAGAGAGCATGAAAGGAAAAGAGGCTATGGTCGCTTTCGGTTCAATGATCATGAAATGTACGCTGGAAAAACTGGAAAAAGCCAGCTTGCGCGAAATCGCAGAAGCGGACAAATCAAAAGGCAAAGAATTGTATAACGATTACCTCAAAGACATCAACCAAAGAGCGGCCAATTTCCCCTTTACTTTCGACATGCGCGGAAAAAGAGCTGAAGAAGGACTTACTGAGCTGAAGAAATACCTGGATGAGGCTATTTTGCTGGGCGTTTTTGAGATCCGTGTGCTGCATGGCAAAGGGGACGGCATTTTGCGACAGATCGTAAGACAATACCTGCAGAGCGTGAAGGAAATCAAGAGCTACCGCGATGAGCAGCTTGAACTTGGAGGACATGGCATTACGGTGATTAACCTCAGATAGAACCTTTTTCTTTTGCTTTGTTTTTTTCTTAATTTAGCCATTATTAAACCATTTATCATGAGCACACTTACACAGAAAATGAAAGACATGCTTGCCACACTGCAGTGTTTTGTTGGAACAGTTAATGCTGATGGAACGCCTAATGTTGAAAAGATTGGTTAATAGAATTGGGAGCATCGTTTTGCCTTAACACAGCAAATCACGGGGATAAACCCCAGGCTAAGCCCTGGATACAAATAAATTGCTTTATGAAAGAGAATCAGCAAAACACAGGAAAAAAAATTGCAATTAAGCCCAAATTACCATTTAAGGCAGTATTCCCAGGCAAATATATCCAGGCGGAACAGGCTTTATCGCAATTACCAGATCTCATTGAGCTACTCGGTAAAAATGGCCTTATTTTAGCTTCTCCAACTGCAAAAAATAAGATTATTCCAGCATATAATCTTGTCATTGCGGGCAAAGACATTCCTGTTGAAGGTTTCCGGGGCGAATGCTGTGAAGAAGAAATCGCACGTGTTTCGGAGCTGGTCCGTAACAAGAATTTTGATGTTATTGTGGGCATGGGAGGCGGAAAGACTATCGACACCGCCAAAATCGTTGCAGACCGGGCAGGGATCCCTGTGATCATCGTGCCAACCATCGCCTCCACAGACGCACCATGTAGCGGATGCGCCGTCATTTATAGCAAAGAAGGTATTTTTGAATCAGTTTATTACGAGAATTTAAATCCGCAGATTGTACTCGTCGACATGAATATCATCGCAAATTCTCCGACACGCTTTCTTGTATCCGGCATGGGAGATGCCCTGGCAACCTGGTTTGAAGCCCGTTCATGCCAGCAGTCCCAGTCGGTAAACGCCTGTGGCGGATTGAGTACGCTGGCTGCGCTGAATCTAGCAGAACTTTGCTGCGACACACTTTTGCAATATGGTCCTGCCGCGATCATCGCCAATGACAATCACGTGGTAACACCAGCCCTCAATCACATTGTAGAAGCAAATATTTTGCTGAGTGGTCTCGGCTTCGAAAGCGCCGGGCTCGCCTCAGCTCATTCGGTGCATAATGGCCTCACGGCACTTCCTGAGACTCATGCCTATTATCATGGAGAAAAGGTAGCCTTTGGCTTATTGACCGGACTTCATCTCAGCGATGCCGACCCTGAAGAAATCGATCTTATCTACAGCTTTTGTGAAGAAATCGGACTTCCCACGACATTTAAAGATCTGGGCGTCACTAACCTCAACAAAGAAAGACTGATGGAAGTCGCTGTAAAAACCTGTGCCCCGGAAGAATGCATTCATCATGAAGCCGTGGAGATTAATCCCGAAAAAGTAATGAATGCCATGATTGTTGCCGACGCCATGGGCACAAGGAGAAAAAAACAATGATCCTAAAAGATGACACAGTATAAATGGGCCAAAGGATCTGTTCAGTTCCCTTTTGATAAACCTTTACCAATGGACCTGAGCTCAAGAATCTTCAAATAGCGTGTCGCGGAAAATCTTCAAAAAAAAATCTAAATAGTTTCCGATTCGTTCTCCTTGTCAAGGTATTGCTGCACAATCTCGATGGCATTGGTTACAACATCACTTAAAGCAGTGATGAAGCTCCCTTCCGCAGCATTTTTAATGGCATGCTTGATGGCTTCAGTTTCTTTAGAGATGATCTCATGGGTAACTTCACGATCGCAGGAGTTGATGCCCTCAAGGATAAGATTGATGATTTCCTCTTCCGTTCTTCCCCGTAGATGCTTTTCCTGGCGAATGATGATGTGATCGAACATCCTCGCAGCAATCAGGCCACATTCGCGGATGTCCTGGTCGCGCCTGTCGCCAACCCCTGCAATAATCCCGATTTTCTTTGATGCCACCACGGAGTGCAAATACTCTTCAACACCTTTATACCCGGCAGGATTATGGGCAAAGTCGATCATGACCTTAAAGTGCTTAAATTCAAAGATGTTCATCCGCCCCGGGGTTTGTGCTACACTGGGAATGAACGTCTGCAAGGATAAACTGATGTCTTCCGTTTTAAAACCCCATAGATAACTTGCCAGCGTTGCTGCCAGAACATTGGCAATCATAAACTTTGCTTTTCCGCCAAATGTCAGTGGAATATGAGTTGCCCTTTCAACACGGATCTTCCATTCTCCTTTTTTAATGGTGACAAAACCATTCTCGTAAACAGCCACAATTTTTCCCTCCTTCGACAACTTCTGAAGCAGTGGATTTGATTCATTTAAACCGAAAAAAGCCACATTGCAACTTAGCTCTGAAGCGATCTTCACACAATATTCATCTTCAGCATTGAGTATTGCCCATCCATCCTTTTTAACACTTCTTGTCACCGTACTCTTCACCCTTGCAAGATCTTCCAGCGTATCAATATCGTCGAGACCCAGGTGATCTTCCTGGATGTTCGTCACCACGGCAATGTCACAGCGACTAAAACCAAGCCCTGAGCGCAGTATCCCACCACGTGCCGTTTCCAGCACAGCAAATTCTACAGTAGGGTCTTTCAGTATATATTCAGCACTGATGGGACCCGTTGTATCCCCCTTTTCCAACATATGGTTTTGGATGTAAATCCCGTCGGAGGTGGTAAACCCGACATTGAAGCCATTATTCTTCACGATATGAGCCAGGAGACGCGTCGTAGTTGTCTTGCCATTGGTACCTGTAACAGCGATGATCGGAATGCGGCTTGGCTTCCCCGGCGGATAAAGCATATCAATTACAGGAGAAGCTACGTTTCTGGGCAGACCCTCCGAAGGAGCCAGGTGCATCCGAAAACCCGGAGCTGCATTGACTTCCAGCACAACCCCGCCATTTTGTTTCAGGGGCTGGGTTAAGTTCTCAGCCATGATATCGATACCACAGACGTCCAGCCCGATCAGCCTCGAGATCCTTTCGCAAAGGAAAATATTCTCAGGGTGCATCATATCGGTCACATCGACAGAAGTACCGCCAGTGCTTAAATTCGCAGTGGATTTTAAATAGACAATTTCATCTTTGGCAGGTACTGAATTCTCTGTATAATTCAACTTCTCTAACAAATCCAGGGTATCCCTGTCGATGTCTATCTGTGTTAAATTCTTTTCATGACCATAGCCACGGCGCGGGTCAAGGTTTGTGGTTTCAATCAAAGTCCCGATACTGTCGGTTCCATTGCCGACAGCATGCGCTGGAACACGTTTTGCAGCGGCAACCATTCTATTGTCAATCACCAACACCCTGAAATCAAATCCGGTGATAAACTTCTCTACGATCACCCGGCGGCTGTATTTCTTCGCATAAGCCAGGCCTTCCACAGCATTCTCCCAATTCGTAACATTGATAGAAGCACCTTTCCCGTGATTGCCATCCAGGGGCTTGAGGACGATAGGATAGCCGATCCGCTTAATGGTAGACTCAAGGTCTTCGTCGTCGACACAAATGCTGCCACTGGCTACCGGGATAGATGCAGCTTCCAGCATCCGTTTCGTATCCTCTTTGTTACAGGCGATGTCAACGGCAATATTACTGGTCTTACAGGTGATGGTAGCCTGAAACCGCATCTGGTTCACCCCATAACCCAACTGAATCAAAGAATTAGTCCCCAGGCGAATCCAGGGAATGTCGCGGGAAACAGCCTCATCAACGATACTCGCTGTACTGGGACCCAGGCGCACCTCTTCCCGTATCTCACGCATCTTTTTAATGTCGGCTTCCAGGTCATAAGATGCTCCGCTGATTAGGGATTCTGCAATAGCGACGGCACTTTCGGCAGCAAAAACACCGACATTCTCTTCGGAATAGCTAAACACAACATTATAAACACCAGGAGTTTTCGTTTCCCGGGTTCGGCCAAAACCTGTCTCCATCCCAGCCAGAGATTGTATTTCGAGCGCAATATGCTCGATGACATGACCCATCCATGTGCCCTGCTCAATTCGATGAAAGAAACCACCCCTGACACCTTCAGAACAACGATGTTCAATCATGGCAGGAAACATCACTTCAATTCGTTCTCGGAAACCCTCAATTTTATTGGTGGGAGATTGTTCCAGTTCTTCCAGATCAACACGCATCTGAATGAGTTTCTTGCGATTTATGCTCCAGATGTTCGGGCCTCGTAAAGCTTGTATTTTTAATATCTTCATATTTCAAAAGGTTCAATCAAAATTTCTACTAAAATAAACTTTTTTAGACCGACACTGAAAAGTTTGCGAAAAATTTGTGTCGGCATAAACATAATAAGCAGCGGTGCCGTCGAATATCTTCTCAGAATGAGTATACTTAAACCACAATAGCTCTTGGGAACGTCAGGGATAATTGTATTTTTGCAGCCGCTGACGATGTTGCTCATCCGTAGCTGAAGTGTGAAAGGGTTTTGAGAAATATTTTATTGTGACCAAATGGAGATCAGGGGAAAATTAGTAATCATCGGGGGGGCAATTGACAAAGGAAGTTTTACAGAGACGAATTTAGATCAGACTGCAGTCAACAATCTGAATCATTTCGAAGAAGGAATCTTACAGCGAATCATCAACGAATCCATCCATAAGGAGCATTCCCGTATCGAAGTGATCACC
The DNA here is from genome assembly GCA_037132075.1 of Bacteroidota bacterium. Lineage (GTDB taxonomy): Bacteria > Bacteroidota > Bacteroidia > Bacteroidales > CAIXZF01 > JBAXPV01. The sequence continues at coordinate 162,949 of JBAXPV010000001.1, forward strand.
ACTGCTTCGAAAATCCCGAGAGAAATTGGCCCTGAATATGTGAAAGCTTTTAATTATCTCAATGCCGACAATGTTGATGTCCTGCATATCGACACACGCGAACAGGCTATGGATCCTGAAAATCTTGACAGGCTCCGCAAAGCCGATGTGGTGATGTTTACTGGCGGTGACCAGCTTCGCCTTACGTCTATCCTCGGAGGCACCCCATTTCATGACATTTTCCTGGAGAAATACCACAATGAAGACTTCATTTATGCCGGCACCTCTGCCGGTGCAGCTGCGGCTTCGAACAATATGATTTACCAAGGTAGCAGCTCAGAGGCATTGCTGAAAGGGGAAGTAAAAATTACGAGTGGCTTGGGCCTCATTAATGATGTTATCATCGATACTCATTTTGTTCAAAGAGGCCGAATAGGCCGACTCTTCCAGGCAGTTGTGGGCAATCCGAAGACCTTAGGGATTGGCTTGGGAGAAGACACCGGTTTGCTCATCACCAACGGGAAGCAGATGGAAGCCATCGGTTCAGGGCTCGTCATCCTGGTCGATGGCCGTGAGATAAAAGATACAAACCTGACTCAGATTGAATTGGGACAACCTATTTCTATCAATCACCTGGTTACTCATGTGATGAGCAAATATGATACATTCAACCTGGAAACGTATAAGATGTTTATCAAGTCATCACAATACGTATAATATATTATGAAACTTATCATACATGGTGGATTTTTCTCAGAATCCACGACAAATCACGAAACAAATCTTGCCAAGCAAAACGCGCTGAAACGTATTGTGCTTGATTCTTATGAATATTTAAAATCTCATTCCGCTTTGCAAACTGTCGTTTATGCCGTTTCATTGCTGGAAAATGACGCATTGTTTAATGCCGGCACCGGATCTCAGATTCAAAGCGACGGAAAGATCAGGATGAGCGCAGCATTAATGGATGGCACAACGCAAAAAATGAGTGGTGTTATCAACATTGAAGCAGTAAAGAACCCAATTCAGATTTCAGAAGTATTGATGGATTATGATGACCGTGTTTTGGGTGGCAGCGGTGCAACAAATTTTGCCAGGCAACAGGGATTTGAGACATTTTCAACGGAAACCGACTTACGCAGAACCGAATTTGAAGCCAAACGATTGTCGGCAGGCACAGGCACAGTAGGATGTGTGGCCATTGACCGTGACAAGAAGATTGCTGTGGCAACCTCAACCGGAGGCAAAGGCTTTGAAATCCCCGGCCGTGTTTCCGACTCAGCCACAGTAGCCGGAAACTATGCCAATTCATTGTGTGGCGTAAGTTTAACTGGTGTTGGTGAAGATATTGTCAGCAACGCCACCGCCGCGAAAATCGTGACCCGTGTCACTGATGGCTTTTCACTGGAAGAAGCCTTTGCCAGGACATTTGCAGAGCTGAAAACCTATGATGGGTTCGCAGGGGCAATCGCCATTGATCATCAGGGAAATATCTTCCACCAGGACTCCCACCCCACTATGGTCTTTGCCAGTTTTGACGGAACAATACTGGACGTTTACCCGATTGAGTGATTTTTTTCTCTTCCCTTCTAACAAATAAAAAAAATCATGATCTTTGTTTGAACTCAAAGAAATACTGATCTGTTTCGGCTTGCTCGATTTTCGCAAACTTGAACTTTGCAGGATAAACCATTATTTTTTCTCAGGACGAAATAAAATACCAAACATATTTTTTCTAAAATGACAAACAGAGCTTTCTCCCGGATTTTCCCATTGATACTGCTATCCACAGTTTTAATCTTCACAAATTCCTGTAAAAAAGACAGCAGCAGCACCCGTCAGATCAAAGTTGGGGTATTGCTGGGCTTCAGCGGCACCGGCAGCCAGAATGCAACCGAAACCCAGGCGGCACTAGACATTTGCCTGGATGATGTCAAATCCTATCTACAAAGAAACGGATTGGATGCAAACGTTGAGCTATTCTATGAAGATACACAATCTGATACCAATGTAGCCAAAACAAAGGCACAGTCCCTGATCGACAGAGGCGTCAGAATCATCATTGGCCCCTATACCAGCTCCGAAGCAAAAGCCGTAAAAGCTATTGCAGATGCTAAAAACGTCCTGCTGGTTTCGCATTCCGCCGTTTCTACCTCCCTGGCAATCCCCGGAGATAATTTCCTGCGGTTTTCGCCTTGTGATACTTACCAGGCAGAGGCAATATGCAGCATGTTTGATTCTGATTCAGTAAAAGCGATCATCCCAATCGTAAGGGTCGATCTTTGGAGTAACTCATTATTTGCAGCCACGAATTCAACCTTTACATCACAAGGAGGCAGCAGTCTGACGATACAGTCCTTCACCCCGGGAACCACTGATTTCTCAAGCCTTGCTGCAGGAGTAAATGCAGCTATTGCCACGGCTTCGGCACAATATGGGGCAGATAGAATTGCCATTTATCTGATTTCTTACGGTGATGGCACTTCTGTTTTGGAAGCACTCGTGAATGCAGGTGTTAGTCCTGCTATCAAAGTTTATGGTGCCTCCGCTTTTGCCCAAAGCACTACTTTGACGGCCAATGCAACAGCTGCCGGATTTGCGTCAACAACAAATTTCCAATGCCCGGTATTTGGCTTCGATGCCTCTGCTTCCAATATTTATGAGCCGATTCAAACAAAAATTGTTGCCAAAATCGGAAACAAAGCCAGTATCTATGCCCTGGCCGCTTATGACATCCTTTGGGCAGCAGTCTTATCCGCTATCACACAACAGGCAGATGCCGATTTTGCAACATTTAAATCTCATTTTATTGAAACAGCTGGCGAGTATTTTGGGGCAACAGGCCGGACAGAACTCGATGAAAATGGAGACCGAAAGCGTGTTTTTTACGATTTCTGGGGGATAAAAAACAATACAGGTCTGTATTCCTGGCAAATAACAGCAAAATATAACACCAGCGACCACAGCCTGACAAAGTACTAAAGGCAACATATTTCAAACTCTTTTATTTTCATTTTTATTTTTTTCTTCACAAAAAGTTCAGGACTAAAACTTTTGTGTAAGGCCAAAATGTTTCGTAACTTAGATGAGCTTTCTTTTCGAAAGACAATCGTAATTTGAACCTTTGATGAACTAAAAAACACGATCATGAAAACGCTAAATCACAAAAGCCAGGAGAATCAGGATCAAAGGAACAGCCTTAGCGAATTAAAAGGCTATCCACTTTATCCTGATTCCGAAGATATTTATAAAAAATATCACAAAGAAGCTGATATAAATCCTGAGGACATTACTCATAAAAAGACTCCGGTTGTCGCACCTTTCACAGACAGTGATCATGAATTGGATTTCAGTGTTGACCTTTCAGAGAACGACCTGGATATCCCGGGGACTGAACTTGATGATATTCAAGAGAATATTGGCAGCGAGGATGAAGAGAACAATTATTATAGCCTGGGAGGAGATGCGCATCATGATCTTGACGAGAATGCAGGATAATTATCTGTTTCTTGATAAGTGAAATTCAATAAAATACAGTAGAAATATAACAATAAATACTTAACAATGAAAAAAGTTCTGATTGCATTGGATTATGACCCCACAGCTCAAAAAGTTGCAGAAACCGGATTTGCTGTTGCAAAAAGCATGGGTGCCCAGGTGATTTTACTACACGTAATCTCTGAGCCGGTGTATTATTCCTCAACAGAATATTCACCAATTATGGGTTTTGGCGGATATTTCATCTCAGGTGCAAGCGAGCTGAGCTCGGAGGAAACCTTAAAAGAAAGTTCATTGGATTTTCTTGCAAAAACAAGAAGTCATCTCGGCGATGAATCTATTCAAACCCTTGTTAAAGAAGGCGAATTTGCAGAGACCATATTAAAAACGGCAAAACAAAATCAAGCCGACATGATCATCATGGGGTCACACAGTCGTAAATGGCTGGATAACATTATCATGGGCAGTGTGACTGGTAAAGTGCTGAATCATTCTGATATCCCGCTTCTGATTATTCCAACAGGGCAAGCCAAGTAAGAATATTTCTCAAGGATTCGCAGTATAAACCCTGGTTCAAGCCCTGAACCCCAAAAAAAACGCAGGTTTTACAAGGGGAAAACAGCTTTTTTTGAGAATTAACAATAAATTAATAAATAAAAGCTTCTATATAAATAATAATGTGTACCTTGCGGCAAATTAATATAATACAATAATGCATAAAGGAACAGTAAAATTTTTTAATGACTCTAAAGGTTTTGGATTCATTAAAGACGCAGACTCAGACAAAGAATACTTTGTACACGTAAGTGGTTTAAAGGATGAAGTCAGAGAAAATGATGAAGTAACTTTTGACCTTCAAGAAGGTAAAAAAGGATTAAATGCAGTTAATGTTAAACTAGCTTAGTTTATCATACAAGACATTTATTGTAAAAGCCCTGCTTCGGTAGGGCTTTTTTTTTGCCTATCCCAAGGATGAATGATTATTGATCATGATATTCCATCAAGCGTCTTATATTTGTGATAACAGATTAGACATCAGGATTTATGAAACTCTCGAAATTATTTAATGAATTCTTTTTCAGTGAGAAAACCGGAGGACTAATCCTGCTTGTGGTCACAATTTTGTCCTTATGCATTGCCAATTCTGGTATTGGGGATACTTACACTGCAGCCTGGAATTATCTTTTTGCCGGACATTCTTTAGTTTATTGGGTCAATGATGGACTCATGACCGTATTCTTCCTTCTCATTGGACTCGAACTGGAACGAGAAGTCTACCATGGCGAACTGTCAGATTTAAAAACAGCCAGTTTACCAATTTTAGGAGCTTTAGGGGGGATGCTAGTACCTGCCGGTATCTTTTTAGCTTTCAACTTTGGGCTTACAAGCCAAAATGGCGCCGGAATTCCGATGGCAACTGACATAGCCTTTGCAGTGGGTATATTGTCTCTCTTAGGCAACAGGGTGCCGCTTTCTCTAAAAGTATTCCTCACGGCATTAGCCGTAATTGATGACCTGGGTGCCATCCTTGTCATCGCGATCTTTTATACCAGCTCAATAGCCTTTACAAATTTATTTATCGCTCTTGGAATCTGGGCTTTGCTGTTTTCATTAAATCGGCTCAAAGTTTATCTCCTGGCGCCCTACCTTCTTGGGGGCATCGCAATGTGGTATTTCATGTTGCATTCAGGCGTTCACGCCACGATAACGGGTGTTTTGCTGGCATTCGTAATTCCATTTGGAGACGGGAGTGACCAAACCGCTTCCTCCAGGCTTCAGCACTTCCTGCACAAACCTGTTGCCTTCCTCATACTCCCTGTTTTTGCAGCAGCAAACACCTGCATCATCATCGGCAGCGGATGGCTCAATGGCCTGGCTGCGCCCAGCAGCCTCGGAATCATCGCCGGATTAGTCATTGGCAAACCCCTGGGGATTTTTCTTTTCTCCTTTGGCGGTGTCAGCCTGGGCTTGTCATCATTACCCGAAGATATTAATTGGAAAGCTTTGTTTGGCGCCGGAATGCTCAGTGGCATCGGGTTTACGATGTCGATTTTTATCACTTTGCTGGCTTTTCAAGACATAGACCTCATCAATATTTCAAAAATGGCAATCCTCATTGCCTCACTGGCTGCAGGCATTTCCGGATATGTTTTCTTGAAATTTTCACTCTACAAACCACTTGATTCTGTCACTAAGGTTTGAAGTTCCTTTGTATTTCCGTACTTTTGCCCTCCATTTTTATGGCAGCGTTATGAATATTGAAGAATTCCGTGAGTATTGTCTTTCCTTAAACGGAGTTACTGAAAGCATGCCATTTGGGCCAGACACATTGGTTTTCAAGGTAATGGAAAAAATGTTTGCGCTTACCAATCTCAGTGGGGATTTTAGCATCAATTTAAAGTGTGAACCGGAAAGAGCTTTGCAATTAAGAGAAGAATTTCCAGCTGTGCTCCCGGGATATCACATGAACAAGCAGCACTGGAATACTGTAATTATTGACGGAAGTATTGAAGATGAAACACTTAGATCTTGGATTGCCATTTCCTATGATCTAATTGTAGCGAGCTTACCGCAAAACAAAAAAACGCTCCTGCAATCAGGACGTTTTTAAACTTTATCTCGCTCACAATCAGCCTCTTTCCTTTATTTTCTTAATTAATGTTGCGAATTCATGCTTAATGTCTAATTTTGCATTACGTGGGGGATCATGCCCTTTTGTGTTAGATTATTCATTAAAACTTTATATATGTCTCTAAGAACTAAGACCCAGGACTTAAAGAAGCGCATGCAAGAGGCTTTGCAAGGTGGTGGCGAACAAGCCATTGAGAAGCAGAAGTCAGGCGGCAAGATGACCGCCCGAGAGCGCATCTTAGCGTTATGTGATCCTAAGTCATTCCACGAGTACGATCTTTTCGTCGAGCATGCCGGTAAGGACTTCGACATGGATAAAAAGTATCTGCCAGGTGATGGTGTTATCACCGGGACAGGAACAATTACAGGCTTTCCTGTTGCCATTTACGCACAGGACTTTACGGTGGCCGGCGGTTCCCTTGGGTTCATGCATGCCAAGAAGATCACCAAAATTATGGATCATGCCCTGAAGATGAAGATTCCACTGATTGGGATCAACGACAGCGGAGGTGCCCGTATCCAGGAAGGGGTAAACTCCCTGGCTGGTTATGGCGAGATCTTTTACAGGAACACCCAGGCTAGTGGCCTGATTCCCCAGATCAGCGTGATCCTCGGCCCTTGTGCCGGAGGTGCAGTCTACTCCCCTGCCCTCACCGATTTTGTCTTCGTTGTCGACAAAATCTCGAAGATGTTTATCACTGGCCCTGAAGTCATTAAGACAGTTCTCGGCGAAGAAATCTCTATGGAAGCCCTGGGCGGTGCACGGGTTCAATGCGAAGTTACCGGGAATGCCCACTTTTTTGCCCTAAGCGAACAAGAATGCTTTGACCAGATCAAACAGCTTATCTCCTTTATTCCATGGAATAATGATAAGAAAGCTGATACTTTCCCCAAGAAACCACCACGCACCCGTTCATATAAAATTGATGACATCATGCCATCAGATCCCAAGACGCCTTATGATGTCAGGGATGTGATTCGTGCGATTGTAGATGACAGTGAATTCCTGGAAGTACAGGAGCTTTTTGCCAGAAATATGGTGATTGGTTTTGCCAGGGTTAGCGGCGATACTGTTGGTTTTGTAGCCAACCAGCCACTTGTACTGGCCGGCGTCCTCGACGTGGATTCGTCTGACAAAGCCGCCCGTTTCATCCGTTTCTGTGATGCTTTTAATGTGCCTTTGGTTACCCTCGTTGACTTACCCGGCTACCTGCCTGGTATCGACCAGGAACATGCCGGGGTCATCCGTCACGGGGCCAAGGTATTGTACGCTTATTCAGAAGCTACCGTTCCCAAGATCACCTTCATCCTCCGCAAAGCTTACGGTGGCGGTTATATCGCCATGTGCTCCTCGCACCTCAGGGCTGACTTTGTATTTGCCTGGCCAACTGCGGAAATCGCCGTAATGGGACCTGAAGGCGCTGCCAATATCATCTTCCGTTCCGAGATCAATGCTTCTGAGAACCCGGAAGAGGTTCGTAAAGCCAAGATCAAAGAGTATAAAAAGAAATTTGCCAATCCATTTGTGGCTGCAGCCTATGGCTATATTGATGCTGTAATAGAGCCCAATGAGACGAGACATCATCTGATTCATGCGCTGGAAATCTCCAGGCACAAGACTGTCAGACGTTCACAGAAAAAACACGGGATTCCTCCATTCTAAATCGACAGGCAATGACTAAAGCTAAAAAGGAAAAAACAGAGCAAGATCCCTTTATTGATCTTGCTGTTGAAGAAGGTGTTTACAGAACTTTGACGACGCGCAATTTTGAACGCCGGATACCCTACAAACCTATTGACCCGAACAAACTTACCGCTTTCATCCCAGGTACCATCAAAAAAATGGCTACCGCCAAAGGAAAAAAGGTAAAGAAGGGTGATGTCTTATGCATGCTTGATGCCATGAAGATGAACAACCTGATCCTGGCCCCTTTCGACGGAACCATTAAAGATGTGTTTGTAAAAGACGGGGATAAAGTTGAGAAGAATCAGGTGTTGGTGGAGATGAAGTGAGGGTGATGGGGTAATGGGAAAACGTTGAGAACGTCAACGGGCATATGCGCATACGACCATTTGCGCATACCTTACAACGGACAATAAACATCCTTTTATCTCAACTGATATGAAAATATTTTTTTCTCTCTCTTTTACTGAGCGTCTTGCTCAATACAGCCCTGATCGCCCAGGTTAAGGTATATAAAGGGACCTCGACCTATAGCAGTGATTTACTATTCACAATAACCGATGGGAAGGTGTTTAAGGAAACCTCAAGCTACCAATCAGGCATCTTGATGACCAGCCGAGACCACAAAATATACAAAGGCACCTCATCTTATAATTCTGACATCCTGGCTACGATCCGCGACAATAAAGTCTATGTAGGCAGCTCCAGCTACAATTCCGACATTGAGCTCAGCATGGATAGCGATCTTACCATAGAAGAGTTTGTAGGCGTTTGGTATGGGGTGAAGTATTCTTATTGAAATCGTTAGGACGTTTCCTTAGTCTCTGACTATTTTCAAGTAATGATTACCTTCTTCTCCAATTTTCAGAAAATACATACCACTTGAATAAGCCCGCATGTCTATCACCGTCTGTTCTGAGACAATAACACCTGTATAGATCTTATTTCCAGATTGCCCATAAATTAAAAGCACCTCTCCCAGGTATTCTGGATCTACAATTAGTTTTATTTCATTAACGAACGGATTTGGGTATACTTTTACCTGATCTGGCAGATATTCTTCAATTCCGATATATTGCATCGTCAAATATAAAGTAATAACACTGTCACATCCATTGAAATTAGGAATAGTCTGTGTATAGATTCCACTTAAGCTGTAATTCTGGCCATTTAGTGCATATGAATTAAGTGCGGTGTCATATAAAGTCGATGATGTATTTTCCAGCACATCAACTGTCACGGTATCGGCATTAATACATCCGTGGACATCAGAGCCCGTAACAACATAAATATCAGACTGTGTAGGCGTAAAAGCGATATTGTTTTGCACTGAATTATTCCAACTATAGGTTATTCCTCCCGATGCAGATAAAATTACAGATCCACCGGGACAGATATTTTGGTCAGGTCCACCATAAATAACAGGCAAAGGATTAACCACAACTACTACTTCGTCTGTATTAATACACCCAAGGCTATCGGTACCGATAACAGTATACGTATTTGTCTGTACAGGTGCGAACGGAATATTGTTAATAACTGAATCACTCCACATATATGATACACCACCAGATCCAGATAAAATAATCATCTGACCCTCGCATAATACAGTATCAATACCAGCAATTATCAAAGGCAGATCTAAGATCGTTACCGTTAATTGCGCCGTGTTTGAGCACAGTGTTGAACTATCAAAAGCTGTAAGAGTATAGGTTAACGTTTGATTGGGTGTAAAAGCCACTCCATTCTGGACTGAATTGTTCCACGTATAGCTATCTCCATTACCGCTAGCATTAAGGATTAGGCTTGACCCGATACAGACATGCTGGTTGCCCGGGGAAATAATAGTTGGAAGTGATTTGACAGTTACCAAAACATCATCAGTATTCATACATCCATTACTTCCAGTCCCGGTGACGCTATAGCTGCCTGTGGAAGTCGGAATAAAACTTACGCTATTGCTTACGCCGTTGCTCCAGACATAGTTATTTCCTCCAGATGCAACTAATGTTATACTGTCGCCAAAACAGATCTCGTGGTCCTGTCCTGCATTGATAGAAGGCAATCCTTTAACATTAACAAGAACCTGGTCCTTGTTTTTACAGCCATACTGATCAGTTCCAGTAACAGTATAAGTAGTATTTCCTAATGGAGCAATAAAGGGAGTGCTATTGGTAACACCATTATTCCAAATATACGTGCTTGCACCTGAACCACTCAATATTATTTGATGACCAGCACAAACTGTAGTGTCATTACCCGCACCGACAGATGGCTTAGGATGAACGGTAACGACAACCTGGTCAGTTGATTGACATCCCGCTGATTCAGTAGCTATTACAGTGAAGGTAGTGGTCTGATTTATAACAAATGGAACAGTATTTACAACAGAGTTATTCCAACTGATTAAAGCCCCACTACTTGCACCAGTAGCCGCAAGCATTATAGTATCTCCTGCACAGACCGCCAGGTCTGCCCCTGCATTTACTGACAAAACATTCACATTAAAGGTTGCCATTCCCTGGCAACCATTAATGGTAGATTGGGCTGTATAAACTGTTGAAATAGGAGGAGATACAAAAGGATTAAATGCCCAGGGATTAGACAATCCGGTAGCAGGTGTCCATGTATAACAACCACCACCGCTAGCAGAAAGTTGCGTAAGAGTTCCTAAACAGATATCATGCTGACCACTAATTACAATATTAGGAACTAAAACCACCGAAACTTTCACTTTCTTCTGACTTGAACAGTTACCAGTTATACCTGTAACGGTATAAGTAGTTGTATTAATAGGGTTTGCCATTGGGTTTGAGACGGTGCTGCTATTTAAACCCGTTGTTGGTGCCCATAAATAAATTGACGCACCGCCCGCTGTTAAATTTAAACTGGACCCTTTACAAATATTACCTCCTGCACCTACGGTCAAATTAGGAGAAGCTGTAACATTGATGGTCACATTTGATGAAGACGAACATCCATTTGATGTACCTGTAACTGTGTATGTCCTGGTAATAGTTGGGGTTGAGACCGGGGAAGATACAGTCGTACTATTTAAATCAAACGCAGGAGCCCAGGAATAACTTGTCGCACCATTTGCAACCAGACTGACACTCTCGCCCGAACAGATATTCGTGAAAGATGCATTTAAATTGAGGGCTGGATTGGGATATACAGTTATATTCGCGGTTGCCGAACACCCGTTTGAAGTGCCTGTAACGGTATATACAGAAGTTCCGGTTATTGTTGCAACAGGATTCGCAATGGTTGTGTTACTCAATCCGCCTGAAGGAGTCCAGCTGTAGGATTGAGCACCATTTGCCTGCAAAGTAAGCCCAGAACAGAAGCTGACGTTATTCTGATTTATACTTACAACAGGCAATGGATTAACTGTTACAATAATTGTCTTTGTGGCTGTGCATCCGCCAAGAGTTCCTGTCACAGTATATGTAGTGGTTGCAACCGGAGTTGCAAGGGGATTTGAAATAACCGTACTACTTAGACCCGTTGCTGGAGCCCAGGCATAAGTTGTTGCTCCTGTGGCGCTTAAATTTGCAGAAAGACCAGCGCAAATTGAAATATTAGGACAAACGGCCAAAGGTATTCCCTGTGAAATACTAAAAGAAGCATTGCTTTGATCGGTATTAGCTGGGACACTCACATTAGTAACCTTAACCAGACAAGTCAAGGAAATAGAATTTGGAATCGTCCAACTATAACTACCAGTAAGTGTTGCAGGATAGTTTGTTACTATTTGCGTCCATGTTGTGCCACCATTTGCAGAATATTCCAATTTATAATTCGCAGACGCTGTTAAACTTGTCCAAGTAATATTTTTAATGGTACATGCAGGCCAGATCTCGCCTCCATTTGGGGCTGTAACGACAACATTCTGAGGCGTATTGATAATTGATGAGGCGACATCGCTGTTATCAAATTTACAATTAGTAGCAGTAAAATCCTCCACACGAATTTTTAAATTGGCAGTAATAAGTCCTGCAGGAATGGTCCATGCATAAGAACTTGTCGATATACTTATATTATAAGCGATTACGTTCCATGTCACACCACCATCTGATGAGTACTTAACATTATATAATCCGCTTACACCCGCCTCAGTCCAGGTGATATTCATCACACTCCCGGCAGAATATACCCCGCCAAAATTAGGTTGTGTAATAGTTATTGGCTGCAACACTGTAAAGGGAGCATTACTAACATCAAATTTCGTTATGGTAACAGCATCAGTTATTTTTATCAAGCAGTTTGCAGACTGAATACTACTGACAATCAGCCAATTATAAGCAATTGACCCAGTAGTGACATTAGGTACTGGGACGTAAGCGGACTCAATCACCGACCAAGTAGCCCCATTATCCGTTGAAAACTCAATTTTGTATGTTCCTGAGCAATTCGCAACATTCCAATTCAAAGTGGTGGCAGTGCAACCATTGAGAATTTCCCCGCCATCCGGGTTTGTCACGACGACAGCTGGTGATATCGAAAAATTAACATCACTAACGTCAAACATATTCGCATTTGATGTGTTAGATGCCCTGACCAGGCAATATACAGAAGGAGTATTGGGGATAGTCCAACCATATGCACCTGTACTAGCATTTGTTGAGGCCACGATGGTAGTCCAGGTCGATCCGTTATTAATTGAATATTCCAATTTAATGGTACCTATTGTCCCATTTGTTATGGTCCACTGAATAGTTGGTACGGAACCTATAGCATATATTACGTTGGTATTTGGAGATGTTACAGTGATAACAGGTACTTGTGCTGAGATCGTAAATACAGAAGCACTTTGATCATATTTACAAGCATTAGCTGTTTCAAATATTTTTACAAGACAAGTTGTTGAAACGGTATTGGGTACTGTCCAAGCGTAAGTACCAGCAGACGCAAGTGTTGTAGTTGAGATATTAGTCCAACTTGTGCCGTTATTTGTTGAATATTGCAAGGTAATTGCTCCAGAAATTTCAGGTGCAGACCAGCTAATGTTTTTTATTGAATTTACTTGCCATACCTCTCCTCCATTTGCAGAAAACAATGTAAACTGACTATTACCGAAAATGCTAAAGGGTGCGTTGCTATTGTCATTTACATAAGAAAGTGCTATATCTGTTATTCTAACCTGGCAATTGGAGGAATTGACATTATTGGGAATTGACCACGTATATGAGTTTCCCGAAGTTGAGTTACTTAAAGTAGTCCATATGGTCCCATCAAAAGTGACTTCAATTTTTACATTATTTGCGGTTCCCACCTTATTCCAAGTAATATTATATGTGTTACACCCAATCAAATCTTCGCTTCCGTTGGGTGTCAGCAAAACCACAACAGGTGTAACTATCAAGAATGTGACATCACTTATGTCGAAAACACTAGAATTGGCTACATCTGAGACTCTAACCCTGCAATTTGGAGAAGGCGTATTCGGGACTGTCCAGGCTTGTGTCCCATCATTTGGTGTTGAGGTTTCTGCGGTAGCCCATGTACTTCCATTATCCAGAGAATATTCAATTTTTACATTATTTGAAGGATAATTGGGATAGGTCCATGCAAAATTATGGACAGAGCCGGAATACCATGTTTCCGTGGTATTGGGAGAGGTCACTGTGATTGCATGAATGGAGGGTTCAATCGCAAATTTCGCATTACTTGCATCTACTTTACAGCCTGCAGCACCGGAACTTGTTTCGAAAGCTCTGACTAAACAATTTATGCTTGGTGTATTTGGAATCGTCCAGGCATACGAAAGCGTGGACGCATTAACACCTGTCGCAACTGTGGTCCAACTTGTACCATTATCAATAGAATAGGCCAGAGTAAGTGTTCCAATTGTCCCATTTGTAATCCAAGTTATGTTGTGAGTAGGCCCTCCGACCTGCCATGACTCATTCCCATTTGGTGAAGTAAGGCTAATTGATGGGACAATTGTAAAAACACTATTACTGAGGTCAGAAACTAAAGTCGTCAAATCCGTAGTACGCAATAAACATTGCGCAGAGGATATATTGGGAACGGTCCAATTATAAGTCGAACCTGTAAGATTCGTAGCAATCAATATCCAAGTAGAACCATTGTCCAAAGAATATTCCAATTTTGTGTTCCCTGTGGTTCCGCACTTTAACCAGGCAATAGTAAGCGTCGTACAACCCACATAAGTGCTCCCTCCGTTTGGTGTAGTTACATAGGAATTTATTGGAGGAATCGTAAAATCGGCATTGCTGACATCAAAAGTTGAAGAATAATTGGGGTCGCTTATCCTTACAAGACAAAGGGACGAAGGCACTGAAGGAACTGTCCACGCTTGAGATCCGTCGTTTGGCGTACTGGCTAAATAGGTGGACCAGGTAGCCCCATGATTTGTGCTGTATTCAATTTTCACATTTCCATATGCTCCGGAAGTCGGGAGATAAGTTGAAATCCAAGTAATATTATTAGAACTTCCCGCACACCACGAAACAGTTATATCTGGAGCTGTCACAGTAATAGTAGCTTGTGGAATTGTAAAATTGACATCACTTATATCCAGGATCTGATTTGTACATGCACTACTCACCCTTATCTTTGCCGTAGTAGAAGGAACCGTCGCACTTTGAACCCATGATTGGCTGCCATCATTAGGAGTATTCGCTATTATCGAAGACCAATTTGCTCCGCCATCAAGGGATAAATCAATATTTACATTGGAACCTGAAGACAGGTTCGAACTTGTCCATGTTATAGTCTGCGTGGAATACTGTGGCCAGCTAACATTTGAATTGGGAGCACTTACAGTGATTGTAGGGGACGCAATGGCAAAATTGACATTACTAACATCCCAAATAGAAGAATTATACAGGGAGGTAACTTTTACCAGGCAACTTAAAGAAATATTATAAGGGATCGTCCAAGAGTAACTCAAAGCAGTTGTCGATGCTAGAATTAACAACCATGATGATCCGCCATCTGTGGAATACTCAATTTTAACAGCTGTGTTAGCAGGTGCGAACTGATATGTCCAGCTAATACTCGCGCTTGCACAAGCAAATAAAGTCACTGCTGTATTCGGTGCGGTGACAGTAAGAATTGAGGTCGCCAGCGTGATAGAAAAGACATTGTTGCTTTTATCCATTTTACAGCCCGTAGCACCTCCTGTAGTCTCATAGATACGGATCATGCAAAAAGCTGAAGCGGGTGATACAAGTGGATTTAACGACCACGTATACATTTGACTGCTTGCATTAATATTATTAGCAACGCTTGTCCATGTGGTTCCTCCATCCATTGAGTAATCAATATTTACGTTCGCAGCTCCACCATTCCATATCCAGGTAATATTATGGTTGCTATTGGCTTGCCAAGTTTCCCCGCCGTTTGCTGATGTTACAATTAAAATGGCATTAATAGAAAATACAGCATCACTTATATCAACAATGGGATTATTATTGGCATCACGGACCCGTACCAGCACCTGGTTGGATTGAACATTGGGGATGGTCCAAGTGAAAGAGGTCTGCCCCCAGTTCGTGGCAAGCGCGGCCCATGTGACTCCATTATCTATTGAATAATGAACATCATAGAAATTGCTTGTACCTGTGGAAGTCCAAGTAATTGTTGTCGTATTACAGGAAGCAAAAACATTTCCACCATTTGGCGACGTGATCGTAATACTCTGTGCCACAGTATTGAATGAAATTGATACCCAACAAAGGAAGAACATAATATATAATCCCCTTTTACAACGCTGAATAAAGTAATTTGTGTTCATAGAAAAAGTTTTTTTGTTCCTTGTTAATTAAATAAACAAATACAATCTCATGCTGCCAAGCCTTACTCATATTGTGCCTGGCTTTTCCTTCCAGACTATTAGAACAATGAGTGCTTTTGATCCTATCTATCTCAGCAAAGTCACCGTGCCCGTTAAAGTATGGCTTGATTTTGATGAACCCAGACAGATATGCGGTGCTATATAATCGATTCTATATGCATAGGTATTCATGGGACAAATTTGTCCTTTATACGTTCCATCCCATCCATCCTTGATATTGTCTGATTGAAAAATTAATTCACCCCATCTTGAAAAGATATACAGGTGAAATTCTACCAAGGGACCATACTCAAACGCAAGGAAAACTTCATTAATTCCATCCCCGTCAGGCGAAAAAGCATTCGGGACCCAAACCACAGTACCCGTTTCGACAACAGTGGTGTCAATAATAGAACAGCCGGTATTGCTAGCCTTTAGCCAATAGATTCCGGAATAATTTGCTGTAATCTGCTGGCTTGTATTTCCGTTTGACCAATTGTAGGAAGTGGATGGAGAATATCCAGCATCAATTACAATCGAATTTCCTTCACACAAATACAATTGTGACGGCAAAAAGACATTGGGCGAGGCAACAACCTCAATCGAAATATTTCCAACATCGCTACATCCATTATTATCAGTCCCTTTAACAGGATATGAATGAGACTCCAGCGGGCTAACCGTAATCGGGTTTGAATTCAGATCTGAGTTGAAACCATAAGTCGTTAACCACAAATAGGTATTCGCACCGGTAGCGGTTAACACCAGGCTCGAGTCGCGGCAAATGGTTTCTTTCGGACTCAAAACTGTTATTGTGGGTAAAGGATTTACGGTCAGCGTCATGCAGCTATCATTCTTGCAACCCTTATTATCTGTAGCGGTTACACAATAAATAGTTGTCGTAGACGGATTCACAATTAGTGGATTGCCGCTTGTTGGATTTGGAACGGTATTCCAAATATAAACGATACCTCCGCTTGCATTTAAAGTGACAATTTGTCCCTGGCAAATGGAAGCATTGTTTCCTGCCGAAACAATAGGTAGTTGGTTCACTATAACCATTACGGAATCAATATTTGAACATCCATTCTTAACTCCTGATACATGAAACATTGTACTGCCATTAAGAGGGATCGTTATAATATCAGGCAGTGTGTTATCGGAGCCAATCAGGCTAAAAGGAGTCCAGAAATAAGCATCCCCTCCATTGGCATGCAATTGCGCCACCTGGCCTTTGCATATTGAAGTGTCGTTGCTTGCGTTAAGGATTGGCAGCGGGTTTATTGTTATAGTAGCACAATCAATAGGGTGCCCACAATTATATGTTGTATTTTCTGCAGACAAACATAGGTTTACAGAACCATGCCAGATATCATAAGGACCAGGAATATAGGTCGTGTAAAGAGAATCCGCGTTGCCAAATGTGCCACAACCCGCAATGCCACTACTTGAGCTAGTCCAATGCCATGAATTGGCAAAGATTGAGGATGAATTGGCAATCTGGATTGTATCACCCTGGCAAATACTGTCGTCGTTACCGGCAAATGCAATGGTCTGGGGATGTATCACGAGGTGCAAAACATCTGTTATTCCCTGGCAAGGGATGACGCCATTTGCCGTGAGGGAAAGATCAACCATTCCGGCAACTAAATCACCTGAGCCCGGGAAATAAGTTGGATTAACAATGGAAGCAGAGGTGAAAGTCCCGTCACCATTTGTTGTCCAGCTTACATTACCAAAGTTGTGGGCTATAAACCTAGGGGCCCAAATGTTTAAATTGGCATTGGCACAAATCGCAGTGTCGTGAGTTCCAAAATCGATCTGAGGTTCTGGATTTAATTTCACATGTACGTGGAATGCAGTGCCAGAACAATTTCCTGACAACGGACTTACATTGAAGATTGGAAAGGCAGGAACCTGAGTTGTGTTTGTATTGATTAAGCTGCCATTTATGTTTAAACCGCCTGAGGCAAGACCTCCTGAAAATCCAATGCCGCCTGGTGATTGCCAGCTATAAGTTGTCCCGGCGGGAATAATACCATTGGTGCTATTTACCGGAGTCACCGTAAAAGGGATACCGCTGCAGGCATTATAATTTATGGAATCGATCTTCGGCCTGGGATTTACATATACCTGGAGAGAAAATGCATTTCCGGGACAGAATCCTGCGGAGGGCAGAATTGAATAGGTTTCAATTTGTGCTACGTTCGCAAAATGCGACAAAACCTGGCTTACAGCGTTTTGTGGTACTATTTGAGGCATGCCTCCCGTTGGAATCCCCGTAGGAACGCCCCAGGTATAGGTTGTAGTTGTTGGCACTGAACCTGCTACAGGACTCCAGTTGAATGCGGACCCGCTGCAAGAGCTTACGGTTTGAGCATTAAGAATAAGCGGTCTCGGTAAAACTTCAACAGCAACCAAAAAAGGATTTCCTTCACAGGAACCGCTGGTAGGAGTTACAGAATAACTTATCGTGATTGGAAGAATGCCCGAATTTATTGGATTATCGCTGATGCTTGCTTGTGATGTTCCTCCCGTTCCTCCTGTCGGAGATGCCCAGCTATACGTTGTGGATGCAGGGACTATCCCGTTTAATCCATTGACAGGATTCACAATAAATCCGGTCGCTCCAGTACATATTGACGCGGCAGAGATTGGTGAAACCTGAGGTGTCGGGTCTACTGTAATTGTTACAACAAAAGGAGCGCCCTGACAAAACCCAGAAGTGGGTGTCACAGCGTAATTGACGTTTATCGGAACGTTGGTTGAATTGGTAAGGTTATCTGTAATCGCAGGCTGATTTATTCCTCCTGGACCTCCACTAATATTAGGGACATTAGGTTTTGCCCAGCTATATTTTGTCCCGGATGGTACTTGCCCACCGGAAATATTTGCTGGCTTGACTGAAAATGCTTTCCCGCTGCATTGTGTTGATAATATTGCATTTACAGAAGGGACAGTGTCAACAACGATATTTATACTTAACGTATTTTCACAGCTTGCCGCATCCTTGATGGTTAATAACAAAATGCATTGACCAGGTGGAGTTATCCCTGGGATTGGCGTATTAAGAATCGGATAAGTTAATGTGCTTAGCGGAGAGACTGTCTCAAAACATCCGGATGAAACACTGCTGGTAAAGGGTCCGGCATTTCCTGAGCTAATTGTTGAGACCAGGTTAAAAGCCTGACCTTCGCATACTTTTGGGAATGGTGTGATCGTAAATACTGGAATGGGATTAATCGTAATTGTAAATGTCATTGGCAATCCCGGGCAATTCCAACTTTTATATTTAATAAGGGGAGTAACAGTTACTGTCGCCGTAAATGGATTCTGAGGACTTCCATTTACCCAGGCTGTAAAACAGGCGATATTTCCTGATCCGGTAAGGATGCCAATTCCTGGTGAGCAAATCCATTCGTATGTTATGTCCATCTGACCATCTAAATAACAGGAGTAGGTTGGAGAAGTGAAGCCTGGTATACAGATCTGACTTCCCACACAAGCAACTATTGAATTTGTAGGGTTTATGGGATTTACCCTGGGTTGTGGCAATACCGTCAGTGTAAATGTCACTGGGTCCCCGGTGCAAGAATGGCCAGGGTAATCAATACTTGGAATTATTGTAATTGTTGCGACTATACATTCATTTGTTAAATTTTGCGCAGTAAATGAAGGAAATGTTCCGGTTCCTTTAATAAACCCGGCACCACAACCGATGCTTGCATTGTTACATGTCCAGGTGAACTTAGCGCCCGCCACATTACAAACAAATTGTTGCGCTGTGCTTTGCTGACCATTGCATAGAATCTGGGCATTATAGTTCGTGACATGAAGGCAAGGCATCACAGTAAGATTAAAAGTATCTGCGGGTCCTATACAGCCGTAGGCAACAGGCCAGACTTTTATTGTGTTTGTATCCGCAACATTAAGTGTGTTTATTCCTGTGAAAGGACTGATATTGCCAGCACCAGGATAAGTTAATCCTATATCAGGCCCGTCATTCACTGCCAGGTTCCAGTGATAGGTTGTTATGAATCCACAAGTCCCGGTAAAAATGACAGGTGCAAACATATCTTTACAACAGACCACCTGATCGGCTACCGGATCAATTTCAGGCTTGGGATTTACAATAACGGTAAATGTATACTGAGGCCAATCGCAGGTATCAATGGTGACCCCATTTTTACAAATTGAATGCGGTGTAATGTAAAAATTAGATGAAATTGGATAACAAGTATTATTAATGGTATTCACGGCCGGGATGACATCGATTCCTTCCTTCTGCAGTCCAATAAATATTGAAGGATTCGTGTTGCGCCAGGTATAATAGTATCCGAAATTCTCATTCGTGTCTGCTTCTGTTCTTGGTAAAATTATTTTAAGAGTAGACCAGGGTGAACAAATTTCATTATTCACAAATGTGGTAATCGGCCTTGGCTCTGGCACAACAATTACGATGAAGGAAAGCGTATCGCCCATGCAATGAACATTCCCTTCAATATACTCCCCAACAACATTTATCGTAATTATTTTTGGTGTATCCGGCGGTGTGGATACCTGGTATGAAGGAATATAGATGCCTGCTGCTGCAAATCCATAACCATCCGGTATTGCAGCCGGATCAGTAGAAGACCAGTAATATTTTGTGACAGGGTCAGGACTCTGAGGATAAACTTTCGTTGTTGAGTCACCGCTGCAAATGACTTGCTGAGGTATTGCAAAAAGCTTGGGTTTCTTATGAATAATTATATTGATGAAAGTCGATGCAATGCAACGATTTGTGTCGGTCACTGTAACAAAATACTTTCCGTCGTATCCAGAGGAAATACAAGCCTGTGAAATGGTATCTTTTGAGAAGGGAGATCCGAATGGCGGATTGCTGCCCGGATGAGTCCATTGATAGGAATAGGGTGGAAAACCGCCCTGTGCAGCGCTTGTCAAATCCAATTCATCACAATCGCAAATGGGAGTGTTTGATGATGCGATTATTGTTGGGTTTGGGTATACAAGCACATCAATACTATCTGTCCTTGGCAAATTGCAACTGTCATGGAATACAACTACATATCTTACGATCGAATATGTGTTCGAAAAATTGTTAATCGTTTGCACAAGAGGGTTAACGCTCCCTGGGGCAGGCAAGTAGTTTGTTGCTGTCCCGAAGACAAGTTTGGCATTCCAGTAAAACTCAAACGGATTTTCACCACCGTTGATGCTAACATTTAGGCTAATCGATTGCCCTGAACAAAT
Source organism: Bacteroidota bacterium (assembly GCA_037132075.1). Lineage (GTDB taxonomy): Bacteria > Bacteroidota > Bacteroidia > Bacteroidales > CAIXZF01 > JBAXPV01. Next base: position 183,798 of record JBAXPV010000001.1, read on the forward strand.
AGTGTCAGGTGTGGCAGAAATTGATGTGCTGGTAATAGGAGGACAATCGACAATAAAACATCTGCTGGCAGTATCTGAACAGCCATATTCATTGGTGACAGTAACGCAATAACAATACGTCCCCATTGAGGGGATAATCCCGGTACACACTGAAGGCATATTTGCGGGTGGATCCAGCGGAAGAATAATTCCTGCACATTGTGACCAAATATAGGAAGCGCTGGCCGCAACATTGAGGCATGCCGGAGCACCCACAGTGGGATAAAGAGGAGATAAAGCAATAGTTGGATTTGGGAGCGGATTTACCATTATATCCACATTTGAAGGAATTCCCAAACAACCATTAGATGATGGCGTAACAGTGTAACGAACAATGGCCGGAATTGACGTGCCATTATTAAGCGTTTGGTTAATGCCGGATCCGCTACCCGCAGAAAACCCGCCAGCTGTGCCACTCATCAAATTTGCTGTCCATTGATAAACAATCCCAGAAACTGCATTGGGATTACTAAAAGATATATTAGTCATCTCCCCGCTACAAAGCGTATCAGCCGAGGGGGTGACAAGAATATTGGGGATTGGATTTACGGTAACCGGAATGCCAATTGGCATCCCAGGGCAATTATTGGCAGATGGAGTTATCGTATAAGTTACAACTCCTGGGTTATTCGAAGCATTGTATAATGTTTGTGAAATCAAGCTGCCGCTGCTGTTACTAAATCCTGTGACAGTGCCGCTTGTCAAGGCAGCGATCCAGTTGAAGGCTGCTCCCCCTACACCATTCGGGTTTGTGATGAAAATTGCCGTGGATGTTCCACTACAGATTGTCTGGATGGCCGGATCAGCAGCAATATCAGGTATTGCATTGATTGTTACCTGGAAGGTCCCAGGAGTCCCAGGACATCCATTGGCAGAAGGCGTGACAATATACTCGACAATGGCGGGGGTATTGGAAGGGTTTTGAATGGTTTGTGTGATACTTGTACCGCCACCATTGCTAAAACCTGATGCTGTTCCACTTAGCAAGTTCGCAAGCCAGGCAAATGTTGTCCCACTGACATTGTTAGGGTTTGTGATATTGATAGAGGTAGTACTGTTACTGCAAATAACCTGAGCTGTTGGATCTACCGCAACTGTTGGGATAGGATTAATCGTCACAGGGACAGCAATAGGTGCCCCGGGACAAGTATTTGCAATCGGTGTAATGGTGTATGTAACCGTGGCAGGGATGTTACTTACATTGAACAAGGTTTGATTGAGACTATTCCCTGCACCATTACTGAATCCTGATGCAGTTCCATTTGTCACGGCTGCAGACCAGCTAAAAGTAGTTCCGCTTATCCCATTAGGATTTGTCACATTGACTGAAGTTACATTATTGCTACATAATATCTGACTCAGCGGAGTGGCTGATATGTCAGGAATCGGGTTTATAGTTACATCAATAACAGCAGGTGTGCCAGAACAAAGATTGGCTGTCGGAGAGACTGTATACCGTACTACCGCTGGGATATTCAGTACATTATCGATGGCCTGGATGATGTTTGTTCCGGATCCGTTACTATAACCTGTGGCAGTGCCGCTTATCAACACTGCTGTCCAACTGAAGCTTGTGCCGCTAACTCCGTTAGGATTAGATATATTTATTGAAGTTGTTTCATGGCTGCATATCATCTGCGATACGGGGTCCAATTTGACATTTGGAATTGGGTTGATTGTTACAGGAACAATTATTGGTATCCCCTGACAAGAATTGGCCACAGGGACGATGGTATAGGTAACAATAGCTGGACTACTGCTGCTGTTCATCAAAGTTTGTATAATGTGTGTTCCTCCATTATTGCTGAATCCACTGGCTGTTCCGCTTGTAAGCACTGCGACCCAGCTAAAGCTTGTCCCACTCACATTATTTGGATTTGTGATATTTATTGCCGTAGTCAGGCCACTACATAATGACTGTGAAACAGGGAGTGCATTAACATCAGGTATCGGATTCACTGTGACATTAACATTAATAGGTGCTCCCGGGCAGTTGTTAGCAGTGGCTGTGATAATATAGCGCACTACAGCAGGCGTATTGCTTGCATTATATAAAGTTTGGGTAATGGTATTTGTTCCGCCTGAGCTTGAAAAACCACTGGCAGTACCACTGAGCAATGAAGCTGTCCAGGAGAAAGATGTTCCGCTAATTCCACTTGTACTGCTAAGGCCAATATCGGTGTTTTGGCCACTACAAATCGCCTGGCTACCTGGACTGGCAATAACATTGGGTCTTGGATTTACAGTGACAAGTGTTGACCCATTTACAGATTGGTTCCCGTCAGTAACCGTTACAGTATAGGTAATATTAGCAATAGGGGATACGGTTATTGAAGGAACTGTCGTGGTATTTGAATACGCAGCCGGAATTGAGCCCCAAGTGTAAGAATAAATCCCCGAGCCACCGCCCGATACAGTAACATTTACTGTTGTAGATTGATTGACGCAAATCGTACTGGGAGTCGCAGTCATGCTCATAAATGTCAAAGGCCCTCCATTAATGTTGATCAGCACATCATCAGGAGGACTGACGCATCCGGTCACAGGATCAATAACGATAAGAGTGTACAGTGTTGGCGCTATTAATTGTGTTGTTTGCGGGTTGACAACGCTAGCATTAATCAATTGTCCTGCAGGGCTCCATGAATAAGTTAATGGATTTAAGCCCATCGATAAGCTACCATTTAAAGTTGTGGAAGTATTGTAGGGAATCGATTGATTAATGTTAGCATTTGCCAACGGTTTCGGGTTTACAGTCACTTTTATAATGGCAGCAGGTCCCTGACATCCATTTGCAATCCCCCGAACTGCATAAGTAACCAACGCAGGTGTCATCAATGTATTTGTAAGTGTCTGTGAAATATTATTCCCGGTTCCATTAGAAAAACCCGTAGCAGTGCCACTTGTTAGCGTAGCAGTCCATGAAAATGCTGTTCCTGACACACCATTTTGATTGGCAATGGCTATTGAAGTTGTACCTCCGCTGCAAAGGGCCTGGACCGTTGGACTTAATGATACAGTGGGTAGCGGATTCACTGTAATATCGACAATTGCAGGCGTTCCTAGACACGAATTGGCCGTCGGCGTTATCGTATATCTTACTATAGCAGCAACATTTGTGTTGTTGGTTATCATTTGTGAAATAGGGCTACCTGATCCACCAGGAGAAAAAGATGCAGTTCCGCTAATTAAACTTGCCGACCAGGCATACACCGTTCCACTTACCGCGTTTGGGTTTGTCATGGTTATCGCTGTAGGCGTCCCACTGCATATAGTGTCAGCCGTAATATTTGTACTAATATTCGGTATAGGTTTAACAGTTACAGGAACATTTAAGGGATTACCCGGACAATTATTTGCTGTGGGTGTGATTGCATAAGTTACAACAGCATTAGTGTTGGTTGAATTAAACAATACCTGTGAGATTGGACTTACACTACCGTTGCTATATCCACTGGCTATTCCAGTGGTTAAAACAGCTGTCCAGGCAAAAGTTGTTCCAATGACTGAATTTAAATTTGTAAAGATGATGGCTGTCTGGTCTCCACTACAAATCGATTGAGATGGTGGGTTCGCAGACACTTTTGGGATTGGATTAACAGTAACATCAATAGCTACAGGTATACCCGGACAATTATTTGCTTTTGGTGTGATAACATACCGTATCACTGCAGGTGCATTTGTATTATTCACTAAGGTCTGCAAAATAATATTACCTGAATTACTAGAAAACCCTGTGGCTGTCCCACTTTGCAAAGACGCTACCCAGGAGAAGGTTGTCCCTGTAACTGAATTTGGATTTGTAATATTTATGGATGTTTGAACTCCGCTGCAAATTATTAATGTCGTTGGACTAATAGAGATATCAGGGATCGGATTTACAGTAACATTAACGGTTATTGGGATGCCGGTACATCCATTTGCTACTGGGACAATAATGTATCTAACAAGAGCGGGTGTGTTAGAGGTGTTAATCAAAGTTTGAGTAATAGAGGATCCTGAAGCATCAGAGAATCCCGAAGCAACACCACTTTGTAAAGAGGCAGTCCAGGAAAACGTGGTTCCTGTAACTGTACTACTGAGTAAAATATTGGTTAAATCTCCGCTACAAAGGTTTGGGGAGGCAGGAGCAGCACTCGCAATAGGAATCGGCTTCACTGTAACATCAATAACAACGGCTGTTCCAGGACAATTCGCCGCAGAGGGTTTAATCGTATACCGAACAACAGCAATCGAGCTTGTTGAATTTAGCAAAGTCTGAGAGATGGTACTACCACTTCCACCAGTGAAACCACTTGCTGTACCACTATACAAAGCCGCTGTCCACGTAAAAGTAGTACCCACAACACTGTTTGGGTTTGAAATAAGTATATTAGTGGTTGCCCCGCTGCAAAATGACTCGCTCGTGGGGGAAACAAAGGCATCTGGTATGGGATTGATCGTAATAAAAAAGGGTGTTGGCGTACCTGGACATAAGTTAGCAGTAGGGGTAATCAAGTAACTAACAACCGCCGGAGTGTTTGTAACATTAGTCAGGGTTTGTGCAATGACGGGACCTGAATTATTTGAAAATCCCGTAGCATTGCCACTAAAAAGACTTGCGGTCCATGTAAATACTGTTCCAGTTACAGTGCTGTTTAGAGTAATATTAGCTGGGAGGCCACTGCATATAGGACTTGTGGATGCCGTAACAATTGGTATCGGATATACTGTAATATCTACTATAATATTTGCGCCATTACAGGGGTTGTTCAGGGGGCTGATCGTATAGCGAACTACAGCAGAGGTATTTGTTGTATTGGTAAGTGTTTGAGCTATTAATGGTCCTGTTCCGGGAGAAAAGCCTGTTGCAGTACCACTTTGTAAAACAGCTGTCCAGCTGAAGGTAGTGCCAAGGATGCCATTTGGGTTTGAAAGCACGATATTGGTAATTCCTCCACTACAAATACCTTGGGAAGCAGGCATGGCAGCAACAAGAGGCTCAGGTATTACTGTGTCTATTACTATAATTGGGATGCCATTGCAGTTGTTCGCCTTTGGAGTTATGGTATATTTAATAACAGCTATAGTATTGCTAACATTAACTAAGGTTTGATTGATACTATTTCCCACTCCGGCAGCAAATCCTGATGCAGTCCCACTTTGCAGAATTGCAGTCCAGCTAAAAGTTGTTCCGGCAACACCATTTGGGTTCGTTATGCTGATATTCGTTGATGAATTACTGCAGAAAGCCTTGAATGGAGGGTTGGCTGCTACATTGGGTATTGGATTTATCGTAACAAGTACGTTCGTTTGGGCGCCAGGACAGTTATTCGCAGTGGGAGTAATAGAATATTTAACGACAGCAGGTGCGTTCGTACTATTAAAAAGAGTTTGACTAATGCTTATACCACTGCCATTTGAAAAGCCTGTCGCAGTGCCGCTTTGAAGTGTAGCTACCCAATTAAAACTGGTCCCTGTTACTGCATTAGGATTGGTAATATTAATACTAGTAATATCACCACTACAAAGTGTCTGAGTAGAGATTGACGTGGAAACGGTCGGAATTGGATTAATTGTTATCGTAAAAGTCCTGGGAGTGCCATCGCAGCCGTTGGCATGTGGAATAACCGTAAAAGTAACAGTAACAGGACTGGAACCTGGTATACTTGCAATAAATGCAGGCACATTTACACCGCCAGTTGTTGGAATAAGTCCGATTGATCCTGCAGTGCGTATCCAAGTGTATGTGACTCCGGCAGGTGTCCCGCTGAATACAAGTGAAGGCACAGAAAAACCAGTACAGTAGGAAAAACTTGGTATTGTGTCAAGTTTCGGGAATGGAAATAAATTATATGCCGGCGTTGTTTTCGAAGCACTTCCACATTCGTTAGTCGCTGTTAGTGTTATCGTTTGAGAACCTGGAATATTACAAGGCCAGGTTCCCGGTATCAGCGATGTTGGAAATTGAACAGTACCACAAGAGCTTGTCCAGCTGTATGTACTTGTCCCATAACAATCAATTACTGTTGCAGTAGGATGTAAACTCACACTTCCACAAAGAGGAGAACTGGTGGGGTTAGAAATAGCAGTTACGTTTGGCGGGCCTTTTACTGTTATCACAGTGGCAGGGTTCGTCGTCACTGTGCCGCAATTGTTTGTTACGGATAATGTAATATTATATACCCCGGGATCCTTGAAATAGATATCTGAATTGGCTGTATAAAGACTGGTTCCATTGACAGCCCAGAAATGCGGTGCAGCGCCTACAGGGCAATTACCCGGGTTTGTGTAGAGGACATTCCACTGGTAGGTTTCATTCCCGCAAACAACGCTAATAACAGAAGTACTATGGAATGAAATTGTATCAGCTGCACAGAAACTCATACTCCCGGGAGTGAAGGAGGGTTGCGGAGTCTGGGCTACACAAATGGTGTCAGTGTAAATCCCTGTTCCGCAACCGTTATTCCCGCTAAGTTTTACTATGTAAGTCCCTGGGATCGTAAAATTCAGGGTTATCGATGCCAAATTATATCCCCCGCTGGTCAATGTAAAGCCCGTAGAAGGAGTAACCTGCCAGGTTAAATTGGCAACTTTAGAACACACATAATTCCCCCCTTGATAAGTTACCCAGTTGGCACTGTCAACTGTACTGGTAAATGTTATAGGTTTCCCTGTGCAATAAGTTGTTGGTGTTGCAGTAAATTTTACTTTAGGTCTTGATTTTACAACAATAGGTTCTAATGTACCTCCCGCTGCGCCGCATGGATTGTCGATAAACAATTGAATCTGAAATGCATTATTAAAATGATCGGAATTTGTACCACAAGAACTCTTATAAAATGTATGGGAAATTGCAGAAGGGACGTTACTCTGAGAATAAATTTCATCAGAAGAGCCATCAGAATATTTGACCGTATATTGAGTTCCTGCAGGATTGTTTATATATCCAGGACTTATAGGATAGGAGACATATAGAGGGGCACATCCGATGGTGGCACCAGGATTTGTCAGATTCCCTTGGGGAATACTTCCGATATAAACCGTTTCATGTTTAGTTGTCTTGCAATAATCAGGTGAAGCCCCTGTAACTGTATATGTTATATAATGATAACCCTGACTAGTATAATTATGTGAAGTATTAGCCCAGTTATTTGGTAATGAGACTATTCCGCCACCATCATCCCAGTTTATTTCATAAAATGCATTGGTAGCAATAGTTGTAGATGTATTGGTAAATGTAACAAAAAAACTAGATGAATCACAAGCGGTCAAACTGCTGGGACTATAAGTATAAGATCCATCAGGGGACTGGGCAAACGTTAATAATTTACTATTCGTCGAAGAAACATAGCAAGGAAAGCTTTGATAAGTAAGCCGCAGGCTATAGGTCCCGGTTGTTTTTGCATAATATATTGAATTAGTAGCTCCAAATATGGGAAAGCCATTGTTAAGCCACTGAAAAGAATACAGATTTTGATTTGTCAAATTAGTGTACAAAATCACTGAATCATTTGGACAGTGATATTGTTGAGGATCAGGGCTGGAAAAAATACTAAATGCTGGAACAACAGGAGATACTGTGATTGTTACACTGTCAACAAGGCTGTCATTGGAAGTGATGTCTTTAACTTTTAGCTTAAACGTAATCGAATATGGTGGGTTAACAATTGGATGGTCAATTAAATTATTATTGATAAAAATATTGGGCGTCCATTGATAGTTATAGTTACCGCTGCCACCCCAGGCGCTTGGGCTTGTAGAAAAAACCCCTCCTAGTGTAATACCCGTTCCGGCGCAAATTGTCGAATTAGCACCTGCCTCAATATGAAGCTGGGCATCACATATCTGAACAAATGAAAATGATAACAGAACCAATAAAAAAACATGAAAATGGCTTTGTGTGCGTCTTAATAATTGCTGACTAAATCTTGTCCTTTTCATTTCATTCAATGGATAAACCAATATTTTCATAGGCTCTAATTTGCATCAATCATTGATATAATGATCTATTATTTATTACGTCAACTTCACTGACCTGAGCCACCGAAGTATTATTAATTCTTTCCTGAAATCAAGCCTGAATTTTGCAGCATATTCAATGTGTAACCTCATTACCTGATTGATAACAAGACTTTGTCACACAGAAAAATGAATTACCAGGCCCCCCCCTAAAACATATTATTCTCAGATCAGATTTTTGCTATTCAATCTCACCCTCTAATTTGAATATTCAAAAATCTATCAAAGAAAAATCAAAAGGCCAAGACGAACTGATGAAATGTATAAGCGCAGCGTATTCGCTGTTTAACGCTTTCAATTTGCTGATGAGTGCAAAAAAGCGATCCTGTTAAATAGGTATATTAATCTTATTTATTGGAACAATGGGATTATTGTAGATCCGTCCTCACGATAAAACTTCAAAGTCCCTATCCCGCCTCAATCAGAGGCAATGTCACCTCAACCCTGGTGCCGCATGCTTTGCCCTGGAGGTTCTGAAGGTCGAAGATGATAACTTCATACCGGATCTTTTCGCCGGGACGATTCATCAGGCGAATACGATTTTCGGTGATTTCGGTGCTATGTGCCCGGTTTTGGTGTTTTATTCCCTGGGTCAGCAGATGCTCTCCGGCAGCTGCACGACCAATGCCATTGTCTTCGATGAAAATATTCAGACTATGCTCACCCTCTAATTTAAAACTAACTGTGATAAATCCACCTGAATTCATCGGCCGGAAACCATGGCGAATTGCATTTTCAACATACGGCTGGATGATCATCGGGGGAATAAGTATGAGCCTGGTGTCAAGATCATCAGGCAGCACGAATTTAGAGCTGAATTTGCCGGGAAAACGCATCTGTTCCAGATTTAGAAAACTCTTCAGAAAATCCAAAGCATCTTCCAGGGTGATGAGTTTTTTGTTGACATTTTCCAGGGAGACCCTGACTACTTTTGAGAAATCTGAGAGGTAGGTTAGGGCGAGGTCCACATTGTTCTCCAGGATATAACGCTGTATGGAATTGATCGAATTAAAGATGAAATGAGGATTCATCTGGGCTCGTAAAGCACCCAGCTCCAACTCTGACACCATGATCTGCATTTCCGTTTTTTGTTGTGCCTGTTTTTTTACCTGTTTTATCCTCAGTTGAACCAGAAACCAGGTAGACCCCAGGACCAAAGTCACAAATACTGAAATCCAATACCATCGCTGCCACCAGGGAGGCCGGATCCTGAATAAAAACTTTAATGGCTGCTGAGTCGTGCTGGAAACCGAATTTTTACACTCCACAAGAAAAGTATATTTCCCCGGTGTAAGGTTTTGATAGACCGCCCTTCTTTGACTCCCCCATGGGGACCAATCCTTATCAAGCCCCAGCAGTTTGTAGCGGAATTTATCTTTTGAAGGATTCAGGTAATTATAGTTGTCGAAATACATGGCAACTTTGTTGTCAAGAGGGTCTAAAATCAAATATTCCTCTGGCAAATCTCCCCAACCCACATTTACATCCTGTCCAAAATCGTGAAAAGGTATGTTATTGATTTCGACCTCAGTTAGCACTACTGACGGTGGCTGACTTGATTTCGTTCTAAGCTCCAAAGGTTTAAACTTCAGCAATCCTTCCTCGCCCCCTACCCACAGATTCCCGGCTTTGTCGATGACGGCATTGCGGGCTGAAAAGGTAGTATAACCTTCTTCTGCATCGAAATTAATAACATTTAATTTGTCAGACAACAACATAAGGGAGAGGTCGATCCGGTTAAGCCCCGTATTAGTCCCTACCCATAAATAACGAGATTTATCATAGATAATATAAGAAATGCTGTTTCCAATTAAACCATCATAGCTGGTAAAACATTGCTTCACGACCAGGCTGTCAGCCTTTATTTCACAAAGGCAAACATTCCCACTTTTTGTACCCACAATAATATGATTTCTATTGTCGAAAGCAATACACGATATTGACTGATGAACGCCATTGGGTCCTAACTTGTAATTTACAACATCCAAGCCTGTTTGTTTAAAAACCCCATCATTTTCTGAACCCAACCAGATCTCATTTCCACGACGGGCCAAACAATTAATATTACCTCTGGGCGCAGGCCCTTTTAAGGATTTCTGAAACAGCGCCGTTTTTGCAAAATTTCTGATATCCGGAACTACTGCATAGCCGAGCCATCCTCCAAAATAAGCGGTATCGCCCTCGCCAAACCTGAAGTCCATGTGTATATAGGTTTCGGAAAACTCCACAGTACCAGAGCCCGGATGGATTCCAAAGGTGCCCAGCTTGTTGTTTATCCAAATATCTCCCTTGCTGTCTTCCTGGAAATTCCCATTATCCTGATTTTCACTGTCAAGATCGGCAGTGTATTCAGATTTCACAGGAATTCCCCTGGGAAATTTCTTTTGAACAAACTTCCTGTAGGCTGCATTCATTGACGCGGCATACGACGTCACCTCGCCGTTTTGGGCTTTTTTGATTATCCTGTCGGGACATGATATCCACAAATCCCCTGCCCTGTCACAAAACAAATCATTTACTTTAAGATCTTTCAGCCCCAGGCTTTCAGGTTCAATAATCTCGAACTGGTCAGGCTTCACCAGAAACAAACCCTTATTGAGGGTCCCCACCCATAAGAGCTCCTGGCTTTTGTCGTAAAATACGGTCCATGTCTCCCGGTCATTAATGCCAAGTGATCTGCCAACATTCTCAACTTTGGTCCCGTCGTATCTGAAAAGTCCACCAGGCTCAGCCATACCGAATGACCAGGCAGCAAACCACACATAATTCTTGTCATCATTATCCATATTAAATACCTGGCCGATGCCATTGATCAACTGAATACTGTGACTGTTTCTTCCCCTGATTGCAATCCCTGATCTGCTTATACCCCAAATGGTATCTCCTTTAAAAACGATTGGAGCTGTACAAGAACAACTCGGATAGAGTACTTCATTGCCTTCAACCCTGAGAATCTGACCGGCAGAAGGATAGTATTTTGAAATTACTTGCCCGTATCCTGTGATAAAAATATAGTCTTTCCTGTCACTAAAACCAGTAATTACATGAATATCAGCAGGATTGACTTTGCTGTTATGAAATATAACAAATTTGTTATCCTTCATAACGCTCAAGCCCTTTTCGGTGCCGACCATCAGGCAATTGAATTGCCTGGAATAATAGACCACACGGATCCAATCACTGATCAAGCCATTTTTAGTATTATAACACATGAACTTTCTGCCATCGTAGCGAAACAGTCCATTTCCACGTGAGCCGAACCACAGTATCCCTTTGTTGTCCTCTGTAATCGACCATACATTAGAGGCGAAGAAACCTTCTTGTGAGGAATATATTTTAAATTTCTTGCCATCGAAAGTACAAAGTCCATTGTCGGTTCCAATCCAGAGCAAGCCACGTGAGTCTTTAAAAACAGCCCGAATGCTGTTAGAAGGCAAACCGTCTCTCATCATATAGTGATGGACGGGCAATATTTGCGCGACGACAGGCGTAAAAATCAACAATCGCAGGGCTAAGGCAAAAAGTAGAAGGTATTTTACTGAAACAATATTCTGACTGTATTTTCTTTGCTCAGTTTTTTGTGTCATTATATTAATATCATTAATTCCAAAAGATCATAAACTCCTCGACGTCAAGGCTTTCAGGAATTCTTCATTCCTTCGCTGTGCTACGGTGAGTAAGGTCCCATTCTCAAGTTTTATTTGAAAACCGTCGGTTTTGCTGTAGGAGCGAACATAGTTCATATTTACTAAAAACGACTTGTGAATACGGAAAAACACCTCAACAGGCAGCATTGTCTCCAGGTCCCCTAGAGACTTAGACACCAGGAAGTTATCCCCTTGTATTGTATGTACATGGCAATAATTCTGGTCAGCTTCACAGTATAAAACATGATTTATTCTTTCAACATTATATCCATCGAAGGTCGGAAAGGCAATTTTCCCCCAGGGGTCATGCGTATGGTTCAAGGTGCTGAAAAGCTTGACAATTTTATCATTGGAAGTAAAACTCAATTGCTTCTTTTCATAATTCTGAAAAGCGCTTTGGAGGTCAATGAAATTAATGGGTTTGAGCAAGTAATCCAGGGCCGAGACTTTGACCGCCTCAATGGCATAATTTTTATAGGCTGTGGTAAAAATCACAGCGAAATCAACTTGTTTAAAGTAGTCAAACAACTTGAAACCACTTTCTTCGGGCATTTCTATATCCAGGAATACCAATTCAGGTTGGTGCTTGTAAATTAGAAATACAGCCTCTTTCACTGATTTGGCCGTGGCAACTACCTGGATCTTGTCAGCCATATAGCGTTCCAGAAGCATCCTTAAGGTTTCACGGGCATTCAGCTCGTCATCAACAATCACACAGGAAACCATTCTTAATATTTTTGATAAATGTAAAAAATAAGCGATGGGTTAAATGACACAATGTACAAACGCCCCCTTTTGGCGGATTATCGCATTAGAATTCTGGATAACCGCAGAATTCTTACATAAATACCCTGTAGAAAATCCCATGGAATTCGCCTTATTTTATCACTTTATCTCGTTTTAGCCCGCCCAAGAGCGCAGCTTTGTAGTCACGGATAAAGGCATCGACATTTGCTGGACTGCTGGTTGTCGACTGGCCAGTCCAGACAATTTTCTCCGTTATGGCATTGAAGATCGAGGTTTCAAGGTAATACTCCCTGATCGATTCATAATAACCAGGGCTGTATACGACGCTGGCATAATGGTCATAATAACCACCATATGACCCATAGTAACCGTAAGTAGCACCGGGATAGATATATCCTGCAGAACCTGGGACATAATGTGTTTCCTCTTTTTTATCAAGCAATGCAACCACCATGATGGCATCGCAGCCGGACTCACGGATGCTGTTAATGGTCTCGGATGTATTTAGTTTGATCGAATTTGTGCCGGCAACTGACATTGGAAAGCGCTCATAGCTCCTGACAGCTTTTCCGCCTCTTCTGGTGATTTCATCAGCCAGGGCATCCTCGAGTTTCAATCGTACCACTTTGTTGGCTGCCATAACAGCAACAAAAATCTTGGTTGCTTTATTGCCAGCAACAAATTCAGGATTTTTCCAGGTGGCTGTCATTTGTGTGTTCGGTCCGCATCCGCTGAGTAACACAAGAAGGATTAGAGGCAGTAGTAGCGTTCTGATTTTCATAATTATAATTTATATATGCATTATTTAGAAATATACCAAGATTATTTAGGCCACCTCATTACAGGAGAAAAGATCTCGTTTGTTCCCTCAATAAAGTTGAGAACTTCATCTTGTCCTGTCCCTTCTTTTGCAGAAGTGACCATCATTTCCGGCAGTTCTTCCCAGCTTTCCAGGAGGTGATTTTTATAATTCATGATATTCTGGGAGAGTGTTGACCCCCCAAGTTTGTCGGCTTTGGTGAATACCAGGGTAAAAGGCAAGCCTTTGGTCGCCATCCACTCCATGAATTTCAGGTCGATCTCCTGGGGCTCCAGCCTCACGTCGATCAACTGAAAGGTATTCAGCAGGTTAGGCCGCTTCAGGAGATATTCAGTGATGATTTCGCCAATCGCAGCCCGGATCGTTTTCGAAGCCTTGGCATAGCCATAACCTGGTAAATCGACGAGATACCAGCTTTCGTTGATCATGAAATGGTTAATGAGCCGCGTTTTGCCAGGGGTTTCAGAGGTCTTGGCCAGCTTCTTCTGCCGGGTGAGCATATTGATCAGGGAAGATTTTCCCACATTAGATCTTCCGATAAAAGCATATTCCGGCAATTGAGGCGCCGGGCATTTTTTGAAGTCTGTATTGCTCATAACAAACTGAGCTGAAGTTATGATCATGCCCGTGGTGGAGATTTGTGATCCATAAGATGCCTTTCTTTTTTAGTGTCGTAAATATCGTCGATGGTAATCATGATCCCGGTTTCCTCGACTTCGCCGAAGCCAGGGTTCAGGGCAGTGCCAAAGGTGCGCATTGTGGGCGAGATATTCATATAAGTATTTACCAAAGGAGGGATATTCTCGCCATGAGCGCGAACCTCATGCGACAGAATCTTATAATTTTCCTGGTAATTGCTCCCGTTAAAAACGAGATCCAACTGTAAGGCATCATGTGTCAGTGGCAAGGGACTGAAAGGAGAAATGAGTCCTTCATTGTCAGGGAAAAACCTTTTTAAGAAATGGAGGATAAGATCACGGGCATAGGGATCGAAACTCAGATACATCGTGATCTTACCAAAGAAATACTTCACATCAGGATTCAGGGTGATCACCGCACCCAGTCCGTCCCAAATATTGTCGAGGGCAAACAGGCCTTTACGGGTATCGGTGGATGCCTGGTAAGCCGGTTGCACCCATGACCTGCCAAGTTCAATGGTTTTGTGAAGGTAATCCTTTACAAAATTGTCGCTGAATTGAAAAAGTTCTGCCGTTGGTGTGTGCCAATGGCCATGTTCATTTTTCCTGATCTTACTGCCATGAATAAAACGATAACCGCCAATAATGTCCTTGTCACGCGGATTCCAGACGATCAGCTGGTCGAAGGCACCATCCATGGTGTCAAATTCATCGATATCGAGTGCGTAGCCTGTTCCGCCGCCGGAGGCACGGAAGGTCAGCTCCCGCAGCCTGCCAACTTCTCGCATCAACAAGGGTGCTGTGAGATGGTTGAAGATATAAATTTCATTATTCCCATAATTGGTGTACTTGACGAACAGGTCGGAGGTCATCTCCTTCTCAAGCTCAACAACAGGAATGGGTGCTTGTATTGGTTCCATGGCGATTGATTGCGATTAAATAAAGTCTGTAAAATTATCTTTACCCTCCCGAATCGCATATACATGAGAACGCAGGCGACTGGCCCATTCGGTATCTGAATGACGCTTGTCGAACACGGTATAAGGAATGGGTTTCCCAAAGGTAATAATCAATGGCTTATTCCGCTGTTTGAACATCTCATCGATCAGGTAAAGCATTTCGATATTGGCTTTCAGCCCAAGCAACTTTCGGAAGTTGGCGAGGCGATAAAAGAAAGAAGAGTTTCTACCATTTATATAGGTAGGGATAATGTCACGTTGGAAAATCTTCGATTTGGTAATAAAAGTCTTTTTCCAATCAAGATCGATAATCTCGCCTTTAACCATTCGTGAACACAGTCCTGCCGGGAAATACAGCAGTGTTTTGTTAGAGGCATAGGTCTCGTTCATGATCTGAATATTGCCGGCATTGCTCCCGTGCTTATTGATTGGTATAAAAAGAGGCTGAAGGTTTGGGACATTCATCAGCAGGTCGTTGACCGGGAAACAAATTTCTTTGCGGACTTTGCTGGCAGCAAGGATCAGCGCCATGCCATCCATGCCGCCCAAGGGATGGTTGGAGGCGATGGTGATCTTTCCCGCTGCCGGAATGTTCTCCAGGCCTTTCAATTCAAGATTCACCCCGAATTCATCCAGACAGTCGGAGAGAAAATCCACACCGATACGGTCCTGGAAGTTGTACATGAAGTCATTAAGTTCCTTCTCATGGATGACCCGTTTCAGGTATGACAACAGGAAGCCAGGCATGATGCGTAGTAAACGCGGGTTCTTGCTGGCAATCAGGCCCTGCAGATCAAAGAAAGGCTTTCTTTCTGCGGCACTGTTGTTTTCTGATTTTGATCCTGTCATGCGCTATTTCTTCCTGTTATTATACAAACTTAAGCATTCTCAGCCATTGTTACAAATTCAGGGAGAAAAAAAAGCTGGATCACTGATAACCAGTCCATTTAGCCCTTGTGAATATGTTGATAAATTTTTTGGGCCAAAAATCCTAGTTCACTGATATTCATATTATTAGAAACTTTTTACTAAAATATTCGTTTACAAGTGTAACATTTTATCAACAAAATGGTAAAAAGTAGGAGTAAATGGATACAAGTGGGAAAAATCGACGTATATTTGGACAAGATTACCAACGCTTTCAAAACCAGTTAAAGAGAGACTAGTGGACTTAAAAGGCAAATACGAATGCACACTTGACAACAAAGGGCGGATTATGCTTCCGGCTGTTTTGAAGAAACAGATGCCCAAAGAAGTCAGTGAAGAGTTTACTGTCAATCGGGGATTTGATGGCTGTCTTGTACTTTATCCCAGCACAAAGTGGGATGATATACGTGGTGACTTGAAGCAGTTAAGTGATTACGACGAGGGGGAGCGTGAATTTAAGCGCACCTATCTTGAGTATGCCATTCCGGTGGGGCTTGACGCAATGAGTCGTTTTCTTCTGACACAGAAATTACTCGACTGGGCCGGGCTGAAGAAGGATGTGATCCTTGTCGGCGTAGGCGAATACATCGAGATCTGGGATCAGAAGACGTATGAATCAAGGACCAAGATGAGTCAGAAAGATTTCTCCACGATGGCCGCGAAAGTGATGGGTAAGATCAAACCCCACACTTCGACGGATGTACCATAAACCAGTCCTGCTCACCGAATCGATAGAAGGCTTATCCCTGAAACCGGATGGGATCTATGTTGATGCTACCTTTGGGGGTGGCGGTCACAGCCGTGAAATCCTGAAAAAACTTGTTGGCGGAAAATTGATTGCCTTCGACCAGGATGACGAAGCCATTGCCAACCTGCCTGATGACGACCGCATCTGCCTTGTAACCAGAAACTTCAGATACCTGACCCACTTCCTTCGTTACCTCGATGCGATCCCTGTCGATGGTATTCTCTGCGACCTGGGCGTATCCTCTCACCAGATCGATTCACCGGAACGCGGTTTTTCAACACGTTTTGATGGTGAACTCGACATGCGGATGAACAACAATAAGACTTTAACTGCTAGAGAAGTCGTCAACAAATACCCTGAGGAAAAGCTAAAAGACATTCTTCAATTATATGGTGAGATCGACAACGCCCGGAAATCGGCTGCGGCTCTGGTTAATGCCAGGAGCAATCAGGAGATTGTAACCACTACTGACTTGAAGGCCGCATTGCAACGTTGCATGCCGCGTGGTAAAGAAAACCAGTACCTCGCACAGGTTTTTCAAGCTTTACGAATTGAAGTGAACCAGGAACTGGATTCACTCCGTGAGTTCCTGGAACAAACGGAGAAAGTACTTGGCCATGGCGGCCGCCTGGTGATGATCTCCTATCACAGTCTGGAAGATCGCCTGGTAAAGAACTTCATGCGTAATGGGAACCTTGAAGGGACCGTTGAAAAAGACTTCTACGGAAATCTGCGCACTCCTTTTCACCAGGTCACACGCAAACCAATGCTGGCCGGGGAAGAAGAGACGCGTGAGAACCCAAGAGCTCGCTCTGCTAAAATGAGGATCGCTGAAAAACTATGAGTTCAGAGAAAGAAAATATCAAAAAAGAAGCGGAAGAGGCTGTGGCGAAAGACGTCAATGCCCTGGCTGATGAGCTCATCACTGAGACTCAGAACCAGGACATTAAAGACAAGCCGGAAGCAGCACAGAAGAAAAAAGGAATTAGACCGGCAAAGATGGTCCAGGGCATGCTGGACGGCACTTTCCTCACCACAGGCCAGCTTTCCCAATTGATTCCTTTCATCTTTTATATGGTATTCCTGATCATGCTTTTGATTGCCAATACTTATTATGCTGAGAAGATGGTACGCCAGATCGAACAGATAAAGAAAGACTTGAAGGAATTGCGCTACGAACAGATCACAACACGCTCAGAGCTGATGTTTCTCAGCAAGCAATCTGAAGTAGCCCGAAGACTGAATGTTACAGGACTGAAAGAATCGGTAGTGCCCCCGGAAAAGATCATGATCAAAAGCACTGAGGACAGTAAAACAAATTCACAAACCAAGGCCAAATAGTCGCAAACCCTAAGGATGGACATTAAAAAAGTTATCGGATTCAGAGCCTGGCTGGTTTACTTCGGCATCATCATCTTTGCCCTGGCGATCATTGCGCGTCTCGCTCATATCCAGTTTGTGGAAGGCGACAAGCTTCGGGAGAAAGCCCGGGAAATGACGATGCGTTACGATCCTATCGAGGAGATGAGAGGCAGTATCCTCGCCAGCGACGGCAGTATCCTGGCGACTTCGATCCCGATATTCGACCTGCGAATGGACATGGGCACAGGGGCATATTCCGAAACTTATTTTAGCGAGAACGTTGATTCACTGGCATATTACCTCTCCCGCCTTTTCAAAGATAAAAGCAAATCAGATTATAAGATCCTTTTAATGCATGCATGGAATGAGAAAGACCGTTTCCTGCTTTTGCGTAAGAATGCTACTTATGCCGAACTCAAGAAAGTCAGGCACATGCCCGTTTTCAGGCTGGGGAGATTCAAAGGAGGCCTTGTCACTGTAGAAAAAAGTCGTCGTGAGCTCCCTTTTAAAGAACTCGCCCTACGTACGATAGGTTTTCAGCGGGATTCAACCAAAGTTGGGATGGAAGGCGGATTTGACTCTTTTCTAACCGGCACATCCGGCAGAAGGCTTGTTCGAAAACTTGCCAATGGGGCCTGGATGCCGGTAAGCAGCAAGGATGACATTGAACCCAAAGATGGCAATGATATCATTTCAACTTTAGATGTCAACATCCAGGATGTAGCTGAAGACGCCTTACTTCGTAACCTTCAGGAGAATGAGGCTGACCGCGGATGTGTGATCCTGATGGAAGTTGAGACTGGTTATATCAAAGCCATTGCCAACCTCTCCCGCAAATCAGACGGGCGTTACGTGGAAGACATGAACTATGCCATCTCGGATGCTGCAGAACCCGGGTCCACTTTTAAAACAGTAAGTCTTGCTGTTGCACTGAACGACGGCCTGATCAATATCGACAGCACGATTAACATCGGTGGTGGTAGTGTCATGTTCTGCAACCAGACGATGCGCGATTCCCATGAGGGAGGTCCCAGCCTGCTAACGATCCGTGAATGTCTTTATCATTCATCCAACGTAGGTGTCTCTAAAGTAATTACTCATGCTTATGGACGGCATCCCAAGAATTTTAGGGCCGGACTGGCACGGATCGGAATCGATCAACCTCTTGGCCTCGACATCAAGGGAGAAGCCAAACCCTATATCAAAGACACTGCAGACAAATACTGGACCGACTGCTACTCCGTTCCCTGGATGTCAGTTGGATATGAGCTAAAGATCAGCCCTATCCAGACACTAACATTCTATAATGCCATTGCCAACAACGGTGTTAAAGTAAAACCACTGTTTGTCAGAGAGATCCGTCAATATGGCCGTGTGGTTAAAACCTTCCCTCCCGAAGTTCTGATGAAAGAAATGTGTTCTAAAGAAGTTGTTGCCAAGCTCCGTTCGATGCTGGAAGGTGTCGTAAAATTTGGAACTGGCAAGAAACTGGACAATGAATTGTATTCTATTGCAGGAAAGACAGGGACTGCACAAATCCACCAGTTGGGAAAAGGATTTGACAAGACCAATTATAAAGCATCATTTGTAGGATATTTCCCGGCTGACAAACCAAAATACAGCTGTATCGTTGTGATTAACAGTCCATCCAAGGGTGTGTATTACGGAGGTGCAGTAGCAGCGCCGGTGTTTAAAGAAATTGCTGACAAGATTTATGCAACCCAGCTTGACATTCAACCCAAACGGAAGCCCCAGGCACGCAGTTTAGAAATCCCAAGGGTTGTTGCTGGCAACAAATTCGACATTCAGAAAATTTATAGCGCCCTTGGTTATGCGCCCTTGAAAGAAAGCAGTGCAGTATGGCTCGAATACCTGGGTGATTCATCGAGTACCCGTTACAGTGAGCGCATTGAACCAGCTATCGGGATTCCAAACGTGGTAGGGATGAGTCCGAAAGACGGTATCTATCTTTTGGAGAAATCAGGTTTTCGTGTACGACTCAGCGGGCGTGGACAGATCAAAAACCAGATACCTGCAGCCGGGAGTGTCGCCATAAAAAACGCTACCGTAATCCTTGAATTGGGAAACCCTCTATAGCATGATCGCACTAAAGGACATATTATATAAAACCGGACTCCTGGAAGTTGTAGGCTCCACTGCTGTCAACATTCATAGCCTCAGCCTCGACTCGAGGAAAGCTGAGGCTGGAAGCTTGTTTATCGCGGTCAAAGGAACGCTGGTGGACGGACATGTTTTCATTCCTCTGGCCATAGAAAATGGGGCCATCGCCATTCTTTGCGAAACGATGCCTTCTGAATTAGTTGAGTCGGTAACGTATGTCAGGGTCGCTGACAGTTCAAAAGCACTGGGAATTGCTGCTGCGAACTTCTACGACAACCCCTCCGCCAAATTAAAACTGGTTGGGATCACCGGAACAAACGGAAAAACCACCATAGCTACGCAACTTTTCAAACTGTTCATGGGTTTGGGCTACAGCACTGGTTTATTGTCGACCGTAGAAAACAGGATCAACGGAAAAATCATTCCAACGGCTCATACCACACCAGATGCCATTACGCTGAATGCTTTGCTGGCGGATATGATTACAGCAGGCTGCTCCCATTGTTTCATGGAAGTGAGCTCTCATGCTGTTGTCCAAAACCGTATAGCCGGATTACGTTTTGTAGGTGGCGTATTCACCAATCTCACCCACGATCATCTCGACTTTCATGGGACGATTCAAGAATACCTGAGGGCCAAAAAACAGTTTTTTGACGAATTACCTCCAAGGGCTTTTGCCATCACCAATGCTGATGACAGAAATGGAATGGTCATGATACAAAACTGCCGTGCCCATGTAAAAACCTATAGTTTACGCAGCATGGCCGATTATCATTGCAAAGTGATGGAAAGTCAGTTTGAAGGCACCAAGCTGAACTTAGGGGGAATTGAAATCTGGACATTCCTTGTCGGAAGATTCAATGCCTACAACTTTGCTGCGATCTATGCTACAGCCCTGGAACTCGAAGAGAAACAAGGAGAAGTGCTAACACTGATGAGCCAGTTAAGACCTGTTGAAGGACGTTTTGAGACTGTCAGGTCTGTACAGGGCGTTGTAGGAATCATTGACTATGCACATACTCCTGATGCCTTAAAGAACGTACTGGAGACGATCAATGAGTTGAGGACTCGCAACGAAACTCTAATCACTATCATCGGGGCTGGTGGCGACAGAGACCGAAGCAAAAGACCTGAGATGGCAAAAATATCTGCTGCGCTAAGTGACAAGCTCATTCTGACAGCTGACAATCCCCGCTCTGAAGACCCCGAAGCCATTATCCAGGAAATGAAAGCTGGGCTCGATCCAGTGCTTGTGCGTAAAGCTGTTGCAATTGTCAACCGTAGGGAAGCCATACAGGCTGCAGTGATTATGTCGAAACCAGGTGACATCATCCTTTTAGCAGGAAAAGGGCATGAGAAATACCAGGAAATAAAGGGCATTCGTCATCCTTTCGATGATAAAGTAGAACTGGAGAAAGCCCTTCAGATTGGAAATAACGAAACAATTCAATAAAGAGAAACAGTATGTTGTATTATCTGTTTGATTATCTGAACCATACATTCGACATCCCCGGAGCTGGATTGTTTCATTACATTTCTTTCAGGGCGGCCATGGCTGTGTTCACGTCTTTGTTGATATCCTTGGTATTTGGGGGCAAGCTCATCAGGGTGCTTCAGCAGAGGCAGGTTGGAGAAACCATCCGTGACCTCGGTTTACAAGGACAGATGGAAAAACAAGGGACTCCAACGATGGGCGGACTGATAATCCTTGGCGCCATCCTTATACCAACTTTACTTTTTGCTAAACTTCACAACATTTATATTATCCTGATCCTTTTCACCACAGTTTGGTTAGGGATTTTTGGATTCGTTGATGACTATATCAAAGTCTTCAAGAAAGACAAAAGAGGATTGGCCGGCAAATTCAAAATATTAGGGCAGGTCATCCTTGGACTGGTTATCGGATCAACATTATACTTCAGTAATGAAGTGGTAATTAAGGACAAACAGTTCGGAAAAAGTTTTATGTATTCGAATCCAGCTACCGCTTTTAATATCGAAAATGAAAAAACAATACATAATATTTACCCTGGAAAAGAGATAAAATCTACCAAAACGACGATTCCATTTATCAAGAATCATGAATTCGATTATGCAGCGCCACTCAGGCCGTTTGGAAAAGAGTACGAGAAATATGCCTGGCTGATCTTCATCCCAATGGTGATGTTGATCATCGCTGCAGTATCAAACGGCGCAAACCTCACAGACGGGATGGATGGACTAGCAACAGGTTCTTCCGCAATCATTGGGGTAACACTGGGAATCCTGGCTTACGTTTCCGGGAATACCATCTTCGCCAACTATCTGGATATTATGTACATACCCAATACAGGAGAGTTGGCCATTTTTATCAGCGCCTTTGTGGGCGCCTGTGTTGGTTTTCTATGGTATAACACCAACCCGGCCCAAGTATTCATGGGAGATACCGGGAGCTTATCCCTGGGAGGAATTATCGCAGTACTGGCTATTATGATCCGAAAAGAACTTCTCATTCCGATTTTTTGTGGGATTTTCCTGGCCGAAAGCCTGTCGGTAATTATACAGGTCAGCTGGTTTAAATATAGTAGAAGAAAATATGGCGAAGGCAGGAGGATCTTCCTCATGTCACCACTTCATCATCATTTTCAAAAGAAAGGCTATGCAGAGCCAAAGATCGTAACACGATTCTTTATCATCGGGATCGCGCTGGCCTTGTTTAGCATTATTACTTTAAAACTAAGATAACACAATAATTATTAATGAAATAAACAAGATATGGGGATAAGTCGCATTGCAGTTTTGGGTGCAGGGGAAAGCGGGGCCGGAGCTGCCTTCCTTGCAAAACAAAAAGGCTATGAGGTTTTTGTCTCTGATAACAATAGAATAAACGAAAAATACAAGAACGTTCTTTTACAAGCTGAAATCGCTTTTGAAGAAGGCAGGCATACTGAGAAAAGGATACTGCAATCGGAAGAAGTCATAAAAAGTCCCGGGATACCGGAAAACCATCCCATGGTTTTAAAATTAAAAAAACAAGGGATCCCGGTAATTTCCGAAATAGAATTTGCAAGTCGCTATACAAAGGCACACAAGACCTGCATCACCGGGAGCAATGGCAAGACCACAACCACCTTGCTGACCTACCACATCCTGAAAAATGCAGGACTTAATGTAGGCTTGGCAGGAAATGTGGGAAAAAGCTTTGCCTGGCAGGTTGCCCATCATGATTTCGAATACTATGTATTAGAAATCAGCAGCTTCCAACTAGATGGGATGTATGACTTCCGCGCAGAAACGGCAGTGATTTTAAACATCACGCCTGATCACCTCGACAGATATGCCTATAATTTTCAAAACTATGCGGATTCTAAATTCAGAATCTGTCAGAATCAAAGAAAGCGAGACAGTTTTATTTATTGCATCGACGATGAGGTTATCATTCGGGGCATTAAGGACAGGCGGATTTTATCGAACCACTTCCCTTTCTCGATCCGGAAAACAATACTCGGCGAAGGTGCCTGGTTACAGGAAAATGAAATTATTATAAATATAGAATCAAACCCCATGCAAATGACCTTAGAGGCTTTGGCATTACAAGGCAAGCACAACATTTACAATTCCATGGCTGCCGGAATTGCTGCAAGGACGCTGGAGATTAAAAAAGAAAGCATCAAAGACAGTCTTTCTGATTTCCAGAACATCGAACACAGGCTTGAATCGGCCGGAAATATTCATGGGATAGAGTTTATCAATGACTCTAAGGCGACTAACGTCAATTCAACATGGTATGCTCTGGAAAGCATGACAAAACCTGTGATTTGGATTGTTGGTGGCATCGATAAAGGCAACGAATATGCCATGCTGGAGGAGATGGTCAGGACTAAAGTGAAAGTCCTGATTTGCCTGGGCCTCGACAACCACAAGATCATCGAAGCATTTTATGGAAAAGTTCCTAAACTGCTCGAGAGCACCACAATGGAAGAAGCGGTGGGGATGGCCTATGAGAATGGCAAAACCGGAGATGTCGTTTTACTCTCACCAGCCTGTGCCAGTTTTGACCTTTTCAAAAACTACGAAGAGCGCGGTCAGCTTTTTAAAGAATCCGTCAGGAGACTCTAATTATTGATTTTCAAGAAAGAAAAAGTGTCAAACAACATACGAAATATTAAAGGAGACAGGGTCATCTGGGTGGTAGTGGTAATACTATCCGTATTGTCAATACTGGCAGTATATAGTTCCACCGGCACGCTTGCTTTCAAAAAACAAGGAGGCAACACCGAATACTATCTCCTGAAGCATTTTATCATCCTGATTTTCGGATTCGGGCTCATGTTCCTGGCATACCGCATCAAATACACCTATTATTCACGAATTTCACAAGGTGCTATTGTCGTAGCAGTGCTATTGCTCGTGGGTACTTTGTTTACTGGCACTCATCTCAATGAAGCTTCTCGCTGGCTGACACTCCCGATCATCAACGTGACTTTCCAAAGCTCCGACTTCGCCAAATTGGCCCTGATCATGTATCTCTCACGTATTCTGAGTAAAAAACAAGAGAATATCAAAGATTTCAAGACTGCCTTTCTGCCTCTGTTGTTGCCCATCATCGTAATCTGCGGACTGATCCTTCCGGAGAATTTCTCTACAGCAGCTTTGTTGTTTTCTACTTCATTTGTGATGTTGTTCATTGGTCGTGTCAATATCCGTTACCTCCTGTCGCTAGTCGGTGTTGGACTGGCATCTCTCGTTATTCTTTTACTCATCATTTACCAATCTCCTTCTAAAGGCCGCCTTGGAACCTGGAAACACCGGATCGAAAATTTCAGCAACGGGGAAGCAGATGACGAAGACTACCAGGTAGATCAGAGTAAAATCGCTATCGCCACCGGAGGAATCCTCGGGAAAAGCCCGGGAAAATCGACACAACGTAATTTCCTGCCTCACCCTTACTCCGACTTTATTTATGCCATTATCGTTGAAGAATACGGCTTTGCTTTCGGAGGCATCGGCGTAATTCTCCTATACCTTATCCTATTACAAAGAGCCACCCGAATCTCCTCCAGAAGCCCGGGTACTTTTGCCGCGCTTCTTTCGATAGGCATTGGATTCAGCCTGGTATTCCAGGCGATGATTAATATGGCCGTTGCAGTGAATCTGCTTCCTGTCACCGGGCAACCCTTACCTATGGTCAGCATGGGAGGAACCTCTATCTGGTTCTCCTGCCTGGGTATAGGCATGATCCTGAGCGTAAGCAAAGAAATTGAAAGTAAAAAAGAATCAGCTGCTAAATCAGCAGTAGAAGAAACCCCAATCCCTGCACACGGTGAAAGCTAATCCAAGATATATTCTCAGCGGTGGCGGAACGGGTGGACATATTTTCCCGGCAATTGCCATTGCTGACAAACTTCGGGCTCAGAATCCTGATGCAGCAATCCTGTTCGTTGGGGCGAAAGGACGGATGGAGATGGAAAAAGTACCCGCTGCCGGATATCCTATTGAGGGACTTTGGATCAGCGGATTGCAAAGGAGTCTGAGCCTGTCGAACTTGATGTTTCCTTTTAAAGTTGTCAACAGCCTTTATCAGTCTTCAAAAATAATCAATGCCTTTAAACCCGATGTGGTGCTGGGCACAGGAGGCTATGCCTCCGGTCCCTTATTGCGTATGGCAGCCATGAAAGGTATCCCTACCCTGATTCACGAAGCCAACTCTTATCCTGGCATCACGAACCGCCTGCTGGGCAAAAAAGTGGATAAGATCCTGGTGGCTTTTGAAGGCATGCAGAAGTATTTCCCTGGCAAAGAGCTTATCATGACAGGCAACCCGGTTCGCAAAGACATCATGAATCTGGAAGGCAAGAAACAGGAAGCCGCTGATTTCTTCAAACTCAACACCAGAAACAAGACTTTATTTGTAGTAGGCGGTAGCCTTGGCGCCCGCACCCTGAATGAAAGCATCATGGGCGGCCTTGATACACTTGCAAAACAAAACATTCAACTGATCTGGCAAACAGGCAAATCCTTTCATACAAATGCGGAAGAGGCTGTAATAAGCCAAGCATATAATTCCGCAAGGGTATTTCCATTTATCAGCAGGATGGACCTCGCATATTCGCTGACTGATGTCGTAATCTCCAGGGCCGGGGCCATTTCAATCTCGGAACTCTGCCTATGCGGTAAAGCAGCGATTCTTGTGCCCTCACCCAATGTGACCGAAGACCACCAAACGAAAAACGCCAGCGCTTTGGCAAGCCAACAAGCTGCAATTTTGATCCCAGATTCGAGTGCCCGTGAAATCCTGGTAGAAAAGGCCATCACTTTGCTTGCAGACGAAACAATGAAAAACACGCTTTCGAAGAACATAAAAACGTTGGGAATCCCAGATTCCGTAGATAGAATCATTAAAGAAATTAACAGCCTGATCCAACCCTGAACATGAAACTGGCCGACCTGAAACATATCTATTTTATTGGCATCGGAGGAATCGGAATGAGTGCGCTTGCCCGTTACTTCCATTCTAAGGGAGTCTATGTTTCAGGCTATGACAAAACGGCAACGCCTTTGACGCAACAGCTGCAGTCAGAAGGGATTTGCGTTCATTTTGAAGAAAACATAGCTGCACTGCCAAAGGAAATAGACCTCGTAGTCTTCACACCTGCAGTTCCTGCCTCACATGCCGAACTTGTGTTCCTGAAAGAGAAAGGCTTTACTGTGGTAAAAAGAGCTGAACTTCTGGGCATGCTCACCCGCGAAACCATTTGCATCGCTGTTGGAGGAACACATGGAAAAACCACCACGTCGACCCTTATTGCCCATCTATTTAACAATTCAAGCCTGGGCTGTAATGCGATTCTGGGGGGCATTTCCAAGAATTATGGGACTAACCTCATTTTGTCGGAAGAGAGTTTGTTTATGATTACCGAAGCGGACGAGTTTGACCGCTCTTTCCTGAAACTTTTCCCTGAAATGGCTGTGATCACCTCTACAGATGCAGACCACCTTGATATATATGGTACTGATAAAAAAATAAAAGAAGCCTACAGCGCTTTTGCCGGCCAGGTAAAAACGGGGGGTGCCGTAGTGCAACGTTTTGGTTTAGACCTTGATACAGCACACGACAAAAAAGTGCGATTTTTCACTTACGGATTTGAAGAAGGCGCCGATTTCAGGGCTGTTAACCTCAGAATCCTCAATCATCGCCATCATTTCGACCTGAACTCTCCATTTGGCACCATAGAAGATCTTGTTCCGGGAAATCCAGGTCTTATCAACGTTGAAAATGCAGTTGCGGCCTTGAGTATCGGCTTGCTGGCAGGCATCCCTGCTGACAACATGAAAGAATCACTGGCTTCATACCAGGGCGTTGTCAGAAGGCTCGACATCCGGATTGAACGTGAAGATCTTGTCTATATTGACGATTATGCGCATCACCCTGAAGAACTCAGGGCCAGCATCAGCTCTGTCAGGGAATTGTATCCCGACATCCCTATGTGCGGCGTTTTTCAACCACATTTATTTACAAGAACCCGGGATTTTGCTGACGAATTCGCAAAAAGCCTCGATCTTCTGGACGACATAATACTACTGAACATATATCCTGCCCGGGAGCTTCAAATCCCGGGAATAAGCGCTCAGATGCTCTTAGAAAAGATTAAGAATCCCAACAAATGTATTGTCAATGATAACGAGCTCCTTCCACTGCTGGACCAGAAACGCCCTCGGCTTTTAATGACGCTTGGAGCCGGAGACATCGATCAGTTCGTGCCACAGATTACCCGGCAATTTACCACAAACCTAAATTCGAACGGAGGGACAGATGTGGCGTAAAATACTAAGAATCTCACTGCTTGTCATCAGCGTTGCCGGGCTGCTCGGCTTGGTTGGCTTTGTTGAAAAAAATCAGCGCATGATCCGCTGTAAAGGAATCGACATCAGTATCGATTACCAGGGCAGCGAAGCATTTATTACAACAAAAGGACTGGCTGCCGCCATTAACAAACAACAGGGCGATTCACTTATCGGGATGCCCATGACGTCAGTGAATGTAGAGCTGATCAGAGATTTTGTGCTAAAAAACGTATATGTTGAGAAAGGCTTGGTATATACCACTGTTGATGGGACTATCAAAATAATCCTGGTGCAAAGACGCCCGATCTTGCGGGTCATGAATACCTATGGGGAACATTTTTTTATCGCTTCCGATGGACATATGATCCCTACAACAATAGAAAACTCAGCAAGGGTCCCGCTAGCACATGGCTTTATCAGCGAAAGGTTTGATCCTATTTATGACCTAAAACCTGCCCGGCCACTTGACGATGAAATCGATGATTGTATCACGGTCATGCAGAAACTCTTTCTGCTTGGGCAATATCTCCAGGAAGATGAATTTTTCCAGGCACTGGCTGAGGAAATCTATGTGAACCCATACGGCGAGTTCGAGATCCTCCCAAAAACAGGCGGTCATGTCATCGTGTTTGGCGGTGTTGAAGACATGGAAGCCAAATTTGACAAACTCCTGACCTTTTACAAAGAAGCACTAAATGAAAAAGGCTGGAAAAAATATAAAACCATCAACATAAAATATAAAAACCAGGTCGTCTGCACAAAAAATAATATTAGTAACCCATAATCTTATGAAACCTTCAGAAATCATTGTAGGCCTAGACATAGGCACAACCAAGATCGCTGCCATTGTAGGCCGCAGGAACGCTAATGGCAAGATTGAAATCCTTGGTCATGGCAAAACTGAATCGATTGGCGTGAAACGCGGTGTCGTCAGCAACATCGAAGACACCATACAGTCAATCAAAAAAGCCATCGAACTGGCTGAGGAAAATTCGAAATACAAGATAAAAACTGTCTATGTTGGTATTGCCGGTCAACATATTAAAAGCTTACAAAACCGTGGAAGTCGAATTCGTCAGAGCCTGGATGATGAGATTACACAAGCTGACATAGATATCCTGCAGGAAAATATGACCAAACTTGTCATGCCACCCGGAGAAGAGATTATCGATGTCATTCCCCAGGAATATATCGTGGACGGGGAAACCGGTATTAAACAACCGATCGGCATGTCAGGGATATCCCTGGAAGCCAACTTCCACATAATCACAGGTCAAACTGCAGCTGCACGTAACATTTACAAATGTGTGCAAAGAGCCGGCCTGCATATGGTTGATATGATTCTAGAGCCACTTGCCTCAGCTGAATCTGTTCTCAGCGAAGAAGAAAAAGAAGCAGGCGTGGTTTTGGTCGATATCGGTGGAGGAACAACCGACATTGCAATTTTCCAGGATGGCATCATTCGTCATACTTCAGTAATACCCTTCGGTGGAGATGTGATCACAGAAGATGTCAGGGAAGGTTGTTCAATCATACGCCGCCAGGCTGAAGAGCTGAAAGTAAAGTTTGGCAGTGCGCTTGACAGTGAAAACAAAGAAACTGAGATTGTTGCGATCCCGGGACTCAGGGGTAGGACACCCAGGGAAATCACCTTGAAAAACCTCGCTGGTATCATTCAAGCCCGGATGGAGGAAATTATCGAATATATCATCGCAGAGATAAAAAACTCAGGTTATGAGAAAAAACTCATTGCTGGAATCGTTATCACCGGTGGAGGCGCTTTACTCAAACACATAGCGCAACTTACAGAATATATGACCGGTATGGACACCAGGATCGGTTATCCCAATGAACATCTCGGAAAAGAAGTGTCAAAAGAAATCGCAAGCCCTATGTATGCCACCGGAATTGGCTTGGTGATGCTCGGACTAGATCGCTATGAAAAAGACAGAAGACGGAAAGGTTTGCCGGAATACGAAGAAGAAATCCTGACAGAATTGGCTGCTGAAATAGAAACTTCTGAAAAAATCATCGCTGAGAAACCTCAGAAAAAGAATTTTGGCTTCATTGAGAAGATCATTTCGTTCTTCGATGAAGAAGATAAATACGAGGAAGAAGCTGAAAAACAGCAGAAAGAGGACAACATCGCATAATGTGCAATACTTAAGCCAAAGTGTTAACAAGTTTTGCGAAAAAACATTGTCAGAAAAAATAAAATAAACTTAATTTGAGGAGAATAAATCATGGCATATAGAGAGGATCAAACAACAGCTGGAATGATTAGATTTGACCTTACTAAACCTCAGCAATCCATCATAAAAGTGATTGGTGTCGGCGGGGGTGGCGGTAATGCAGTAAACCACATGTACAATGAAGGCATTCAGGGAGTAGATTTTATTATCTGCAACACTGATGCCCAATCATTGAATAATAGCCCTGTGCCGAACAAAATTCAGCTTGGCGCCACGCTTACTGAAGGCAGAGGGGCGGGTTCTATTCCGGAAATGGGCAAAAATGCTGCACTCGAGAACATCGACGACATTAAGAATATTATCGGCGAAAACACAAAAATGTTGTTCATCACCGCTGGTATGGGTGGCGGTACCGGAACCGGCGCAGCTCCTGTCATCGCTTCTATTGCACGCGAACTCGGCATCCTGACAGTTGGGATTGTCACAGTGCCTTTTGGTTTTGAAGGAAGAAAAAGAAAACTCCAGGCTGAAGAAGGAATTAAAGAATTCCGTAAACATGTCGACAGCCTGCTGATAATCTGCAACGACAAACTCCGGGAACTTTACGGTGACCTTACTTTATCACTTGCCTTTGGGAAAGCTGACAATATCCTCACGACCGCTGCCAAAGGAATCGCAGAAATTATTACAGTTACCGGCTATATCAATGTTGACTTTGAAGATGTCAAAACTGTGATGAAAAACAGTGGCGTCGCCATCATGGGCTCGGGTATCGCTTCCGGTGAAGGTCGTGCCATGAAAGCGGTTGAAGATGCACTCTCTTCTCCACTGCTTAATGACAACAACATTGAAGGCTCCAGCAATATATTATTGTATATCACTTCCGGGAGCCAGGAAGTGTCGATGGACGAAGTGACTGAAATTACAGACTTCATCCAGAACCGTGCTGGCATGGATGCCGACATTATCTGGGGCAATGGCACTGACGACAGCCTCGGCGACAACATCAACATCACCCTGATTGCCACCGGTTTCGAAACCTCAAATAACCCACGGCCTACAAAAACGATTAAACAAGAACCCGTCATCGTTGGTCGTTTATGGGAAGAATCAAAAGCTGTTGAAGAGCAAATTACTCCTGCGGAATCTCAAGCCCCTGAGCCTCTTACATCAGAAATAAAGTTAATTCACGAACTTTCTGAAGAAAAAGAAGCTGAAGCTGAATTCATCCCGGAACCTGAACCCATCTTCGAAGCCATCACCCCTGTTTCAATACCAGAACCGGCAGCAGTAGAAGTCATCTTTAACCTTTCGGATCCAATTGCAGAAGATATTGCTGAAATCAACGAAAAGGAAGAAAAAGAAGAAATCGAAGCAGAAGAATTCATGCAAAGCATTATGGCAGAAGAAAAATCAGAACCTTTTCTGATTCACCGCCTGGAAGTCCCTGCAGAAAACGCTATTCCTACCCCTCCTCCTGCAAAACCTGAACCTTCGAAGCTCGTCGAGAGTCCCGACAGAGTTCATATGGATAAGACCTCTGTTGAACGAATCAGCAAACTTAAAGAGCTGAGCCTGAGACTAAAAACTGAAGAAGGAATCGTAAAAATGGAGAAAGAACCTGCCTACATCCGTCGTCAGGTAGAATTGGTCGACCCAAAACCTTCTAACGAATCTCAAGTCTCTTCCTTTACATTGGGCGAAGACTCCAAAGGCGGTATCGAAATCAGGACAAACAATTCCTTCCTGCATGATAATGTAGATTAATACTCCTAATACATTTCGTATGACACTTACTGACCAGATCAATGCTGATATTAAATCTGCTATGCTTGCGCGTGAAAAAGACAAGCTTGAAGCACTTCGCGCTATAAAATCTGCCATCCTTCTGCTAAATACCCAGGAAGGAGCTACAGGAGAGATCAATCCTGAGGAGGAGATTAAGCTTTTACAACGCCTGGTGAAACAAAGGCGAGAAGCAGCTTCTATCTACGAAGGCCAGAACCGCCCTGATCTGGCAAGTGTTGAACTCGCTCAGGCTCTTGTGATCGAGAAGTATCTTCCTGAACAAATGTCAGTTGAAGAGATCACAGCGATCCTCAAAGCTGTGGTCGCCGAGACCGGTGCCACTTCTATTCGCGACATGGGCAAAGTTATGGGACTCGCCTCAACACGGCTGGCAGGGAAAGCTGACAATAAAATTGTAGCAGGACTGATTAAAGAGATGCTTGGCATTTAAAAGAAACGGAACGATTTAACCTAATTGGGGAATTTCACTGCTTATCGAAACCTATTCGAATATCAGTCCTTATTCATAGAGTCAAATTTATACTCATTCGTCTTCATCCACTCCTTCATGCGAGCCACCAAAATCATCGGCTTCCAAAGCATCTTGTAATGACCAAGCCGTACCCGCAAATCAAGATAGGTAAGCTCTCCACGTAGAATCCGGCGAAATCCCCGCCACATCCTTTCCGATTTGCCCATTTTCCGGTGAATCAGTCCAGGAACAGCATTGAAGATACTCTGTATCGGCAATGCTGCCAAAAGCTCAGGAAAGATCTCTTCTTCCATCCGCTCTTTGTAACGATAGGCATGATCAGACCTGTTTTCCAGTACATCTATGATAGATTCGGCAGCCAGGATTCCACTCTTTACTGCGAAATAGATCCCTTCTCCTGTCAAAGGATCAGCCAAACCCGCAGCATCGCCGACAACCATGACTCTTGAAGTCTGAACTTTGCCAATACCAGTGCGGTAAGGAATTGGAAATGAACGAAATGAAAGAATCTCAACATGTTCTATCTCCAAAGATTTTAAAAAACGAAAATAATATGGTTTCAGATATTTCGCCAGGCTGGCTGGTCCGCCAACGCCAACGCTGAGATGATCAGTCTTCGGGAACACCCACGCATAGCCACGTACAAAAGTTCCCCAATCAAGACAAGCTTTCCCTTTAAAACTCTTAAGCATCTCTGGATCTACCCTGATTTCACTTTCGATGCCAACACCTTTCCTGACATTGTCAGTAAGCTGAAAAGATCGTGCGGTAATACTTCCCACACCATCTGCACCTATGATATAACTCGCTGCATATTCACACTCCAGGGTGTGAACCAGTACCTGGTCGAATGTCTCTGTAAATCCTGTGACTTTATTCCCACCGAGAAACTCTGCTCCTTTCTCGATCGCCTTATGAAGCATAAAGTCATCCAGCTTGCTGCGCATTGTCCCGTAAATCAATGGATCACGCGACACATGCGTAAATGAATGTTCAAAACGGTGTGAAAAACGAAAGGAATAGACTGTACTTTCAATGACAGGGGTCAGGTCATAGGGAAAAAGACTCAGCGCCCTATGTGACAATCCGCCACCACAAGGCTTGAACCTGGGAAATTCCTCTTTGTCTATGATAAGCACCGAGAAACCCCGACGCGCCAGATGATAAGCCGACATCGAGCCACCCGGACCTGCGCCGATGATAATTACATCGTAATATTTTGGACTGACTGTGCTCACAAACAATTACAAAGATAATGTCTTATCCTATTCACCACCTTTACCATGACATTGTTTATATTTTTTCCCACTGCCACAAGGACAAGGATCGTTACGGCCGACTTTCTTTTCAACTTTTACAGGCTGTGCACGCTGAGGCTCAGCCGTAGGATTGGCTGCAGCCTGCCCAAAAGAATCATCCCTGCCCAACTTCAGGTTATGCATATCGTTACGCCTGGGAGCCCTGGCCTCCTGAACTTTATTCTCCATCCCGGGCAGCATCCCCTTCAACAAAAAGGAACAAACCTCCTTATTGATCTTCTGAATCATAGTTTTAAACAACTCGAATGATTCAAATTTATAAATCAGCAAGGGATCTTTTTGCTCATAGGTCGCTGACTGAACACTTTGTTTCAGATCATCCATCTCACGCAAATGCTCTTTCCAGGCATCATCAATCAGGGCCAGACTGATCCCTTTCTCAACCGCAATCGTGACCTCGCGCGCTTTGTCGTCATAAGCCTTTTTAAGGTTTACAACAACCTGAAGCGTTTTGATCCCATCCGTGAGTGGAATCGCTATATTTTCAAAATGAGTGTTGTTCTCATAAACATCCTTAATGACAGGATATGAAGTAAGTGCAAGATGCTCAGTATGATAGCGATACGCTTGATAAACTTCATGAAACAAACGCTCTGTCAGTTTTGCCTGACTTTCATTCCTAAATTCATTCTCGGTGATCGAACAATCAACGGCAAGCACGCGCATCATGTCCAGGATAAAGTCATGATAGGTTCCTGTGGCCAGATGCTCAGCCAGAATCGCTTCTCCCACATCATAAAACATATTGGAAAGATCCAGCGACAGCCGCTCTCCATATAATGCATGATGGCGTTTCTTATAAATGACTTCACGCTGTGAGTTCATCACGTCGTCATATTCCAGCAAACGCTTACGCGTGCCGAAGTTGTTCTCCTCAACCTTTTTCTGCGCACGTTCGATGGACTTCGTGATCATGGAATGCTGGATCACCTCTCCTTCTTTCAAGCCAAGCCTGTCCATGATACTGGCAATACGATCAGAGCCGAAAAGACGCATCAGGTCATCCTCCAGTGATACAAAAAACTGGGAACTTCCCGGGTCCCCCTGACGACCGGCACGACCTCTTAACTGGCGGTCGACACGCCGCGACTCATGTCTTTCAGTACCAATGATCGCCAAACCACCGGCTTCCTTAACACCAGGTCCCAGTTTAATGTCGGTACCACGACCCGCCATATTGGTAGCGATCGTCACAGTTCCTGCACGTCCTGCCTCTTGAACAATTTGAGCCTCACGTGCGTGAAGCTTGGCATTCAGTACGTTATGTTTGATATTTTTACGAAGCAACATCCGGCTCAAAAGCTCAGAAGTTTCGACAGAAGTCGTTCCAACCAATACTGGTCTGCCCCCTTTTACCAAAGCCTCAATATCGTCAATTACAGCATTAAATTTCTCGCGCTTGGTACGATAAACGAGATCTTCACGGTCATCACGGGTGATCGGCCTGTTCGTCGGGATCACCACCACATCCAGTTTGTAAATATCCCACAACTCCCCTGCTTCCGTCTCAGCAGTACCGGTCATACCAGCCAACTTGCGGTACATCCTGAAGTAGTTCTGCAGCGTTATGGTCGCATAGGTCTGCGTGGCAGCTTCCACAGTCACATTTTCTTTGGCTTCTATCGCCTGGTGCAGCCCATCTGAATAACGACGACCTTCCATGATACGGCCGGTTTGCTCGTCGACAATTTTGATCTTATTTTCAATGATGACATATTCAACATCTTTTTCGAAAAGAGCATAGGCTCTAAGCAACTGATTGACTGTATGAATACGTTCAGATTTAATCGAGAAATCCCGTAAAATATCGGCTTTTACATCAGCCTTCTTCGTATCTGTCAGGCCTTGTTTCTCCAGGTCGACCAGTTCAGCACCAATATCAGGGATGATATAAAATTTAGGATCCTCATAGGACTCCGTGATCAGGTCGATGCCTTTTTCTGTAAGCTCAATAGAGTTATTCCGCTCATCAATGACAAAAAATAACTCATCATCGATGATGTGCATATGCTTGCTTTGCTCGGCCATGTAGAAGTTCTCGGTCTTCTGCATCAAGGCTTTCATTCCCTGTTCGGAGAGAAACTTTATACAGGCTTTGTTTTTCGGCAATCCTCTGTAGGCTCGCAACAGCATCTCGCCCCCTTTCTTCTCATCATCAGAAGAAGGAGTTCCGTTCAATATAGCTTTTGCGTCGGACAAAAACTTCGTGACAACAGTTCTTTGTGCATTGTATAACTTCAGCACCTGGGGTTTCAATGCGTCGAATTCCTGGTGGTCTCCTTTCGGGGTAGGGCCGGAAATGATCAAAGGTGTACGGGCATCATCGATCAACACAGAATCGACCTCATCGACGATGGCATAGTTGTGGACCCTTTGCACCAGTTCTTCCACACTTCGCGCCATATTGTCACGCAGGTAGTCAAAACCGAACTCATTGTTGGTCCCATAAGTAATGTCGGCGAGATAAGCCTGTCTTCTTTCTTCACTGTTGGGCTCATGTTTGTCGATACAGTCGACTTTCAAGCCATGAAACTCGTACAGCATGCCCATCCATTCGGAGTCACGTTTGGCGAGATAGTCGTTGACCGTAACGATATGAACGCCCTTCCCTGGCAAGGCGTTGAGGTAAACCGGCAAGGTGGCCACGAGGGTCTTTCCTTCACCGGTAGCCATTTCAGAGATTTTCCCTTCATGCAAAACTACACCACCGATGAGCTGAACGTCATAATGAATCATATCCCATCGGATCAGGCTTCCTCCGGCAGTCCACGTATTGCGATAACGGGCTTTGCTCCCCACAATCTCGACATTGTCCTTTTTAGCAGCCAGGTCACGGTCGTGGTCATTGGCAGTGACTTCCACCCACTCATTCTCAGTTAAGCGCTTGGCGGTCTCCTTTACGACCGAGAATGCTTCAGGAAGGATTTGCAAAAGGATCTCCTGGGTCTTGTCATATTGCTTCTTGTCAAGAAGGTCTATTTCTGTATATAGCGCCTCTTTTTCATCAATATCCATCTCAAGATTCTGCTCAATCTGCTCCTTGATGGCTTTGATGGCATCATCCTCCTCAAGGATATGCTCAGCAATTCTCTGTTTAAACTCTCTGGTTTTTTCCCGTAAACCGTCATTATCCAACATTTTGATCTGCTCATAGGCAGCAAGGGTCATCTTTTGAATGGGATCTATATTTTTAAGGTCACGGTCAGATTTTGTGCCCAGAAATTGCTTGAATATTCCTAACATAGGTTTGGCTTAAGATTCGTAAAGGTAAAGTTTCTAGCAAAAAGAGTGCCTGAAAAAAAAGTGCCGGCTCATGCCGGCACGTTTAATGATCAGTACTCATCTTCATGAAAGAAGAAATCCTCCTTGGTAGGATACTCTGGCCACAGATCTTCGATGCTCTCGTAAATCTCGCCTTCATCCTCAATCTCCTTGAGGTTTTCGCTTACTTCAACAGGGGCACCGGACCTGAGGCAGAAATCGATCAACTCCTCCTTGGTTGCGGGCCAGGGTGCATCTTCCAGTTTTGAAGCCAATTCTAATGTCCAGTACATTTCTTTGTATTTTTAGGTGTTTTACTTTCGTGCAAAAGTATATTTTTTTAAAAATAAAGCAAGGCTTATTTTCAATTGTTCATTCTTTTGCCATTTTTTTATGCGTAACGCATTAAAATTACGAATGTTTTACAAAAAAAAGAAATATTTCTTATGCTGACAAAAAGTCCATATTAATGCCCTTACCTTTGTCTTCGTCTCTCAAATGACTAAGCCTTGACAATCATCAACAGCGCATTCACACTCAGACTAAAGGGAAATCCCGGCCAACTATGGCTCCTGGCAGCAATCCTCATGACCCTCGTGATCTACCTTCCCCTCTGGAATAACGGTTTTGTTAATTGGGATGACAACGTTTATGTCCTTGAAAATCCGCTAATTTTTAACAGCTGGACTTCTAGCTTTGTTAATATCTTTTCCTCAAGCTTCGAGGGGCACTACCATCCCCTGACACTGCTCTCACTGAAACTTGACTTTAGCCTGTTTGGCTTGAATCCCAGGGCTTTTCACTCCCACAACCTCCTCTTGCACCTGCTGAACACGATTCTCGTTTTCCGCGTCTTCATGCTGATCACCAAAAAACCAATGCTTGCCGGGATCACAGCCGTGCTTTTCGGAAT
Source organism: Bacteroidota bacterium (assembly GCA_037132075.1). Lineage (GTDB taxonomy): Bacteria > Bacteroidota > Bacteroidia > Bacteroidales > CAIXZF01 > JBAXPV01. The sequence goes on from JBAXPV010000001.1 coordinate 221,597, forward strand.
TCATCCGATGCACGTCGAATCGGTAGCCTGGGCAAGCGCCAGGAAAGATGTGCTCTTCACTTTTTGGTTTCTCCTGGCTTTTATCCTATGGCTCAAATACTTAGACGACAGAAAAAAGAAATACATACTCCTGTCAATGCTTGCCTTCCTCTTATCGGTGCTGTCAAAGGGTCAGGCTGTGTTTCTGCCTTTATGCCTCATCCTGACAGAAGTCTACCTCGGGAAATCCCTGTTTTCCTGGAAAATATGGCTGGAGAAAATCCCGTTTTTTGTCATCGCCCTGGCTTTAGGCATTGTAGCCATCTACGTCCAGGAAAAAACAGGCTATACCTCGAAAAACGGTCTTGCGCCAGGTTTTCTTGAAATGCTCCTGGTGGCAGGCACTGCCTTTTGCCTCTACCTGATGAAAATCATAGTGCCAATAAATCTTTCAGCCTACTATTCCTATCCGGCTTTCCATGCCGGCATATACCCGCCGGCAATGTGGCTGGGACTGCTCATTTTCCTGATCCTCCTGGCCGCGATGTTTTATTTCTACCGGAAAAACAAAACTGTTTTCTTCGGTTTGATGTTTTTCCTGCTTAATATTTTCATCTTTTTAAAATGGATTCCGGTCTCTAACTATATCATCGCCGACCGCTATACCTATATCGCAGCATTGGGTTTGTTTTTCATGGCGGCAGTTTCGCTGGATAATCTCAGGAAATACGGGAAATTACAGGCAATAAGCGCCTATGCAATACTGGCGGTTTTGCTTCTCAGCTACGGCCTCAGTGCTGCCACAAGAGTTCCTGTTTGGAAAGACACAAGCAGTTTGATGGATAACATCCTTAAAAACAACCCCGATGTCTATTCAGCCCTGAATGCCAGGGGAAGCTTGCGGCTGGAGCAAGGTGACTTTAAAGGAGCCATGGATGACTACTCCCATGCCATAAACGTCCAGCCGAAAACCGCAAGAGCCTATGCCAACCGCGCTGAGCTTCTCATCAAGGCAAATCGCAGTAAAGAAGCCCTGCACGATTTTGACCAGGCTCTGGACCTCGAGCCTGACAACCCCCGCTATCACAACAACAGGGGCTTAAATCGCATCAAAGAAGGCATGATTCCGCAGGCCCTGGATGACTTCACTGCAGCCACACACCTGGCGCCCGGCATTGGCATTTACTACGCCAACCGCGGGAAAGCACTGAATCTCCTGGGGCGTTTCGACCAGGCCCTGGCTGAGCTGCAAAAGGCTGCCTCGCTTGGGGCCAGATTGCCGTTTATGGCCTTCGAGACCGGCATCGCTTATTACAACCTCAAAGACTTTAACAGGGCAGTGCTTCAATTCAATCAGGCACTACAGCAAGATCTGACCTTCGTGGATGCCTACTTCTACCGGGGATTTTCCAATTACAACCTGGGTGATTTCGTATCAGCAGAATCTGACCTCACCACTGCGCTCAACAAACAAGACAACAACCCGCTGGCCTGGGCCATGCGCGGACTCGCCCGGATCAGGCTGGGAAACAAAGATGGAGCCTGCAACGATTTTTACAAGGCAAAAGAACTTGGGCTGAAACAAGTCGATCAGGAAATAGAAAAAAACTGTAGGTAAGCCACATCTTTATTCATCCTTTTCAATAAGCCGCTTGGTATATCACATGCATGTATAATGTAAATACCTCATTAGAATGTCAAACCTATTTACCCAGGCTTATTTGAAAATGTAGTAACGCTACCTGAAGTTTAACATTCGCTTGTAATGCAGTGAATACCTTAAGTAAAGTATCTATGGTGACATTACTGGCGTTGTTTTCAATTCTTGAAATTTGCGCTTTTTGAACACCAATAAGTTTCCCCAGGTCCGCCTGGGTTAAATTACGTTCCTGTCGTGTTTGTTTGATGGCTTGTCCAATCAGGTTCATTTGAAGGTCATATTCAAATTTGTCCGAAGTTGTTTAGCCCTTTGAATTTCCTTTTCTGATACTTTTCTGCTTTTTTTTTACAAACCCATGAGTCGATATAACCAGTGTGTTTTCTGAATCTGTTTTCAAGGCTACTAAGAAATTCATCTGCTTCTTCTAAAAAGATGATGTCAAAAAGTTTCTTCATCCATTCGGCTTTTCAACAACAAAGGGACGATAATGTTTCGTTATATAGAAACTAATTCTAAAAAATTCGGAATTTTAAATACAGTTGAATACACCGGTATTATTAACCACCCTTCGCTGACTGATACAAATCATTGTATCTAATTGATATCCAACATGTTGATTGTCCAGGTAATTCCGGCGGAGATTAGTCAAAGTGAGTGTTTTCTGTAGCTTAATAGGTAATATGATTGGATACCCCCCAGTTTAATTTTCTTGTATTTACATCAAACCCTTGCCTTCCACCGTATCTCCTCACCCCCATTCTGAAACGTCAGGTAACGAGCCAGCACAAAAAGATAATCCGATAAGCGATTCAGGTATTTGATGATCAGCCCATCTACAGGCTGATCCTGGGCCAGGCGAAGGCAGACCCTTTCGGATCGCCGGCAAATGGTACGGGCAACATGGCAAAAGGATCCCAGGCGATGTCCGCCTGGCAAAATAAAAGAAGTTAGCTGGGGTAAGACCTCATTCATCCGGTCAATTTCATGTTCCAGCAAAACGATGTCATCTTCAACAAGCCTTGGTAAAGGCTTATGCTTTAAGGGCTTGTCAGGATCAGGATTTTTATCTTCAGCCAATAAGGACTCAATGCTAAAGAGCCGGTCCTGAATCTCCAGCAAAGTCACCCTGCTGGCCTCATCCTCAGTATGATCACGAATAAGCCCTACAAAGGAATTCAACTCATCAACCGTCCCATAGGCCTCTATCTGCAAATCGAATTTCGGAACCCGTCTGCCTCCAATCAGGGAAGTCTCTCCTTTGTCTCCTGTCTTGGTATATATCTTCCATTCCTCCTTCATCATGTCAGTGCTTAAGCGGGATGAACGTCATAATCCGACATGATTTTAATGGTCTCATTGAGTGTATCCGACGCAACCTCACCATCCTTCAAGCGAATGATCCTGTGAGCATGCACTGCAATGCTCTCCTCGTGCGTAACCACAATTACTGTATTGCCAGCCTTGTGAATCTCTTCAAACAATCCCATGATCTCGATAGAAGTCTTGGAATCCAGGTTCCCCGTAGGCTCATCAGCCAGGATGATAGAAGGCTTGTTCACCAGGGCGCGGGCAATGGCGACCCTTTGTCGTTGTCCGCCCGAAAGCTCATTCGGCTTGTGCATCTTCCGGTCATCCAGATTCACATCCATAATGGCTGCATTGGCAAGTTCCAGCCGCATCTGTTTGTTCATCCCGGCATATACCAGGGGAAGCATCACATTTTCAAGTGCAGAAGAACGTGGCAATAAGTTAAAGGTCTGAAATACAAATCCAATCTCTTTATTCCTCACTTCTGCCAGGGCATTGTCGTCCATCTTACTAACATCCAGGCCATTCAAAATATACTCCCCGTGTGTTGGGGTATCCAGGCAACCTAAGATATTCATCAGCGTAGACTTACCTGATCCGGACGGACCCATCAGTGCAACATATTCGTTTTTATGAATTACCAGGTCGATTGTTTTTAAGGCTAAGACCTGTTGGTTCCCTACTTTGTAATGCTTGGCAATGTCCTTAAGACGTATAATTTCCTTTTTCATAACGCTCAAAATCGTGTAAACAAATGTAGATAGATTTCCTTAAAAAACGGAAAGCCTGATAAGCTTATTACAGAATCATTCAAATTTCTACTTTTGCCAAGCTAAATATTTAAACATGACAATGAGCCTTACTCAAAATATTAAAACCTATGCCTCGCTGGTTACCTTCAACCATACCCTCTTTGCTTTACCCTTTGCCATGATCGGGTATTTCCTGGCAGCGATCAGGGATGGCTATGGATTCGACCTCAGGCTCCTCGGCCTGGTAATCCTGTGCATGGTCTTTGCCCGCAATGCAGCCATGAGCTTCAACCGCTACATTGACCGTAACATCGACGAGGCAAACCCGCGCACCCACGCCCGCGACATCCCTGCCGGACGCGTCAAAGCCAGCTCAGCGCTCATTTTTGCTATACTCAATGCGCTGCTGTTCGTGGCTGCTTCCTGGTTCATAAACCCACTGTGCTTTTACCTCTCGCCCGTGGCACTCCTGGTGACTCTGGGCTATAGCCTCACCAAAAGATTTTCATCCTCCTCACATCTTGTCCTCGGATTGGGACTGTCACTCGCCCCGATAGGATCTTACATCGCTGTCTCTGGAGAATTCAGGTTATTGCCTGTCATGTTCTCCGCTTGTGTCGTCTTTTGGGTCAGTGGCTTCGACATCATTTATGCCTTACAGGATGAATCTTACGACCGCGACAACAAACTCCATTCACTCCCGGTATTGCTGGGGATAAGAAACGCGCTGCGCTTGTCTTCCCTCTTTCATGTCATCTCTTTTCTATTCGTCGTGGCAGCAGGGGTAGTTTGGAATTTTGGCTACCTATACTGGATTGGATGCGCGATTTTCAGCACCTTGCTGATTACCCAACACCGCCTTGTCAAACCCGATGACCTGAGTAAACTCAACTTCGCCTTTTTCACCACCAACGGCATAGCCAGTTTGCTGTTCTCTGCCTGTGTTATTGCGGATCTTTTTTTGCATCCATAATATGATACAGCTGAACTAAAAGCTGAGATAGTGGTTATTATTGAACCTAACGATCATTAAAATTCAAAATTATCTATATTAGATTGCTTTTAAAAACGAATTGTATGAAAAAATTCTTTCCCCTAATCGTGATTTGTTTATTTGCTACAAGCCAAGCTCATGCGCAGGATTCCATTAAATACTGGACCCGTGCCTTTTCGTCAGGTTTAAACTTTAACCAGGCTTCGTTTAGCGACAATTGGACTGGTGGCGGGACAAACTCACTGGCTTTGGCTACCTTCCTTAATGCGAAAGCCAGCTATTCAAACAAAAAGAAAATTTCGTGGGACAATGAGCTTCAGCTCGCCTATGGCTTACTTCAGAATCAAAATGAGAACACCAAGAAAACAATTGACAAGATGTTCTTCGACTCAAAGCTGGGTTATAAAATTGCCAAATCGTGGAACCTCTTCGCCAGTATGAACTTCAGCTCGCAATTCTCCGATGGCTATAAGTACACTAAAAAAGACGGCGTAGAATATGACACCCTGGTCTCTGGATTTTTGTCACCGGGATACCTCACCAGCTCTGTTGGGTTTGAGTATAAGCCTGTCGATTATTTCTGGATCCGATTCGGGTCAGGGACGCTGCGGCAGACTTTTGTAAAAAACCAGGATCTTCACCTCACCGTACCTAAAAATTACGGGGTTGAAATTGGAAAGACCATGAAAAACGAAATCGCCTTACAGATCATTGCCAGCTTTGACCGCGACATCATGAAAAACGTCAACCTGAAGACAAGGGTCATGGCGATAGCACCTTATGATAATCCTGGCAGGATCACCTCTCAACTAGATGTCACCTTACGTGCTAAAGTGAACAGGTATGTCAATGTATCAATATCGGGTCTTGTGCTGAACGACCTGGCCCAGACGCATGATGTGCAGTATTCACAAGGCTTTGCACTTGGATTCATGTATCTGTTTTCAGAATTTAAATAATCTTAAATAATTTTTATAATACGTAAGCATCATGGCACTCATCCAGGAATTCAAAAAATTCATCAGCCGGGGAAATGTCCTCGACCTTGCCGTTGGTATCATTATCGGCGCCGCTTTTGGAAAAATCGTCAACTCTTTGGTCAATGACATCCTCTTGCCACCGCTCGGGATGCTGATCGGCCGGGTAGATTTCAAAGACCTGAAGCTCGTAATCGGTGGAGAAACCGGGAAAGAAGTTTTTATAAACTACGGCATGTTTATCCAGGTCGTGATTGAATTTCTTATCGTTGCCTGGGCCGTATTCATGGTGATTAAGGGGTTTAACGCCATGCAGCGTAAAACAGACGTTGCAGCGCCACCTGCGCCAACACCTTCGGAGGCATTGCTGACAGAAATCCGCGACCTCCTGAAAAAATAAACCCGCCAGCCTTTAATTTCGTTCAAATTAGTATACTGGTATATTGCTACATTGGTATATTGATCACAGTCCCAAACAATTAAATGCTCACCACCCTCCTTTTCGCCATCACCTACGCCTTCGCCTGCGTCGTGCAGCCCGGACCGTTCCAGGCATTCCTCTTGTCAGAGAGCCTGACTCATGGCTGGAGAAAAACGGTACCCCTGGTATTTGCACCGCTTTTTAGTGATATCCCGGTGATTGTCCTGGTGATATTTGTGTTGACAAAGATCCCGGCTGCTGCAATACAGATTCTTCAATGTTTCGGGGGTGCCTATCTTTTGTTTCTCGCTTACCAGGCATTTCAGACGTGGCGGACCTTCAATGTAAGAAGCCCACAGGAAATACCGGCACGAAGGAACTTCTTCAAAGCCGTTTTCGTCAACGTATTAAACCCGAATCCATACCTTGGCTGGAGCCTGGTGATGGGCCCGCTTTTGATCAAATGCTGGAATGACACTCCGATCCATGGCATCCTCATGCTGATTAGCTTTTATGGATCTTTAATCCTATATTCAATCTTGATGATTTTCCTGTTTGCTGCGGCCGGAAGCCTTGGACCCCGGATAAATAAGGTAGCAATAGGTATTTCGGTAATCGCCCTGGCAGGATTTGGAGGATATTATTTGTGGGCGGGAATGGCATAGATTACATGGGTTTCGCAATCGTATTGTTCATGATTATTATAGCGTTGATCTCAACATTGTCTGGAATATTATTTGCAACCAGACCCCAAGCCTCATTAAAGATATTGAAAGAATTATCGATTCAATATAACTCCTGATTATTTCGCCTCTTTTGTCTCCCCTTTGCGCAAACCCTTAGTGCCCTTTGTGGTGCCCACTCCCTTGCTATCTGTATATCTTAACCACAAGGATCACAAAGGAAAACACACAAAAGTCACAAGGGATACAATTGATTTTTATACTATTTTTACGAATGGAAAAATTGGAAACATCAACATTCAAAGTATATAAATACCGCTGGGTTGTATTGATCGCTTATATGCTGATCGTTGCCATGAACCAGCTGTTATGGATCACATTTGCCCCGATCACCAGCGATGCTGTTAAATTTTACCAGGTTACGGATCTGCAGATCGGTCTGCTTTCGATGTGTTTCATGATCGTATTTATCCTCCTTTCCATTCCCGCCTCCTGGATCATCGACACCTATGGGATCCGCATTGGCGTAGGAATCGGAGCCGTTTTAACGGGGGTATTCGGCCTGCTTCGCGGCATGGTGCCTCATGATTTTACACTCTTATTGCTTGCCCAAATCGGGATCGCTGCAGGCCAGCCTTTTTTACTCAATGCCATCACAAAAATTGCAGCCCGCTGGTTTCCCTTCGAAGAGAGAGCCACGGCTTCAGGACTGGGTTCCCTGGCCATGTATCTCGGCATTTTAATCGGCATGATCCTGACACCCTTACTGACCGCCAGTCATGGGATTATCGGGATGTTATCCATCTATGGAATTTCAGCCATCATCGCCGCAGTTCTCTTCCTTTTGGTAGTCAAAGAAAGGCCACTGACTGCACCTTGTCTGCCCGGACAGGAAGAACGGTCCCTTGCCCTTGATGGCTTAAAAGACACTTTGCGCAACAAAGGATTTAATTGGCTGATGCTCATCTTTTTTATCGGCCTGGGCGTGTTTAACAGCGTAGCTACCTGGATCGAAGACATCCTCCGCCCCAGAGGATTCTCGGCAACACAGGCCGGGCTCACCGGCGGACTCATGATCCTCGGTGGCATTCTCGGAGCCATCATCATGCCGATGCTTTCAGATTATTATAAAAAGAGAATTCCTTTTATCATCATTGCGCTGATCGGGGCAACTGCAGGACTGACAGGCATCAGCTTTGCCTCCACTTACTGGATGCTGCTCACCTCCGGGTTTATCCTGGGATTTTTCCTCCTCAGCGCCGGCCCCATTGGCTTTCAATATGGCGCGGAAATCACCTACCCTGCCTCGGAAGGGACCTCCAACGGCTTACTCCTCATGGTAGGACAGGTCTCAGGAATTGCATTTATTGTCGCCATGGATATGTTCAAGTCACCACTTACTGGCTCCATGACCTCACCCCTTGTCGTGCTGATTGGTCTCATGGTCCTCAGCATTTTGTTGTCATCAAAACTGCGGGAATCCGTGATGATGAGCGGGAAAAAGTGACATCCGGACTTCATTCTGCAAACCTGACATATCCTCCACTTGCAGCTTATTGAATTTCGTCTTTTTCTATTGCATATTTCTAAAGTTTCGGTTTATCTTAGCCCCTTAAATAAATAAGCTATGACCGAACACAACTCCCAGGAAGTCAAAGGATTACCAGAAAACGCCTATCGCGAACTCAAGCCCGGCGAAAGTTATGCACCCCTGATGGATCCCACAAGGATCTATCCCGAAGTCAATTTCAGGTCAGTCTCATTGGGATTGATCATGGCCATGATCTTCAGTGCGGCTGCGGCTTACCTGGGACTAAAAATTGGCCAGGTCTTCGAAGCAGCGATTCCTATTGCCATCATCGCTGTTGGTTTATCCACCTTGACGAAAAGAAAAAATGCCCTGGGAGAAAACATCATCATCCAGTCCATCGGCTCTACCTCCGGCGTCATCGTAGCCGGGGCCATTTTCACGCTGCCTGCGTTGTATATCCTCAATCTTGAGGCTGAATACTATAAGATCTTTTTGTCCTCACTCCTGGGCGGTTTCCTTGGAATCTTATTCCTGATCCCTTTCCGCAAATATTTCGTGGCCGACATGCATGGCGTCTATCCTTTCCCTGAAGCCACAGCCACCACTGAGGTGCTGGTCTCCGGTGAAAAAGGAGGCAACCAGGCACGATTGCTGCTGGTGAGCGGCCTCATTGGCGGCATCTACGACTTCATCATCGCCACCTTCGGATGGTGGAGCGAGGTCTTTACCACCAGGGTATTCCCTATGGGACAAGTTCTGGCCGACAAAGCCAAAATCGTATTTAAAATCAATGTTGGTGCGGCTATCGTTGGTTTGGGTTATATCATCGGCTTGCGTTATGCAGCCATCATTTGCGCGGGTTCTTTTGTGTCGTGGTACGTACTCATCCCGGTCGTCAACCACTTCGCCGATGGACAAACCATCACCGTTGGCGCTAACATCCACAAACTCATCGGGCAGATGTCAGCTGAAGAGATTTTCAGGGCTTATGTCCGCCAGATCGGCATCGGCGGCATCGCCATGGCTGGTGTTATTGGAATCATCCGTTCTTCTAAGATCATCCGGACTGCTTTCACACTGGCTGTAAAAGAGATCTTTGGAAAACATGTCGGAACTGAGGAAACGTTGCGCACACGCCGCGACATCCCCATGAGCATCATCGCCGGTGGCATTCTTTTAGTGGCAGTCATGATTTTTGTTTTCTTCCAGTTTGGTGTCGTTCATAACATCGGACAAGCCTTCGTTGGCCTGGCCATCGTGATGATTATCGCCTTTCTCTTTACCACCGTGGCTGCCAATGCCATTGCTATTGTCGGAACAAATCCTGTATCAGGAATGACCCTCATGACGCTAATCCTCACCTCGCTTATCATGGTCAGTGTGGGGCTCTCAGGCTCTACGGGAATGGTTGCAGCTCTCATTATAGGCGGGGTGGTCTGTACCGCTCTTTCTATGGCTGGTGGCTTTATCACCGACCTTAAAATCGGGTACTGGCTGGGTTCATCACCCTACAAACAACAAGCCTGGAAATTCCTGGGCACCCTTGTCTCGGCCGCAACAGTAGGCGGTGTGATCATCATCCTGAACAAAACCTATGGCTTTACCGGTGAAAAAGCGCTGGTAGCGCCTCAAGCCAACGCCATGGCAGCAGTAATCGGACCTATGATGTCGGGAATGCCTGCCCCTTGGCTTTTATATGCTGCCGGCGCTTTCCTTTCACTGATCCTCACCATGATCGGGGTACCGGCCCTTGCCTTTGCCCTGGGAATGTTTATTCCGCTCGAACTCAATACGCCATTACTTGTTGGAGGCCTCATCGCCTGGTACGTATCAACCCGTTCAAAAGATGAAGCCACAAACAATGCGCGCCGCGAAAGAGGAACCTTGATCGCTTCAGGATTTATCGCCGGTGGAGCCCTTATGGGTGTCGTCAGTGCTTTGATTAAATTCGGCGGCATCGATATCGTCAATGCAGCCTGGTTTGAGTCACATAGCGCTGAAGTCCTCGGTATTGTAATGTTTGCAGTCCTTTGTGCTTACCTGGTTTGGGAAGCGCTACGCGGAAAAAAAGAAGACTAATTTTTCAAAATAACATATAATGAATAATAACATCCTTGATCGCTTCCTGCGATATGTAAAAATAGATACCCAATCTGACGAAAATTCATCAAGTTTTCCCAGTACTGCCAAGCAATATGAGCTGCTAAACCTCCTGAAAGACGAGCTCATTGCCATGGGTGTGCCCGAAGTGAGCGTCGATGAATATGGCTATGTTATGGCCAGCATCCCGGCAAATACCACGAAAAAAATTCCTGCGATCGGCTTTATCGCCCACGTGGACACCAGTCCTGATATGCCTGGAGTCAACGTCAATCCTCAAATCATCGAGAATTATGCTGGCCAGGACATCCTGATTAATGCTGAAAAAAAGCTCAGCCTTACGCCCCGGGATTTCCCTGAATTACTGGATTATAAAGGGCAGACCCTCATCACCACTGACGGAAATACCTTATTAGGCGCAGATGACAAAGCCGGAATCACAGAAATCATGGCTGCTGTTGCCTACATCATGGCGCATCCGGAATTTGAACATGGTCCGCTGAAAATCGGCTTCACCCCGGATGAAGAAATCGGGAAAGGTGTTGATCATTTCGATGTTCAGAAATTCGGAGCAGAATATGCTTATACCATGGACGGAGGCGCTGTTGGAGAACTGGAATATGAGAACTTTAATGCAGCCCATGCCAAGCTAAACATCCAGGGTCGTAACATTCACCCCGGTTATGCCAAAGATAAGATGATCAATGCCATCCTGGTTGCGATGGAATTCAATGCAGCCTTGCCAGTCAACCAACGACCTGAATTTACGGAAAGCTACGATGGCTTTTTCCACCTGATCAAAATGGAAGGAAGTGTTGAAAATGCTTGTATTCAATACATTATCCGTGACCATGACCGTCAGAAATTTGACCAGAAGAAGATCCTGATCCAGCAAACTGTCGACTTTCTGAACCTGAGATATCCGAATACACTGAGCCTTGAACTACGCGATCAGTATTTCAATATGCGCGAAAAGGTGGAACCTGTTTACCACATCGTAAAGATCGCAGAACGTGCCATGGAAGCCGTCGGGGTGAAGCCAGTGGTTGTGCCGATCCGTGGTGGCACCGATGGCGCCAGACTCTCATATATGGGACTGCCCTGCCCGAATATCTTTGCCGGTGGGCATAACTTTCATGGGAAATTCGAATTTGTACCCCTGGAATCGATGGAGAAAGCGGTCTCCGTTATCCTGAAAATCATTGAGCTTTACGCGGAATGAGGACACAAGCCCGAGGTTCCGTTTTTATCAAATAATTAATGGAACGCTGCCCTGATTCTCTGAAAGAAGCACTGGATCTGCGTAAGCAATTTCCGCAATATGCCCTTTCTTTTTCAGAAAAGAACCAAGAGGGTGATTATTTGGTCCTTGCCAAACTGCCGGAACTTGATTTATGTTTTGAAGATCATGGTATTTTTATCTTCGGTTTGTGCCTTACGTTGAATGACATGGAGGAATACCTGGAGGAACGAGCGGTAAAACTCAAAGATAGATTGATCAGCATTTTTCATCAGGAACCTGAAAAACAACTTCTTGGTGAAATTTTATTCCCTGAGAAAACCCCTGAAAACCATAGCCAGATCCTCTCAGAACTCAATGCTGCCCTGAAAACCTATGATGGAATCAGCGGGAGATTTCTCCCGTTTTCTGCCTTATACGGTGATGTTTCTTCAATTAATTTGCAATCGAATGAAATACCAATGTATATTTGTATCCTCAGGGGTGAGGTTTAATTTTTAATTTTAAGTAAGTCATCATTAAAATGAGGCTGTATTTAGTGACAATGATCCTGGCCTTAAGCCTGGGAGCTTATGCTCAGCCCTATGCAAATTACAACTGCAGCACAGCCATGCAGATTGTGTCTGGCCAGACGTATTCCTACCCTGCATGGACAGGAACAAACTTTGCACAAACAGGTCCAGCCTATTCATGCCTTACATCGCAATACGACCCGGCCTGGTTCTTTTTTATGATGGGAAACGATGGAGATATCCACATAACTATTTCCACTGTTTCCGACAACCAGCCACCAGCCTGCCGGGACGTAGATTTTATACTCTGGGGACCCTATACTTCTCTGGAAAATGGATGTAACGGTGGGTTAACCTTAAGCAAAGTTGTCGATTGCAGCTATGGCTCACAGTGTATTGAATACCCTGACCTGACAAATGGAACGACTGGCCAGTTTTATATCATGATGGTTTCAAATTATTCTAAATTTGGATGTACAGTCACCCTTTCTCAAACGAGTGGAACTGGCATCATGTCCTTATTCCCAGCCCCTACTATCGCAAACAACGGCCCTGTCTGTGCCGGACAGTCTATTACCCTCAGCAGTAATACGATAAGCTACGCGAATTATTATTGGACCGGACCAAATGGTTTTTCCTCCAGCTTTCAGAATCCGGTAATCAATAACATATCATCTGCTCAATCAGGATTATACAGTTGTCATTTGGGTGCAGGGAGTAGTGCCGGACCCAGCTCTTACACCCAACTAGTAGTTAATCCCAAACCGCCGGTGCAGGTTCATGCTAATACCTCAATTTGTGTTGGAAATTCTATTCATATAGGAAGCCCTACCCTATCAGGGATAAATTATAGCTGGTCCTCAACCCCCTCAGGCTTTACCTCCACCACTTCAAACCCACTCGTAAGTCCTTCAATATTAACAACATACCATCTTCTTGTTACTGATGTAGCCTCTACCTGCACTGACACTGCCAGTGTCACCATTGCCGTTGAAATCAAACCCGCCCTCCAGGGAAATGTAAAATATGCCAACGTCCTGGGTGTGGGTATCGACAGTTGTAAAATCAGCCTGCTTCAATCTCCCAATATATTAAAAGATTCTACAAGCACCAACGCGAGCGGTCATTACGGATTTAATTGCATCGACCCGGCCTATTATAAATTAGACCCCGAATGTGCCAAAAAGTGGGGTGGTGGAAATTCTGTGGATGCACAATTGATCCTTCGTTACAGTGTCGGGCTTATCAGCTTTTCTGCCGTTCAAAAAAAAGTTGCCGATGTGAATCTCAGCAATTACATTAACGCCTCTGATGCCATCATGGTTATGAGACGTTTTATCGGTCAAATCAATACTTTTCCGGCGGGTGACTGGTATTTCCAGGTCCCGGATTCGATTCATCTCGTCAACATGAACAATACCCAAAACATAATCGGGCAATGCTATGGCGATGTCAATGGTTCTTTTAATCCGACTTATCCTATACTTGCACCTCAACAAACAGGGACGAAATCTAATGAACCATCGCTTCCACGTCCCCAGACAGAGAAAAAACACAAACACTTTTTGCCTTTTAGAAACACCAATGCAAAATAAATTCCTCCTCCTTAGCCTTATCTTAAGCCTTTGGATTCTCAACGCTTTCCCGCAAACCCAGGCTGAAACGCCTGAACATCTGGTGTTGCGTGAACGTATTGGCAAAAACCAGGAATTCATCGACCCGAAACAAAGCCCCCTGCCTGAAGAAGAAATCGCAGGCTTCAAAGGGCTGAACTATTACGCTTATAACCCTTTATACAGGGTTAAAGCTATTTTAAAAAAGAACCCCAACCCAAAGGTATTTAAGATGAAAACTACCACGGAACGCAGGCCCGAATACCGTACTTTCGGCGAGTTACAGTTCCAGTTACTTGGTAAAAATTACACCCTGCAGGTATACCAGCGTGTGGAGCCTATCAACAAAGAAGGCTATGAAAACTATCTGTTTCTGCCGTTTACCGACGAAACCTCAGGCAGAGAGACATACGGTGGTGGACGCTTCCTGGATGTATTCCTGAATGAGGGCCAGGACATCTATATTGACTTCAACATCGCCTATAATCCCTACTGCGCCTACAATCATAAATTCTCGTGCCCGATCCCTCCGGAAGAAAACGATTTGCCGATAAAAGTGTTTGCGGGGGAGAAGCCTTATAAGGTGATGGGTGAAAGGTGATGGGTGATGGGTGACTATCGCCCAGTCGCCTAGTCGTGAAGATAAATCCGAAGAGAAACAACCTCTTTAGGTGACAATTTCAAGCCTTCCGTAAGCATCCCCTTCCCAATGCCGTCGGCATCACACAGAAAAATTTTATATCCTCTTTCTAACAGATTTTCAATGGCTAACTTGCTAACTTTTTCGCTGGCATTAAACAAGCGAATCCTGAAAGCAATCGGATTTTGCTCCGGGAATATACTACTTACAATAATATGTTGCGCTGCTATATCTTTTAATAAAAATACCGCATCCGGATCCGGAGGCAGAAGACCACAAGCAACAAGCACTTCATCATTCTCCTTCGCAAAAGCAGTGGTGGCAGGAGTTTCATCATGAATTTCCGGGGTAATGGAATAACGAAACACTGTTTTCCCTTCCTGATCAGCTTTGAAATTGGTATGCCAGGAGTTGTTCATCACCCAGGAATACAAGAGGGCCGAGGTTTTTGCTTTTGTCATCCAGCTTACATTGGCAGGGCCCTGTTGCCAGTTCTCCGCGGTCATCCCGCCTGATTCAATCAGGGGCGCATCAGGTGTATAAAAAGTCACTGACTTCTGTGCATTTTTCAGCCATACCCTGTCCAAAACTGTATAGTAATTTTTGTTAGAACCTTTAAGCTGGTCGGTCTCCGGTCGCATCGCAGTCCAGGCATAATCCAGGTACTCGCGTGGAATATCAATATTAAAGGGAAAGGCAAAACGGACATTTTCCTTTTCCCTCACAGGCAATTTCTCCACCGTATTCACCAGGTCGATCCGTGGAATTCCACTATAGAGGCTTACTTCACGACTCAATGTCCTGCATCCCGGGGCTGAGGATTCTATCATCAGTGTTGAGACAACGGCTCCCTTTTCTTTAATCCTGATATTACATTTCCCGTTACGCAGCGGCTTCACACCATCAGAGCCTGAATAAATGTAAGCGTTAAGCCCAAAACCATTGCTATTGTCAACCCATTCTTCATGAAGTACGCTGTCAGTCAGAGCGGTGATATCACCGCTTTCAGGATCAATTTTAAGCGAGAAAAAATCATTCTTCAATTGCGATTTATTGACAAAGACATCCTTAACAGTGAAGTTTTTCCTGGGAACAACAGTATATTCTCTGGACCCAAAGGCCTCCACCTCTCTCGCCAGGAAGATCCTTCTGTTGTCGGAAAGGAATTGCACAGGAATGAAAGCGCCTTTGTCATCTTTAAGCATATCAGAGGCAGCGATTTCTATCTCCTGAGGGATCGTAACTACATCTGTTTTGGGAGTTCCGCCCAGGTTGAGCACCCTGATTTTTTTAGCTGTCTTCTTTTGCCGGAATGTCATATGTTGTACTCCATCATACAAGGCCCTGGACATACTGTCTGCCTTATCGGCAAATGACTTTTTAATCTTCCATTGGTCTTTCACAAAATCCAGGTCGGGGTCAGAGGTCGAGTTCCAGGCCCCCCAGGTATGCTCCGAATACAAAAGGACATAACGCCAGGCCTCCCTGAAACGCTCTTCCGGGAAAGAAGCCGGAGCAAAAAGACTCCAGAGTTTCTCCGCTTCCGTAAGGCGCGTGGCGGCATTGCGGCTCATCATCGTCTCGATGGCTGAGGAGCCTGCGCCATCTTCCCAATAGGGAGACATATCGCCTTGCAGCTTTGGCAGTTTTTTGCCATATTTTTTCTCAAACTCGCTAAAAAGGGTGCTAACGGTGAAGATCCTGATCTTGGGACTTTCGTATTTCTCATTCCATCTTTGTACGAAGGCACAGAGCCCGCTATCGAGCCCGCCATTGTCGCCGCCAACGGTATACCGCACCTGCACCATATCGTATGGATAGGCTGAAGAATCTACTTTTTCGAGATATTCAAGCAAACGGGAACCTTCATCTTTGGCGAGCGTTCCCTGGTGAAACATCCCATAACCACTACCTGCTGCCCAATGCAAAACCGTGTCTTTCCCTGAAGGAGAGATCCAATAGAAAGGCTTGTCGCCCCAGGCCTCCAGCGTATGCCCGACACGGTCCCCGATGTTTGGCCCACTTGAAAAATAACGGATGCCATGTTGCGCCATAGCAGGAACCAGTCCCCAAACATAGCCCGGGATATCGGAAATCATCGCCGAATTGATTTTTATATTGTATTGGAACTCCAGTTGTGACTTCAGATCAAAAAGATGGTAGAGTTCCTCGGGACGGCAGAGGCCGGTCATCAGGTTGGCATACGTGCCTCCAAGGTCGAGGGTTCCGGCCTTGATGGCCTGAACAAAATCCTGCTTTTCCTTGTCAGTGGCGATCTTCAAAAATGCTTCCGCCCCCCAGAGCACTTCGATGTTCCACTTAAAACGTGCATCTTCCGGGAGATCCCTGGTCTTTACGATCATCGCCAGGGCATCCCTGACATTTTGAGCTTGTTTTCTCTCTACTTCTGTTTGTAATGCAGTATATCCTATATCTGTATGTGAATGAGGCAACAAGCAAACAGTGATGGGTTTCACAGGTTTCAGGGCAAAGGTCTTTTCGTCTTTAAAGGTTTTTCCTTCCAGTTTCAGAACCATGTCAGTGGGTGTTTTCACCGGAGCTACGCTCAACACATAGGAATTAAGCCCGTAACCTACAGCAAGTCTTTTTAGCAAAGCGCCGTCAATCAATAGATTTACGGAATCATTCAAGCCAAATTGTACAATGTTCACTTTGATCCTTTGTGTTGATGCAGCAGCAGGCACCTTGATGAGTGCTGCTTCCGGCATGACCCTCAGCGAAGGAAGCATTTGATAACGCATCGTCATGTACCAGTCGCGGCTGTTGGAGGCATCCCCCTTTACTTTCAATTTCAGCGTCTTCCGCCCGGCCACTAAGGCCCTGGGAACTTTCAAGGTAAAATACCCGAAGAAGTCATTCACCGCATCTTCACTCCCAAAGCGGAAGTTGAGCGAACATCCTTCCCTGCCACTGATTTCCCAGTTGCCTGGCTTTGACTGAGGATAGGTGGTGAAGGTGACCCACTCCTGCCCTTCCACCGACAAATGAAACTGGTGAATCGCCTTGGAAGTGCCCGTGGAATAACCCCCAACCCAGCAAAAACTCAGCGTATCCTGACTCATCCCGGAAGGAATACTATCGGTTTCCCATTCAATGTTATCTATGGTATTCAGACAGCGAATCAGCAGTGAAGAAGTCGCTTCCGGAACACAGGAATGGTAAGCGAGGATTTCACCTGAAATTTCATGATGATAGCCATGGATAAAGGAAGGTGGGTTTTCTGCTGTTTTCTTGGGTTTTCCGGCCAGGACAACAAAAGAGGTTAATAGCAGAAGTGATAAAACAGTCAGTGTTTTTGTCAGTGTCATACAATTCGTATTGGGAGAAATCTAATGCGAATTACGTGATATTCTGTGACAAATTTCAATTCACAACATTCATCTTTTTCACCACGATATTTCCCTGGTTTTCAATTCTCACAAAATAAATTCCGTTTGATAATTTATTCAATGGTAATGACAGATGATCGGATGCATTTTCAAAGCGATAGCTTCTCAGTTTCTGACCATCGAGACCCAGTATATCGACAGTAATCAGTCCCGCTAATGGATGCCCGAACGAAACCATCACCTGGTCGCGGGCAGGAATGGGTGCCAAGGTCACCAAGGAAGTATTGTTGAGTTCATTGATGCCGAGATAAACGCTCATGGTTTTTGTCACTGTCTCTGTGCAATTCCCCTGTGTCACCGTAAGCTGAATCGTATACACACCAGATTGGGCATAGGTATGAAGCGGGTTTTGTTGAATCGAAATATTTCCATCGCCAAAATCCCAATGCCAGCTTTGTGGAGCACCGCTCGTTAAATCAATGAAATTACAGCTCAGATTATTGAAACTATAAGAGAAATCAGGTGTTGCGGCCGGCACCACCGTCACTGTATGCGTCGCAGCCACACTTTCACAATGGATTTGCTCTACCTGCCAGTTGTATAGGTAATAATAAAAATCAAGTGGAGTGCCTGTTGCATTAGACGATGTGATACTCAAGAGTCCGTTAAGCGAATAAGGATAAGTAGCGCCTGCATTGTTGCGGTAAAGGTTCGCTGGTGCAGTAACACCTATACAATAAGTCCCCGGAACCGGGATCTCGAGATTCAGCGTGACCGTGCTGTTTCCATTGAGTAAATTTATCGTGTCGGCATGCAGAAGGGTATTTCCTCCCTGGTCGTAAAGGTTAAAGCTGCGCAATCCGGCTCCTGTGGCAATGACATCAACAGAGATGAGGCGCATCGGGGCATAGGTCGTGAATTTCTCTTTCCCTTCAAAGGTGGTGGCATGGTTTCCTCCCGTTCCAAAGTTATTGTCGACAGGCCCAACATATCCAGTGATAAAAGGCTCATGTTCAATAACACTATATGTTGTTGTATTTGATAAGGGCGGCGTAACATAGGTTGATCCCGAATGGACGATATTGCTTCCGATCATCCAGTCAATGAGATTACTAACAGAAACAAAAGCGCTGAGGTTGGCGCTCATACCACTACATACGAGGGTATCACCCGAGACAAGAGGGGTCAGGACTGTAGCATAAGTGACTGTTGTCGTTGCTGTATCCGCACCCAGCGTATTCGTCACAATAAGCGTCACTGTATATGTGCCTTGCGTGGCGTAAGTATGCGAAGGACTTTTAATACTGGAGGCAGGAGATCCGTCACCAAAATCCCAATGCCAGCTTTGTGGGATGCTGTCTGAGAGGTCAGTGAAGGCAAAGGTCCCGGAACAGTTGCTTGTCGTATTAACCGTAAAATTCGCGATCGGGAGGCTTGTCGGAATCTGGCAATAGCTGGGCATGTCGAAGTTTTCAGTCTCATCCCCGGTGACATTGGGATCTCCCTGGCTGGCATTGGCACCCATTCCCCTGCCGGCAAATGCTTTCCAGATCAGGCAGCAATGTGATCCGCCATACAGCACACTATCAGCCATGAGTATGGCATCTCTTGAGTCGAGGAAGCCAGGACCGCATGGCTGCAGCTTCATGCCTTCCAACACCAGGTTCATAGCGATGATGTTGCCGCCGGCACCGTTAATCCAGTCAGAAGTGAAGCCCTGGGCATCAATCAGCTTCCAGGTTATATCCCAAAGAACTGAGGCCCATATCTCTCCAACATCATGAATTTCCCCGCTGATTGCCAGGTCAGCATAAGTATGGGGATTGACAGCCATATTGGTACAATAAGGATAATTACGTATCCCCGGGCCAGTGACAGGCTCATCCAATGCAAAAGTACCTACAGGACGGGAGTTTGTGCCTGCATCACCGGGTTCTATGGTCATGATCAGGGCGAGCCAGTCGCTCCATCCTTCGCTGCCATTTTCGGCATTGAAAAGACAGTTGGAATTGGAAGGGCCACCGGAGAGGCGGGTCGACAAACCATGGCCATATTCATGACTTACGATGCCATTATCGAGAGATCCATCGATGGCAACCGGCGGAGCCACCACCGGGATGGTGACGTTGACGCTGCCGCCTGAATTCAATATATTCTTTATTGTATTCCCATCAGCCAGGCTGATCATAAAGGATGGTATCGTGCTGGTTCCGGTTCCACCCATGGTAAAAGGAGCGCCGGCAATATTGTTGATGATGATCACGGCAATAGCACCCACTGCCTCAGCAGCCTGGACCTTGGCAACAAAAGTACAGCTGCCCCTGTCGATCAAGGCTATTTTGCCAATGATAGCAGCAGCATTCAGGATGGGGTCACAGGCGTCCGAAGCCGGGCTTGTGTTGTCGTTCACCAGGATGACATTGCTTGTAATGGGTGTCGAATTAACAGTACCGAATGATGACATTCCGGAGCCTGTATAACTACCGGCAATGGATGCGGGACTATTCACGGTGAAGCCCGCATTTGCCGTTGATGACCATAAATACATCTGCATCCGGCCACTCTGACCATCAGGAGGTGTGCCGAAGTTGGCATTGTTGGTACCCGCGCCGTCCTGCGCTTCCGCCAGAACATAATCCTGGCCCAATCCCCCTTCATTGTAGTTATTGGCCTGAAAATTGCCGGCAGCGGCATTAAAACCATGATGGAATAAGACATCATGAACTCTGTTGTTCAAATAAAACAAATTGGTGACATTGGCAGCCTTGTTCACGCTGGGGCTCTGACTCATATTGAGCGGAAAGTCAAAGCTAAGGCTAGCACCAGCATTGGGAGAATACTGTGGTATGTCATTGGCCAGGGTATCGGTGTAAGCAAAAACGTTATTGCCGCGGGTGATTGTATATTCAGGACCTGCCACGCCGTTGGTGTCGAGCCATCCGTAAGGGGAAGCCAGCGCATCTGCAGGATTCGTCAACAGTTGACGTGAGCCGAAAGTGGGAGCTTCCAAGGGAAAGGGGAAGACACGGTAACTCTCAACAGCAGCAGGCGATTGTGGAAGAAAGGAGGGTTGCATTGATGCTGAATTATCGGCAGAATGCGTATTCTCTCCAGTAAAAGCAATTCCATTATCGCCTGGCAACGGGAAAGAACAATGCGTTGTCCAGTTGTTTTTCTCAAGAAAATCACCGCTTACGGCGTCAATCCTGATATTCCACCAATCAGAAGAAGCAATCACAGCAAAGCTCACATCATAGGCGAGGCGCAATTTGTTGCCAACTTTTTGATAGACAAGCTCGACCTTAAGCGGTTTTTGGGCAATATCGGGGGCACTAAAGATCCAAACATGTTTTACTTTATCACGGCTTTGAAGCACAGGCGTTTGTTTTGCACTAAGCCCCAGATGGCGGGCTGCAGCAATAATGCTTTGCTGTGCGCTGATGACAGGCTTCCTCGTATTCACCTTTGCGCTCACATTGGAACAAAACCTGTTTGAGAAGCTGAATACCTTATTATGCCTGAGCGCTGCGACGCTGACGGCATTAAATATCCTGATTCCGGATGACTGCTGATGCAGGTATACGTGCGTGATCCCAGATTCTTTGTCGGTATTTTGGTCGGAGATAACCCAGTCAGAGACATCGGCCCTCGAAAGTTCCCACTTATCCTTGTTGTTGTTCAGATATCCCTGAACTATTGGCTGTGTATCCTGAGCATTCAAAGTCAACACAATCAACATCATAAACGACAAAACGCTCAACCTGAACATACTATTTTCTTTCATATGTATACATTATTTATTTGACTAACAAGGAGATGCGTAAAATTATGAAAACTCACAACGCTATTTAACAAATCCCAACAAAGATTGTTTTATACCACGGATTACAGCAGGAACCTTACCGGCATATTCTTCGACAGATTTTTTCAAGGAATTACAAACAAAATAAATCTTGCACTGTTTTTTATATATATTTGTCATTAAATAACCACTTACAAACCCAATATCTATGAAAAAAATAACACTTTTATTGATTATGGTCGCGCTGTTCAGCGTGGGATCTTTTGCTAATGTTAACCAGTACAGGGTTAATGATGCGAAAATCGATGCCATGTTTGCACAGGCTGAACAAGTTAATCTACCAGCCATGTATGAATCACAAGGCGTTGCTGGATTTGTTCCAAGTCCACTTGCAGCAGTAAAATCTGACAAAAACGCATGGGTCGCCTTTGCGCTTGCTTTTGTTGTCGGACCACTTGGTATTCACAGGGCATATTTAGGAACCAAAACCATTACCTGGGTGGGTTATATTCTCACTTGCGGTGGTATTTTCGGAATCGTTCCTTTCATTGACTGGATCATGCTGTTAGTTGGGGCCATACAGAATGACATCGGACAGTACGTTAACAATCCTGCTTTCTTTATGTGGATGTAATTTTTCCGCTACTTTATTTATAAGCTGCTTCAGAAATTCTGGAGCAGCTTTTTTTATGAGCTGTTAGGCTGAAGGCTGTTAGGCTGAGGATTTGCGCAGCCAGGCCTTCAGCCCTCAGCCTAAAAGCCCTCAGCCTATTTAATTGAAAGACCTTTTCTAACTGAATCGTTGAACGCTTTCGTCACCGCATAATTCCGCCTGCCCGCGAGATATTCAGTACGATTGAGTCCGCCAAAATAAAACTTCTGTAAGAAACTCGCTCCCAGGAAATAGCCTGTAATCGGGTAACCTGAAATGATGCCATAAATCCCAAGTCCAAGGGCTGAGGCATTTAACAAAAAGCTAATACTGCCTTCACCGGGATATCCCAGCCAGGTCTGGCCCAGTCCCGGGATAAATCGCGACATCCACACTGCAGACTCCGCGTTTCTTATTTTGGGAATGCGCCTGGGCTTGTATAAATAATTTAATGATGTCTCATATTTAGCAGCCTCCTCAGCATTGCTGATCGTATTCCTGACATACTGAATGGCAGTGAGTTGTGCAGAGTCATACTGGTGGAGCTCATTCCATATGAGTACTTTTAAAAGGCATGCATTCTGACTATCTCCCTTGTTTATGAAACTAAGGTCATTCTCTGTCAATGCAGCGCGGGCCGCCTGGAAATCACCTGCTAGGTAATCACAAAGCGCAATTTGATAGGCCAGCCGGCTAAAGAGAGAATCTGATACGCCAAAGTGCGGAACCTCCCTGAGCCTTGCAGCAGCTTTGGAATATTCCCCGATTTGCTTGAGACACTCCGCTTTTTCAAGCAAAGCGAGACAACGTTGAGCGGGATCGCTTGCCAGGAAATAAGACCGTTCATACTCGAGCGATGCCTCATAATAAGCACCGGCGCGGTAGAGACTGTCAGCCTTTCGCTGCGCATCCTCTGCCCTAATTGAATAGGGTACGCAAAGGAATATGAAGATCAAAAAGTATGCGCTGATCAATTTCATGGTTAAATCTATTGTTTTGGCGTTGCGCTGCAAAAGCGCTTCCCCAGATATTTCCGACATAATATAAACTGAATGCTGAACCGGCAAGAATCGTTTTATAATCGCTGAGGCCATCCTTGTGATAGTTCTCCCAGGTAATCAGCCCCAGCACGGTAAGTATTAAAAATGAGGACACCCCCTCCCCTGTTTTTCCTGCATATACTTTTCCGCTGCCTGGCAGGAGTGATGAATATAAGGCTGCGAGTACCATGGATTTGTCTTTACGTGTTCGCAACACATCTGCCATTTGGCCAAATCGTTGTTCTTCAGCCACCAATGGAAAAAAACGATAGGTGAAAAAAGTCACATCCTGCTGATAAGCCGGTAAATCACGCTTCAACAAATTCAATCCTGCTTTCTGAAAGTGAATGAGTTCTATCTCCCAGCTTTCCTGGCCCGACAAGCCATCAAGGATACGGGCTGCATGTGCGGTATCACCAAGAAAGGCGCTGTTGTAGGCAGAGAACATCCGACACTTCAGGTAAGAAGCCGATTTCGGGGATACTTTTTCGAATGCGTTTCGTGACTGTAACAGCTCCTTCTGAGAATAATATGACCATCCCAACAAATGAAAAACCGTATCCGAAAGAACGGAACTCCCGGCTGGAAG
Organism: Bacteroidota bacterium; assembly: GCA_037132075.1. GTDB lineage: Bacteria > Bacteroidota > Bacteroidia > Bacteroidales > CAIXZF01 > JBAXPV01. Next base: position 245,440 of record JBAXPV010000001.1, read on the forward strand.
CTTGCTGCTCTCCTGCTCCAAAAGAAAAGCAGCATCTTTATATTCTTGTTTTCCGATCAGGTAATTGACAAAGTCGATCCGTCGCAATGCCGCAGAGTCAGGCTTTACATCCTGTGCCGAGAGAGGTATACCGCCTGACAGCAACGCAATTACAAACAACCATATGTTCAGGGATCTCCTCAATGCAAACGATAAATACTCAGGTCTTCATGAACTTTATGGTCATGATCATCCATATCCAGCGGATGAAGGTCTATGCCAGAGATCCGGTTACAGCGAGTTATCCGGTCGGCCGACAAGAACACGCCTTTAATGATGCCATACTCTGATATCAATTGCTTGCTAAAACCAGAACAGGAAGGACTGTACATGCATCCTGCGCTGATCTGTGTTGAAAACACATTCTGATAAATATACATGACAGAGCCCAGAGCCAGGCTGACAGGATTGTAACGGACAAAAACATTGGAATTCTTTGTCAGTAAAAATGAAGGATTTCTTTGCTGAAACTCAGCTTTTGTAAAATCTTTTCCAAGCAACAAATCCTTGTCAGACAGACTCACGGCTTGTTGCGCACAGGCAAAGCCTGCCGGAAAAAGGAGCAGCAGTAAAAAAAAGCTAAGACGACTTAACCTTTGCATTTACCGGGATTTTAAAATTAAAATAGGCGTTATTTGCCTGAGCACCTGTCTTCACATCGGAATAGGTGATTTTACTTATCGTAGAGTCTTTTTTAGAGAGGTATCCAATTTCCACGACTTTCATAGGCAGGGTAAAATCGGCATAGGTGGCATAATCGTAATAAAAGATCTTTTTCATGAGCATCTTTTTCGCATCATACCAGGCGATATAGATTGGCCTGAAGTTCTCATGGACCAATTCGACTTTCGAATACAATTCGGTGAGCGATGAAGGTGGTGTCCAGGTCGAGATGACCAGGCCATCCTCTTTGCGTGTAACCCCAGGCTTAAAGCCCATGTCAGCAAGGCCCAGATCACTGAGTTTGTTTGACAAGAAGAAAAAAAGAATTCCTTTCTCAGTGTCAAACTCAGCACTTTGTTTGAGCATGACCTCATTGGATGCCGGGAAATACACCTTAGCCTCTCCTTTGTTGTTGGTGATAAACAAGTAATCCAGCGGCCTTGTATAATGGGTAAGCATCCGACCCTGGTCGAACTGATAGAAGACTTCCGCATTCACAATAAGGGCTTTCCCTTTTGTCATCATTTTCGTTTCCATCACGAGGCTGATCCTTGAAGGCGGAGATGGGGCAAAACTACTCAAAACCAGACCAAACAAAAGGGATGCAGGCAGGATCAACAGTATATATATTTTCAGCTTGAATTTTACTTTTCTCATTGCAATGTCTTGTGCGGCAAAGATAAGAGGTTTTTATATTTCGAATTTGTATTTTTGCGCCACACCAAAAGCCTCCTATTGAACAAGCTCCGGATCTTCATTTTCCTATTGCTGCAAGCAGCCATTTCGCTGGCGACGAACGCGACACAAGCTGCTACCTATGTAAGCAATCCTGCCGTTAACAAGCTTTTCTATGAAGGATTCCAGCAGCTGTATCATTTTAAATTCAACGATTGTTCGGCCCAGGCCAGCCTGCTAATCAAAATGTATCCTGGCTCACCCTGGGGTCACATCCTGAAAGCAGAACATTGCTGGTGGATGATCATCAGCGGGGATGAACAAAATCACCAGGGACAGGTTCTGACTGAAGAGCTGGGCAAAGCCATGCAGCTCGCAGAAACCTTACCTGAGCGAGAGTCACTGTTTTGCATAATCATCGCTTATTCCTTGAATTCCCGCTATGCGCTTTACAAAGGACAATATGTCAAGGCCGTGGAATTGCTTCACACCTCATCCGGGCTGCTCAAAGCCAGCAAACGGGAGGTGGAGACCTATGAGCCATTCCGCCTTACCCAGGGATTGTACGAGTATTTTATGGCCGAAGCCGGCAAGAAATTTGGCATTTTCAACCCCCTCAGCATTTTTGGCATCGACGTCAGCAGGGAAAAGGGGCTTGCCCTTCTCGAAGGACTCACTACGAGCGATGACGAGATCCTGCGGACTGAGTCACGATATTTCCTGATGAAGATCTATGCAGAAATCGAAAAAGAGCCAGCTGTTGCGGCGAAGTACGGTGCCATGCTCGTTCATGAGTATCCTCAAAACCAGATTTTCAGATATCTTTATCTTGATAGTGCGCCGGAGAAAAAAAGTCAATTGCCAGGAATTACTTTGAATTCGCAGCTTACTGAGGCACAGCAGCGATATTTGCAAGGTTTGATGAAGGTGAAAAAATGACAATGTACCAAAATACCAATTTTCAATATACCAACATACCGGTTAAGGGGTGGGTATTGCCAGGAGCATATGTAGTTTTTGAGGATAGAATTTTATAGGTAGTCCGTTGCGGCGAGGATAGGGAAATATATTGTGGTGTCCACAGCCTCTCGCTGGTGAAATGGTATGGCTGCGATGGCAATGTTCAAAAAGCTTCGGTGACCAATTATGCCCTTGCTGCCAGCTTTGCTTCGGGGGTTAGATTCCTTGCTCCTGTCATGGGAATTGGAACTCCATAGTGAAATAATTCTAAGCCACAACAACTGGAAATACACGACAACAAATTTCAGGACGAGTGAGATTAGCAAATAAAGCAAAGCTCTTTCAAATTAAATTCTGAATTTTGCAGCATGAGAAAAATCATATATTTCTTATTGCTGATGCTGTTTGAACTCAAGCTTACAGCACAATCTCCTAAAACTCCTGACATCAGGAAATGGACAGATACTTGTCATTTTGTGAAACATTCATGGGAAATTGATAGCTTTATCAGACACATTGAAACATCACAACTTAGTAAATATAAAAATGCCAAAGCAATCAGCAGTGGCACCGGCCGTAATATGTGGGGAGTTGTTATATGCCCGCACGATTCCTATAAAGAGGTCGGTTATTTGTATCCTGCACTTCTTTCCGGGGTGACAGCCAAACACCTGTTACTAATTGGGGCCTATGAAACAAGATCGCAAGAAGTTCCCGAAGGAAAGCTCATCTTTGAAAGCTTTCAGAAATGGGACACGCCCTTGGGCCCGATCGATGCATCAGATTTACGTACTGACTTATTAAAAACGCTTCCGGACTCATTATATGTTATTAATAACACTGTAATGCAAGCGTCATCTGTATTTGACGCCTTGCTTCCGCTGATCCAGTATTACGGTAAAAACAGGGATATCATTCCTATTTTGGTTCCTGCGTTTTCGTTGGGCAAGATGCAGATTACGGCAAAACAGCTTTCCAATGCGCTCGACTCAATTTTAAAATCCCGGGGATGGTTGTTGGGCAAAGACTTTGCCATTATCATTGCCAGCAATGCGGTGGGATATGGCACAGCAGAACTTTCCGGAAATCCTTTTCAGCCATACGGGACAGATTCTTCTGCGAAGCAAATGGCCATCAATAAGGATTATGATTTGAACATAACCTATCTGTTAAACAGTCCCATTACTCCCTTTCGGGTAAATGGACTTGGCATGGCACTGGGAAAAAAGGAAGACTATCATCATTTCAGCTGGCCGTGGGATGGACGCTTCCCGATGGCACTTGGATTATATACAGGATATTTTCTCCGGAAGAAAAACAACATTGAACTCCGGGGATATCAACTGGGGTATGAGACAAACTTCAAGCAAGCAGCGGGCAATCCGGGGCCTGAAAAGACTTGCGTTCCGATACCTGATCTAAAAAAATGGAATGGGTATAATGCTATAGGATTCCGGTAAGGAATTCTTCTTTTACCCAATTCATCGGGAAAATAAGGCTTCCCGTCGATTGAAATTGCTAATTTCGCTCACTATATTGATTTTCGCTAAAATTTTAACCAAAACACTTATGAAGTTAAAAGTCCTTTACGCAATCCTCCTGCTTCCATTTCTTTATGGGCAGCAAACCCTCAAAGCCCAGGGAACACCGGCCAATGACAAAATCCCTGTCGACAGTGCCATCACCACAGGCAAGCTGTCCAACGGCATGGAATATTACATCCGTGAAAACAAAACGCCTGAAAAACAAGGCTATTTCCGGATTGTAGTTTATGCCGGCGCCATCAACGAAGATGAAGATCAGAATGGCCTGGCACACTTCACCGAACATATGTGTTTCAACGGAACCAAGAATTTCCCAAAGAACGAACTCGTGAATTTCCTGGAAAAACAAGGAATCCGTTTTGGCTCTGACCTGAATGCCGGCACCCGCCAGGATTACACCACCTATGAGTTGCCAATTCCTATGGGCGATCCTGCAGCACTTCGTAATGCCTTCCGCGTATTGGAAGACTGGGCGCATAATGTCACCATGGCCAGTGAACAAATCGACGGAGAACGTGGCGTTATCGTTTCAGAATGGCGCCAGGGAAGAAGCGCCGGACGGCGGCTTTATGACATTCACATGAAAAAGATGTATTATAATTCAAAATATGCACAACGTAATGTAATCGGAGACACAGCCACGCTGCTGCATTTCCCCTATGAGGCGATCCGGAGATTCTATCACGACTGGTATCGTCCAGACCTGATGGCATTCGTTGCTGTCGGCGACTTCAACAAAACAGAAATTGAAGGCTTGATTAAAGAATATATGGGGAGTATCCCTCCGCTTGCAAATCCACGCGAACACAAAATTTATGATGTGCCTGACCACAAAGAGGTATTGGTTTCAGTGGCTGCCGACAAGGAACAAACCAGCGACCAGGTGAGTATGTATTTCCTGCATGCCAAATCAGTTCCGGGCACGAAGACTGCTTATCGTGAAGACCTTGTGAAGAGTTTATACAATATGATGTTTTCTGATCGCTTACAAGAGCTAACCAAAAAGCCCGAACCGCCTTTCGTAGGTGCCTATGCCTATGAAGGTGATTACGCAGGGAATAAAGGTGCTTATGCAATGATTGCTCAATGCCGTCCCGGAGATGGAAAGAAAGGCATGGGAACATTGCTGGACGAGGCATACAGGGTTGTTCAGCACGGATTCACTCAAACGGAGTTAGACTATGCAAAAAAGAACCTTTTGTCAGAAATTGAGAAGCAGTACCAAAATCGCAAGACACAGGAAACCCGGAGCTATGTAGGCGAATACACCAATAACTTTATTGACAAAAGCCCCATTCCAGGTATTGCCTGGGAATTCAACTATACAAAATCGCAACTGCCAGGCATCACAATTGCTGAAATCAATGCCCTTTCCAAACAATTTATCACGAAGAAAAATGCCGTGATCACCTACAGCACTCCGAGTAAGGAAGGCCTCGCGATCCCAACGGAAGCAGAGATCCTGAAGATATTCAATGACGCAGGAAACGCTCCTTTGGAAGCTTACAAACCTATTATCGTTGACAAACCCCTGTTCAGCAAAACCCTGAAACCTGTTAAAGCATTGTCAGAAAAGAAAAACGACAAACTTGACCTGACAGAATTAAATTTCCCCAATGGCACCAAAGTCATTTTCAAAAAGACAAAATTCAAAGAAGATGAGATCCAGCTTCGTGGTTTTAAAGCAGGTGGCACTTCCCTCGCTACTGACGACGACTATGTTTCTGCACAATTTGCAGCGAACCTTGTAAACGAAGCAGGCATCAGTGGCTTTGACCAGACCCAGCTCGAGAAACTCCTGACTGGCAAAAATGTCAATGTGAGTCCTTCGATCTCTGAACTTTGGAATACCATCAATGCCACCACAACACCGCAGGATCTTGAAACGGCGATGCAACTGCTAAACCTGTATTTCACGGATCCCCGCAGAGATGATGCCTCATTCCAGAGCTTTAAAAGCAAGATGAAATCGAGACTTGCCAGTCGCAGCAACAACCCGGAGACCGCCTTTGGAGACACCCTGCAGGTTGTGATGTCGAACTACAGCAAACGCGACAAACCTGTGACGGCAGAACGCCTCGACCTCATCAAGCCCGACAAAGCCTATGAGTTCTACAAAGCACGTTTTGGCGATGCCAATGGATTTACATTCCTGATGATCGGAAATTTTGACCCGGAACAAGCAAAGAAATTTGCCGAGACCTATATCGCAAGCCTGCCATCTACGGCCAATGCAGAGAAATGGAAAGATCTTGGAACACGTTATCCGAAGAAAAAGCTGGAACGTCACCTCCTTCGTGGAAAAGAAGACCGTAGCCATGTGCGTCTTTCGATCACGGGTGATTTTGAATCAAACCGCGAAAACCGTTACCTCTTAAATTCGCTCACCGAAGTCTTAAAGATCCGATTTACAGAGACGATACGGGAGGAGAAGTCAGGTGTTTATTCCCCTGCAATCCGTTCAAACACGAAGAAATTTCCAGCCGGAGAGTACCAGATCTTCATGGATTATATTTGTCAGCCATCTCGTGTAAATGAGATGATCGTTGCCAGCACCGGCATCCTGGACGATGTGATCGCAAAACCTGATGTGGAGACTTTGGCCAAAGTAAAAAAAGCCCAGGAGGTACAATTCAAGCTCAACCTCGAACGCAATGATTTCTGGATGGAAAACATTGTTTTTTACACGCAAAACGGTGAAGATCCCAACCTCCTCCTTGACTATCCCAAACTCGTTGAGAATCTAAAACCGGAAGACATCCAAAAAGCTGCCCAGAAGTACCTGGTGAAGGACCGGCTGATGCGGTTTGTTTTGGATCCGGAAAAGCAGTAGGTAGTTAGTAATTAGGATGTTAGTAGTTAGTGGGGGCTATTCTGTAATGAACGAATGGTTCCCACTAACAATTTTTATTTTTATTAAAAAACTAAAATAATGCTATCAAATATTTCTAAAAGACCCCACCCAACCACTAACTACTAACCTACTAACTCCCCACTTCCAAAGCCTTCGTAATCACCGTCAACAACAGTATATACATGATCGCAAACAATGGCACTGCAAAACCAAGCGTTGTTTCAGCAGCAAATGCCATGAGTGTCATCAGCGGCGGCAGGATTGCCCCACCCAGGGCAGAGACGAGCACAAGGAAGTTAATCTCATGCTTTTTTTCAGGCAAATGGTTAATGGCAAACGAGTAGAGTATCCTGAAAATATTGGCGAATCCGAATCCGGCAACAACGATTCCTGCAAACACAACTATTTTCGCCCCGAGAATCAGCATTATAAGCCCGCTAAAAGCAGCAAGGGATGAAAACAACAGAAACGTCCTTGGCTTGATCAGGACCTGAATCAGCGGAAATAATAACCGGCCAATGAGAATAGGGACAAAGAGCAATCCCAAGGTGATTAACATACTATATTCATGCATGCCATATCGCTCCCCCAGCAAGACCGGGAGACCTGTAAAAAGAGACACTTCTGAGCCCGTATAAAGGAAACATCCCAGCACCAGCATCGAGATCCAGATATTATCCAATAATCTCAATCCGGATTTGACAGTTAGGTCATATCCTTCGTCAGAACCCAGTGCCCTGACGATCCGCGGGAAAAAGGAAACCCCTGTCAGCATCAGGAATACGCCAAAAACCAGCCATGGCCACAGATGCTCCAATCCAATATACAATCCGGCCAGATCACTCATCCCAATGATAAAAAAGCTGAGCAATAAAATACGAGACTCCTTATAATTATTCATCAATAAAATTTACACAAAACAACCTGATATACTCATTCTTTGCAGTCATTCAAAGTCGTAGCGGCTTAGAACGACTTATCCCGATGCAGATCTTCTTAAACCCGGGTTTGCCTTTATAACAACAAATCCCTAGGCCTTGTTCGGTCAAAAATCATCCTGACCACTTCCCGCAGTTCCTCGGGCTTTTGAGTACCGAAAAGAATTTTTTTGTTGTTTTTAAGCGTCAGATAAAACCCCATGTTTCCAGACACATTATAGGCTTTCCCTTTACGCCCGTATTTGATGCCCCAGCCACCGAAATCAGCCAGGGGACTGTATTTGATGACCTCTGCCGTTTCAACATCGCTCCAGAGAATAGCACGTTCTTTCCAATGAAAAGGGAAAAATTGATAATATATTCCATCTTTGTCAATGCGTGTTTTTAAGTTGAACCAATAGAATAGAAGGACCACCAGGCAAGGAATTGAGATCAGTACCACAGCATCGGTAAGTTTCATTTCTTTCCATGTCAGCACAAAGGATACAGCCACTGACAACACTGTGACGCCAACCAGCAACATCCATACCCAGGATTGTCTGAATTTCTGGGATTCTTCGAATGAGATATAGGTCATTTTTGAATGTAATTTATAAAATCTGCGTGCATCTTTTTATCCGCAAATTTACAAATTAAGTGTCGTGTAGCAAAACACACAATACCTTAGAAAAGTCAATGTGTAAAATTATTGAAGCAACAAAACTTTTGATTCTTTTCAACTTTTTTAATAATTTTACATACAAAACATGATCAACATGAAAAAGATATCCTTTTTTTGCGCCCTTGTTCTATTACCCTTGATGGGATTTACGCAGCTATTGCCCAATGGCAGTTTTGAAAACTGGACTAGCAATATCATTTTCCAGCAGCCAACAGGATATTCTACGACGAATTTTCGTAGTTATCATTTTTTAGGGTCGGGCAATGTTTCCCGCACAAGTGATGCTCATTCAGGAAATTATGCCGCCAGGCTAGAAACGGTGGGCAATGGCACGCATGTGGAGCCGGCAGGGATATTTGCGGGTCAACCCGGAAATGGCGTTATTATTGGCGGAATTCCCTATACCCAGACCCCTATTTCTATGTCATTCTGGGCTAAAGGCAACATCCCTTCCGGAGATAGTGCCATTGTTATGTTTTTGTTCAAAAAATCTTTCCAGCCAATAGGCGGTGGTTATGCAGTTTTAAAAGGCTCTTATGCAAACTATCAACAATTTGTCATTACTCCGTTTTGGGTAACACCGATGCAGACACCAGATACGCTGGCTGTTACAATTACGAGTTCCAGTTATAATAATTTAAGCGGGATGGGGAGTATTTTATATATTGACAACATAAGCTTTACAGGTGTCACAGCACAGATCCCCAACAATGACCTGGAACAATGGAACGACTACGTATCCGAAGAACCCCAGAATTGGATGAGCTCAAATTCGCAAACAAACCAGGGTGGCGGATTGTCGGTGAGCAAGTCGATCGATCACGTTGATGGCAGTTATTCAGCCAGAATTGAGACCCAGCTTAACAATTGGGGAAGTCTCATGGGATTTCTGATTCTGGGCTCAATGGATGTAAATGGAAATTTACAAGGCACTCCGGTTAGTCAGACACCAGGGAAATTCAGTTTTTATTACAAGTATTTTCCTTCCGTGGGAGATTCAGCCCAGGTAATCGGAATGTTTTCGTATTATAACTCATTACAAAACAGCCAGGTTACACTTTCGCAGGCTTTACTGAAACTGCCGGCGGCAGCTAACTGGACCTATTGTGAAGTCCCCTTCGTTTATTCAGATACAATTACACCAGATACCCTGTTAATAGGCTTTATTTCAAGCAATCTTTCAGATTCATCTATCGTTGCAGGAAGTTATCTGCTGTTAGACAAAGTAGAAGTTAGCATGGTTGCCGGGATTCAAAACATGAGTGAGTCTGATCTTGGCAAATTCCTGAGTCCAAACCCCACACATGATTATATAAACCTTGTGATACCTCCAGAAGCCCGAAAATCAGACTATTCCATTGAGATCCTGGATGAGACTGGCAGGCTTATCTATCAGAAGAAAGGGCATCCACTGAATGGGAATAACAGTGAGCATCTGGACTTAAAGAACTATAGACCCGGATTATATTTTATTCGATTGATTAATTCATTGAATCAATGGTCGGGAAAAGTAATTCTGAATTAGTTATCCCCTTATATTTTCACATTAATTCCTAACATCATCATCTTTGCCTCAATTTCAGGGTCATAAGCCGGCATAAACCATATGGTTAAATCACTTTTTTTAGGCATATAACTGATAAGTGGCCCAATTCCTTGATATCTCCAGGCCATGGCACTAAAGGTGAATTGCTCAGAAGCTTTGTAAGCCAAACATATTTTATACCAGTAATTATCTTTTCCATCTCCTTTTTCACCCAACAATACAAAGGATGTTTTATTTTTACCAAGCCATAAGCTTGCACCAAAACGATAGAGTGACGGGTTGTTTTCAATACCAGTGCTTAAACCTAAGATCATCCATTTTACAGGAGCGTATGAAAGTCCTATAAGTGCTTCTGACCATTTTTCCTCAACAACAACGAAGTAGGTCAAATTAACTGTACTGGAAATTTTCTTTTCTCCATAAATATTGAAACTTGGTTCAACTTTTCCATCAATAATGTAGCGACCATACATTTCCAGTTGAGCGTATGATACTAAAGAACAAAAACATACTACAATAATGATTGCTACTTTTTTCAAAGGTTGGATTATTTATTTAAGTGTTTACATTTTGTGAATTAGCCGCCCCCCTGTGAATGGTAATTGTTTGCGAATGAAAGGCTGCCTGGAATGCGTTTTGCCGACACATATTCTTCTCAATTTTGTTTATCGTCGGTATATTTACTAAATTTACCAAAATTAGCAAAATGAACCTTCCGTCAACATCATTATTGTTCTGGAAACCAAATGCTGTAAAATTTAAAGCCAGGAAGCATGCTTGAACTAAAAGATCTTACAAAAAAGTATGGACAGCATGTCGCCTCAGACCAGGTGAACCTGGTCATCGGGAAAGGTGAATTCTTTTGCCTCCTAGGGCCCAGTGGTTGTGGGAAAACGACCGTCCTGAGGCTGATCGCAGGTTTTGAGAAGGTCACTTCCGGAAGCATTTTACTGGATGGCACTGATATTACAAAGCTCCCGCCAAATCAAAGGGATGTCAACACCGTATTTCAGAATTATGCGCTTTTCCCCAATTTCAATGTTTTCAACAACATCGCATATGGCCTCAGTCTAAAAAAAACACCGCAGGAAGAAATTGCTGCACGGGTTGAAAAAATGGTTCAGTTAGCCGGCCTGAGCGGATTTGAGTACCGGATGCCCGGGCAATTGTCAGGCGGACAACAACAACGCGTAGCCCTGGCACGGGCCCTCATCAATGAACCCCGTATCCTTTTGCTTGATGAACCACTGAGCGCACTGGATAAGAAAATTGCAGAGCAAACCCGTATTGAATTGGCTGAATTACAACGAAAAGTAGGCATCACTTTTGTATTTGTTACCCACAATCAAACAGAAGCACTTGCCCTGGCTGACCGTATCGCCGTCATGAACAACGGGGTCATCGAACAATGTGATTCCCCCAGGGAAATCTATGAACATCCCCGCTCCCATTTTGTCGCTGATTTTATTGGCAATATGAATGTACTTAACGGAAAAACAATTGCCTCTGAGGATGAAAGCACCCTTGTTGCACTTGAAGATACCGGAAGAATCCGTCTTAACAATTCCCAAAAGTTTGAAACGGGTAAAACAATCATTTTCTGTATCAGGCCTGAACGGATGCGAATCAGCCTGCTTGAACCCAATAATTTTGAAAATAGTGTCAGGGCAACCATCCGCACCAAAGTTTATATCGGAGATGTGACCCATTATCACCTGGAATTGAGTACCGGAAAAATGGTCAAGGTGATCGAACAAAACTACCTGCTCCAGCTTACCAACGACTTTTACGACATTGGTGAAGAAGTTTCTATTCATTGGAGTCAAACATCCGGGGAGATTATTTATGCGTAAACTATTCAAAATCAAAGAATTTCATATTCTACTTTTCCCTCCTGCCTTCTGGTTGTTGATATTATTTATCGTTCCCATGGTCATCGTACTGATCTATAGTGTTAGTCTCAAAGAGACTTACGGCGGTGTCAGCCCGGGTTTTACCCTGGAACATTATAAGGCAATTGCGGAAACGATGTATCTCAAAATCTTTCTACGATCCTTTGGATACGCATTTATTACGACCACAGCCACAATGCTGCTGGCATTCCCGATTGCCTATTATATGACTTTTGCTTCAGCCCGGACTAAAATGATCGTCATGTTAATGATTATGATTCCTTTCTGGACCAACTTCCTTATCAGGATGTATGCTTTGATGACAATAATGGGTGAATCGGGACTGATCAATGAATTTTTGGTAAGCACAGGGATTGTCAGAGAACCCTTAAACCTTTTCAACAACACTTTTGCAGTTTATGTAGGATTCATTTACTGGAATTTACCCTTTATGGTACTTCCCATCTTCTCGGCGCTTGATGGCCTTGACAATTCACTGCTGGAAGCCTCTCTGGACCTGGGGGCAACTAAAAAACAGACATTTTTACGGATCACCCTTCCCTATTCTGTACCGGGCCTTATTGCCGGTATCATTTTCGTTTTTGTTCCTACCATGGGAAATTTTATCATTCCGGAATTTATGGGAGGTACCGACAATTATATGATTGGGAACCTGATAACATCTCAGTTTATTCATGCACGTAACTGGCCCTTTGGATCAGCGCTTTCAATCATGATGATTTTCTTCGTGATGATATTCATATCGATCTACCTGCGGTTTTACAATCCTTCACGTAACAAAGGACTTTTAAATATTTAAACATGGCCGGTAACGTATCGCGATCGAATGATTTGGGCATAGGGCAAAGTATATTATTGAAGATAATTACTTTTGCCAGTGCTGCATTCCTTATCTCACCCCTGATCATTCTGATCATCTATTCCTTTAATTCAGGAAAAACAGTGACTCACTGGGAAGGGTTTTCCTTAAAATGGTATGCTAACGTATTCGAGGATCCCAGCATGTGGATTGCAATACGTAACTCTTTTGCCATCGCGATCGCTAGTACAATTGTATCGACGATTCTGGGCACAATGGCTGCTCTGGCGGTTGGGAAATATGCTTTTAAAGGAAGAGCCTTATTCCAGAACATCCTTTACATTCCGGTGATTCTGCCTGAAATCATCTTTGGAGTATCGCTGCTTTCCTTGTTTATTTTGATAAAACTACCCCTCGGATTTGTGTCAATTTTATGCGCCCATATCACCTTTAGCTTGTCTTTTGTAAGCCTGATCGTCCTGGCAAAGCTGAACAATTTCGATAGGCGGCTCGAGGAAGCCAGTTTAGATCTTGGCGCAAGTTCATGGCAAACTTTCCGATTGGTTATTCTCCCCAACCTGATGCCCGCTATCGTTTCAGGTGCTTTATTCGCCTTTACATTAAGTATTGATGATTTTGTCGTTACATTTTTCACGTCAGGGGTATCGTCGACAACCTTACCCCTGAAAATTTATTCCCTGATCAAATTTGGCGTAACACCAGCGCTGAATGCTGTATCCACTGTTTTGATAATTTTCACAATATCAGCATTGGCATTGGCAAACGGCATGCAAAAAAGCAATAAAATCAGCAACACATACAAATATGTACTTTTGGGAATTATAAGTATTGTTGTCTTGTTTTTTTTAGTATCCTATTTCTTAAAGCCTGTAAAAAAACAGTTAAATATGTACATTTATTCTGATTACTATTCTAAGGAGGTGATCTCCGATTTTGAAAAGGAATATAATGTGACTGTATCGATCAATTACTTCAATGACAATGAGGAGTTGTTCTCAAGATTTCAAATGGGCGTTACTGGTTATGATCTGATCTTCCCGTCCAGCTATATGGTTGACATGTTGATTAAAAATAACTTGCTCCAGCCCATTGACACCGGGAAACTATCGAATCTTCATTATATCGATCCCCGATTCAGAAAACTGAGTTATGATCCAACAGGAACTTATTATATTCCATATGCTTATGGACATTCGGCCATCGTATACAACCAAACATTTATTAAAGACTCAATCACAAGCTGGAATGATATGTGGAATAAAAAATACAGTCATAATATTCTGATGTGCGATGATATGAATGAAGTGTTTTTTGCCGGATACAAATGTCTGGGTTATAAAATTGACGATGACCAGCGGAAACTTGACGCGGTAACTGACTTATTGATCCGCCAGAAACCTTTGCTGTTGAAATATGAAAACAACATGATTGTGGACTACATGGTTAACGGCGATGTGTGGATTGCACAATCATGGAACGGGATGATTGCCAAAATCATGAAATCAGGCAAGCAGTTTAAAATGGCGATTCCAAAGGAGGGTGTACTTTCCTTTATCGACAATATGTGCATTCCTAAAGCCGCCCCAAATAAAGAAACTGCGGAATTATTCATCGACTTTTTAATGCGTCCAAAAAACACAGCCCGTACTATGGAGGTGATCCTATATTCAATGCCAAACCCGGCTGCAAAAGCATTTCTCCCTGACAGCCTGAGAAACAACCCTGTCATGTTTCCGTCTCGTGAAATAATTGAGCATATGAATCTAACTCCGGATAGAGGCGCATTCAACCAGAAGCTGGAACAAGCCTGGACAAAACTTAAAGTTAAGTAAAAGGGATCCGTCCGACTAACTGCATCTTGCCCCCGTTAGGCGTAGCGTCCAGCTACGTCTTGCTACCTGGTCGTTGAACTAAACCGCCGCTGGCGGTAGCCCGGGCCCAAGATACTTATTCCATCC
>JBAXPV010000002.1:0-202722 GCA_037132075.1 Bacteroidota bacterium
CATGTCAATGATGTGACGGCTCCTGTAATCACCGGAACCATGACTGCCCTGAGTGTAAACCTCGCAGAACCAGCCTGTACCCAGACTTTACCCACAGCTTATGCAAATGTGACAGCCCTTCTGGCTGCAAATACCAACGTAACTTCCATCACGGATTGTAACCTGGTTGCCGCTGTTTCTTCAGTTGATGTCCAGAATATCGCAACTGGTTGTGACCGTAGCTTCTCCAGGACTTATACCATCAGCGATGCCTGCGGACATACTTCGACCATCGTTCAGACCATTCATGTCAATGATGTGACGGCTCCTGTAATATTTACCTGCACTCCTGCCAAATTCGGTATTGCAAATGCTCTTTGCCAGGCAATTGTACCCAATTACACATCTGGAGTTGAAGTAAGTTCTGATTGCAATTCTGTAACCATTACACAAAACCCTATTGAGGGCGCAATTGTTGGACTGGGTGTTACACCAATTGTCATTACAGCAATAGACAATTGCGGACATTCAAGTACTTGTACAACAAGCTTTACCGTTAACAATTTACACATCAACGGAACTATTTACAATGATGCTAACGGAACCAATAATTCCCTTATTGATGGAACCGGAATCGGCAGTGCCTCAGCTACTCAATTGTATGCCAATGCACTAGTTGGTGGAAATGTTGTGGGCCTTGTTCCTGTTAATTCAAATGGAACTTATACGCTTGATTGTTCTGCCGGTATTGTTTCAAATACAACATATGTCATAGCATTAAGTACAATTGCAGGCACGGTTGGCAATCCCGTTTCAGCAGTGTTGCCTTCTAATTGGGTCAATACCGCAGAGGGTTCCGGAACTGGTGATGGAACATCAAATGGCATGTTCTCATTAAATGTTGTGTCAACAAATATTAGTGGCGTAGATTTTGGTATTGACCAACTCCCACAAACATATGCCATCAGCCAAACCTACTTCAACCCGGGCGGAACAAACCAGGTTTTAGTGCCAACGCTCAATGGATCTGATCCTGAAGATTGTCCTGCAATAGGTAGCTGTGCTTCCACCAAAACCTATACGATAGTCACCTTACCTTCTAATGGTACATTATATTATAATGGTAGTAGTATATCCAGTTCGAACTTTACCATCAGCAATTACAACCCATCCCTTTTAACCTTCGATCCCAATGATGGTAGCCTGGTGGCTACTTTCACTTATTCTCTGCGAGACGCTGCCGGAATGCAGGATCCAACACCCGCAACTGCAACGCTCTCCTTCATTAACCTTACCATAAGCGGTAATGTTTTTGATGATGCAAATGGTTTGTTAGGATCTCCGTTTAATACTGTTGATGGTCCAGGGACCAACGCCGGAGGAACTATTTACGCGAATTTAACAGACGCCTCCAACATCGTATTAGCCTCTCTACCAATTACTTTGAGTGGCACCTATACTTTTGGATCAGAATATGGAGTGATGGATAATACCACCTATAAAGTAATCCTGACCAATGGACCAAGCTCCATTGGAACCACTTTGATAACTTCTTCTTTACCTTCAAATTGGGTAAGCACAGGTGAATTCCTGGGAACAGCTGCTGGAAATGACGGAAATAATAATGGAATTCTTAGTGTATCTGTTATCACTAGTCCGGTTGCCAATGCGAACTTCGGCGTTGAAAGGCTCCCAACTCCATTTGCAGTTGATCCTGCTCCGCAAATCAATCCCGGTGGAACTAACAACATCGTAATCCCTCCAACTGCATTTAGTGGCACTGACCCGGAAAATCCATCCGGATTTGTACTTCAGCTCAGGATTGTATCCTTCCCGACCAATGTTACCTCCATCACAATTAATGGCACTATCTACACTCCCGGCTCATGGCCTATCGCTGGAGTATGGGTCCCTACAAATACTTCCGGGAACCCAATTCAGACGATCAGCATTGACCCGCTTGATGGGACTATAATTCCAGCAATCAACTTCACTGCCTTCGACAATGCCGGAAGAGAATCAGGCACAACGTCAATTTTGAATATACCGCTGTTTAATAGCTTGTCAGGAATTGTCTATAATGATGTGAATGGCATGAACTCCGGAAATATGGTTGACGGAACAGGAATTGGATCAATCGGTGCAACCCAGCTTTACGCTTCACTGATCAGTTCAGGCATTGTTAATCAAACTGTTGCTGTTAACTCAATCGGCACTTATACATTTTATAGTCTTAGCAATACGCTGAGCTACTCTGTTGTTTTGACCACCGTCAACACGCCTTCAGGCAACGCGGCTCCTGCTTCGTTACTGCCTTCCGGCTGGGTTAACACTGGTGAGATAAATAACAACGTCACCAACACGCTGACCGGAAATGACGGTAATGTAAATGGAATCGTAGTTGTTGGCCTTGTTTCCGCAAATGAGACTAATGTCAATTTCGGAATAGAGCAAGCACCTTTGGCAAACAATAATTTACTCGCAAATCAGATCAACCCGGGCGGTACTGCCAACTTCACAGTTCCACCGACACTGTTTACAGGAAGTGATTTCTCCACTGGTGCCATCAATTCAATACGGATAACTGCCTTCCCTTCTAATGTTACTTCTATTACGGTTAACGGAATAAATTACACAAGTGGAACTTTCCCTATCGGCGGAATAACAGTACCTGCGAGTACTTCTGGCAACCCAACTCAGACTGTTGCCTTTGATCCTTTTGACGGCCTGGTTTTGGTAAACATTCCTTATGTAACTATCGATAATGCAGGAATTGCCTCAACACCAGCTTCAGCTTCTGTTTCTTTCCTGACAATCCCTCAAATTACTTGTCCTGGAAATGCTGTCATTCCTACAGACGCAGGAGTTTGCCTGGGAACAGTAACAAACCTTGAAGCCAATTACTTTGATTACGACGTGGTAGCATCACTTACCTGGACAATGACAGGAGCTACCACAATCAACTCAACAGTAACAGGAATCAATAACCTTAGCAATTATACCTTTGCAAAAGGAACAACTACAGTTAGTTATACTGTTACTAATGTTCATGGGTATTCTGCTTCTTGTTCATTTACCGTTGTCGTTAGTGATAATGAATCTCCGACGATCAGCTGCCCTGGCAATATAGTTGTTAATAATTCGCCTGGTTTATGCAATGCTGTTGTTAGCTATACAGTCACAGGAACCGACAACTGTTTACCGCCGACAATAACGCAAATCTCCGGTCTAGCCTCGGGTTCTGTTTTCCCGGTTGGGACAACAAGCAATGCGTTCCTGGCAACAGATGCTTATGGACACACTTCAAGTTGTAGCTTTACAATTACGGTAATTGACAACGCAGCACCCGTCATTACTTGCCCTTCCAATTTCAGCGTCAATGCTGCTTTGGGTCAGTGCGCAGCTATGGTCCCCGTTCCAAACCTCAGTGTTAGTGATAACTGTGGCGTGGCAAGCATTTTGAACAACTTCAATAATACCAGCAATGCCTCCGGGATATACCCTGTTGGAACTACGAATGTTTTATGGACTGTGACAGATGTACATGGCAATACTTCATCTTGTTCAATGACTGTAAGCGTCACCGACAACCAACCCCCTTCTGTTACATGTCCTGCAAATATCAATGTTAATGCAAACCTGGGGCAATGTAATGCTGTGATCACGGTTCCTGTTCCTGTAACTGCTGATAACTGCGGTGTTGTTACAACAACCAATAGTTTCAACAGTACAGGCAATGCATCTGGGACTTACCCTGTAGGAACAACAACCGTCATATGGACCGTAACGGATACACACGCCAATACGACTTCATGCTCGATGACAGTAACTGTAATTGACAATCAGTCGCCTACAATTACTTGCCCGGCGAATATCAGCCTCAGCGCAAGCCCTGGACTTTGCAATTCTATTGTCAATGTTCCTGTTCCTTCCTTCTCTGACAATTGCGGAATCGTTACGATAACCAATAGTTTTAACAATACAGCCAATGCAAGCGGGACATATCCTGTTGGATCAACTACTATAAATTGGACTGTGGCAGATATACATGGAAGAACAGCCACATGTTCTATGACTGTTACCATTTTGGATAGCCAGGTACCGTCAATTACTTGTCCGGCGAATATCAGCCTAAATGCCGCTGCCGGACTTTGTAATGCCCTGGTAACGGTTCCTGTTCCTGCTTTTGCTGACAACTGTGGAATTGCCACTGTAACCAACAGCTTCAACAGTACCGCCAATGCGTCAGGAACTTATCCTGTTGGAACGACATCAGTGTTATGGATTGTAACAGATATTCATGGAAACACAAGCACTTGTTCGATGTCAGTAAGTGTCCTTGATATTCAGCCGCCAAGCATCTCTTGTCCGGCAAATATCAGTGTTAATACTTCATTAGTGCAATGCAATGCGCTCGTTTATGTCCCTGCCCCTATTTTCACTGATAACTGCGGAATTGCTACGATTACTAACAGTTTCAACAGTTCAGCCAATGCCTCCGGAACTTATCCTTTCGGAACGACTACAGTGATCTGGACAGTTACTGATGTTCATAGCAACACTGCCACTTGCTCAATGACTGTGACTGTTATCGACAACCAGGCACCTAGCCTGACTTGCCCTGCAAACATCAGCATAAATGCAAGCGCTGGCTCGTGTAATGCTATTGTTAACGTTCCCCCTCCAGTGTTCTCAGACAACTGTGGAATTGCTTCTGTAACTAACTCTTTCAACAACACCTCCAACGCCTCCGGGACTTATCCTGTAGGAACCACTTCAATAACCTGGACGGTATCAGATATCCACGGAAAATCTGCATCATGTTCTATGACGGTCATTGTTATCGATAACCAGTCTCCTTCGATTACTTGCCCTTCCAATATTCTCCAAAACTCAGCTCCGGGTCTTTGTCAGGCGAATGTGAGTGTCCCACTTCCGGTGGCAACCGATAATTGTGGCCTGACTTCTGTGCTTAACAGCTTTAACGGCTCAGCGAACGCAAGTGGAAACTATCCTGTTGGTGTCACAACTGTATTGTGGACAGCAACAGATGTACACGGCAATACCAGCACCTGTGCAGTGACTGTAACTGTTGTTGACAATCAAGCACCTACTGTTGTTTGCCCTAGTACACTGTATTTGTATACTTCACAAGGGCTTTGTACTGCTTCTCTGGCTTACCTTGGAACACCTATTGTCAACGACAATTGTGGAATTGCTTCTGTGGTTAACAATGCTCCTGAATTATTCACACTAGGAACTACTCATGTTACCTGGACTGTTACCGACGTTCATGGCAATTCGGCAAGCTGTATCCAGGATATTGTAGTAGCAGATAATCAGGCCCCATCGATCACCTGCCCTGCTCCGATTGTAGTCAATGCTGGCCTCGGTTCTTGCGCAGCGACGAATGTCAACCTTGGTATTCCAATAAAGAATGACAATTGTTCAGGATCTACTTTATCAAATAATGCCCCGAGTACTTATCTTGTTGGTACTACCAATGTTATTTGGACAGTAACAGCAAGTAATGGCCAAACCGCTACCTGTAACCAATTGGTGACCGTGGTTGACAACCAGCCACCAAATATTATTTGTCCACCAAACAAGATCTTATATCTACAGGCTGGGCAATGCAGTGCCACCAATGTAAACCTGGGGACTGCCAACTCTTCTGATAATTGTGGTATTGCCACTGTCACCAATAACGCTCCCGGTAATTTCCCAATAGGCATAACGACTGTTACCTGGACAGTTACCGATGTTAATGGGAAATCCGCAAGTTGTAGTCAGATTATTACAGTTCTTGACAACATTCCGCCGACCATTGCCTGTCCTCCAACAGTGACTGCAAACACTAATGTAGGATCTTGCATCGCTACCGGTATCAATTTAGGATCTCCGACGGCCACCGACAACTGCGGAACACCTGTACTGACAAATAACGCACCTGTTTCTTACCCGGTTGGAAACACAACAGTTACATGGATCGCTACCGATGGCTCAGGGAATACAGCAACTTGTACCCAATTGATCACGATAAGTGATCATTCCACTCCTCTGATTAGTTGTCCTCCAAATGTTACAGTTAATGCCAATTTCGGAATGTGCAGTGCCTCAAATGTTGCTTTAGGAAGTCCCACAACAAGTGACAATTGCTCTGGCCAAATATCGCTGACAAACAACAGTTTACAACAATATCCTGTTGGAACAACCACTGTCACCTGGATTGCCACCGACATCCATGGTAATTCTGCAAGCTGTAACCAACTGGTAACTGTAATCGACAATCAGCCACCGAATATTATTTGTCCCTGGGATAAAACATTGCCTGCAAATCCTGGTGTTTGTTATGCCTCAAATATAGACATCGGAATTCCATTGACCTGGGATAACTGCAACGGGCTTTTAATAGTCACCTCCAATGCCCCGGCTCAATTCCCATTGGGAACAACAACAGTTATTTGGACGGTTACAGATGCAGCCAACCTCTCAGCAAGCTGTTCACAGATCATCACTACCGTTGATCAAGTGGCTCCAGTGATCGTTGCACCTGCTGCACTTACTGTTTACACGCTTCCTACATCTTGCGAAGTAAGCAATTTGAATCTGGGAAATCCTTTAGTTACAGAGAATTGCACCATGGGTACAATTACCAACAATGCACCACTTACCTATTCACTGGGCGTTACAACCGTAGTTTGGCTTGCTACTGATTTGGCTGGAAATAGTTCATCAGCATTACAACTGGTAACTGTAATCGACAACCAACCACCAGTGATAATTTGCCCTCCAAATGTTAATGCGCAGGCACAAAACGGAAACTGCCAAGCGTCAAATATCCAGATCGGGTTTGCCACAGCTACAGACAATTGCAGTGTTTCAATTACCAATAATGCACCTGTCACTTTCCCATTGGGTACTACAACAGTTACCTGGATAGCTACTGATGGAAGCGGGAACACTGCCCATTGTCAGCAGTTAATTACAGTAATTGATAATGTCTCACCAGCTATCGTTTGCCCGGCGACGGCATTGTTCACAGCCACTGTAGGCGAATGTTCAGTCGCAAATGTAAATATTGGAGTCCCGCAAGCTTCTGATTTATGCGGACAAGTTAGTATTACTAATGATGCCCCTGTTTCATTCCCGGTTGGCACAACAATAGTAACATGGACAGTTACTGACAATAGCGGAAATACCGCTGTGTGTAGCCAGGCAGTTACTGTCACTGACACTGAGTTGCCTGCCATCGTTTGCCCTCAAAATATCAATCAGCCTGATATTCAAACAGTCAATATGCCAATACCACTTGTCTCTGATAATTGCGGCATTGCTTCTGTGGTTAATGATTTTAACGGAACAAATGATGCAAGCGGAACCTATCCCCCAGGGATGACCCTGGTAACCTGGACAGCCACTGACGTCCATGGGAATACAAATAAATGTTATACCCTGGTTACCATTACATGTGGCGTAAAAGCCTTGAATGACACACTCATTTCTCCTCTTGGAGTTCCCTCTAATGTCATTATCATTGCCAACGACAGCTCTTGTGGTCATGTCATTGAATGTACTGACATTACTGTTATCATAGAACCAAATCACTTTAATGTGACAGTTGACCCGCTGACTGGCAGCATTTTATGTATCCCATTACCTGGATTTGTCGGCCTGGACAGCCTTAAATACAAAATTTGCTGTCATCCAATACTACAAGGAGGCATGATTCTACCTGAAGGGATGAGCCCAATCCAGGTAGAAGAGTGTGCTGAAGCCTGGGTGTTTGTAGCGGCTTTACCACCTCCGACTGCTTGTATTTCAGGCAACACCACCATATGTCAGGGCGCTGAAGCCACCATGTTACTTAATCTGACTGGCACCCCGCCATTTACAGTGCAGATTAGCAATGGGAGCACGGTAAATACTTATAGTGGCATCATGTCAAACATCTATCCGATCTCAGTATATCCATATGCAACCACTACATATACATTGGTAAGCGTTAAAGATGCGACAACACTGACTGCTGCAAGTAGCTGTAGCGTTACCATTGCAGTGAACAGCCTTGAAAACTTCATTGTTACCGGAGGTGGCAACTATTGTCCTGGAACACAAGGAAGTATCGTTGGCCTTACCGGATCTACTCCTGGCTCATGGTATCAGTTAATGCATAACAACAGCCCTATCGGTGCCCCTGTAATGGGTAGCGGATTGCCACTCAACTTCGGATACCAGTCTAATCCTGGAGTCTATACTGTTATTGCTCATGACATAAATTGCATGAAAACAATGGCAAGCGCAGCCTTAGTTTATCCTTCACTTGCCCCAATTGCCTATTTGGTTACTGGAGGCGGTGCTTGTTGTTTTGGATGCACTGATATTCACGTATATCTCTCCAATTCTGAACAAGGCGTCTATTATAGCCTGTGGCTGAACGGCACCACCCTGATCGCAACCCTCTGGGGCAATGGAACGGAACTTGACTTCGGCTATATGGTTAATGCAGGAACATATTCCATCAGCGGTATTAATGCAAATGGCTGTGTCACCCAAATGAATGAAAATGTGTCCGCCCTATTCTATCCCAGGGCTAACGCTGTGTTAGTCACGCCAAATACCACAATATGCCAGGGAAGCGCAACTACCCTCACTGTCAACCTTCCAAGTGGGACACCACCATTCAGCCTGACACTGTTTGACGGAACAAACAATGTTGTTTTTAACAATATTTTCAGCTCCCCTTTTATTACCACCATTACTCCTTCTTCCACACGAACCTATACCATACCTTATGTTACTGACCAGCATAATTGTGGTAATGTGGGAACAGGAAGTACTACGATCAACGTCCAAGCCTGTTTGCCTGTTACTTCAACAATTAGCGGAAAACTTACCTATGACAATGTAGCTGCAACACCCTTGAATAACACCCAAATCAAGCTAACTCAGAACGGCAACACGCTCGCCACAACAACAACCGATGCAGCAGGTAATTATAACTTTAGTAATCTATCCAATGGCAACTACCTGATTGAACCATCAGTTACAAAAGCGTGGGGTGGTGCTAACGCGCTGGATGCCTTACTGATCATGCGTCACTTCACACAAATTAGCCTGCTCAGTGGATTACACCTTAAAGCAGCTGATGTCGCAGGCCTCGGTGTTGTCAACTCCCTTGATGCGCTTACTGTAGCCAGGAGATTTGTACAATATATTGATGCTTTCGCACCTGGTGATTGGGCTACGAACTCCTTTAATGTGGTCCTGAACAACTCAAATCAGGTGGTAAACTTAAAAGCCGAATGCTTTGGTGATGTCAATGGTTCTTATACGCCTCCGAGCCTTAAAATTCCACCTACCGTTGACATACAAACATCTGGCATACAATATATTGACAATTCAGACATCGTGACAATTCCTGTTAAAATAAATCATGCGATGGAACTCGGCTCTATGTCACTTGTTTGCTCCTACCCTGCCGGTCTGATAGAAATTTTAAGCATTGATCTCGCTAAAGAAAGTGGCAAAAATGTGTTGTTTAACGTCTTAGGTGATGAGCTTAGAATTGCATGGTACAATTTAGATGGAACTACCTTTACAGATAATGCAGATTTATTGAAGATCAAGGCAAGGTTAATGGGTCGTGATAAATTAGGATCAATTCACTTCGAAGCGCTTTCAGGCAGTGAAATGTCTGATGCGAGTGGAATGATCTCATTTGTATACCTGGGTATTCCAAAACTTGTTCAAACCACATCGGATCTTAACGTTCAGGTTTTCCCGAATCCATTCTCTGGAAGAACAAATTTTGAACTCAACCTCAATGAAGAAGCTAACGTTGACATTAGAATCTATGACCTTCTTGGAAAAGAAGTAATGAACAAAATCATTACAGATGCCTTGTCAAGTGGTGTTCACACTATCGAAATCGACGCTTCCGCATTATCACAAGGTATTTATACTTACAAGATACTTGTCACCGGCACAAAAGCAAACCTCTTAACCGGAAAACTGATTATCCGTAGATAAATCTCTAATACCTAACATCAAAATGAAAGAGGACGTTAAAATTTAACGTCCTCTTTTATTTTAACTTGTTTTTTTGGAACAGCACGAGAATCGCTTAAAATCGTTTTCACTTGAATTCATCAAATTAAAGCCATTCTCCGTTACTTAGATTTCAATACAATTATCAGATATTGTTTCGGCCCCCTAATTAATCGGACATGATTATAGATACAAATCTATAACTTTATGCTGATGAAAAAGAGAACATTATTATCCATCAACCACTGATAAAACTCATTCATTACCGGTTTTGCCTCAAGCATACGCAGTTCTTTGCGTTGATCATAATCAAGCTGTGATTCCCGGGCTTTTCGCTCAGTGTTGTATAATTTTTGGATTAAACTTAAAGCATGTTCTGCCCTGACCAGATCATTTTTCTGAGCTTCGTCGAACTTTCGTCGTGCATGTATGTGCCATGCAGGCAAGTAAGGTAATGTTTGGGTTGTTTTCAAAGGCTAAATATCCGGAATAACCATCGGTTTGTAATGCACCTTTAAAATCTTTAAGTAATTCAGTTGGACCCTCCCGGCCACGACTTTTCTGGTAGTCGAAAAAGACGAGTTTTTTCACAGGGTTATAATAAATCCAATAATACCCTTTGTGTGTTGAACCTGGTTTCTCATCCGTTAATACTGGGATTGGCGTTTCATCGGCCATCAGATAGTCCCCACTAAGGCCTTGATGTTTGAGGCTTTCGTACAAAGGAACCACTAAATCACTACCAGCACGGAACCAGTCATTCATTGTGCTTTCTGCAAGGTCTACCCCCTGGCGTTTGAACATTTGATGTTTGCGGTAGAAAGGAATATGATCCACATATTTGCTTACTATCAGATGTGTCATCAAACCAGGCCCCACATTACCACGTGGAATCGGCAATGATGGCAAATCTGCAATGACAATACTCCCGTCTGGCAAAAGGTATTTACCCCGGACATACTTTTTTACAATGATTTTTGCCTCGACATATTCTAATATCTCCGTTTCAACTGTACCAATCATTTTTGCACCACTCAGATCAACTGTCGGTTCAAGAATAATAACTTCCCTTGGCAGGTTTGCAGGCAGTGGCGGACGTGCATGACCTTTTATCTTATCAGACTTGGCATTGGAATGGTCTGCCTCTGATTTGGCTGGCTGAGTTGAATCGGGTGAACGTTTTAATTCCTTCCCCATTTCAACCACCAGGCACAAAGCATCAAAACTCTTGCGCATATCAGTAGGTTGGCTGTACAAAAAATATCGATGGACAGATTCTAAACCGAACATCTGTGACTAAGTCAGGCTCAATAAAGTTCTCAGCGTTGTGATAGGTGTCCCGGAGGGAAGCTGTAAACTCACGCCATTAGGATATTGTAGCACTATCGGTGTCAAGGAATCAGTCAATCGTTGGCCTTTGCCTGGAGTTAAACGAATAAACCCGTATGGTACATCACTTGATTGCTCCCGGAACTTATTTTGCCAATAGTAGAATTTGGCCACTGCCATATTTTTATGCTCACAGTAGGCAATACGGGTTAGACCGATATTCTGAAAATCCTCAATGAGGCTGAACATCTCTTGCTGTAGTTTGGCTGGTTTGCTCATGGTTCGTTTATTTGAACCTGCAAACCTATACCAGGCAATTATTCTACGCAATATGCATCAGACCGGACGCTTACACCTTAACCATCTAACTTAAGATTTTCCATTTTAGTACATAAAAAAAGGGCCACCCGAATGGGTAGCCCTTTTTCTTTATCGTATGACAGCTTTTACCTGGTGATCACCAAACGGCCGGTCTTTACCAGTTCGCCAGAGGCACTGGTTACAACCATGCGGTAAGTATAAACACCTTGTTTCAGTGAGCTAGCATCGAAGTTCATGGTATGATTTCCGGAAGACAGAACTGTGTTCGTAGAGATCATTGTAACTTCATTTCCAACGAGGTCATAAACCTTAACGTTGACATTGCCAGCCTCAGGTAAGGTATAGCTGAAGACGGTCTTGTTAGAGAATGGGTTCGGATATACATTAACCTCGAAGCTGTTAGCAGCAACGGCCAGTTTTGGCATAGTCAGGTTAACATATTGTACGTTGCCAGTTTCGTCAGCGATTTCAGTTGCACCATTAAGTACAAGAGCATCACTGTTCATATGGGTCAGGTCTTTTGCCTTCATGTTGAGTAAGAGTACAGGCTCTTCAGCATTGACGTTGATAGCATTGTTATTGTACCAAGCCATACGTACTTCATTACCTTCAATCTTGTAAACAACATCAGAAGCATCAGCACCAACAACCTTAACTCCTGTTACATCGAACAGATCAGCTGGGAAGTTGACAACCAGAGATACAGCACCAGCATTCAGATTAGCAGTGGTGTTGATCGGCATCACGAAGTCGCTGTTTGAATTAACATAGAGGGTACCCTCAGTTGCAAGAGAAACAGTAGTTGCTGTCTTAGCACCTGGGATCCATGACCTGTTAACGTCACCATAACATTCAGCTTTCATTTCAACATACTGATTAGCACCACTCAAGGCTACTGATGGGTTTTCAAATGCCCAATCACCAGCTGGGAAGCTATTGATCATGTTGACGAAACGCCTTGCGATAAGGAGAGCATCAAGTGAGTTCACGAAGTTGCTGCCATTAACGTCAGCTGATTGTGCTTGCAGACCGTAAAGGATATTCATTTGTGTGAAATGCCTTACTGCCCAGAGAGCATCAGTTGAGTTAGCGCCACCCCATGGCTTGGTAGTAGAAGCCTCAAGTGTATAAGCACCGTCATTCAGACCGTTGAAAGTGAAGGAACCGTCAGTAGCTGTAGTTGCAGTACCAACAACACTTCCACCTTGTTTCAGATTAACAGTAGAGTTGTTCATCGGGGTAGAAGCTGGATTGTTATACAGCAACTTACCAGAGATGTTGTTAACCGGAGGAGCAGTGATTGTGACAGTGAATGAACAAACGTTAGTGTTTCCAGAAGCATCAGTTACAGTATAAGTAACAGTGGTGACACCTACATTATAAGTAGCAGCAGCTGAACCAGCACCTGAACCTGTTGTAACACCTGTTAAGACATAAGCAACAGTAGGAATACCGCAGTTGTCAGAATATGTCGGAGCTACAGTAGCAGCAAGAACAACACCTGAAACCTGAGTTACGTTGCCTGGACATCCAATCGTTGGAGCAGTATTGTCATTAACAACAACCAGGAAGTTTGCTGTGCTGAAGTTACCGTTTGCATCAAAAGCTTTGTAAGTTACAGTAGTAGTACCCTTAGCAAAGGCATAACCATTGGCATTGCCATTTGTATAAGCACCACCATTGATAGCGTAAGCCAATGGAATAGCAGCAAGAGTACAGTTGTCAGTAAGTGTTAAAGGAGCTAAACCAACACCGGTCCAGGTACATGACAGGGCACTTGTGCTCTGTGCAGCAACTGAAGGAACGACGAGGGTTGGAGCGATGTTATCAGTTACAGTTACAAGAACAACAGCAGTTTTGGTATTGCTACTTGCGTCTGTTGCTTTATAAGTAACAGTGGTTACTCCAAGTGGGAAGGCAAAACCTGCAGGATTTACTGAACCAAATGCACCAGCATTGTATGCGTAGGTCATGGTAGCAGCAGGAGTACAGTTATCAGTTGGATTAACAGTCATAACTGAAGTACCAGTCCAGGTACAAACACCTGCATCGATAGTTTTGATTTGGTCAGCTGGAGCCACGAAGTTTGGTGCCTCAGCGTCAGTAACCACAACAGTAAATGAACAACTGGTTGAATTTGCAGAACCATCAGTTACAGTATAAGTTACTGTACTTGTTCCCTTAGCGAAAGCGCCAACAGCATTACCTGTACCACTACCAGTTGTAACACCAGTGATAGCATAGGCAAGTGTTGTTGTACCGCAATTGTCAGCAACAGCAGCTGGAGCAAGAATGGTTCCGGCAGCAGTCCAGGTACATGCACCAAGGTCTGTGGTCTTGGTCTGGTTAGACAGACATGACATGGTAGGTTTAACATTATCAGATACAGTAACTGTAAATGGAGTTCCTAAAGCAGTATTGCCATAACCGTCAGTTACTTTATAGGTAACCGTGGTAATTCCTTTCGGGAATAAGTAACCATTAGCATTACCAGCTACGAAAGCACCTGCATTGATAGCGTATGATAAGGTTGGGGTTCCACAGTTGTCAGCAACAGTTGGTAACAGTGCAGTTCCAGCCCAGGTACAAGTACCGGCGTCAACATTCTTAACTTGAGCAGCAATTGTTGAAACGGTTGGGATACCACCTTCTACAACAGTTACATTGAATTGACAGGTGGTAACGTGACCTGCTGCATCCGTTGCTTTGTAAACAACGCTGTGTGTACCTGGTGTGAATACGAATCCATTGGCATTACCTGTTACAAAAGCTGCATTGTCAACAGCATATTGCAGTGTAGGTGTACCACAGTTATCAGTCAGAGTAGTTGGAGCAAGGTTTACACCAGTCCAGTTACAACCTGTTGTAATCGTTTGTGCAGTTACGCTAGGACAAACAACAACTGGCCATTGGTAATCAACAACGAATACCTTCTGTACGCATGTTACGCTGTTTGAATTGTAGTCAACAGCAGTCCAGATTACAGTGGTCTCACCAATATTAAAGGTGTTACCTGCAGGTACACGGGTGATACTTGATACACCGCAACCATCTACAGCAGTTGGAGCAGGCAGTGTGCTGATCGTAGCGAAACACTGATTGTTATCATTGTTAACACTAAAGTCAGGCTGACAAGTAATACTTGGAGGTGTATTGTCAACAACAGTTACCAGGAATGAACAGGTACTTGTATTGCTGTTAGCATCTGTAGCAACCCAGGTTACAATATTCACACCAAGGTTGAAACTTTGATTGTTCAGTGATGTACCAGAAATACCGGTTGTGAAATCACCAACATAATACTGGAGGGAAACAGCACCACAACTTGCAGAGCCAGTAGCATTCCAAGCAGTACCAGTATGTTTGTATGTACAATTCAGGTTAGTGCTGACAACCTTGTCACCTGTGCATGATACAACAGGTAAGGTATTGCCAAGTACAGTTACAGTATATGAACAAACGCTGGTCAAACCAGAATTGTCTGTTGCAGTCCAGGTAACAGTAGTTACACCACCATTGAAATTAACATTATTAAGACTTGTACCAGTTCCGGTTGTTGCACCAGTAAGTACATAAGCAACAGAAGCAACATTACAAGCATCGGTAGCAGTAGCATTCCATGTTGTACCAACGTTGGTATAGTAACAACCAGCAGTACCAACACTTACTGTCTTGTTTGTTGTACAAGTGATTGCAGGAGCAGTCACATCAACAACAGTAACAGTGAATGAACAAACTGCGGTGTTTCCGGAAGCATCAGTTACAGTCCACAATACAGTGGTGACACCTTTATTGAATACCTTACCGGCAATAGCGTTTGTACCTGTTGAGGTAGTAGCGCCGCTCATGGCGAAGGCATAAGTAATAGTACCAGCACAATTATCAGTTGCTGTAACATCCCATGCAGTACCTGCATGAGTATAGGTACAAACAGCGCTACCCAATTGAATCGTTTGATTAGATGGGCAAGCAGCAATTACAGGAGCGATGTTATCAGCAATTGTAACAGTATAGCTACAGGTAGAAGAATTCAGGTTGGCATCTTTTGCAGTCCAGGTAACCGTGGTAACTCCCTTATTGAAGAGAACATTATTCAAGGATGTACCTGTACCGGTAGTAACACCAGTCATGACATAAGCGAGTGAAGTTACACCACAATTATCTGTAGCAGTAGCATTCAGAGCTGTACCAGTATTGGTATAGTTACAGCTTGCCAATGTTACATTAAAGGTTGCAGCAGCAGGACAAGTGATAACTGGTCCGGTTACGTCAAGCATGATAATCTGTTGGTAATAATGACCTGTGTTGAATGAACCGTCAGTTGCTTTCCAATCAACGATATTAATACCTACATGAAGAGTAGAAGGTACAATGATCGCTGAATCAGTTAATACACAGTTATCAAACCAAACACCATTGCCAAGTTTTGAATGATTGGCCAAAGAGTCAGGAGTTGTCATGGTACATACACCAGCTGGAGCAGTAATTGTAATAGTTCCAGGGAATACAATCAGGTGAGGTTTAACAGTATCCACGATTTGAACAGTCTGATATCCGGTAGCTGAGTTACCTGAACCATCGAGTACAGTCCACAGTACCTGGGTTGAACCAAGTGGGTAAGTGGTTGAAGGATGGTTGTTGGTAGCAGCAAGTACAGAACAATTGTCAGCAGTAGTTGGAGTTCCAATTGCAACACCAGTTTTGAAACACATGGCACCAGCAGCATTGCTGAGGTATTCGAGTTTCAATGGAGGTGCAACAAGCGTTGGTGCAGTTACGTCAGATGAACTTACTAAGAAGAAACATGTCCTGAAGTTTCCTGCAAGATCCATTGCCTTCCAGGTTACAGTGGTAACACCAAGGTTGAAAGAAACACCATTCAGTGTAGTGGCGCCTGTTCCTGTGGTTACACCAGTTAAGGTATAAGTTAAGGTAGCAGCACAATTGTCACTGTATCCAGCATCCCAGCTTGTTCCTGTTTGTACATATTTACAGTTAGCACCTACGTTAACAAGTTTGGTTCCGTTAGCAAGACAGTTGATTACTGGCTTGATTGAATCCACAACAGTCAAAGTTTGTGTACAAGATAAGCTTACGTTATTATCGAGGTCAGTAGCAGTCCAAACAACACTGTAAACTCCAGGAGCATAAGGTCCGGCTGGTGTATGTTGGAACGTAATACTTGCAGGAAGTGTACAGTTGTCTGTAGCAGTTGGTAAACCAGTTGAGTTATCAGGTACGGTACATCCGTTATTTGATACATATACAGTCTTGTTAACAGGACATGTAATAACTGGTTTCTGAACATCAAGTACAGTTACTGTAGATGTGCAGCTCTTTGTATTAGAAGAAGCATCAGTTGCAATCCAGGTAACAGTAGTAACACCCTTATTGAAGACAACACTTGTTAGTGTAATACCAGTTCCGCTAGTTGCGCCGCTTAATGTGTAAGCCTTCACGACAACAGGACAGTTATCTCCGGTTGTTGGGTCAAGGACAACATCATTAGTCCAGGTACAAACATTGGTATTGGTATTCTTCGTTACGTTGCTTACACAAGTAATAGAAGGAAGTTGATTGTCAACAACAGTTACGATGAATGAACAAGTAGTTGTATTGTTAGCAGCATCCTTTACAGTCCAAAGAACCGTAGTAGAACCCTTAGCGAATACAACACCGGCAAGGCTGGTATAAGTACCTGTAGATGCACCGGTGAGGGTAGCAACGCTTGAGGTAACACCACAATTGTCAGTAGCAACAACATCCCATGAAGTTCCAACATTAGTGCGGGTACAAAGATCGAGATCAGTGAACACACTTACATTTTGGTTACAAGTAACACTTGGAGCCTGGTTGTCATTAACTGTTACTGTATAAGCACAGGTAGCAGTATTACCGGCAAGGTCACTGGCAGTCCATAAGACATTGGTTAAACCTTTGGCGAATACAACATTAGCCAGTGAAGAACCTGTACCTGTTGTAACACCACTCAAGGTATATACTAAGGTGTAGTTACAGTTATCAGTTGCTGTAGCATTTAAGCCAGTACCCAGGTTAGTATAGGTACAAACATTATTGTCAGTTGATTTTACAAATGGAGCGCCTGTTGGGCAAGTGATTACCGGAGCAGTAACGTCAACAACATTTACAACAAACTGGCAAGTGCCAATATTTTGTTTGCTGTCGCGTGCGGTCCAGGTAACAGTGGTTGTACCCTTATTGAAGGTAACATTATTCAATGAGGTATAAGTACCTGTTGTTACACCTGTGAGGGTAGCAACCAGTGACTTAACAACACAATTATCAGTTGCACTTGCATTCCAGCCAGTACCCGTGTTTAAGTAGACACACTGAGCATTAGCGTTAACAGTAACTGGTGAGCCACTTGGACATGTAACCACAGGAGCAGTAACATCATTGAAGGTCAATGTGATCGTGCTGTAAACTGGTTGACAAGGAGCAGTAGAAACTGCAGTCAAAGTGATCTGAACTGAACCGGCAACTGTATCAGCAGGAGTTGGGGTGTAAACAGGGTTCAGAACATTCTGAGCACTGAAGGTACCCGTTCCTGAGCTAGCCCATGAAACATTGACATAATTGCTGGCGGTACCGTTGAGGGCAACACTTGTAGCATTAGGACAAATGGTTTGTGAGGTACCGGCACTTACACCGCTTGCAGGAGCATAATCGAAGATAGAAACATTGTCATGTTTGTTTTCACATACATTACCATTCTTCGTGGTCCAGGTAAAGATGTAGTTATAACCAGGAGTCAGACCAGATACAGCTGCAGTAAGACCAGTTTGAACAATCGTTGGAACTGGAGCACCTGAAGGAACTGAATAGTTATATGACCAAACACCGACACCGTAAGCCAAAGCTACACCGTTATTGGCAACAAGAGTTGCAGTTGTTGCAGCACAAGCATACTGATCAGCACCAGCAAGTGGAGTAACAGGTTGCATCCAATTGGTTACCGTCATAGTATCAGAAACAGGGCAATTGATTGGATCACCAGGAGTTGCGAGTTTATAATAGAAGGTATATTGATAACCTGGTACTAAACCATAAGCAGTAGCAGCAAATTGACTAGCGCTAACCAAAGTTGGGGTTGGAGGTGTTACACCAACAACTACAGCAGGAGCACCAGGCATAGCAACAGTCTTATTGGCATTAACATACCATGAACCATTACCAACAACCTGAGTAGCCACGAGGGTTACACTTGTTTGTTGACATAATTCAATATCCGGACCTGCATTAGGAGTAACAACAACATTCACATTAAATGAGGTCGAAGCACTATTTCCGCAAGCATCACGAACGGTATAAGTTACCGTAGTAACACCAGCATTGAAAGTATGTCCGTTGAGACCTACATTATAAGTACAAACACCAGTTGTAGTTCCAATTAAGTCAGTAGCACTATAATTCAGGGTGAGTAAGTTGGTAGCAGTA
The DNA here is from genome assembly GCA_037132075.1 of Bacteroidota bacterium. GTDB lineage: Bacteria > Bacteroidota > Bacteroidia > Bacteroidales > CAIXZF01 > JBAXPV01. The sequence continues at coordinate 19,138 of JBAXPV010000002.1, forward strand.
CAATTGTCAGCAATTGTTGGTACCAAACCAGCAGTGATCAACCTGAACATATCACCAGGAAGTGCACAGTAAGATACTGGAACAACAGGTGCAGTGATTGTAGGATTAATATTATCATTAACAGTAATGATCTGTGTACAGCTGCTTGTATTTCCACAAGCATCAACAACAGAATATGTACGGGCTACAGAGAATTTGTTAACACAAGCACCAGGTGTGATGACATCACCAACCCAGGTCTTGGTAACAGTTCCGCCACAAGCGTCAGAAGCAGTAACAGCAGCAGTGCTGACAGCAGGAACATCTCCGGCACAATGTACAGTAACATCAGCAGGACAAGTCATAACCGGACCCGTAACATCATTAACAGTAATTGTCTGAACACTGGTAGCAGCATTACCACAAGCATCAGTTCCCATATAAGTACGTTTTACAACAAACTTATTTGGACAGCTGCCAGGGATCGTTACATCACTAACCCAGGTTTTGCTAACCGTTCCACCACAACCGTCAGTTGCAGTTACAGAAGCTGCATTTACAGCAGGAACTGCTGAAGCACAAGCAACAGTAACATCTGCAGGAGCAGTAACTGTAGGAGCAGTAACGTCATTAACCGTGATAACCTGTGAGGTTGTAGCAAAGTTTCCACAAACATCAGCAGCTTTATAAGTACGGGTTACGGTATAACGATCAGCACATAAAACATTGCTGTTCACATCGCTAAGCCAAGTGATACTAACTGTACCACCGCAACCGTCAGTTGCAGAAACTAAAGCAATATTTGGTACAGGAATACTAGAGGTACAACCTACAGTAACAGGACCAGGAGTAGCAGTGATCGTTGGAGCAGTCTGATCATTTACAGTAATAACCTGAACAGATGAAGCAGCATTACCACAAAGATCCGTAGCAGTATATGTACGTGTAATCGTATACCTGTTGGTACAGGTCTGTCCGCTGATAGCATCACCAAAAGTAATGGCTGGAACAGCAGCAGAACAATTATCTGAAGAAGTACCACCCTGTGCAGTTAACAATGCATAAGTAGTAGCACCGGCTGGTACATTCGTAGCACAAGAAACCGTTGTTGCAGCAGGAGCTGAAATCAATGGCTTGGTCACGTCATTAACAACAATCGTTTGAGCAACAGTTGCAGTGTTTCCACAAGCATCAGCAGCCTGGTAGGTACGAGTAACCGTAAATTTGTTAACACAACCATTGCTTACAGTAACATCACCCAAACAGGTAATGGTAGGTACAGTTGGTGAACAAACATCAGAAGCAGCACCACCAATGGCAACAAAAGCAGTATAATCAGCAGCAGCAACAGGAACTTCAGTCGCACAAGAAACTGTAACAGTTGTAGGAGCCGTAATCGTTGGCTTGGTAACGTCATTTACAGTGATCGTTTGAGCAGCAGTAGCAGTGTTTCCACAAAGGTCAGTAGCACGATAGGTACGTGTTAGGGTGTATTTGTTAGCACAGGTCTGATTGGTGATTACATCCGAAACAAACGTAACACTGATCATTGGGCTTGCAGTACAGTTATCTGAAACAGTACATGAAGAAGTACTTACAACAGGTACAAGAGAAGCGCAAGAAACACCAACATTAGCAGGAGCTGTAATTGAAGGAACTTCAGTGTCTAACAGATTAATCGTTTGAGTAACCGTAGTTGGATTACCACACAGGTCTCTGATGACCCAGGTACGGGTAACAACCGGACAAGCACCGGCTACAACGTCCTGATAAGTTACAATACCAACACCACAAGCGTCAGTTGCTACACCATTGTTTGGTGCAGAGCCGAATACTGGATAAGCAACAACAGTTTGCGTTGCAGAATAAACAGGTGAAGTGATCGCTGCAGTAGTACAACCAACAACATTCCTTGTTAAAGGAGCAGTAACCATAATCGGGCCTTGCGTATCACGAACATTGATAACCTGGATAACAGCTGAACTGGCATTACCACAAAGATCGGTAAGAACCCAGGTACGATTTACAACGATTGGGCATGTACCGGTATTAACATCCGAATAAGTATAAACGCCTACACCACAACCTTCGGTAACAACACCACCGGAAGTAGCGAAAGCACTTGAACTTACGTTCGTAGCAGTACCATTGTATGCGGGAAGACCGGCAGCAGCGACTGCATTAATATCACATCCTTCGATATTTGTAACCGTGAAGGCAGAAATTACAGGAGCAATGACATCATGAACAGTAATCGATTGTACCCTTGATGAAGTATTACCGCAAGCATCACTCAAAGACCACGTACGATTAACAACAATGGCAGGACAAGGACCAGCAGTAAAAATGGCATCCTGATAAGATACAGAAGTAATTCCACAAGCATCAGCGGCAACACCACCATTATTCACATTGAAAACAGCATATGTTGAAGCAGCAAGGCTTGAACTATAAACAGGATTAGTAATATCAGTCAAACCACAACCCTGAATAATACGGGCAGCAGGACTCGTGGTGATTGAAGGAGCAATGATATCCTGAATCGTGATCGTTTGAACACAAGTCGTTGTTACATTGGTACAAAGATCCTTTACTGTCCACAGACGTGAAACAAGAATAGGACAAGTACCGCTTACAGCATCAACATAAGTGATAGGGCCAGGTGTACATACCGTGGCAGTACCGCCATAAACGCTATTGAACAAACCGAAGCTGGCTAAGGTAACAGGTGTGGTAGAATAAGCAAAAGCACCGGTTAATACAGAGGTATTACAACCTGCAACAGCATAATTAGCAGGAGGTGTGTTAATTACCGGACCAACCAGATCATAAATCTCTAAGGTTTGTGTAGCAGTAGCTGTTTGACCACAAGCATCACTCAGGTACCAGGTACGTGAAACAATGATTGGGCAACTTCCGTTTTGAACGTCGATATATTTCTCAGAAGTAATAGCACAATTTTCAATAACAACACCTAAATAAGGAGCAGCAGCAAATGTACCAAGAGGTGCAGTTGCAAGTGTTGTAGAGAAGACAGCAGGAGAAGGAATTGAACTTACAGTACATCCTGGAATTACAACCAATTGTGGGGCTGGGAAAATATAAGGCGCTACGTTATCCGTAATGGTAAGAACCTGAATACAACTAGTAGCATTGTTACAAGCATCCCGAAGTGTCCAGGTACGATTCACTGAAATTGGACATGTGCCCGTTGGTGAAGCATCCTGATAAGTAACCGTGCCAATGCTGGCTCCGCAATTATCAATAGCTATTCCATTATTATTGGCATCAGAGAATACAGCATAAGTTGAAGCAATAGGGCTGGCACTGTAAACAGGACCAGTAATTGAACTAGTTCCGCAACCATTGAAGTTACGTGTATATGGGTTTCTGGTAACAGTTGGAGCAGTCTGATCGCTACCAGTATTGGTATACATCTGACCTGTAAACATTTTACCACAAGCATCAATCACATAGAAGGTATAACCTACCTGCCAGCTGCAATCTGATCCTGCAACATTGGTAGCAGTCCAAACAGCAGTTACAGTTCCACCACTACAAGCATCAACATAACCTTGTTTTGCAAAAGTTGCATTAAAAGGAACAGCAGCAGCAGCATTGGCTTTACATGCGTTGGTACCTGTCGTACCTCCATAAGGTGTGGTTGAAAGGTAAGGAGGCGTATTGTCGCCACCAGTTACAGTATAAGTTCTTCCAGTTAAACTGTTAGAACAAGCATCTGTTACACTAAAGGTATAAACAAATGACCAGCTGCAATCGGTTCCGCTAACAGCAGAGGTTGCAGTCCAGGTAGCAGTAACAGTACCACTACAGTTGTCGGCATAACCTTGTTTTGCAAGAGTAGCATTGAATGGGGAAGCAGCAACAGCACCAGATTTACAAGCATTAACACCGGTTGGACCTGTATAAGGTGCACCGGTTAAGCTTGGTGCTGAAACATCACCACCAGTATTTGAATAAGTACGACCGGTTAATTCATTGTTACAAGCATCTACAACTTTAAAAGTATAGAGCACATTCCATGAACAATCTGTTCCTGTTAATGAGGTATTAGTTTCAACTGCAGTTACAGTACCACCACAATTGTCAGTATAACCTCCCTTGGCAAGAGTCTGATCAAATGCAGGAGCACTCGCTTTACATACATTTACATTAGACTGACCTGCGTAAGCAACACCTGTCAAACTTGGAGCTGTTTGATCGCTACCAGTATTTGAATAGGTTTGACCAATCAAAGGATTGTTACAAATATCTTTTACAGTGAAGGTATAAGTTACTTTCCAGTTGCAGTCCGTACCCGTTACATCAGTGGCAGTTAATACCGCAGTAACAGTACCACCACAATTGTCGGTATAACCTGTTATAGCATTGGCAGCATTAAATGGAGCAGCAGCAACAGCATTAACCTTACAAGCATTCAAACTACCAATACCAGCATAAGCAGTACCAGTTAAAGTTGGCGCTGTCTGATCGCTACCGGTATTAGAATATTGACGACTGGCAAAAGAATTGTCACAGGCGTCTTTAATATCAAAAGTATAAGTGGTAACCCAGGCACAATCAGTTCCTGTAGTAGCAGAGCCCGTTAAAACAGCAGTAACAGTGCCACCGCAATTATCAGTATAACCCTGAGTAGCGTTTACTGCATTGAATGGCGCTGTAGTTTCAGCGTTTGCTTTACATGAATTAACACCACTAAGGCCAGTATAACGTGTACCTGTCAAAGTTGGTGCGGTTAAATCGCCACCAGTATTGGTATAATTACGACCGGTGAAGGCATTACCACAAGCATCCAGGATGCTAAAGGTATAATTGACAGCCCAGGTACAGTTAGTTCCCGTAACAACAGAGTTTGTCAAAACAGCAGTAACAGTACCTCCACAGTTATCAGAATAACCCTGGATTGCATTTGCGGCAACGAAAGGAGCTGCAGTAGTTGCATTGGCCATACAAGCATTGGTACCTGTTGTTCCAGCATAAGCACTAAGAGTTAAGGTTGGAGCAGTTTGGTCCTTAATATATATGGTCTGCATGCAGGATGAAGTGTTACCACAAGCATCCTTAACAGTCCAGGTCCTTGAAACAACCGTTGGACAGGTACCACTCTTTGTATCAATATAACTAAAATAGTTCATGGTAGAAAGATCAGTAGCAGCGCCACCGGAAGCAGCATATACAGTATTATTGGCAGTTACTTGCTCTGTTGTAGAATAAGCAGGATATGCACCAAAACCTAAATTAGCTTCGCTGCATAAATTAAGTGCAGTACCGGAAGTATTTGAAGGAGGACATGAGATTGTTGGAGCAGTCTTATCAAAAGTAACCGTCAGCAAGGACTGTGTCGTAGGACAACCATCATAACCTGCAGTGGTCAAAGTGAAACTAACACTTCCTGCAGCATAATCAGCAGCAGTAGGTGTATAGGTTGGTGACTGTGCATTGATACTGCTGATAACACCAGTACCGGTCGTAGTCCATGTATATAAGGATACATCACCTGTTGTTCCGGCACCATTTAATGTAAAGGCACCAAGATAACACATATGGGTATTATTGGTTGCACTAGCTAATGCAATGGGTGGGTTATAATTGGTGATTACAGCCAGGGCTGATTTCGCAGGACAAGTATTGTTGGTATAAGAAACCGTCCAGAAGAATTCATAGATATCTGGAACCGCACCAGTTGAACTTGGAGCAGGAACACCTGTAACAGTCGTTACATTTGTTGCAGTATTTCCAATGGCATCTGCTAGAGCTGAAGGATCAAGACCTCTTGACCAGAGACCGTTTCCATAAACAGGAACACTACCATTTAAAGCAAAAGAAGTGGCAGCGCAATAAGCGGTAGGTGTCGTACTAACGGTTGGCATAACCAAATCGTTATAGTCAGTGATAACCGTAGTTGAGGTTTTGACATACTGACCAACAGTGATTGTATATAAAAAGGTATAAGCATAACCAGGGGTTAAGCCAGTAACGTCTGTTGTAAACTGACCAGCCGTAAAACCTGGTGCAGAAGGAGTACCCGTATTGCCTGGTAATGGAGAGGCTGAAACATAAGACCAGCTTTCTGAACATCCGCCGCCCAGTTCAGGAATATTTCCTGTGAGGCCTACCATCGTAACCTGGTTACATAAATAAAGATTGGCAGGTGAACTTGCCACAGGTTGGGTAAATAAAGTGGCTAAAGAAGGATTGGTATACCATGGATAAAAAGGAACACTATTAGAAATTTTAGCGCCGATAGCACATGAATTCGTCGTAGCATTATAAGGGCCCGTTTGATCTCCCCAATAGTTACCGATTGCAGTTGCAGTACCACCCGTTAATGTGCTAATGCCAAAATAGGCAGCATTTGGAGCTGTTGCAACAATAAATTTATTCAAACCATAATTTGCTGGAGCAGCAGTCGCTGTTCCGGCATCAAACGTTCCGTTATTTTCTACGAGGACACAAGCCTGACCGGCTAAGGCACCAGCGCAATTCACAGTACAACTCCTCATTGTTAAAGAAGTGCCCGCCACGGTGCCATCGACATAAACTGTTGGAAAAGCTGTTGGATTGGTAAAGGTTAATCCGGTAACAGTAACAACAGCACCACCACTTACGGTGAGTGCAGGTGAAGCACCTAAAATATTAATTATGATAGCAGGCATCGCACCCATGTAAAATATTTTATTGCTAGTAAAATGGACTCCTGGATAAGAACCAGATTTTGTATACATAATTGTTGCTCCGGTTAAAGCAGCATCGATTGCATCCTGCATACCGCTTGAACCACAATAATACACGCCTGTATTCACATTTTGTGCAACTGATTCCGTAACGCCTACAGTGTAATCAGCGGAAACTGCAGAACATGAAGGTGTATTGGCATCGTATACCTTATAGCTTAAAAAAGACGATCCTGCGCTAAAGCCGGTGATAACACCAGTCGCAGCAACAACAGTTACATTGGCTGTAGAAGAAGCCCAGACAAATGATGGTGTTCCAAAACTGGTAACAGCACCAGGACTGAGCGTTGTTGAGTTACCAACACACAAAGCGTTTGTTCCACTGATAGTACCAACTGTCGGTAAAGACCTAACAGAAACAGCATAATCTGGTGAAGTTGCTTGACAACCGTTTGCGTCAGTTACTGTATACCTAACAACCGTAGTCCCTGCAGCAACTGTCCCAACAGCCGTTGTAGAAGCCGTGCCAGAAACTGTAGCATAAGCAGGAAATGTTGAATTCCATGAATAACCACTTATTGCGCCATCACCTGCAGTAACGTGGGACGTTAAAGTAAGGGGAGATCCCATACAAATACTAGTACCACCCGTTATTGCATTGGCTGTTGGATGTACAACATTGAGGAAATTGGTTGTAAAACCAGTATTTGTTACTAAAAGGTTGGAAAACCCATTATCAGTATAAATACTAATTGTAAATGTTACTACTCCAAATCCACCATCACTGTTATAATATGCCCATCCACCACCATTTCCAATGCCATCCGATTGAGATGAAATAGTGTAATCAAGCCCAGGAGACCCCCAATGGGTCCCGAAGTTGTCTATAAACCTTCCAGTTCCTACACGAGTGAACTTTATATAATACATAGTATTGGGAGTAAGCCCAGTAGCTTCCCAACCCCATGTAAATTGAGATGAACACGAAGTGGCAGGAATACCCGTGTACGTAACCGTTGCTGCAAACGACTGCGTTGCGAACAGCAGCCCGATTGCAAACAGAAGAGTAATGATTTTACTTTTCATATAAATTGATTTTAGTTGTTAATTATTTCCTTTACGAAATTGAGTTGGGTTAAAATATAAAAGTCCGAACACCTCTATGTTTGTTAACATATTGATATTCAGAGTGTAATATGAGTTTTTGTTCGTTTCTACGTATAATTTTTCCAAAAATATCAGCAAATAAAGGTAAAACCAAGGGATTTTGCAAGTATTGTGTGAAAATATTTATAAAAATCTTTCATTTTTCTCTATTCTTTCTTAAAACAACAGAACACCCCTTTCTATCTTGTTTAAAGCCTCAATCGGGTTTATCCTTCTGCAATTTTACGATAAGTATTTATTTTAGTTACTATACCTAATTTATTTTTATGAATATTTAACAGCTTCATACGGTATCAGGCATTTTCTGTACGAAGATACGGCAAAAATGCTGTATTCAGGGGGGTGTGGGGGGAGAAAGTTATTAGTTAGTTTATTAACAGGGGGCGGGGATGAAGGATGAAGGATGAAGGATGATATATGAAGGATGAAGGATGAAGGATGAAGTGGGTGCGCTATATATATATATGGTATAATTAAACAATTGAGTCGTCCAGACCAGTCGAAGTTTAAAAGTCCTCCCCGATTGTGGAGGATTTAGGTGGGGCTGGATGAAGGATGAAGGATGAAGGATGAAGGATGAAGGATGAACTGTCCTTTATTGGCAAAAACGAGCATAGTTTTGCCTGGCGTCAGGGTTTCCATGGTCCATCGCTGTTTTGAAATCTGCACAGGCCTGGGCTTTGTTACCCAAAGCAATGTAGTTTATCCCGCGCATGGTCAACAGAAAATAGTCAGTCTGCCCCAGATTGAAAAACTTGTCAATGTCGCTGAGGCTTTGCTGAGACTGCTTCAGATAGTAATAACAGTAGGCCCTGACCTTATATGCCATTGGATTGCCAGGCGTTTTGGTGATATACTCGCTTAACAATCGGCTCGCTTCAGCATATTTTTTGGCATCATAAGCTTTCATTCCCCGTTTAAAGGTCTCGTCAGCCGGGTGCATCATCAGGTCATTGCCCAGTTTGTTGTGGGCATTCACAATCGCTGTATCTCCTGGCATATATTTTAGGGCTGAATCTAATACCATCAAGGCTTTTTGGTACTGATTTTCTAACAAATTAAAATTGGCAGCCTGTAACCAGCAGTCTTTGTCATTTTTAACTGTCATCAACAACTGATTTAACATGTCTCTGGCTTCTTCATGACGACCTTTATCCCAGATATAAGCGCTCAGCCTCCGGCTTGAGCTGTAATTTAGGGGTTTCAAATCCCTTGCCTTTGTCATCCAGTAAATAGCACTGTCGGGTTTTCCGACTTTATTATAAGAGACTGCCATAAAATACTCCCTGCGCGAATCATACGGACTGGAATGATCCTTCGACAACAAATCAATGGTTTCACGATAACGTTCTTCATTCATCAGATAACGGGCTTTATTAACTGCGATTGGTTCGCCATAAGCCGAAATGCTCGGGAATGAAGGGAAACCTGCCTCAAGTTCCTCATATCTGTGGGTAAATTGATTGACATTGAGGTCCTCTTTCACATAACGCTGAAAATGCAAAGACTTCACATTTAAAGAAAGCAAATAGATTGCCATCACTGACAATACAAGAACTGCCACAGCCATGGTTTTTGACACCTTTGGGCTTGAGATTTTTTGAAGGAAGGCAACGGAAAATTTATTGATATCGCCCACCACAGGCTTCTTTATGGAAGCGGCAACGGCAAGGGAAAGGAAAATGGCAAAAAGGGCCTGGATTTCCGGGCGGTCAGCCGGAAAATTAAAGAAAGCATCGACACTGTAGGCAAGCAAACCAAAAGCAGGCAAGAAAAGCAGTTTAAGCTGTGTCTCATCAGCCTCAGGTTGCAAACACGTTCGAATAAAGCTGAAAAGCACCACAATGAAAATTGAAATGAACAGAAGTCCGCCCATTATGCCAATTTCTGATGTTATTTCTAAAAAGTCATTGTGATTTTTATACATAAAGGTAAACTCGCCTGTAGTCGGGTTCTCATACTGTAACTCCCTGACCTTCCAGTTTCCGGTCCCCACCCCTATTATTGGATGGTCCCCGATCATTTTCAGGCTTCTTTGCCAGGTCTCCACACGCATACCGCTTGAGGACTCACTCCCAATCGTAGAAAGGCGGGCCAGAATCCCAACATCATAGATACTCTTTGCACTTTTTGGAAACAGGTATCGTTGCGCCCCGATATAGACAAACACGGCAACAATAAAAATCCCGCCCCAGGCTGCGATCATCTTGAGTGGCCCCTTCTGCCTGTTAGCTATAAATCTTAATATGGCATAGAGGAACAAAAATACGATCAATAAAGCCAGCCCCAGGTAAAATGCTCTGGTACTCAGTAATAATGTAGCGATAACTGCGCTTAAACCCGTGATTATAGCCCAAATACGTTGCCAGCCCCTGGAAAAAATCAAGAGATACAGCACCGCAGGGAGCTTTACAAAGATTGCAGAGGCAAGAATGTTTTTATTGGAATAAACCGATTTCACGTCCCCGATGGAAACTATATCATGGGAAATATAGGTCAGGATGTTATAAAACACAGTAAAACTATCAAAAAGCAACAAAGTGGTAAGCGCCAGGGCAATAATGCTGAGTGATTTTTGATATTGACTAAAAATCACATAGAGAAGATAGGCCGAAGTAAAAATAGTACTTGCTTTAACAAAACTCAAAAGAGCTTCACTGAGGTTGATCGCACTCATAAATGAAAGCAGCATCATTCCCAGAAGTAATGAATAGACAAGACCTACCGCAGTATTGAAGAATCCAAATTGTACTTCAGTTTTATTTCTATATGCGGAATTTGACAGAAGTACCGAGAAAGTGATGAGATTCAAAATACTGAGGGCGAGAAACTTAGTACCATTGGAGTCCTGCGTATAGAAGTTTGGCGTGATCACAGGAATGACGGTATACGCAAGCAAAAGCACCGTATATATTAGCTTAAAATCTTGTTGAGGCTTCTCCTTTATTTTAACTTCTTTTATCGTTTGCTTTTTCCTCATTTTTAAATTTCAAAATTTATTTCTAATAATAACTAAAGTTTTGCTTCTCTATAATCCACAATTGATAATGTTCAGCGAAAAATAAACATTAGATTCTTTTGTTCATATTCAAGTGAATTACAACAGCCATCCTTCGACTCCGCTCAGGATGACGATGCATCACAATGTTACTAATGCTACATTGTGATTTTATTATTAAAAATGTCAATTGACTGACATTGAAACATTTCGTTATCCTAAGCAGACTTGCAAAGATATGTTATTTCATAAAAAAACAGAAAAAACAAGCATGGCAAAGGAAGACAACAGCCTTACCTGAGCAAAACAGGCTCCAATCGCAATCGGGAAGTTCATCCTTCGCTCATCCTTCATACTTAACTTTCCTGCCTTCCAAAAAACAACTACCTTTGCACCCACAAAATCAAAACTAAAATAATCCCATATGATCCTGGGAATTCTGAAAGAAAAATCACCGGAACTGCGCGTGGCACTGCTTCCTGAAACGGTTTCGGCCCTGATAAAACTGAAAGTCACGGTCATCCTTGAACAGGGTGCCGGCATCTCGGCCTTCGCTGCCGACAGCGCCTACGAAGAAGTCGGCGCAAGCATGGTCTCCCGCCAGGTGGTCCTGCATACTGCTGATCTCGTAGTGGGCATCCATGCCCCTGATGAGGCTGATCTGGCCGACATGAAAGTTGGTCAGTCTCTCCTTTGTGCGCTAAACCCGTATTTTAATGCAAGCCTGGTCCAAAACCTCGCCAAAGCAAAGATCACCGCCTTCAGCATGGATGTGATCCCCCGTACCTCCCGCGCCCAGGCGATGGACATCCTCTCCTCAATGGCTACTGTCGCAGGCTATAAGGCTGTGCTGACAGCAGCCAATACGCTGCCGAAGTTCTTTCCTATGTTCATGACCGCTGCCGGTACAATCACACCGGCAAAAGTGCTGATCCTGGGTGCCGGTGTCGCCGGACTCCAGGCTGTCGCCACTTCACGCAAACTGGGTGCCGTTGTGGAAGTCTTCGACGTAAGAGCCGCAGTGAAAGAAGAAGTGATGGGACTTGGTGCTAAATTTGTCGATGTGGAAGGGGCTGCCGACGACAAAAGTGCCGGCGGTTATGCCGTGGAACAGGATGAAGCCTTCAAACAACGACAGGCCCAGGCCATCCATGACCATGCCGTCAAAAGCGATGTGGTGATCTGTACTGCCCAGATACCGGGAAAGACAGCTCCCCTCCTACTCCGCACCGCGACAGTCGAAATGATGAAAGCAGGCTCTGTGATCATCGACCTCGCTGCCTCAACAGGTGGAAATTGTGAGCTGAGCAAGGACGGAAAGACTGTTGTCAGCGTCAATGGCGTAAAAGTCATCGGAAACTCAGCACTGGCTACGGAAATGCCTACAGATGCAAGCCGTATGTTCGGGAAAAACATATTTAATTTCACGAAATTGATCGTCGATGAGCATGGAAAACTTGTCCTGAACTGGTCAGATGATATCGTCAAAGGCACTGCTGTCACCCACCAGGGTGAAATCGTCCATGAAAGGGTGAAAGCTGCCTTAAACTTATAATTCGAATACGTATATGGAAGATATTTTAAAGTTTAGCTATGAATATAAGGACATGATCTTTATCATCGTCCTGTCAGTATTTCTCGGGATCGAGGTGATCTCTCACGTTCCCGCAGTCCTGCACACACCCCTGATGTCGGGTGCCAATGCCATTCACGGTGTCGTGATCATCGGGTCTATCATCGTGATGGGGCATGCCAGCGATTTATTGCCCATGATACTGGGTTTCTTTGCGGTGATCCTCGGAACACTCAATGTTGTAGGGGGTTTCGTGGTGACAGACCGGATGCTTGAGATGTTTAAAAAGAAAAAAGCAAATAAGTAAGTCCATGGAACAGATCATCAAAACCATCGAATTTTCCACTGGACTTTCCATCCTCGAACTCTCCTACCTCCTGGCCTCTGTCTTGTTTATCCTGGGCCTGAAACGCCTCAGTCATCCCGAGACCGCACGTTCGGGTAACCTCTGGGCCGCATTTGGCATGGGTTTCGCCATCCTGACAACGATACTCTTCCACAAGGTGAAGCAATCCGACGGGACCTATGAGGGGATACACAACATCGGCTGGATCCTCGGCGCTTTGCTGATCGGAAGCGTAGTAGGCTGGCTGGCTGCGAAGAAAGTTAAAATGACTGCCATGCCACAAATGGTGTCGCTGTTTAACGGCATGGGCGGCGCTTGTGCTGCGCTGATCTCGCTGATGGAATTCCCGCATATTGACCCGCAACTCGTTGCCAGTCAAGGGATGCTGAACGGCCACAGCCTGGCAATCATGCTCGGACTGATGATCGGCAGTGTCAGCTTTTCAGGAAGTATGATCGCTTTTGGGAAACTCGATGAGAAGATCGGCGATATCCGCGCCCTGTGGATGCGATATGTGAACATCAGCTTCATTATTTTACTGCTTGCGATGTTTGTGTTTATCATGATGCAATCTGCCATGCCGTCTATGGGTGTCATTTACCTCTTCCTGGCACTCTCGCTTCTCTATGGAATTACGCTGGTTATGCCTATTGGCGGGGCCGACATGCCTGTCGTCATCTCCCTGCTCAACTCCTTCACCGGCGTTGCCGCAGCCATGGGAGGTTTCCTTTATGGCAACCAGGCGATGCTTACCGGCGGGATCCTGGTCGGTTCTTCCGGTACGATTCTTACCATCCTCATGTGTAAGGCAATGAATCGTTCATTGCTGAATGTGATTGTGGGTGCTTTTGGTGGTGGTGGTGCGGCTGCAGGTGCCGATGGCGGTGACAAAACCGTAAAAGAGATCTCTCTCAGTGATGCTGCGATCTTATTGACTTATTCTCAGAAAGTATTTATTGTTCCCGGATATGGATTGGCTGTCGCCCAGGCCCAGCACACCTGTCATGAACTCGATAACCTCCTCAGCGCTAAAGGCGTAGAAGTAAAATACGCCATACATCCTGTGGCAGGTCGTATGCCCGGTCATATGAATGTGCTCCTGGCCGAAGCCGATGTCCCTTATGAAAAGCTTATCGAAGCTGAAGATGCCAACAATGAAATGTCAAATACTGACGTCATCATCGTTGTTGGCGCCAATGACGTGGTCAATCCTGCTGCTGAAGATGATCCAGGCAGCCCTATCTATGGAATGCCGGTGATTAAAGCATGGGAAGCCCGCAATGTCATCATCATGAAACGAAGCATGGGCAAGGGTTATGCAGCAATAGAAAATATGTTATTCTATCACCAGCGTAGCAGGATGCTGTTTGGCGATGCCAAGGCAAGTATGCAGAAACTCATTGGAGAAATTAAGAGTTTATAAATATGCTAAGCATGAATATGTTTAGCATATTTATAATGTAACAATATACCAATTTTTTATATACCAATTGTGGGTTGTTGCTTATTTGATGTTTAGGGCTTCGTCGAGGCCGGATATTTTGAAAATTTTCTTAACAAAGGGTTGACAGTTGGCGATCGAAAAATTTCCTTCACCTGCTTGTTTCGCATAAACAAGGCAGATCCGGATGAAGGAAGAGGCAATATAGTCAACATTTTGCAGGTCAAAGACTATTTTGTCCTCGGGTTTCCGCTCCAGCATGACTGTCTCTGCAGCGATGGTTTCATTCAGATTCGCCACAGCCATGGTATCCATTCGGCCTGAAAAGGCCAGGCTGATTTCTTTTTCGTTTTGATTATATGTAATTCGTAACATCGGTCTTTGATTAGTGGTTTTTATAATAGTCTTTCATTACTTCTTCCGTTGACAGTGATTCATCATAATACTTTGATTGATCATGATTGAACCACAGTTCATTGGGTTTTCTGCGGCTTACCCTTTGTATGTTGAGGAGGTTTCTGGCTGTGATATTTTCTGTTGTGATGTTTTTCCCGCCAGTGCCACAGCCGAGGGTCAGTGAGGGAGACAGGTGATTAAAGAAGTAACCCACTGCTCCCTGGGATGAAGGCGTATTGACGAGGATACGTCCCGCATTCATCAATTCTGAATAATCCAGGATACGCTGCTCGTCATTAGAGTAAATACAGGCAGTATGTCCAATGCCGCCCAGGTAGTTGAGGTCGATACACATATTAATAGCAGCATTATAGTCTTTCGCACTGTAAAAAGCCAGGATCGGGGCCAGAACCTCAGCCGACAGTGGAAATTCTTTCCCAATGCCCTCCAGTTTTGCAATCAGGATCCTTGTCCCTTCAGGAACTGTAATCCCTGCTTTTTGGGCGATCACCGCCACGGGCTGACCCACGACGTAGGGACTCATGCTGCCTGTTTCTGCCAGTATGGCAATTTTCTCGACCTTTTCTTTCTCTTCAGGACTCAGAAAATAACAATGCTGCCGTTCAAATTCAGCCTGAACCTCTTTTGCGATGGCATCCACCATCACTATGGCTTGTTCGCTGGCACAGATGGTCCCATTGTCAAAGGTTTTAGAGGAAATGATATTTTCTACGGCAAAGGGAATGTCAGCGCTTTCATCGATAAAAACCGGGACATTCCCCGGGCCAACCCCGATGGCAGGATTTCCTGAGCTGTAGGCGGCGTTGACCAGGCCAGTGCCGCCGGTGGCGAGGATCAGCGCAACTTTAGGATGCGCCATGAGAATATGAGAGAACTCCCTGTTTCCGGCCGAGATAATCTGGATACAATCTTCCGGGGCCCCGGCTGCCAGGGCTGCTTCATAACATATACGAACAGTCTCATTGCAGGATTTAGAAGCCCCGCGATGGGCACTAATGATGATCGGATTGCGTGTCTTCAGACAGATGAGTATCTTAAACATCGTGGTGGACGTAGGATTGGTAACTGGGATTATGGCAAGAACCGGTCCGAGTGGCTGGGCAATTTCTGTAATGCCGCTGCGGGAATCCGAAGAGATCACACCGACAGTCTTTTCATCTTTGATGCTCTCATAAACCAATTGGGTCCCCAAAACATTTTTAATCACTTTGTGTTCCCATTGCCCCATGCCGGTTTCTTCCCAGGCCATTTTTGCCAGTTTTACCCTGTTCTGGAAGCCTGCTTTGTAAACAGCTTCCACTATTTTATCAGTTTGCTCCTGGCTAAACTGGTGAAATTCGGCAGCTGCCAACTGCGCTCTTTCGAGAATGTTATCGGCTTTTTCCTGAAGATTGATTTCCATAAATGTAGTTTTACTAATAGTAAACAAATTTAGTAAAAGGACCGAAAGAGCACGTAATTATTGTTCAGAAATTCACAATCAAACCTAAACACTTGCTTTTACCAACATTACAGTCGACATGAAGAATGGCTTATGGGAAGCATTCGGCCCCAAAAGAGCGTGTTCGTATTAAGTTTTCTCCGCCAAAAGGTGATTTTTTATACCTTTGCAATCATTTTCAGAGGATAGCCTGAAAATGACAGGCATTTCCACAATCGTATTGCTAAATCCATGAATCAGGAAGATTTCAATATCAATAATCTTGGCGTAGCTCGCTTTCCATCACCGCTAAACCTGTCAAAGGTTGAAGGGGATGGAATCATTGATTATATTGACTCCAGAGACAGGATACTCTATGACCACAGCATGCAATATGTCACAGATTGCATTCAAAATGGGGAAACTCCGCTGTCATTTGAAAAATCCGGCCCTCATGAGAAGTTGTTTTTCAATCCAGCCGCTACCCGCGCAGCTATTGTTACTTGCGGAGGCTTATGCCCCGGCATCAATGATGTAATCCGCGGCATTGTTTTTCAATTGGAAGGGAGATATGGTGTTAAAAAGATATTTGGCATCCGCTATGGTTATGCCGGTCTTGTACCGGGCAACAATTTCCCGATGCGGGAGCTTAACATGGACAAAGTTGACGAAATACAGCATAGCGGTGGTTCTATCCTGGGTTCATCCAGAGGAAGTCAGGATGTCGGAGAAATCGTAAATACCCTCGAAAGAGAGAATATAAACATCTTATTCTGTATTGGCGGCGATGGAACGCTGAAAGGAGCTCATGCTATTGTTAATGAAATTGCTGCCCGCGGACTGAAGATCTCGGTTGCAGGCATACCTAAAACCATCGATAACGATATTAATTACACAAACAGGTCTTTTGGCTTTGAGACTGCCTTTTCTATTGCCACGCAAGTAATCCAGGTTTCGCATAACGAAGCCAAGGGATATTTCAATGGCATTGCCCTGATTAAGCTGATGGGGCGGGATTCCGGATTTATTGCTGCTCATGCAGCCATGGCGCAGCAGGATGTTAACTTTGTCATTGTCCCTGAAATGGATTTTGACCTTAATGGTGAGCATGGATTCCTGGCTGCACTTCGCAGACGGCTTGAGACCCGACATCACGCGGTTGTTGTGGTGGCAGAAGGGGCAGGACAGTTTTTATTTGACGAACCCGAAGCCGGCATCGACGCTTCAGGGAACAAACTTCATAAAGATATCGGTTTGCTGTTGCGCGATACAATTGTAGAAGAATTTAGAAAACAAGACTTCCCTGTTTCTTTGAAATATATCGACCCGAGTTATATCATCCGGAGTGCTGCTGCCAATCCCAACGACAGCCTCTTTTGCAACCGCCTGGCGCAGGATGCCGTGCATGCCGCAATGAACGGCAAGACAGATTTCGTTGTCGGTAACTGGGATGCAGAATTTATCCTGCTGCCAATACCCATGGCCGTGAAGGAAAGAAAAATGATCGACCTTGAAAGTGATTTCTGGGGAAGCGTTTTGGGGACTACCAGGCAACCAATATCCCTCAAAAATTAATGGTGGTATCGAGTGCCTGAAATGCATAGAAAATAATTACAACATATTAAAATACATAAAATGGATACCAAGAATCTCGGATTTAACTCGAAACTCATTCATGCAGGCGGATTGGAAGATGCCTTAGGCAGTGCGACAGTTCCTATTTACCAGACTTCTACCTTTAAATTTCGCAATGCACAGCATGGTGCTGATTGCTTTGCAGGGCGCACAGAAGGATACATTTACACCCGTATCGCCAACCCGACGATCCGTTCGCTCGAGAAAAGTATCGCTGTTTTGGAAAATGGATTCGATGGTATTGCTACAAGTTCTGGAATGGGTGCCGTTAATTGTGTGTATTTCGCCTTATTAGGTGCAGGTGCTCACATTGTCAGCTCAGAAGCTGTCTATGGCCCGGCCAGAGGCATTTTGGAGCAGGATTTCTCAAGATTCGGTGTTCAGGCAACTTTTGTTGACACCTCTAAAACTGAAGCGATCAAGGCGGCAATCCGACCCAATACCAAAGTGCTTTATATTGAAACACCCGCCAATCCTACGATTGCAATCACCGACATCAAAGCCTGCGTCGAGATCGCCCGTGAGCATCAGCTGATCCTGGTGGTTGACAATACTTTTTGCTCACCCTATCTTCAAAGACCGCTTGAAATGGGGGCAGATGTTGTGCTTCATTCTGTTACAAAATTCATCAATGGTCATGCCGATATCGTTGGGGGCGTGATCGTCACCAAAGAGGCAGAATTGTATAAAAAAATCCGCCATGCCATGGTATACACAGGTTGTAACATGGATCCCCACCAGGCATACCTTGTAATCCGTGGCTTGAAGACCCTGGGAATCCGCATTGACCGTGCTCAGGAGAATGCCCAGAAAGTTGCCGAGTTTCTGGAGAACCATCCCAAAATCGCCTGGATCATGTACCCGGGTCTGGCCTCACACCCACAACATGAACTGGCCAAAACCCAGATGCGTGGATTTGGCACCATGCTTAGCTTTGGCGTCAAAGGTGGTTTTGAAGCAGGAAAAACGATGATGGATAACGTTCATTTGTCGATGCTGGCCGTATCATTGGGTGGTGTTGAGACCCTCATCCAGCACCCGGCTTCCATGACCCATGCTTCTCTGAGCTCTGAAGATAAAATAACCGCCGGCATTACTGATGACCTGGTTCGCCTTTCTGTTGGCATAGAAGACGCTGAAGACATCATCGCTGACCTGGCCAAATCACTTGAAAAGGTCTAGTCAATAAGTAAATTATCAGCGTGGACAAATCATTTGACTTTAAACCCATTGACGAAGAGGGGGCTGAAACGCTGGATGTAATCAGGGCAGCACCCCGTTTAAACAGGTGGATGTATGACACCATACGTCCATTCTGTAAGGGGAATATTCTTGAAATTGGCAGTGGCATTGGCAATATCTCTGCCTTTTTTATACAAAACGAACAGTTTATTCACCTCAGCGACATCAGGGACGTTTATTGTGAGCGACTCAAAAGTGAATTTGGGACCTGTCCCAATGTGCTCGGTATTGATACGATCGATATTGTCGCAAGTGATTTTGAAACCAGATATGCTCATCTTCTGGGCAGTTTCGACACCATTTTCCACCTGAATGTCCTTGAACATATCGAAAATGATAAGCTTGCCCTTCAGAATTGCTACAAGCTATTAAAGAAAGACGGGAACCTCATCGTCCTCACCCCTGCCTTTCAAACGCTTTATAACGGTTTTGATGAGGCTTTAGACCATTACCGGAGGTATAGCAAGCCCGGGCTCAAACAATTGCTCCTGCAGGCTGATTTTCACATCTTGCACAGCCAGTATTACAACCTTGCAGGAATTCTCGGATGGTACATCTCCGGAAAACTTGAAAAAAACAAGACTATTCCCATGGGAGAGATGAAGTTTTACAATATGCTGGTGCCCATCTTCAGGCTGATTGACAGGATCGTTTTTAACGCTTTGGGATTATCGGTTGTGGTGGTTGGGAGGAAGTGATGACACTTCCGGATTCGGTTTTAAAAAGGAGTTTCACTTCCTAGATAACAGTGAACTCCGGCTTTATTAAAAACCTCTTGAATTTTCCTGAGCTCCTCATTGCTCGTAAGTGGGAATTTCCTTCCTTGATAAGTTTTATTCAACAAAGGGTATTTTTCACTCCCCAAATGGTGTAAAGGCAAGATATTGATCTCATTTCTGCCACATTCTTTTACAAATGCAAGAACGGCATCAATATTCTCATCTGAATTATTAAAACCTGGAATCAGCGGCAGACGAAATATCAGTCTTCCCGGAAACTCTTTGGAAAGCCGCCTGGCATTGTCGAGTATCAGTGCATTATCTGAACCTGTTAACGCTTCGTGACTGTGAGCGTCATTATGTTTCAGGTCGAAGAAAATCCAGTCAAGAACAGGCAATACACTTTCGAAGCTTGCCCAGGGGATATTTCCGCAAGTCTCGATTGCCGTATGGATATAGGCCTCATGACAGGTCTGAAGTAATGCCTTGGCAAATTCAATCTGCAAAAGGGGTTCTCCGCCTGAAAGGGTAACCCCACCCTCGCTTCCCCAATATTGCCGGTCGCGCTGGATGAGATCAAACAGCTTTTTCACTGTTACCTCATATGCACTAAGTTTTAATGCATCGGTATAACAGTCGCTGACACAATCCTGTTCGTCGCAGGCCGCACACAAGCTTCTGTCTATGACAATCTTCTCATTGACAACTGTGATTGCCCCTTTCGTGCATCGATCCAAACAATTGCGACATGCAATACATTTTGAAGCAAAATACATAGGGGTCGGCTTTATTGCCATTCCTTCAGGGTTTGAACACCACCAACAACTTAGTGAACAACCACTCATAAAGATTAAAGTACGGCAACCTGGCCCGTCATGAACTGACAATCCCTGGATGTCAAAGATGTTTCCTTTAACCTTTGAATTAGTTAAGGGAGAAATCATTGCAAGTAATCGCGTTCATTTCAGGATAGGCATCATAAGTACTCATGCAAATACCCAGATCGGCTCCCGTAAGAGAAAACTTAGAACAATGCTTGCATTTTTGTGCTTTTTCAAAGTGATCGCAAGCCTGATCATCGGCATTGACATTACTTTTATCTCTTTTACAAATGCCTTTATAAACATCTGTATTCAGATAATATTTACAATCAAAGTGTTTCATCTGGCTTTCCATTATCCTAATTTTTCATATTCGGTACGGGCAATGACTTCATCCTGAATCTGTTTGCCCAATTCAACCCAATATTGTGTAAATCCTGCCACCCGGACCATCAATCCCCTGTATTTCTCAGGATTCTTTTGGGCATCTTTGAGCATCCTGGAATCCACCACGTTAAACTGGGCATGAAAAGCGCCTTTGCGCAAGTAGGCTTTGATCATCTCAAGGAATTTACGGGACCCTTCCCTGCCGTTGACGACTGAAGGATGTATTTTCATGTTCAGCTGTGAATTCTGTGACAAAGAATGATCATAACAGGTAGCTGAATTGAACAGAGCATAAGGCCCATTTTTATCGGATCCGGGATACGCAGAAACAGAACCGTCAGCAAAGGTGGTTCCGCACAATCGCCCATCCGGTGATGCAATGGTCACAGCTCCCATGGGCGCATGGGTTGAGACCGAAATCTGACAGGAATACAAGGGTTTGTCGTACAAGGACCGATAATTCTCACACATCCCGCTGAACCAGATCTGCCATTCCTTAAAGATGCTGTCGACATAAACATCATCATTCCCGTATTTTGGTGCATCAAGGCAAAGCTTATGGATTTTCAACCAATCCATGTAATTCTTCGTCTTAACCTGCTCAATCAGGCTGTAGGAGCCTGTTTCGAGGGCAGACAAATATCCGAAGTTCGATTCTAAAGCAGCTTTCAATTCAGTGAGTGACATTTTCTGCTCCTCAAAAACATTCTTTTTGATTGATGCCAGCGAATTGACGAGATTCACGCCACCACAAATTTCAACATTAAAGGTTCGGTTATACCTGCATCCCTGGCTGCTGATGTCTTTTCCCTGGTCGAGGCAATCGGGTTTTAACATGCTGTTAATGATAGAAGGGGAAACCTTTCCCCAGATGTCATGCTGGATATTATTGGTTAAAGTCAGCACCTCAACCGTCAGGCTGAAGTACTTTTTAAAGAGGGTCCAAATCTCATCGTATGACTCAAGTTTCGAGCCATGCGCCGGGTAAACACGCCTGCCGGTCCTTTTGTCGAGCCCGTCAAACAACACTGCCTCGAGCACTTTTGGCAGCGAAATAAAATGTACCCCAACACTGGTTGCCGGTGCTGAACCACCTGGAATATCATATGTTTCTCCCTGGAAATCAAGTGGCATCCAGGAACCCGGAGAGGTCTCAAGACAACCGCCAATGGACCATGCCCTGGCTTCTTCCGGCTGCATTCCTTCTTTACCAAAATTATTCAGCAAAAACTCCATGGCCACACGGTTATTTACCCAGGCCGGGTAACCAGTACCGATCTTTGTACACTCAATTCCTTTAAGTAAGAATGCCTCAGGCAATTTCTCATCAAACAAAAGACTCAAGGTCGGCTGGGGCGTGTCGCATGTCATTGCCGATTCGAGAATCAGCATCTCAAGCTCATTGGCAGCACTACTCCCTGATTTGTCCAATCCCCCGATACATAGATTGTTAAAGGTATTGCCTGACAATACACCTCCCACCACTCCCATGGCTGCAAAACAGTCCAATTCGGTAAATTTCATTCGCATGCTTTCCAGGAGCACCATGCTGCTTTCTTTGTCAAGGATGCCCAGTTCCATATCCCTTTTCCAATAGGGATACAGGACTTGCCCAAGACGCCCTGGTGACAAACCCGAGATGGCATCTTCATTGAGTACCGCCACATGAAAGATCCAAACCATTTGTAAAGCTTCATGAAAGGTACGAGGCTTGTTTTCTGAAAGCCATTCAAGCCTGGTGGCGATGTCGAGATACTCTTCCTTCTGAGCTATCTCTGTTTCCAAAGAAGCCATAAATCGGGCCTCTTTGGCATAATTCAGGATCCAGACCTGGAGGCCTTCCAGCATCGTATGCACCGCTGTATAAAAATACAAACGGTCCATCCCTGGATAGCCTGCAGACAGGTTTTGATTTTCTTTGCAAATGGCTTTGATTCCTTCAATGCCGTATTGAAGCGGGTAATAATAATTCATCACTTCACGTCCCTGCGGAAGCGTATAACCAGAATCAAACATACAGATCACGGCACGCATGATCTCTTCTTTGGTATTATATCCGGGCACGAGTTGTTCGTATTTGTGCCCAACATCATCGACCGACTTATTAAGCCATTTCTTTGCAGTTTTTATAAGAATCGGCATTTCTTCCTTCCGAAGGCCGAACTTACCGGCAATGGAAATCACGTTTCCTGCACTGGTGGTTACATTACCGCCCCCCTGTCCCATCGTGGTAACTTCGTCAGCACTTGCCTTACCAGCCTTCCGGGCTTCTTTGTATAAATCGTCCTCCTTGGAAAGAAAAAACGCTTCTGAGAGCCAAGGCATGGGATAAGAACCACGGAGATAATTTGCTTTCCGCATGGCAAGCAACTCCCCCGGTAAAACAGCAGGTGTCAGATGAGAAAAACCTGCTTTCAGCGCTTCAGCTCTCCTGATAATAGGAACCTCACCTTCCAGCTCATCCCATCGGCGGGTATACCAATAGGGAAACTCAACTGAAGCAGAAGATTTCGTTTCAAAATAAAGCTGGCGTAATTTCTCAACACGCGCAGAAGGCTCCATTTTCGCATCCCTGTCCTGAATTACACCTTCGGGTTTTACACCATAGTAATTGTAAACATCTGCTATTCCCTGATCAACTTCCATGATTTTGTGCATTATATTGAATAACAATTTAGTATCACCAGGAATGTCTGCAAACCTGATAAGTCAACTAATAATACAACAAAGGTCGTGAAATGAACCCAGTTTTATTTAATTAATACAAACTTTTTTGTTTGACTGAAACCATTCCCGGTATCATGCAAAATAAGTCTGTAATAATAGGTACCTGCTTGTAAATTTGTACCATCCAGAGAGGTGGTATGTGTTCCTGACCCGAAGTTAGCGTCAACCAGTGTTTTTACCGCATTTCCAGGCAAATCATACACTTTCAAAACAACCCTTCCGGCTTCAGGCATATACCATGAAATTTCACTATGAGCGTTGAAGGGGTTTGGAACATTCTGACTCAGATAGCATTCCTTTGTATTGCTGATTATTTCAGGAATAGATATTTTCACCCTTAATGCTTCGCCGCTCTGGTCTGCAAGAATACTTTCAGGGTCAATAACCCATGAATTGGCCGCAATTGCTTCACGAGTTTTGGCATGCCCCTTCAGGCTAAGCAGGATATCTCCGGCCGAAAGTTTTACAGGCTCAAGGCTATACCAGGCGATGCGGAGTTCACTACCTACAACATTGTATACAAAGGTTCCAGGCATACTTGTGGTCACATTCTCAAGATCAAAGAGCTGAGCAGGGAAAGTCAGGATTAACGAGATCGCCCCGATTTCACACGCACCGGCAACAGATACCGGTATTTCAAAGGCATCTGAATTGTTGGCGATGAGGATTCCTTTTGAAAGCAACTCGAGGCCATAGTCTGTTTTTGCAGGCGGGTTATAGGATCCGTCAACATCACCAACAACCACTGCTTTAAAATTGGCAGTTTGGTTGCTTGTATTGGCAAACTGAATAGTGTCCTTCGGGAATGCCCAATCGCCCGCAGCAAAAGAAGTATTGAGACCTACAAATCGTTTGGCGATCAACAAGGCATCCACGGAATTTATCCCACCCGATCCATTCACGTCGGCAGCAAGCTTTCTAACTCCCTGTAGCAGGCTCAATCCGACAAAATGCCGGGAAGTCTTTAATGCATCAACGGAATTCACACCGCCCCATGCTTTGCCTGATGATCCTGTGAGAACATAGGTTCCACTTTGCAGATTACTGAATGAATAATTTCCCTGGCTATCCGTAGTAGTTTGATGAACAACGCTCCCATTCTGTTTTAAGATCACACTTACATTATTTAAATGCGTCAACGCAGTATTATCATAGGTTACAAGCCCTGAAAGAACATAAGCCGCGAGTACAGAACATGTGTCGCGCGTGACTCTGGTCGTAGCAAGAGCCGTACACCCATTCACAGCAGTCACTTTAACGGATACTGGTGACATCCCAAGCCCAAAACCGGTAGAATCCAGGCTAATAGACGATGTAAGTGCGCCTGTTGACCAAAGATAGCTACTAAAACCACTGCCTGCATTTAATGTAATGGTCTGATTGGCACAAATAGTAGTGTCAACAGGCAATGAAATTGAAGGGAAGGCTTTAATAATGATCGTTTTGATTATTGATACTGTATTGGATGCATCATCAGTGATGCTAAGTTTCACCGGATAACTACCCGCTGCAGGAAAAGTGAATTGGATCGCAGGGCCTGTGTAATCCATAGTCCCGTCATTGTATATATCCCAACTGTATGTGGATTGCGTATGTGATGTACTGATTTCCTGAAAGTTTGTGGCTTGTCCATAGCATTCACCGTTGAAGCTGAAATTGGCAGTAAAGCCCCTGGCCCAGCCGTCATCACCCAGGCTGAGGTCTGTTGAATGAAATCCTAGGCTGTCCTGGGCTGCTTTGATCCGGTAATAATAAAATTGCCCTTTATTACAGGTGGAATCAACAAAAGTTGTATCGCCAATCCAGCTGCTGAGGGCAATACCAGAAGCGCCGGCATCTTCAGCACGATAGACTTTATAATGCGTCGCATTGAGTGTTTTGCTCCAACTAACATGCACGCCATCACTGAATGTGCCATCTGAGGCCTGGATGTTTAGAGGAGCCGCCAGAATACCTTGTTGGCTGACTTTTATAACATAAACCTGGTTCCCGTTTATCTGCGATAAAGTAATGGTTCCATTTCTGGCAGCACTGGTGTCAGACTTTAATGAAACGGCCACACTACCGGCATCAGGGCCACCTGTATTTCCTGATATGGTAAGCCATGAGGTATCCGAAGAAGCTACGGTCCAATTTAAAATGCCTCCTCCTATATTAATAACATGTATACTATCCATTGACGAAGCTGCGGTTTTGTCGAGCTTTGTAGGAAAAGAAAGAAATTTTGGCGCTGCGCCATTTCCTAAATACAAAGTATCTTCATACGATCCATTATTCCCATTATCAACAAAAACCATTACAACAGCCGTTTTCAGATTTGCCCAGTCGGGATGAATAATATGTGCTGTATTGGCCGCAATCGGCACACTATCATGAAGAAATTCAGATTCTCCATTACTACCGACGAAATGTAGCTTAAGATCATATTTGGTCGCTGCCCCGGTGTTCAGGAGCTTCACTTCTGTAGAACTAAAAATATGCAGTCCTGAGTTGCCGTTAAAGCTCTGACCCAACTTCAATATTTCAACTTTCATTTCATTTCCGGCATCTTCAAAATCACAGCTTAATGAAACGGATTTTGCAATATTGTCATGATTTTTGACCAACATGCCGTCAGAAGCACAAAGAATGAAATCATTTTGTGCGATGGTGGCGCCATTTCTGGAATAGTCGAATGAATTTGACGAAGAAAACAATGTCAAAGAAACATTTGAGTGCTTAATCTGTGAGAGTTTGACTTCATAATTATCAGCGGGAAGAGAATAACCCTTTGGAACTTCATTGATACTTGATAAACTAAGCATAGGAATGGCACCCGGAATATTCTCAATCAATTTTCCTGCCTGGGAACCTTCTTCCTGACCAGCAGCGTTTTTAATCAGAATATCACTTGAATCACGGTTATATATCTCAATAGTACCGGCATCCGGCATAAAAGAAGGAATCGTTATCTTGGCAACATTGTTTATACTTACAGGATTATACCAGTCTCTGACAGGCGTACATAATAGCAGGCCTTTATTGGCAGTGATTCCACCCCACTGATAGGCTGCACTGTTTGCATTGACAGAGAGGTTATAATACCAACAATCTAAAATTGAATCTACCACGACTCTCCTCGTTGTGTCACCGGGGTAATTGTTGTCATAGATATAAATAAACCGGAGATCCGGGTCAACCGTATCACGGACAATCTTATACGGATTCACAATATGGCCCCCGTCTCCATTCTGGTTGTAAAGTAATAAGCCCCGGTCATTTCTACTGTTATCCTGCAGCATTTGCCTTGCACTTGCCAAGGTTACCCTGGGCGTGTTAGTCCATATAGGGTTTAAATAACTCCAGTATGTCTGCTGGCTTTGCTTGGTCATCAGCATGTTGATGCATTTTCTGTTGTTATCATTCAGAGTAAGATCATACAGTTTATTGGAAGTCCAGTTATTTACTGATGGAAAAGCAGCTTTGAAACGCTGGATGCTGTCCCATACCATAAAGCTGGATTGAACAAATCCAAAACATGAGCCGGCCCACTTTCCTACAATTGAAAAATATTTTTGTGCAGCAAGCGGCTTGATCACTTTTACACCGGCAACAGTCTGGTAGCACTGGCTTTCTCCAATAGTTTGCACAAATAATGGCCAATCAGGAAACGAACTGTCTCCTATAGTGGTAAGTACACCACCTACATTTTTCTGAGGGAAAGGAGCCCCTCCCCCCAAATAAGGATCATTGGCATAGTTAAACTGGTGATACCAACTCCTGGGCCAGATATTTGCCTTTGAATTAGAAAATTGCCAGCCATTAGGATTGGGTTTGAAACTCTCCTCCATTTTTACAATACCAGCCCCTGTCGTAATCCAGGTTGTCTTATAATCATAGGGTTCAATACCGGTTATGTTATTTGAAGGCAAGCCATTGGCCGTGGTGTATAACTGGAAAGAGGCAGTATCCGTAAGACTACCTCCAGTATAAACCAGCAATCCCATCGTAGTTCCGATATAAACCCTGCCGGATTTGTCAGCTCTCATAGCATTAATATTTACCGCTGCGCCCAAGGGGATCTTTTTGTTGTTAGCATTCGTTAGATAAGCCCACGACCCTCCTGCATATACGGCAATCCCTCCATTGGTATTAAAACCCACCCAGGCATTGTTGGCCGCCGTAAAGCACATTGCCCTGACGATTAAATTCCCGGTAACAAAAGGAATAGGTGTATTGGACGCATCAAATTTACCAAGATAACTCCCTGACGTAGAATATCTTAAAATCCCTGCATTGGTGCAACTACTAGTCGGGCAAGAACGGTCAATACTCGCCCATATCTCAGCACTGCTGCTGGCAATCGTCCAGATTCTAATGTCGCTGGCAGGTAAGCCATCAGTCAAATGCGAAAAATTGGCTGCTCCGGGAGTTAAATAGCCGACACCTCCTTCTTTGGTAATTCCGGCTGTTAAATCCTGTCCATTTGCAGTCCATACCGTACCATCCGGACTTACACAACACCCGTTGATATAACGGCTCGTTAATCCACCGGTAGGAGAACCCCAAAAAGAGTAATTCGTCATGCTTGCCCCTGGGAATACATCTACACCGCCTGTAGTTGCCTGAACAGCATTATATCCGGCCTGACCAATGACAATGCAGCTGTCTTTTCCACGTATTATGGTGCGGATGTTATTATTGAGTAAGACAGTTCCCTTAACCCAGCTGGTCCCGTTAAATTGATAAATACCGGCATTGGCGGTTCCAACCCAGATATTTTTGCCTTTTCCAACAGCAACCTGTTTAAAAGCATTTGTTGTAAAAACAGGCGTATTGCCTTGGTTATATACTTTAAATGTCACATTTTGAGCCAATAACGATAAGCTCAAAAAAGAAAATAAAAAGAAAATAAGAATTGTTTTCATAAATAACGGTTTAAGTTCAATTAAGAAATGCTAAACATAAAGTATTATCGTACCGAAATATTGGATTGTAAATATAACATTATAAAGTCATTTTGGTTTTATCTCCATAAAATTTAATATAAACTCAAACCTGCCAGATTTGTTTAGCAAGAATGCTTCTCCTCAAGTATATTCCTTCTTTGAAGGTATGCGCACGTATAGTTTGTCATAGTTTCCGGCGCAAATAAGGATATTCCAGTGTAGCTGAGATTCTCGAAGCAATTAGCGGATAAAAACGGCTTCTCCCCCACTGTACGTCATAAATACCTTTACCTGGGGCACATTGCTTAGCGGGATAGTCATGATATCACTATCCAGAACCACAAAATCAGCCAGCTTTCCGGCCTCAAGGCTTCCTTTGGCATTTTCTTCAAAGGCGGCTTTTGCAGCCCAAATTGTGATGGATCGCAGCGCTTGTTCGCGGCTGAGTGCATTCTCAGGCTGAAAACCTCCGCGGGGAAAGCCTTTTTGGTCCTGACGACTCACCGCAGCATAAAAAGTAAACAAGGGATTGATTTCCTCAATCGGGAAATCAGTGCCATTCGGAATCCAGGCATTTTGCATCATCAGCTCGTGATAAGCATAGGCATCCTTACTTCTCAAGGGTCCTAGCCTTTCATTTACCCAATACATATCCGAGGTGGCATGGGTGGCCTGAACAGAGGGGATTATTGAATACATTCCAAATAAAGGCACATCAGCCTTAGCAACGACTTGCGCATGCTCTATCCGCCAACGCAAATCATTCTTTCCTTTGAGAAATTCGCTATAGGTTTTTAACACCATTCTGTTCGCAGAATCACCGATGGCATGAGTGCATACCTGGAATCCATGATCATAAGCCAGTTTGCAGATGCTTCTCAGCTTCTCTACACTAACATCCATAATTCCTTTGTTCCCTGGCTGATCCTGGTATGATTCCAGCATACAAGCTCCGCGGGAACCCAAAGCACCATCAGCATAAACTTTAATAGATCGTATGGTAATCCGGTCTTTATGAACAGGGCCTTTCGCAACAAAAGTTTTGAAATTTTCTTCAGTAGGGTCCAGCATAACATTAATTCGCATTTTAAGAGCTCCCGTAACCAATAATGAATCCAGCAATAGCACCGAGCCCTTGTCGAGTCCTGCATCCCCCAGGCTTGTCAGACCCATTGAAAAACATTCCTTTTCTGCTTCTAACAACAAGGTTTGCTGATGCTGCCTGTCCTGTTGAGGCACAAGATCTTTAAAAACATCAGCAGCTGACTCAAGGAAAACACCTGTAAATTGGCCCTTTGTATTATAAATGGCTTCATTAGGGTTCTTTATATTTTTTTCAGTAATACCTGCCCGACGGATGGCTTCAGAATTCACCAGTACGGCATGACCATCAACGCGGATCAGCATTACTGGTTTGTGTGGATATAATTTATCGAGTTCAATGTTATCAGGAAAATTTTTAGGTTTCCATTCGTTCTGATCCCATCCCCGTCCACAAAGCCACGTAGGTCTGTATTTCTCATGATAAACTTTAAGAAGTTTTAAAACTTCACTAAAGGAAAGAGACCCTTTGAGATTGGACATTGCCTTGGTCATGCATGCGTATTTGAAAAAATGGCAATGGCTGTCGATAAAACCAGGAAAGACGGCTTTTCCTTTAAGGTCAATGACACTCACAGCCTCAAAATGAGATTTGATGTCACTATTTCGGCCAATAGCCAGAATCTTACCATTTTTCACGGCCATAGCTTCAGCTATATCCATCTTATCGCTGACCGTATATATCTTAGCATTATATATTACAAGGTCTGCATTTTCCCTGGTAGTGAACGAAGTAAGCAATAAAAGCATAATCGGAATAAAGTATTTCATTAATTTCAATGTTTTATAGGTAGCGAAGGTAATAGTTTTGTATTTTTACCTGAATAATTATTTCACCCATGAAAGAAAACCACAAATTCGACCCCAAAGAGTTTATTGCTAAGCCCGGCAAGTCCTTTTCACTAAAAGATTATAAAACGAGATATAAAGGTACTTCAAAAGACAGGTCAGATGCAAAAACAACACTACTTGATGATGTTACTGCGCTAGCCAAAGCCCAGGACAAACTTTATGCAAGTCGCAGTCATGGGGTTTTAATTATTCTTCAGGCACTTGATGCCGCCGGGAAAGATGGTGTTATCCGACATGTTATGACAGGAATCAATCCACAGGGTTGCCAGGTATATAGCTTTAAAGGACCTACCGCTGAAGAGAAACTCCACCCATTTTTATGGCGCCCGATGTTAAAAATTCCGGAAGCAGGCCAGATTGCCATCTTTAACCGCTCCTATTACGAAGAAATTTTGGTTGTCAAAGTACATCCTGAGTTTTTAGATGGACAATTTTTCCCAAATGGAACCAGGGAAAAGAACCTGGATGACCTATGGGAATTTCGTTACAAGGAAATTAACAATTTTGAAGAATGGGCGTGCAAAAATGGGATGACTATCATCAAAATATTCCTTAATTTATCAAAAGATGAGCAAAGGAAGCGCTTCCTGGAGAGAATTGACAACCCGGCAAAAAACTGGAAGTTTTCAGCTTCCGACTTAAAGGAGCGCCAATGCTGGAAACAATATCAGAAAGCTTTTGAAGAAATGCTAAATGAAACCAGCACCAAAATTGCACCCTGGTATGTGATTCCTGCTGACGACAAAAAATACAGCCGCGCAATTGTCTCCGAAATCATCCGTAGCAGGATTGAAGCGCTGAAACTAAGCTATCCTAAAGTATCCAAGGAAGCCAAGGAGGCCTTGCAGTTGGCAAAAAAACAACTACTGGACGAGGAAAAAAGTTAATTTGATCGGTTGATCAATTAATTATATGTCGGCAAAAAAGAAAACTCCCTGGAGTATTTCAGCATCTGATCCACATAGCTTTCCGGATATGTAACCTTAACATCCGTGATTTTGCCATCTTTTTCCACAAGCACAAATTCTGGGTTGATAAATCCACCATAAGGCGCAATCTTTAATTTCTCATATCGCGCTAAAATCTCTTTATGGATCTTCTGGTCAACTTTCACACCGTAATTTTCAACCAAATCTTTACCGGCTTTGTAATTACCGGTAGATTTTATTGTTTGAATATCTTTTAGCAATTCTCCGAAAAGCGCTCTGAGCTTGTTGTAATCATTGATGACTACATATGTTTTACCGTCCCGTACTTTCATTTCAACAACATTGTATTTTTTGCCTTTTTCATAAACCCAATTCGCATTAAGTGCGCGATTTCTCATATGAGCTTCTTCAATGTTCTTACCGGGTTTAATGCGTGTTAGCTGCGTCATCAGGCCATTTCTCATATAGTTGTTATATTCTGCTTTGGCAACATCCAAGCTAGGAATCAGCTTAAGATCAATAAGCTTCTGATCCATGATATAGTAGAGTGCGAAGAGGTCAGCACGGGCTTCCTCAAGTGTCGATTGATAATTTTCTAAAGCACTGGGACTTGTTCCGGGAGCCAATTGCCCGGATGCATGACCGAGACATTCGTGTAAGTCGGTGGTGAGGTTACCCGCTAGGGAACCGTATTGCTTTGCAAGGGCGATTTCTTCAGGAGAAGCCGCAAACTCTTCCATAAAACCATTGCCTAAGGCGGCCTGATCATATGAATAAGTGATGTTATCCATGGTGACTGATTTAGAACCATGGTCTTTACGGATCCAGTCTGCATTTGGCAGGTTAATGCCGATCGGGGTCGTTGGATAACATCCCCCACCCAATTGTGCGGTAGTAATTACCTTAGCCGAGATTCCCTTTACACTTTTCTTTTTAAACTGAGGTTCCAGTGGCGAATTATCCTCAAACCACTGGGCATTGCCACTGATGATATTGGAGCGCTTGGTGGCCTCAAAATCTTTAAAATCGACTACAGATTCCCAGGTTGCTTTTCTTCCCAATGGATCTTCATAGTCTTCCACAAAGCCATTAACGACGTCAACCTGTGAATCAAGGTCTTCTACCCAGGCGATGTTATAAGCATCCCATAGTTTTAAATCACCGCTTTTGTAATACTGAATTAACAAGTCAAGCCAATGTTCCTGCTTTGGATTTTCTGCCACTGCTTTTGCTTTTTCAAGCCAAAACACTACCTTCTCCAAAGCGGCTCCATAGAGTCCTCCCACCTTATAAACTTTCTCCACAATCTTGCCATTCTCCTTTACCAACTTAGAATTCAGACCGTATGAAATCGGTGTGCTGTCATTTGGATTCACCATTTTCTCATAAAAACTCTTGGCTTCTTTCTGATTGACTCCTTCATAGAAATTCACTGCCGATGTTAACAAGAGATCATTTTCAGGATCCAGGTTGACTTTTTTCGCAGCTACAGCAGGGTCAAACATCACCGGGATCAACTTATTCTGAAGGGCTTCCACTGTTTCAGCTTTTTCAAGCGGAAATTTGGACTGATCAGAATTTTTGATTAGTTCCTTAAAATAATCCTGTGAAAATTCAGGTAAAAATTTATCTGAAGCATAATGATGATGAACTCCGTTGGAGAACCAAACACGTTTGAGATAAACGACAAATTCGTCCCAATCCTTGCCTTCTTTTTTCCCTTTATAGGTTTGAAAAATATTCTCAAGCGTCCGACGGATACATAGGTTGTGTCTAAAATTCTGGTCAAAGATGATGTCTCTGCCCGACAATGCAGCCTGGCTCAGGTAATACACCAACTCTTTCTGTTTCAGACTCAGGCTGTCGAAGCCCGGAACCTGGTAGCGCATGATCTTGAGATCCGAGAATTGTTCACTCAGGTATTTAAAATTATCTTTAGGAGCTTCTGCTTTGTCTTTGGGCTTGCAGGAGCTCATCGCTGTAATAACTAGAGCCATAAGGATTAAGGAAAAGGTTTTCATTATTTTTTTTAATTTGAAAGGTTTACTTGAAATGAAAATTGGTCCACAAAAGTACAAAGGGAGTTTATTCCTCTGATAGAAAATCGACAAGAACACCTTCACGAAGGCCAGGGACCACTTTACAGGCGTTTAAACAAAAGCAAAAGGGAATTGAGGCATCCTGGCCTATCCTTTTCAAACGATGCCTGTGAGAGGCTTTTTCGTGATAAAAAAGCAGGTCCTGGCGAGCGATCTTCCAAAGATCAAGAGAAGCCTCAGCTGAATCAGAATTATAAGTGAATTTCCCTTTTGAGGAAAGGTTTTCAGTCAGGGCCCCAGCAAACACAGCATCTTCCAGTGAAAACTGATTTTTCCAGCCTGAACACAGGATTACTACATTTTGCTGGTTCTGAGTAAGCCAGTCAGTTAGGACATCCAGGTTCACATAAGCGCCAAGCACAAGCCCACTGGCTTTTTCTGCAAGTTTAACAGCCTGGGTGCCATTGGTAGTGCAATATACAAGAGTCTTTCCTTTGATATCCGCTTTTTGATATTCGAGGGGTGAATTGCCATAATCAGCGAAACTGAGGATACTTCCTTCTCTTTCTGCCGCAACCAGGTAGCCCTGCTCCTTTAGCGAACGGGCTTCCTCAAGTGTGGCAACAGGGATAATTGTCTTCAGGCCATTGGCAAAGGCAGAACACATCGCAGAAGTTGCCCTGAGAATATCAACAACAACCACAACAAAAGGCTGTTGTGTTTTTATATATGAAAAAGAAGTCTGCGTAAAGCAGACTTCTATCGTGTTTGGACTAGCGTCCTTCATGACTATTAAATTATCCCTTATAAAATGGGAACTTCACAACTTTGGCCTTCAGGTTTTTCTCGCGAATTTTAATATAAATCTCGCTGCCTTCTTTGGCAAAACCCGGGCTGACATAACCCATACCGACACCGATTCTCACCGAAGGGCCCATGGTACCAGAGGTAACGATTCCGATCTTGTTCCCATCAGCATCACAGATATCATATTCATGGCGTGGAATCCCTTTGTCGACCATCTCAAAACCAACCAATCTGCGGGTGGTTCCTTCTTGTTTGTGTTTCAGCCAAATATCTTTATTGATAAAATCTTTTTCATCAGTAAATTTGGTGATCCAACCCAGACCAGCTTCAATAGCGCTTGTGGTGTCATCGATATCGTTCCCATAAAGGCAGTATCCCATTTCCAGGCGGAGGGTATCCCTTGCAGCCAGGCCAATTGGCTTAATCCCGAATTCTTTTCCGGATTCCATCACTGCATTCCAAAGCTTTACAGCATCTTTATTGTCGCAATAGATCTCGCATCCGCCTGAGCCTGTATAACCCGTGGTGGAAAAGAGGACTTCAGGAATCCCGGCAAACGTGAGCTTTTTAAAGGTATAATATTCCATGTCAGTGACTGTGGTCTCGGTGAGCTGCTGCATGGCCTTTAAAGCAAAGGGCCCCTGCACGGCAAGCTGTGAGATCTCATCACTGGCATTGTATAATACAGCGCCCATTTTGTTGTTTTGTTGGCACCAGGCCCAGTCCTTATCGACATTGGAGGCATTCACTACAAGTAAGTAAGTCTCAGCATTGATCCTGTAGACAAGCAGATCGTCCACAATTCCACCTTTTCCATTAGGAAAACAGGAATACTGAACTTTTCCATCAACAAGCTTTGAGGCATCATTAGAAGTAACCCACTGAACAAAATCCAGCGCTTTCGGGCCTTTAACCCAAATCTCGCCCATATGTGAGACGTCGAAGAGTCCAAGGGCTTTGCGGACTGTTTCGTGTTCGATGCTGACTCCCTCGTATTGAACCGGCATCTCAAAGCCGGCAAAAGGAATGATCTTGGCACCCAGAGCAGCATGGATGTCGTATAGTGCAGTGCGTTTCATAGTATTGTGAGTATAATTTGTTGTTTAGTTCCTGAACACGTTTTTTACCAGGTCAGCAGCTTCCTGAAGAAGAATTGCAGATTGAACTTTCAATCCGGATTCATCGATTAATTTTTTGCCTTCTTCTGCATTGGTCCCCTGTAGCCTGACAATGATCGGGACTTTGATTTCCCCAATATTCTTATAAGCATCTACAACACCCTGGGCAACACGGTCGCAGCGAACGATCCCGCCAAAAATATTCACGAGGATTGCCTTGACATTTGGATCCTGGAGGATAATCCGGAATCCCTCCTCTACCCTCTTGGCATTGGCTGAACCTCCGACATCCAGGAAGTTGGCAGGTTCTCCGCCGGAGAGTTTGATGATATCCATGGTTGCCATAGCAAGACCGGCGCCATTGACCATACAGCCAACGTTACCATCGAGTTTTACATAGTTCAGGCTGAATTGGCCGGCAGCTACTTCCATGGGATCTTCCTCGTCGAGGTCCCGCATGTCCTGAATATCCGGGTGACGGTAAAGGGCATTCCCGTCGATCACCACTTTTGCGTCAGCAGCAAATACTCTGTCATCGGAAGCTTTAATGACCGGGTTAATCTCGAACAGAGAAGCATCGGCTTCTACGTAAGCTTTGTATAAAGAGCTAACGAAGGCAGTCATCTTTTTGAAAGCTTCACCGCTTAAACCCAGGTTGAAGGCGATCTTGCGGCACTGAAAGCCCTGCAGACCAGTCTTGGGGTCAATATATTCCTTAAAGATCTCGTCTGGAGTCTCTTCAGCAACTTTTTCAATGTCCATCCCGCCACGCTGGCTGTAGATGATCATATTCTGTTGTTTCGCCCTGTCGAGCAATACACTCATATAAAACTCGCGAACATCAGAAGGACCAGGATAAAAGATATTCTGTTCAACCAGGATCTTCCTGACTTTTTTACCTTCCGCTTTGGTTTGCGGGGTTACCAGCATCATACCCAAGATATTAGAGGCATAATCATGGACCTGCTGCAGATCGGAAGCGATTTTAACACCACCGCCTTTTCCGCGGCCCCCTGCATGGATCTGGGCTTTGACAGCCCATTTCGTGGTTCCTGTGCTTTCTTTCAGGCTGCTGGCGGCTTGTACCGCTTCGTCTGGTGTATAGGCTACGATTCCTTCCGGAACTGCAACGCCATATCTTTTAAGGATCGATTTACCCTGGTATTCGTGAAGATTCATGAAAATAATTTAACAATGGTGAGATAATAAAGTCGTTTTCACTGCAAAATTAAGAAAATGCGGCTGCAAGCTGAAAAAGAAATACACATTTTTTCAGGAAAAGCTTTAGAATCCTGCCTTGGTTTCGTAACTTTGCCCTCCTAATCTTCAACTCATGGCACACGATCATTCCAACGAAACCTTAAGCCCGGAAGAAAAAATCCACCAAGACCTGGAAAGCCGGGGCGATGACTATTTCAAAATCGAACTTTGGCGCTGGGCTTTGCATTATTATTTACTGGCAAAAGAAACTGGCCTTCATGCTGACCAAGTTCAGCATAAGACCGAAATGACACGCGCTAAAATCAAATACGAGACCAGGGCTATTATTATCATCCTTTGTGTTGCCGTGGTTTTAACCACTGTTATCTGGTTTATAGCAAGCCGGTGATCTGATGATAGTTGTCAGCGACATCTATAAATCTTACCAGGAATTAAAGGTACTTAATGGCGTCAGCCTCTCAGTCGAGAAATCGGAAATAGTTGCTATCGTTGGCGCTTCAGGCGCAGGAAAATCGACGCTGCTTCATATTATCGGAACTTTGGACAAACCTGATCAGGGGAAAATAAGTCTCAATGGCACCGACCCTTTTTCACTTTCTCAAAAGAAATTATCTCAATTCCGTAACAACTCCATCGGTTTTGTTTTTCAGTTTCACCATCTGCTGCCTGAGTTTACAGCATTGGAGAATGTCATGATTCCAGCCATGATCGCTGGAATAAGTAAAAAGGAATCTGCAAAAAAAGCAGAAATCTTGTTGACTCAACTAAACCTGTCTTCCCGCCTTACCCACAAACCCTCAGCTTTAAGCGGTGGAGAACAGCAAAGGGTTGCCGTGGCCAGGGCTTTGGTGAACAATCCCGCAGTTATCCTGGCAGATGAGCCTTCCGGAAACCTGGACTCTAAAGCTGCAGAAGACTTGCACAAACTTTTTTTTGAACTAAGGGATCAAATGGGGCAAACGTTTATCATCGTAACTCATAATTCTGAACTCGCTGCCATGTCGGACCGTAGAATGATGATGCAGGACGGAATGATGCTTCATGCCTGATTTATTATTAGAAAAAACACTATGCCCTTTAATTCACTTGGCTTACCCCCTGCCCTTTCTGAGGCCCTGGCCCGTCAACAGTACACAAAACCGTATCCCATTCAGATTCAAGCCATACCGGCGATAATAAATAAAAAAGACATTTTAGGAATCGCTCCTACGGGTTCCGGAAAAACGGCATCCTATGTCTTGCCACTCCTTACCAAGCTGCAGGAAAAGAAAACAGCAAAAAACAGGCACGTTCAGGTATTGGTGCTCGTTCCTACACGAGAACTGGCAGTACAGGTAAATGAAGTATTTCAGTTGTTTGGGAACTGTCTTCCGCAAACCATTAAGGCAATGGCGGTATACGGTGGTGTTTCCGTAAATCCACAGATGATTGCGCTACAAGGAGTCAATGTCCTGGTAGCAACCCCGGGTCGCTTGCTGGAACTGGTTGAATCCAAAGCGGTTCACCTATCTGACATTGAAACCCTGGTTCTCGATGAAGCGGACAAAATGCTTAATCTAGGCTTTCAGGATGAGATGAAACGCATCATTGACCTACTGCCAAAAAAACGACAGAATCTTTTATTCTCAGCGACTTTAAATGAGGATGTCCGACAAATTACTTCAATCTTATTACATGAACCTCTGGTCATTAAAATTGAAGCGGAAGCAGATAATATCGACCTTATCTCTCAGACTGGCTATTTTGTTTCAACAGAAAAAAAAGGGCCTTTGTTACGCTACCTGATCAAAAATAATGATTGGAAACAGGTTTTGGTATTTACTTCATCGGTTTACCAGACGGAAAATGTCGCAGACAAACTTTACAGGCATGGCATTGATGC
Organism: Bacteroidota bacterium; assembly: GCA_037132075.1. Lineage (GTDB taxonomy): Bacteria > Bacteroidota > Bacteroidia > Bacteroidales > CAIXZF01 > JBAXPV01. The sequence goes on from JBAXPV010000002.1 coordinate 57,582, forward strand.
TTTGGCCATCCATAGCGGCAGAAGCCAGAAAGCCAGGACAGACGCTTTAAATAAATTCAAATCCGGAAAACTCAGGATTTTGGTTGCTACAGATTTGATATCCAGAGGAATTGATATTCATTTTTTACCTTTTGTCATCAATTACGAGCTGCCTCGATCACCCAAAGACTATTTACACCGGATTGGGAGAACAGGCCGGGCTGAATCTCCCGGAGAAGCCATTTCTTTTGTTTCACCTGAAGAACAGCCTCATTTCAGGGTAATCCAGAAAAAGATGGGAAAATGGGTGACGATGATTGATAGTGATGGAATGGATTTGAAGGGATTTTAATGAAAGCGCTGAGGATCAAAGAGATTTTGTCTTTGGATAAAAAAAAATCAAGCACTGTGTTTTCATTAAAATAATAATTCATATCTTTGCACTCCATTTTAGGAAAACCTGATAATACCTGTTTCGATGAGTAAGCCCGCGATGATTGAATATGTTAACAGCCTTGTTGAAGTAAAACAATGGCCTGTCTTTAAATCTGGTGACACTGTAACTGTTCACTATAAGATCCGAGAAGGTGAAAAAGAAAGAATCCAGCAATTCCAGGGGATTGTATTGCAGCGTTCGGGTCACGGACAAAGCGCTACCTTTACCGTAAGGAAAATGTCTGGCAATATTGGTGTTGAGCGTATTTTTCCGATTTCTTCTCCTAACCTTGACAAAATCGACGTTAACAAACGCGGTGTTGTTCGCAGGGCAAGGATTTTCTACCTTCGTAAACTCACTGGAAAGAAAGCCAGAATCAAGGAAAAAGTATATTAGTCTTCTTTTAAAGATATTAAAAAAGCTGTCCCGAAAGAGACAGCTTTTTTTTGTTGGACATAAGTCCCATTTCAGAATCCGGTTTTAGGAACCCAAAGTGGCAACCATCACAGCTTTAATGGTATGCAAGCGGTTTTCTGCCTCATCGAAGACAACAGAACGTGGCGATTCAAAGACATCATCAGTTACTTCCATGCCATTGATTCCAAACTCCTGGAAGATCTGTTCTCCCATTTTTGTTTCCCTGTTGTGGAAAGCAGGTAAACAATGCAGGAATTTAACTTTAGGATTGCCTGTTTTGGCCACAAGCTCATTGTTAACCTGGTAAGGGAGCAACAGCTTGATGCGCTCAGCCCATAATTCTTTTGGTTCTCCCATTGAAACCCAAACATCTGTATAAAGGAAGTCACATCCTTTTACACCTTCGGTTGTATCTTCTGTCAAGGTGATTGAGCCACCGGTTTCTTTGGCAATTTCCCGAAGTGTTTTTACAAGATCTTCATTGGGCCAAAGGCTTTTTGGTGCAACAGCACGGTAATCCATGCCCATCTTGGCAGCACCTGCCATCAGGGAATTGGCAACATTATTACGGGCATCACCCATAAAAGCAAAAGAAATCTTGTTAATAGGCTTGTCACTATGTTCCATCATGGTCATGAAATCCGCCAGGGTCTGGGTTGGATGCCATTCGTTGGTCAGGCCATTCCAGACCGGAACACCGGCATAGGCTGCAAGCTCTTCGACAATAGTCTGTGCATAGCCACGATACTGGATTCCATCATACATCCTGCCCAGTACACGTGCCGTATCTTTCATGCTTTCTTTGTGACCAATCTGTGATCCGGAAGGTCCCAAATAAGTGACATGAGCTCCCTGATCAAGGGCCGCGATTTCGAAGGCACATCGTGTACGTGTGCTGTCTTTTTCAAAAATCAGGGCGATGTTTTTTCCTTTTAATCTTTGTTGTTCGGTTCCTGTATATTTCGCCTTTTTCAGATCGAAAGCCAGGTCTAATAAGAATCTCATCTCAGCCGGTGTAAAGTCCAGCTCTTTTAAAAAATGTCGGTTGCGAAGGTTAAAGGCCATTTGTTTTGGGGTTTTTGTTATTGTTTGTTTTGAAGTGGTGGGTGGTGGGGTGATGGGGTGATGGGGTGATGTTACATCTAGACCATTGTAATTCTGGTGCCTCCGTTGTCTATGCCCAGAAGGGTGGTTTTTGTAATGATTGTGTCTTTCCCGCTGTGTTCAACAAAATAGACTGCAGCCCGAACTTTCGGAGCCATACTACCTTCTCCGAACTGTCCTTCGGCAAGATATTTTTTTGCCTGGGCAAGATTCATTCGGTCAATCGTTTGCTCCTGTGGGGTATTAAAGTTGAGACAGACCTTAGGGACATCGGTCAGGATAAAGAGTTTATCAGCCCGGATCTGGGTTGCCAGTAGTGACGAAGCAAGATCCTTGTCAATCACAGCATCAATACCTTCCAGTTTGTTTGATTCCACATAATAGGCTGGAATTCCGCCCCCGCCTACAGCGATGACAATTTGCCCGTCTCTGGCTAATTTTTCAATAGACTTTACATTGGAAATAACGAGCGGTTTGGGAGAGGCGACAACTTTTCTCCATCCACCTCTTTTTTTATCTTCAATATAAACAGATTTGGTCTCAGCAGCCAGCTTTGCTGCTTCTTCCTGAGAATAATAGGGCCCAATCGGTTTCGTTGGATTCAGAAAGGCCGGATCATCCTTATTTACAAGAACCTGGGTAATAATGGCAATAATATCCCTGTCCATGTCATGAGCCTCCATAACATTCCTTAATTGCTGCTCAACCATATATCCGATGTAACCCTGTGAATAGGCCACACAAATATCAAGCGGCATCGGAGGGAGCCCATACACTTGCTGCCCGGCCTGATCCGACAAAAGCAGATTTCCGACCTGGGGACCATTCCCATGGGTCACTACAAGATTGTAATTCCTGTTAATTAAAGTGAGTAAATGTTCAGCGGTCTGATAAGCATTTTTTTCTTGCTCACCGATCGTTCCTTTTTGTCCTGCCTCTAGCAGGGCATTCCCGCCAAGTGCTACAACGCCAAGCTTTTTCATAGTTTTTTTTGTTAGTAAAAATAGCCGGCAAAGGTAGCAATTCTGGCGAAAGAAAACAAATGCTAATTGGCAATTCTAACGTACAATTATCGTCTGAAACCTGCTCTCATTGCCCTTCTTGTCTGTGACCACCAACTCAAAATTATTTTTTCCTGCTAACAGATTCTCATCATACTTATAAAAAAGCTGGTTGTTTTTGTTGTTGAATTCCATCAACACAAACTTATTATTCACATAAGCACAATAAGTCCCAATTCCCGAAAAATTGTCTGAGATCTTAAACCTTAATCCGCCGGTCACAGGTGCAACTGCTTTTTTCTTCCCTTTTTTCTTTTTAGAAATGCCCACCAAACTTATTGTCGGTGGTGTTTGATCAACATATACAGTGAAACTTCCGAATTTACGTGTAGAGGCAGATACCCAACCATTTTCAAAACCACCTCCTATGCAGGACATCCCATTGCCCTCCACCCTGGCAAGGCAAGCTTTATCACGCAATGCCTGTGGAAGACTGTCAGGTTTAATAGAGATTACACAGAAATTATTAAGCGGCGTATACGTATTATGAATTTCATGAACAGCCGAATACTTAGATTTCCCATTCCTGTATTTTTTATATTCCATGTGCAGCGTATCAAAAAGCACACCTTTAGGCATAAAAAATCTTACATCTGATTTGGCAAAGAAATTAGGCTGGTCACATGGAAATGTTTGAACACTCCCAGTATACTGAATTGCCGGATAAACCATTAATGGCGGATTATCGCAAATGGCTTCAAATTCAAGACTTGCAGTATTCCCCTGGATATCTTTAATATCTATACTGACAATATGCTTTTTGCAATCTGAGAAATCAAAGACGGCATCCCTTTTCGTGTCTTTAAAAACCGCTAGATTATTACAGGCAGCAACCCTGGTTAATTGCACAAAGCGTTTTGATCGCTGATAAAAAGGAAAATCAATAAGGCTGTTTACGGAACGAAACTCATCAAAGGTAAAAAAGTCCATCCCCGAATAGTATTTTGTAACATTATCGAGTTTAACAACGACTGAATATAAGCCGTTCCTGCCTCCGCCTCCCCCAATATCATTTGCCTGAAGCCCAAAAACTACAAATGCGGGTACTTTTAGAACTCCCGACGTCTTTAATCTGAATCCTTTGGATGACCCGACAACTGGGATGTCTTTTGGCGCCATTGAGGACAAAAAATGACCTTCAGGATCTGCAGAATAAAGCCGAAGAATCTTAAAAACAGGCCTGATAGGGTCTATAACTTTTATCCCCAGCAGCAATGGGTTTGTTGGTGCTTCTTCTGCTGTCCCCCTAATCTCAAAATGGAGATGAGGCCCCTGAGAAGCACCTGTATTTCCAGAGAAAGCGATCAATTGCCCCTTTTTAACAGGCAAACTCCCCGGCTCAGGAGAATAATCCAATTCAAAAGTTTCCTCACTAATCTGTTTGCCCCTGAAATACTTCTGAAGCTCAGGACTAAAAGAACTCAGATGTGCATATACTGAAGTATAGCCATTGTCGTGATTGACATATATAACATAACCAAATCCTGCTAATTGAAGGCGTATCCTTGCAACATAACCATCTGCAATCGCCATAACCCTTGAACCCTGGTTTGCAGGAATATCTATGCCTGAATGTAAGTGATCATTGCGGAATTCAGCAAATGTCCCGGACAACCTTAGTGGCTGATCCAGCGGAGATCTGAAATAGTCAGGACTTGAGTACTGGGCATGCAAGCTTGTATTATTTACCAGAACACAACAACAGCAAAATAAAAATAAATTTATCTTAACAATTCTTCGTAAACTCAATATATTGAAGTGTAAAATATTCATTATAAGTCAATTGATGGATTTGATTGCTTTCCAAGATTCCTGGATGCGAAAAATAAAAATAATACTGTTAGAAATACTCCAGCTGCAGCCATGATAAACATAAACCTCGGAGAAAATGCAAACCACATTAACCCAGCCAGGCTACTTGCTAACATTGCGAAAATGCTTGAAAAGCTGGTGAAAAAACCAATAGCTGTGGCCAGGTCCTGCTTCAGGGCCAGGTTCGAAAGCAAAGCTTTGGAGACGCCTTCGGTCGCTGCGGCAAATAGGGCATAACCAAAGAATAATATCACGAAATGTACCGGAATTGCGGCAAACCCAAATCCAAGGTAAATTATTGCGAACATCAGCAAGCCACAAAAAAGTACGGTTTTTAAACCTATTTTATCCGCTAATACTCCCATCGGATAGGAAGCCAGCGCATAAACCAGGTTATAGAATATATAATAAACAATCATCTGCTGGTCTGATCCGGTAGCTTGTTTGACTTTTAACAAAAGAAAAGCATCTGAGGAGTTGAAAAGGGCAAAAGAAAGCAATCCCATAACAATAAGTTTATATTGCCCATTGGCACGTTTCCAATATTTAAGATACGCAAAAAAACCAGGGCTGTTTTTCAGAATCAGTGCTGATTTCTTTTCTTTCAAAAAAAATGTCAGGGCAATGGCAATGAGACCAGGCAAGAATGCTACCATAAAAATTAAGGCATATTGCCCAGGGTAGATTTTGAGTAAAACAAGCGCGACGATTGGGCCAATTGCTGCGCCCAAGGTATCCATGGCTCTGTGAAAACCAAAAACCTTGCCCTTGTTTTCAGCTGAACTTTCTGCACTTAACATGGCATCCCTGGCTGAGTTCCGAACCCCTTTACCGAGGCGATCAAGGGTTCTGGCCAGGAATATCCACCAGGGAAATACCATGGCTGCCATCATCGGTTTCGAAATGGCACTCAGGGCATAACCGCTCCGGATAAAAGGGACTCTTCGGCCTGTGAGATCAGAAAGATGACCAAAATAACCTTTACTTAAGCCTGCAACTGCCTCTGCCATCCCTTCCAAAACCCCAATCAGGATGATCGAGAAACCAATTGATTGAAGATAAACCGGCATAACAGGGTAAAGCATCTCACTTGCGACATCTGTAAATAAACTTACAAGCGAAACAAGCATAACGACAGGGGTAATGATCCTGACTTTATCTTTCATGATCCAGATGTGGTAATGTAGTCTTTACGACTTCAAGAAATTCCTTAAAGATCCTGGGATTGGTAGCAATGATCTCCTTTCCAAACAAATAATTGTCTTTCCCCTCGAAATCGCTAAGTACGCCACCCGCTTCCCTGATAATAACAATTCCGGCAGCAACATCCCATGGACTTAATCCATATTCATAAAAACCATCAAATCTGCCACAAGCAACCCAGGCAAGATCGGCCGCGGCAGAACCCAACCTCCTGATTCCATGTGTATTTTGCATAGTATACCTGAGCAATTCGATAAAGGGCTCCAGCCTGCCATAATCATAATAGGGAAAACCGGTGGCCAACAATGAATCTTTGACAGTTTCTGTTTTGGTGACCTGAATCGCCTTGCCATTCATCCAGGCTCCCCCACCCTCCCAGGCATAAAAACACTCTTCACTATTCACTTCGAGAATTATACCTAATACCATGACATTCTTATGCATAAGTCCAACACTGACGCAATATATTGGCACCGCATGTATAAAATTAGTAGTCCCGTCCAGGGGGTCAATGATCCAGGTATATTCGAGGATTTCTTCAGTAGTTGTGCTTTCTTCAACAATAAATCCTGAACCCGGCAAAATCTTTCGCAAACCCTCCACCAGCATTTGTTCCGCCCCTTTATCTACCCAGCTGACAAAATTATTTTCACTCTTCGTTTCAATATCTCCTGACCTGAACTGGCTCGCAGCCTCTTGAATGAACTGTCCTGCCTGGCGCACCAACGATTCAACCTCTTTACATATTAATTCGAAATTCATATTCTTGGTGATTTCATTTATTTCAGCAAAGGTACAATGATTCGCTAAAAACATTATTTTTGTTCAGTTGTTTAAATAAAACAAGAATCAAAACGGCTTTATGCTTGGAGACGTACTATTAATCCAGCCTTTTCATAAAAAACTCGCTGCCGACTGTGTCGATCTCATTGGAGGTTTTGGAGACAAACGGATAGTAATTGCAATTAGTGGAGCCTCTGGTTCGGGGAAATCTGAGCTTGCTCATTCGATATCCTTGTCATTCAAAACCATGAAAAGACCGGCCAAAGTGCTTAGCACCGATGATTTTTATTCGAGCCTGCCCTCTGAACGGGGTAGAATCCGTGAGGAAAATGGCATTGAGAATTTTGTTGGACCTGGAGAATACTCATGGACTTCTATACAAAATACACTTAATAGTTTCAGGCTCGGAATGCCTGCTACTATGCCTATTGTCGATGGACATACCGACCAGGTTGACACTTTACAAACAGATTTTTCCCAGGTACACGTTTTAATTTTGGAAGGCTTATATTCAATAAAAGCTGAAGATGTTGATTACCGGATTTATCTGGAACGAACCTGGGAAGACACACTTCAGGCACAAGTATTAAGAGGGAAGGAAAATTTGGATGATACCCGAATGCGAATTCTTCAACAAGAGCATAAGATGGTTTTATCGCTCAAACCCTTAGCCAATATTTTAATAGAGCGGGATCACAGCATTATAGACAAACGTTAATCAGAAGATGCCAAATAACCCACCTGCAGAATTTACCAGAAACCTTGGCTTATACGAGGTTAACCTGCGCCAATACAGCGAGGGTGGTACTTTTCGTGAGTTTGCCACTCACCTGCCACGTTTGCAAACCATGGGCGTTGGCATTTTATGGTTTATGCCTTTCCACCCTATAGGGTTAAAAAACAGAAAAGGCAGCCAGGGAAGTTATTATTCTGTGCAGGACTATCGCGCCATTGATCCGTCCTATGGAAGCATGGACGACTTTAAAAATCTCGTGGATGACATCCACAGTCGTGGCATGTATATCATTCTTGACTGGGTTGCCAACCATACAGCCTGGGATCATCCCTGGACATTATCGCATCCCGAGTTTTACGACCAGGACAAAGAAAAGAACTTTCTCCCTCCCTTTCCTGAATGGGAAGATGTCATCCATCTGGATTATTCCTTGCCTGGATTGAGAAAAGAAATGACTGCTGCCTTGAGATTTTGGATTGAACATACCGGGATTGATGGATATCGCTGCGATATGGCACACCTGGTACCAACGGACTTCTGGAAGGATGCCATCAGCGAATTACGCTCTTTAAAACCTTTGTTTTTCCTCGCAGAAGCCGAAGACCGTGGCTTATTAGAAGCCGGTTTCGATAGCATCTATAATTGGAACATCCATCATTGGATGAATGGACTTATTAAAGGCAGCAGCTCTGTTTCGGCTTTCGACAGTCTTCTGGATAAGGAGTTTTTACAATTCCCGGAATTTTCCTATCAAATGTTCTTTACCAGCAACCATGATGAAAACTCCTGGAATGGCTCAGCTATCGAGAGACTGGGAATTGCCATGGAAGCATGCGTGGTTTTATCTTTCACACTTCCGGGGATTCCATTGGTATATAGTGGTCAAGAGGCCGGCCAGCTCGAACGTCTTAAATTTTTCGACAAAGACCTGATTCTCTGGAAAGAAGACAAAATGGCGGTGCTATTTACTAAGCTTTTTGAATTAAAGAAACGAAATGAATCTTTATGGAATGGTCCCTACGGCGGAACTTTTAAGAGAATCCCCAACAATCAGTCAGCCCAGGTTTTAAGTTTTACACGAGAAAAAGCAGAAAGAAGGGTATTATCAGTGATAAATTTCTCCAATAATGAGCTTGATGTTCAGTTTCACGGCTATATTATTGCCGGGGAATACCTGGATGTGATCGCTGACCGAAAAATATTTCTCTCTCATGGCGGGGTTTTCAGGCTAAAACCCTGGGGTTTTTACTTGTTTGAGAAATAATATCGTCAAGCCGCTTGAGAAATAAAAATAATTTCTACATTTGCAGTCCTCTTGCCCAGGTGGTGAAATTGGTAGACACACCAGCTTGAGGGGCTGGCGCCTGCAAGGGTGTGCAAGTTCGAATCTTGTTCTGGGCACAATCACTTAGCCTAAGTGGCGGAATTGGTAGACGCGCTAGTTTCAGGGACTAGTTACTGTATGGTAGTGCAAGTTCGAGTCTTGTCTTGGGCACTTTTAAAAACTCGATGAAGAATAAAGGCTTTCGGGCCTTTTTTTTATGTTACAACAGCCTCTGAAATACATATTGTTTTCACTTTCTATCCTGATTGCGGTGAATACCTACAGTCAGCAAAGAGTGTATGACAAAACCCATGCTGACCCTGATAGCCTGGTCAGAAATCTTCTCCATCTTATAAAAAAAGTCGAAGTGGAAGACGCAGAGAAAATCCCTGTTTCTTTTAACCTAATGGAAGATGTAAAGACAACACTCTCCAAGTACAGTAGTTTAAGGGAAAACGAAATTATTCTCAAACAAATTACCGACACTTCCGCTTTCTCTGCAAACATCAAATCCCTTGACAGCGGCTACCAGGTTCTTTCTCCGGTGATCCGCAATAAAATGAATTCCATTGAAAGAGAATTTTTTCAGGATGCTGCCGAAAAAATTGCCCTACAAGATACTGCTAAAGCAATCCAGTTGCTGGAACGCGCCTTGCAATACAAACCGAAGTTTCATCCAGCCTGGTATGAGTTAATCCGCTTGTCATTGTCACCTTTAAGGTCGGGACAAGCCATGGTTTATTTTAGCGAGGCCTTGAAAAAGACAGACTCATTAACAGATCCTTATTATTATAACCTTTTTAAAGAAACGGGCCCGAAGATTGTTGACACCGCCCTTCTTAATGCCAACAGGATGTGCGTTCTGGAAAATTACCTGGCTGCCATTGATTTTCTTAATATTATTGAAGCTTTTGTGCAATTAAATGCCATCAGGAATGTCTCTGAGAAAATTCTCAAATCAAAATCCATAGCACACCAGGGCATATATGATGCATATTTTCATATTGCCGTCATGGCTAAAGAAGCTAAGAAATGGCAACTTGCCACGGAATACTATCAGAAAGCCACGGAATACCAAAAGCAATATCCTGAGGAAATTCCAAACCCTAAAGCTTTTGAGCCTGGTCCCGCTTTCATTGCTTTTACTGACAAACCGGCAAAAGTATCGCGACATTATCACCATCGTCCTGCCAGAAAACAACAGTTTGTATCCAAACCTGCGAAACTAAAAGCTATAAAACCTGCAGAGACTATCGCTGAAATACACAAGCAACAAAAAGACACTATTGTCAATGCAAAGCTGCAAGTCAAGAACATTAAGGATACAAAAAAACAAATTATTATTAAACCTGCTGTTGACAGTGGGCTGATTATGGCCCGGGCCAATGCTCGTGAACAGATTCTCAGATCAACCTATGATGCTTATTTTATTGTCTGGAAAAACCAAATTGATACGGCACAAAAAGCCCTCATGCGTAACCAGGCTCTTCAGGCTCAGTATGATCTGAAATCAGATAGTTCCGTAAATGAGGCTCTCAATGAGCTTCAAACCAGGATACAGGAAAAGCGTTGTTTTAATCAAAAAGCTGATTATGACAATAACATTCACCGGGCACTGAATTACTGTAAAAGAAATGATTTTATTTCGGCTGAAGATCAGCTTCAAAGAGCATCAGAGGTCTTTAACAGCAACAACTCATGTCAACTTAACGACAGCCTCTTTAACGATTGTGTTGACAAATACCAGGCTGCAATCACATGGAGTCACAAGATACTAATCTATGAACGCGCATTTAAACAAAAAGACTTTCCCGCTTTTGTTTTCACTTATGAGGAATCATACCAGATATTCATACAGGCAAAGTTGGAAAACATGGGATTGAAACAATCAGATTTAAATGATTTTTTACGTCAAAAGGATGACTTAAAACTATTAGAAGAGATTGGCCTAGCACTTGCTGAAAATGGGAAGATAGAAACAAGTATCGCTACCATTGGAATTCTTAAAGATAAAGGTGTCCGAATAAAATCACTTAAGGAAACACAGGAGAGGCTTGGATCAGCTGTTGCCAAAAGCTATCCTGCGACTCAGGACAAACCCAAATGGCTGCAGGAATGCCTGCACGACCCCTGGTATAAATTCATGACAAAATCCTATCTTCGTGCTGCAAAACGACCTTGAATCAACAAGCATGAGAAAACTATTATTGATTAGCAATTCCACCAACCCTGGTGAAGATTACCTGGGGTGGCCACAGCAATTTATCAGAGAATTTCTGGACAAATACCAGGTAAAAACTGTTGCTTTTATCCCTTTTGCCGGGGTAACAGTAAATTGGAATGACTATTATGAAAAAGTCGCCACTGTTTTCCAAAAATTTAATGTAAGCTTATTGGCAGTTCATCAAGCCAAAGACATGAGCCAGGTGCTCAAACAGGCTGACGCTATTGCGGTTGGTGGCGGAAATACTTTTCAACTGGTTTCAGAGTTACAAAAAACGGGGCTGATGAAAATCATCAGGCAAGAAGCTCTTTCCGGAAAGCCATACATGGGATGGAGCGCAGGTTCTAATATAGCATGTCCCTCTCTAAAAACAACAAACGATATGCCTATTACTGAACCCGTGAGTTTCGATTGCATGGGGCTCATCCCTTTCCAGATTAATCCGCATTACCTGGATGCACATCCTTCAGGACATGGTGGTGAGACCAGGGAGCAGCGGATAGAAGAGTTTCTGGTCGCCAACCCGGAGGTCTACGTTGCTGGATTAAGAGAAGCAACACTCCTGGAGATTGAAGGAAATAGTATACTTCTAAAAGGTCGGTCAGCCATGAGGGTTTTTAAAAATGGGATCCCCCCTCAAGAATTAGCCCCCAATTCTGATCTGCAGTTCCTGCTGGTCTGAATCGAAGTTAGTTAACATATCGGGAAATGTATTCCGAAATAGTACATTGAAATTAAATATTTCATTTTTATTTTAACTTTGCAGGATTATACTTGCTACACAACAAGAATTAAATAAAATTACGTCGCAACAGTGGTTAAATTTATCAGGGGAATTGGGATAAGTATTCTGGCTCTTATTCTGCTTGCAGGATCAGCAGGGATTTCCCTTTTCGTACATGCCTGTGGCAATGGGAAGCATATTGATTATGCGTTTTATCCTGAGTATTTCTCCGTTGGAAAATCATGTTGTAATCCCTGGGCCGGCAAAACCATGTCGGGCTGCGACAAACACCAACACCAGGTCATCGCTGGTTTAAGCAAAGCATGTTGTGAAAGCAATCATTTGCTGCTTAAAGTTCCGAACCTTTTTAACCACCAGAATCGGGACATAAGCCTTTTTCAGGTTTCTAACATTGCGACCCAGACTTCAAATTTAAAATTCGGGCAAAACACCTCAGGCTTATGTCTGGACAGCTTTTCCGGGCACGACCCTTCGCCTCCCCCGCTTTTTGGCAGGGACCTGATAATTTCATTAAACCAGATCCGTATCCCTTCTTAGACAGATTTTACGGGATAGCCCGTATGTGAAACAGGCATGGAAGATCCATGTCCTGATATTTCTTTTTCACTCAAATCTGTAAAAAATGAAAAAAATAAGCATATTATGTATGTTAATCATACTGGTAGGACTGAAGTCCTGGGGCCAGTCAGTTAGTGGTACCGTTTATGATGCTGATGATAAAAACAGCAAACCGCCGCTTCCTGGTGTTAACATTTACTGGGTAGATACCCAACATGGAACAACTACTGATTCAAAAGGACATTATTCCATCTCAAGCAAAGGAATCAAAGATTTCAGAATTGTATTCAGTTTCCTTGGATATTCCAATGACACTATTGAGGTTGTGCCCAACAGCAAGATAGATATTGGATTATCATCAGAAAATAAAAAATTAAAAGAAGTTGTTATTAATGGAAATACAGGAGGGGCTTATGTTTCCCGCCTCAATGCCCGTAATGTTCAGGTAATCACTAAGAATGAGATTTTCAGGGCTGCCTGCTGTAACCTCGCTGAAAGTTTCGAAACCAATGCCTCTGTTGATGTTTTGTATAGTGATGCGATTACCGGGGCAAAACAAATTCAATTGTTGGGATTATCAGGAGTTTACAGCCAGATAGTTACAGAAAATGTCCCCCTGGTTCGAGGATTGGGATCTTCCTTTGGACTCAACTATGTTCCCGGTTCATGGATGGAATCTATATTGGTATCCAAAGGAACGTCATCAGTGGTGAATGGTTTTGAGTCCATCACAGGACAAATTAATGTAGAGTATAAAAAACCGGCAAGCAGTGAAAAACTATTTGTTAATTTATATGCCAACAGTTACGATCGTTTTGAAGCAAATATGAATACGCGATTGAAGATCAGTGACCGCCTAAGTACGATGTTTTTTGCCCATGCAAGCCAGTTTCAAAAGCCATTTGACAAAATTGGCGTTGACGTCAATAAAGATTATGAAAATGGAGACAAATTCATGGATCTCCCTAAAACCAAGACGATTAATGTATTCAACCGCTGGGATTACAATATCCAAAACAGGATGGACTCTCGCTTTGGGATCCAGTACCTTGAGGAGCAACGTGACGGCGGATGGATGACATTCGACAAAAACACATTTACCCGCGACACGGTTGGCATTGCCAATCTTACCAAGCCCTATGGAATCGGTTTAAAGACCAAACGCCTGGAAGCTTTCTGGAAGAATGGGATCATTTTCCCGGAGAACCCGAACAAAAGTTTAGGATTGATCGTCTCAGGGATCAGCCAAAAGCAGAATGGCTTTTTCGGATTAAACACTTATGATGCCAAAGAAAACAGCTTGTATGCCAACCTGATTTACGCTACAACAATCGGAAATCCTGACCATAAAATAAGCGGTGGTGCGAGCTTTCAGCTCAATGACTACCAGGAAGATTATGACCGTATTGACATTCGCTATCTTTTCCAGGAAACCGGTAATATTAATGACCTTTTTAAAATATTTAGCGTAACCAATAACATTTACATCAATAACCGTAAGGAGTTAATCCCGGGTATCTTTGCCGAATACACTTATAAATACACTGATATTTTTTCAATGATACTCGGTCTAAGAGCTGATCATCACAATGAATATGGCACGTTTTATACACCCCGAATGCACATGAGATACCAGTTTGCTGAGCACTGGACTGTTAAAGGTTCTGCAGGGAAAGGTTACCGTACAGCGAATATTTTTGCTGAGAATTATTCAATTATGGCCAGTCAGCGAATTCTTAATTTCCCCGACCAGCATTCTTCCACTGATTATAACTTTGGCTTAAAACAGGAAGAGGCTTGGAATTACGGCTTAAATCTTGCCTATGATTTCAAATTATTTAAAAGGAAGGCATTGATTGACTTTGATTTTTACAGAACCGACTTTGTAAACCAGGTCGTTGTAGACATGGACCAGATCCCGAATATCGCTTCTAACGCCGTATATTTTTACAACCTGAATGGCAAGTCTTTTTCCAATGTTGGTCAGTTACAACTTACAATGGAACCTGCAAAAGGCTTTACTGTCCTGGCTGCCTACCGTATCAATGATGTTTGGATGACAACAAATGGTAGGCTACAACAGAAAGCATTCGTTAACGCCTATAAAGGACTGATTACCCTGGCATATGCCACCAAATTTGACAAATGGAAATTTGATATAACAGGTCAGTTCAATGGTAAAGGCAGGATACCCAGTACGGAAAACATGCCTCCTATCCTGCAACGCAATGAATATTCCCCAGAATTTTTCAACCTCCTGGCACAGATTAGTCACAAATATAAAAAATGGGACTTCTATTTTGGGGGTGAAAACCTGACTAACTTCACACAAAAAGACCCTATCACTGAGGGATTTGCGCCCTATCATACCCATTTTGACACCTCGATGGTCTGGGGTCCGCTGGTTGGTGCAACAGCGTACGCAGGCTTTAGGTACACTGTAAAATAAAATAAAAATATTTTTATCTTTGATTCCTGCCCGGGCAGCCCCTGAATGTTTATTTCAGGGGTTGTTTTTGTTACATTAAAACCTCATCCGATGCTAACTAAAAAAGACTTGCAACAACTCAAGGAAAAAGGCATTAGTCCTGAAACCCTGAACCACCAACTACAAAACTTCCAGGATGGGTTTCCATATGTTAAGTTGCAACGTCCGGCAATAATTAATGATGGTATAAGAGTCTTGAAAGAAATAGAGGCAAATTTATTTTCAGATGAATATGAAGACAACACCAGGGATCTTAAACTGATCAAATTCGTCCCGGCTTCCGGAGCAGCCAGCCGGATGTTTAAAAGCCTCTTTGAATTTACCGAATGGTTCGACCGGACTGAGCAAGCCTTTGACAAACTCAATGCTGACAGGGGTTTCCAGTCCATTCATTATTTTCTCTACCATTTAGAGAACTTTGCATTCTATGATGAGTTGCGTTATGCAATGGCTAAAGACAACCTCGACCTGGTAGCCAGTCTTGATTGCGGTGATTATAACACCATCATTGAATATCTTTTAAGTGCAAAAGGCCTTGATTATGGCAGCCTGCCAAAAGGTTTGCTACGTTTTCATTCCTACCCTGAAGGGAATCGGACTTCAATTGAAGAACACCTCGTTGAAGGTGCTATGTATGCCCGCAACGTGGATGGTCGCATTCATATCCATTTCACATTATCCCCTGAACACATCGCTAAATTTGATGCTCTTATCAGCACGGTTATTGAGAAATATGAAATGTTGTTTGATGCTAAATATGTTATCACTCATTCTATTCAAAAACCCTCCACTGACACACTTGCTGTTGAACTTGATAACGAGCCATTCCGTGAAGTTGATGGAAGTTTATTATTTCGACCCGCAGGTCATGGTGCGCTATTAGAGAATCTGAACGACCTGGATGCCGACATCGTATTCATAAAAAACATCGACAATGTTGTGCCTGATAAAAGCAAGGCGATACCCCGGATTTACAAAAGAGCTCTTGCCAGTATCCTCATTAAACTTAAAGAACAAACCAATAAATATCTCAATGTGATGGCTGTCGTGCAGGTTTCAGCCCTGCGCCTGACAGAAATTGCAACTTTTGCAGCTCATGACTTAAGTATTCAGCTACCAGCGGGATTTAACAAGATGGAAGATGTTATACAGCAAAAAATATTATTTGATTTGCTTGACAGACCCATACGCATTTGTGGGATGGTGAAAAATGTCGGGGAACCGGGTGGAGGACCGTTTTGGGTAACGGATGCCCATGGGAATACAAGCCTCCAGGTCGTTGAATCTTCACAAGTTAATATTAATGATGCCCCGCAACAGGCAATTTTTAACGGGGCAACTCACTTTAACCCGGTTGACCTCGTTTGCACATTGAAGGACTACCGGGGTCAGAAATTCGATTTGCAATGCTTTGTGGATCCTGAAACTGGATTTATTTCTACCAAATCGAAAGATGGCAGGGCACTCAAAGCACAGGAATTGCCTGGCTTATGGAATGGTGCCATGGCGAAATGGACAACATTGTTTGTTGAAGTACCAATCGTTAGTTTTAATCCGGTAAAAACAATCAATGACTTGCTAAGGGAAGAACACCGTTAACAATCGTATTTCTACGAATAATTTGTTAATTGAACCTTTCGATTTAAATCGGGTTCTCAGTTCGTCGCTTATAGGTAAACCGCTTCTCCTCCCCTTTCATCATCCGCTGAATGTTCTTACGGTGCATAAAAGGCACAAATACTGCTACTACAATGGAAAAGAGCATAAAGATGGGATCATGAATTTCAAATATGAACCAGGTTGCCAGGGGTGTGGCCACAGCAGCCGCGATTGAGGCTAGTGACACGATCCGTCCGATTAGAAAAACAATAATAAATACCACAACGACACATATCAATAAGTTTGGATGTAGCCCCAGCATTACACCAACCAGGGTAGCCATCCCTTTTCCGCCTTTAAACCCCACATACACAGGAAAAACATGCCCCAGCACTGCTGCTGTCGCCAGCCCTACAGAAAACCAGGTAAATTGCGTCGGGGTTAAGCCATCAGTATAGACAAAATGTGGAATATAGACAGCAAACCAGCCTTTAAAAATATCGAAAACCAGAACAACCAAACCAGCTTTCAGACCAAGGGTACGCATGGTATTGGTAGCACCTGCATTACCGCTACCATGTTTGCGGACGTCAATCTTGAAAATACTCCGGCTCAGCCAAACAGAAGTAGGAATAGAACCTATTAAATAGGCCATTACCAATGCCAAAACTATTTGTAACCAATGGAGCATCTGTTTTTTTTCGAGAAGGTAA
Source organism: Bacteroidota bacterium (assembly GCA_037132075.1). Lineage (GTDB taxonomy): Bacteria > Bacteroidota > Bacteroidia > Bacteroidales > CAIXZF01 > JBAXPV01. The sequence continues at coordinate 74,764 of JBAXPV010000002.1, forward strand.
ATATATACAATTTACTCAGTCACATTTTCCATTCTCCTGATAAAATCCTTTTTCTTCTTGACTGTACTTACGTTATACCGGTAGGTTTCTTCTCCTTTTTCACCTTTTTGGGTGCGCTTATCCGGTTTCATTTCGGTGATAATCTTGTTAAAATCAGCACTTGATGAAATCGTCTGCATTAATCCACGACTATAATTAAAATAATACCATTCATTTTCTGAGATCTCTAAATATATGTCAAGTATATCTCCTGAGCGTTTCTTGCTGATCTCAATGTAACCCTTCACAAACTTGTTGATCTGGTTCTTTTCCATATTGCCAATACCAAGATCGCCTTGTGATACATATGAATTTGTGACACTATTCCATTTAAAATTCACATCAGCCAGTAAAAGGGTGTGATTCAACTCAGAAGGAAGACGCTTCATCCCACCATACAAGCTAATTTCAGTGATTTTTTCATCAGCCTGTTTTACACCAAGCATCTCACCTAGGGCTTGTTTGTATTTATCCTTACTCAAATCAACAGCCGGAAGATTCGTTTTCTCCAGGCTTTCATGGATCATCTTCATGGCATTGTCTGCAAAAAAGAAATCAAGACTGAGCACAAGGTCAATTTTTGCAGAATCCGGAATAATATAATAGTCAACATTCCCAAAGCTACTGATTTTCAGCTGTCCGAATGATGTTCCCAGGTTAACAACACCTTCGCCATGAAGCAAACAGTTCTTGGTATTTAAGGTGAGTAAGCTACCAGGTAAGGACGGTTGTTTCAACTTTTCTGCTGACGCGATTTGGTATTCTTCCTTGTCAGGATTATATTGAACAAACCCTCGGGCAGATATCACATCCTGATCGCTATAATTTTGCTTGTTTGTTAGGAAAGCGGAATAAATATGATTGTTTTTTTGTGAAAAAGCGAGTGCTGCAAATAGGGCCCGGTTGTTCACATCTTTTAATTCCTGGGTAACCGGCAATCGAATCTCTTTGGGATTTAACTCTGCCTCAAATCTGACCTTTGCCCTTGGCAATGTATCACAGTCATGATGGATACGATAGCCGCCGGTGAATGTCAGGTACTCCCTACTCGCTTTAAGACGGGCATCACCCGAGAAATCGAAGTGTTCATTCAAATGAAAATTGAGTTCATCCGGGATTTTTCCATGTGCAAACGTTTGCAAGGTAGAATCGACCGCAATCCTGTCTAAAGCAATATTTTGCTTAACATCTTTATCATCAATATAATCGTATTGTCCTGTTCCGGTGAAACTTCTCCGCGATTGAATATTGATGACGGCTTCATGAATCGCATGATATTTAGTGACTGTATTTGCCAGGACTCTTGCATTTTTCAGTGTATCCATGCGGGCATCTTTGTATATCGTCACTTTTCCCATATCAGGAAATATTGCGGCATCAGCAACTTTAATAAAACTTACTTGTTGCGCATAGATGATATTGTTGCGTAAATTATAACGTGCCTTCGGCGAATTAAAACGCAAAGAATCCTGCTTCGGATTTGTAGAAACAAATTCAGAGCCACTAATATCAATATCAACAAGTTGTCGCATATTCTGTTCTGTAGTTTCTGGAACAACGGTATTTTTACTATTACTCAGGGCAATTTCTTCTTTGTCCATATACCATTCAAACTCATCCATGAAACAGATATATTGATTTACAGGAAAGTCAACTTTGGATCCTCCTCCATTCGACTTAAATTCACCCTTGCGATCCTTAAAATCAATGTGGGATTTGTAATTATGTGTTGAAAATGCCAGTTGTACCCTGTCAATAGTCTGCAAACGGAAATTCGCCGTATCAGAATCAAATACCTTATTTTTAAACTTGAATAAAGAAGCGTCCATTTCTGCTTCAGCCACATTGATGATGCCTGCACCGGTAAGTCCGGCAGGGGTTAACTGAAGCAATCCCCTGATTTTTGCCTCCCCATTATACATCACAATAGCTGTATCAATACTCCGGATCGACATCAGGTCTTTGTAAGGTGACCAATGCTGGCTCACATGGATAGCCTTAACTGCAGGATTCTCTGGCTGACCAGTGTTTTCAGCAAGTTCATAATTGTCAAGAACGGCTTTCACCGAATCCGGGTAAAAAGTAAAATCATGCGAAGAAGAAGTGGCGGACAAGTACTTTAAAACGCCATCCCCCTTTAATCCTCTATGGCTCATGTCAATAACATTTGTAAAACCCCCCTTGCCGCCATATGCGGGGAATCCAGAAGGCGGTGTTTGTCTCACAAATCCAAGGGAATAATCTGGTTGAACTTTTAGAGGTTCTTCAATGTCGGGGAAAATATTGGCTGACACAAGAAATCCTGAGAATTTGATATCGTCTGTGGCAATTTTATCGAGGTTTGAGATCGAAAAAGGGTAAACATGGAAAAAGAATTTATCCCGCTTATAGGCCCCTTTCTGAATCCCATAACCGTCATAAAAAACATATGCATCATTTTTACTATTGAAAATTGGATATTCAGGGTAGGAAGTGGTCCCAGATTTATTGTTTGGCTGGTCAATCAGCAGATCACCGCTAAGCTCCCGGATAACTGTCCTGACCCTGATCAGTGGGTTTTCTCCATATTCATTGGTTTCACGTGCCCTGACTTTAAAACTAAGCGAATCAATTGTCGGTAATTCAAGTTTGAACTTGGTGTATTCGAAGGCACAATCCCTGGCAAAAAAATCGAACAAGCCAGCATGTACTCTTCCGGAGAAACGAAAGTCACGATTTTTCTGAAGTGTGAGTTCCTGGTTCGTTGGATATATATAAACAGCCTGGGAATCACTAAGGTATACCGTGGCAACACCCCTGAGTTTCATTTCGAAATTCAACAAACTCAAGGTCGCATTGGAATGTGCAGTAATGATAGAGTTAAACTGAATGACATCATAGTCTGTGCGCTTACCCATCGCATTTAAATAATCAAAAAGCCGGTCTTTGATATACCCTGTCTTCGTGCCTGTGTTATAAATGAGAAATCCTTTAATGGCCAGATTGAGCAACATGGCCTCTGCTACTTCAACAGGCTTGTGAATAAAAATGGCAAACTCTTCCAATAAAATATCTTTGGAATGGTACTTTTTATAATAACTCATAACCCTGTCAAGTGGATTGATATCATCCATGCCCTGCATCTTGTGGTATCGTGACTCACGGAAATAGTTACTGGATTCAAACAAGGCATTTCCTTCGCCACCAGGACCTTTGATCATGGTAAAATCAATTTTGGGCTCATCCATTTTCCAATATACTGCTTCGACATAAATATCAACCTTGTGATAGGAGTCAAAATACGGCGACTGCGGCATGCCTTCTTCGGTTCTCAACATTGACAACTCACGCGTGGCATTCATATATTTCATTTCCAGACCGGGATGGTAAACCGAATCTTCTTCCCAATATATTGTAATTGACGCACGGCTCGAGCTAATCCTATCCTTGCGTATAATAAAATCCTTTGAACCCACTCTCACGAATACCTGGTCTTTGCGTTTGAAAAGCAAATAAGCATCATCAGTCTTATTACCTGATCCGAACAATTTCGCACCCCGCATCGAGAATCCGCCCTCATAATCTATTTCTTTAAAAATCTCATTGATACGTAAACGTGTATCATAAGATGTAAATCGAGGAAAGGAAGCCCTATCCTCTGTAGAACTTGCCAAAATCTTCTCTTCCAACCTTCCCAGCAAGGGTTTCTCAAAATACTCAGTATTATGAAAAACTACAGAATCTGCATCATACTTTGAAAAACGGACTCCAATTCTATAATTACCAAGATCTGCCCACACCTGGTCCTCTGCAAGTCCGGCTCTCACCCAACTCACTTTACCACCTTTGCCTACCCACAAACTCACGGTTGGATAATAGATCCCTTTGGTCGCATGAATGACAGAACTGTCGCCATTGGCAATACACGTTAAATCTAAGGACGGAAAGGTAACATAGGGAACGCTGTCGTAGGAAAATGAATAATTATTGCTGCTTGATTTCCATTTCGTTGCCCCGGATTTATACAATACATTTTCGCGAAACAATTTATTTGAGATATCCAGAAAAGCCAGGAATTTACGACTACTGCTGACGTCCAATGACTTATCAAGTATTGCAAACCAGGCATTGACACTTTTCTCCTCAGGCCCGGTTTCCTGAAATGCTAAAATTGCTGAAAGAAATTCATAATAATGAGGCACGGGCCTCATCTTATATTTCAGCATTTTATTGGCCATCTCCATCACCTTTAACTCGCGCTGTTTACTGAATTTCCCTGACAACCATGAAGCAATAAATTGCTCCATGAGCAACTTACCTTCTTTACGCTGATCTTTGTCATAAACACTTTCAAAATACTTACCCAGGTCTTCAGTAAACTTCAAAGTATCCAAACTGAAACTCTTGGGCAGGTTCTGGGCAAACAGAACAGGGCCGCTTAACAAAATCAATAGCAGGAAAAGGTTCTGAAAAAGTCTAAATCTCACGTTGTTAGTATTTAAGCTTTGCAAATTCAGCAGCAACCCAATTATTCTTAACAAGATGACCCGATAGAGAAATGCCATGACGATCAGTTTCCTTCGAAATCAAAGCAAGATCTTTTTCATAAAAACCGGAAAGAATCAATCGACCACCCTGCTTGAGGACTTTTGCATATTTGTTAATATCCTCCAGTAAAATATTCCGGTTAATATTGGCAATAATCAGGTCAAAATTCCTTGTACCAAGCAGGCTCGCATCTCCCTGCAGCACCTCTACCAATAGGGTTTCATTACGCTCAACATTCTCAATAGAATTCAGATACGCCCATTCGTCATTGTCGATAGCCAAAACACTTGAGGCTTGCAGCTTTGCAGATAAAATAGCAAGGATACCTGTACCGCAGCCCATGTCCAGCACCGACAAGCCCACAGGAGGCTCGTTGAGTAACAATTCCATGACCAGTGATGTTGTCTCATGGTGGGCTGTTCCAAAAGACATTTTGGGCTCAATAATGATCTCAAGTGGGAACGCAGGATCTGCCTCGTGGAAAGGAGCTCGCACCCTGCATTGACTGGCTATAACTACAGCTGGAAAATTGCTTTCCCAAGTTGCATTCCAGTTTTCTTTAGGAAGTTCTTTAAAAGTGTATTGGGTTGAAAATCCCGCCAACTCCTCCTTTAATAAGTTCTTTAACAGATTCTCCGAAAAATCTCCCTCGTGAATATAAGCAGTAAGGCCCTTGTCATGATCCACAAAGCTTTCATATCCTAGCTCACCCAGGTAAGCCATGAGAATCTCCGGATCAAATTTTCCGGGATCAAACTCAAATTCTAATTGAATATATGACATTAACCTTAAAATTAATACAACTTGATTTTATAAAGACCTGATTATTCCCAGGAAATCGTTTGCTTTTAACGAAGCGCCCCCGATAAGTCCACCATCTACATCTGGCTGTTCGAATAATTCGATGGCATTTACCGCATTGCATGACCCACCATAAAGAATTGAGGTAGTCAATGCCAATTCTTCCCCGTATTTCTGATGAATCAGGCTACGAATGAAGGAATGCATTTCCTGGGCTTGTTGTGGAGTGGCATTCAAGCCGGTACCTATAGCCCATACTGGTTCATAGGCGATCACGACCTGGCGAAAATCTTCCTCATCCAATTTAAAGATAGTTTCATTGAGTTGTTTTTCAACAACTTGCTGTTGGGCTCCTTGTTCTCTTTCAGCTAAAATCTCGCCACAACAAAAAATAGGAGAAATCGCATGACTAATCACTGCCTTGACTTTTTCATAAAGAAATTCATTGTCTTCATGAAAATATTTCCTGCGCTCAGAATGACCAATGATGCAATATTCCACACCGATCTCACTAAGCATCGCTGCTGAGATCTCACCTGTAAAAGCCCCGGAATCCGCTGGATATACATTCTGTGCACCCACACTAAAATGACTTTCAATGCCAATGTCAGTGGCCAGTTCAAGATAAGGGTATGGCGGACATATTACAACGTGTGCAATTTCAGGTGGGTGTTTATCCAAAGCCTCCGAAATCTCAAGAATCAAGTCCTCAGCTTCTTCGAAGCTTTTATTCATTTTCCAATTTCCGGCAACAATTTGTTTTCTCATCAGATTTAATTTTAGGTCATGCTACCCTGACACGTGGGTCAAGCCAGCCATATACGATATCTACAAAAATATTAATAAAAACGAGCAATACAGATACAAAAAGAACAGACCCCATTACTACTGGCAAATCATACTTCTCGAGTGCTTCCACGATAACAACACCCAATCCCTTCCAGTCGAATACAAATTCAACGAAGACCACCCCTGCCAGCATGGAAGCCAACCATCCGGAAATTGCAGTAACAACAGGATTCAACGCATTCCGCAAGGCGTGATGTGTCACAATGCGTGTGGTGCTCAAGCCTTTGGCTTTTGCCGTTCGGATATAATCCTGTGACAAGACATCCAGCATAGAACTCCGTGTCAGTTCCACAATAATCGCCAACGGGCGCATTCCCAGTGTAATTGCTGGCAGAATGATATTTTTCAGACTTAAAAACTCGCCCCTGCCAAAGTCATCAACGGTATACAAACTACCCACCATGTTCAAATTGGTAAGATCTCCCAAAATGAATGCAAAAATCCATGCGATCAGCACAGCAGCAAAGAATGAAGGTAGCGACATTCCAAAGACTGAAAGCACCAAAGAAACCCGGTCAAAAAAACTATTTTGATACAAGGCAGATAAAACACCAATAAAAACTCCTATTAAAATTGCGAATGTCATTGCCACAATGGCCAGGATGCATGTCGCTGGAAACGCCTGGCTTATGATAGATGAAACCTCACGCTTACTTTGATAGGAACGACGTAAATAAGGTTTCTTCAGCACGATAACTTCGCCTCCGGTAAATTTCAGCAACCTTATTGCAGAACTATATTTGGTAGTATCCAGGTACCAATAGCTTTTTGAATCAAATTCATTATGAAAAGAAAGTGGACTGAGATCGTTCAGGAAATTAAAATACTGACTTGTCAGTGGTTTATCTCGTCCCAGGTCCTTGTTGATAGCAGCCACCGAAGAAATGTCAGCCCGTTGCCCCAGCATCATCCGTGCGGGGTCACCCGGGAGTACATTGAATAATAGAAAGACCACGGTGATTACACCCAGCATCACCAATATGCCATAAGCCAGTCGCCGGATGATAAATTTTAGCATCTAAATATACTAGTTAGTGCTCTTATTCAAAGGGAATTCTCGCTCAAAGTCACTGATTGCAGGGATATCCCGAAAATGCCATTTTTTTGTGACCCTGGCATTCTTTAAAAGCACAATACCCGGGTTTGACCGGATCATCGTCCTCAATTCCTTGTCGTCAGTATTATAAAAAGGAACACTAACCCCCAGATTCTGAGAATATTTTTTGATATCATCTTTAATTGAGGCAGTGAGTCCAATGACTTGATAACCAGCTTTGCTGGCATCTTTGTAAAACTGATCCAATTTTTGTAGATGCTTTGGTTTTGCCTGGCTCAGATCGACAGCGACGAGAAAAATCAGGTAATCATGAGTTTTCATGAAAGCACGGGTATGATTACCGCCAGCCGTGTCCAGGATATTGAAATTCGGGGCAGGATAAATATTGGGATCTACAATACGTGTGGTATCAAAGACCCAATTTGCCATCCAAACACTATCCTGCCATGGCAAATCTTTGGAAAGAAAGACTTTCTTCTCTCCGGTGGTTTTGTTTTTATAGGAAAGATAGGTTTGTGTTGGTTGAATACTGTCAGGCATCATCTTATTACCTGTCTTCCATGACGTGAATTCAAGCGGTGGAAGATGCCTGAGGCTATTCATGGAAAAATAAAGAAAACCAACAGGAATGAGTATGAGTAAAATATTGGCAATTGGGGGCCGGTAAGGACTACGGAATTTTTTTCGGTATATAAAAATCACAATTGCCAACGAGATTAGTACGATATTTTTATAAAAGGTTTCCCAGTTTCCAAGTTTCAGAAAATCGCCAAAACAACCACAATCCGGAACTGTATTAAATAACGCATCGAAGAACGTCAATACAGTAAAATATATCATCAGCAAAAGGCTTCCCCAGGAAGTAATTTTCGGCTTCAGATTAAGTAAAAGATAGACGCCCAGCGCAAATTCGATCGCACATAAAATCACCGAAAGTGATAATGATAATGGCTCCGCCCACGACATCCCGTAGGCAACAAAATAATCCTCAATCCGGTATGCAGTCCCCATGGGATCAACACCTTTAACAAATCCTGAAAAGATAAATACCAGTCCTGTAAGTACCCTGGCAATATTGCTGATAATTTTCATTTTAAAAAAAATTGATTAAAATTTATCCTCAGAAGAACTAATAAAACGCTATTCTTCCTCCAGAATTTTAATTAATGCAAAAGCTGCATAATTGATGATGTCAAGAAAATTTGAGCCTACACCTTCAGAAACAAAAGTAACCCCTTCATTGTCTTCTATCTGCTTAATTCGCAATAGCTTAACAAGAATAAGATCATCAAAAGAGCTGATCCTCATATTGCGCCATGCTTCACCGTAATCATGATTTTTATTCATCATCAGCATTTTTGCTTCTGTAGAATAATGGTCGTAAAGACGCAAGGCTTCTATCAAATTAAGGTTTGGATCATCAGAATAACCAAGCTCCAGCTGAATAAGGGCTATGATAGAATAATTAAGGATCCCGGCGAATTCCGGCTTAATCCCTTCTGCCACCTTTTGGCTACCCTTCTCACCAATACTCCTGATCCGTTGCGCTTTAATATAAATCTGATCTGTCAGGCTTGAAGGCCTTAAAACTCGCCATGAACTGCCATAATCAATCATCTTTGCCTCAAATACAGCTCTGCAATCCCCGATCACTGTATCAAATTCCTGTTCTGTATTCACCGAATTAATCTTTGTTTATTGCTGAATTATGTAATTTTGAATAATTATTACCATTAAAAACCAAGACGGAATTTCGTAGTAAACCTCCTCGTCAACCTAAATTTATCAATAAAACAATTGTTAATCAACAAATTACAACATTGATTCCGAGCCATAAAGATACTGAATTTATTAAACAAAAAACGCTTAACCTTGGTGAACATCTGAAAATCCTTGACCAACCTTTGGTGATGGCTATCCTGAATCTTAGTCCGGATTCTTTTTATAAAACTCCAACAAACAAATACACACCTGATCTTGAAAAGCAGATCATTGAACGTATTATCGAATTAAGACCTTATTGCGAAATCCTTGACTTAGGAGCTGTTTCAACACGCCCAGGAACCAAAGGAATCCCAATTAAAGAAGAAGCAAATCTATTAAAACCTGTTTTACAAATCCTAAGGCGTGAATTTCCGGATCTGCCACTGTCTGTTGACACCTGGCAATCGGAAATCGCAAAAATGGCTGTTGCCGAAGGAGCTGTTATGATCAATGACATTTCAGGTGGAACATTGGATGAAAAAATGTTCAGAACCATTGCCGGTTTAAAAGTTCCTTATGTACTGATGCATATGCAAGGAAGCCCGGAAACGATGCAAATTAAACCTCACTACCATGATGTTGTCAACGAAATAAAGCTTTTCTTCGCACAGAGAATTGAAGAACTAAAATCTTTAGGGGTTAATGACATCATACTGGATCCGGGTTTTGGTTTCGGAAAAACAGTAGAACACAATTTTCTCATTTTAAATAAGCTTAGCTCATTCAGAGTCTTTGGCCTGCCAATTCTTGCCGGCCTTTCCAGAAAATCATTTATTCAAAAAACGCTCTCTGTTCCTGCTGAGGAGGCACTAAATGGAACTACTGTCTTGAATACAATTGCCCTTTTGCAGGGGGCAGATATACTGAGAGTTCATGACCCGCGGGAGGCGAAGGAGGTGGTCAGGCTGTTGGCTAAGGGTTGCTAGGCTGAGGACTATTGATCTGAGGGCTGTTCGGCTGACGTAATTATCATTTATGCGGAAGTTTGGTCTTCTTCAGAAATTGCTTAGTCCTGGTTTCTAATACGAAATCGTCCTCAATTTTGTACATTTGCCCATTAATACGAACGAATGGTCCTACTTTTTTTTGACAATCTTATCCACCTTCAATTAATAGATGTCATTGACATCCTGTTTGTTGCAATTCTTCTTTACCAATTTTACAACCTGATAAAAGGTACTGGTGCCATCAATATCTTCCTGGGTATTATAGCATTTTATATTGTTTGGAAAGTTGTAAGGATGCTTCATATGGAGTTGCTCTCTGAAATCCTTGGCGCATTTATCAGCGTTGGCTTTATTGCTTTAATTGTGGTATTTCAGCCCGAAATCCGAAAATTTCTTTTCATGCTTGGGACACCAAATTTCATGGGAAACAAACCTAAACGTTTCTTTTTCTGGCGATTGCGCCTAAAAGACCCAACCAAACTTGATTTTTACCCGATTGTCGCCGCCTGTGGTAGAATGTCGAAAACGAAAACCGGGGCTTTACTGGTAATTGCTCATAGGAATGAACTTCAAGCCTTTGTCCTCACAGGGGAACAAATTGACGCCCAAATTTCGACTCAGCTTATTGAGAACATTTTCTTTAAAAATAGTCCATTACATGATGGGGCTTTAATTCTGGTCGAAAACCGTTTAAAGGCTGCACGTTGTATTTTACCGGTTTCTGAAAACCAGGACCTGCCGGATGGGCTTGGCTTACGTCACCGAGCCGGCATTGGAGTTACGGAACAAACGGACGCATTCTGTATTATGGTCTCTGAACAAACAGGAGGAATCTCAGTTTGTAAAGGCGGATATCTTAAAAAAGGCCTTAGTATAGAAGAACTACAAGAAATCCTGGAAGAAGAATTCAATGCCATCTGATTTTGATCTGAAAATCATTCAATTACAAATCAATCTGATTTCAGTATCCGCCTGAACCAATTATTTTGCCCCTGTGTTTTTTGCTTCAAATTCCCTTATTAGCGCTTCAGGAGACTTGCCCAGGTTATTAAGCATCGCTTGTGCATCATCTGCAAAATCATTTCTTGGATATAACTTAAGAAACTTTTGATAAGTCTGCCGGGCCATATCCAGGTTATTAAGAAGGGTCTCGTAAACAAAACCTTTCATAAACAAACACTCAGGTGCATTACGATATTGAGTATAATCGTTACAAACCCTATCGAAAAATTCAATAGCACGCATAGCATTCCCCGTATTCATCATGATCTCCCCTGCTTTTTGAAGGTATCGTGGCGTTAAGGTATCACTAGGATATTGAGCAGCAAAGGCCTCATAATTCCTGACCAACTCCGCGGATTTGGCTTTATCAATAGGCTTGCCGGGAGAAACCAGTTCCTTCTCCAGAACTTTAATTTTTTCACTAAGTTTCTCATTGGACGTTTTACACGATAATATCACCACACATAAAACAATCATCAGAAACCATGGTCTTATAATTCTCATTTTAAATCAGTTAGTAAAATAAACAATTCTTTAAATTCTGTCGCAAACAAGGGAAAAAATGCTGTAGCCAAAAATAACAAATTTACTCATTATTCATAGTTATTCGAAAGCAATGCTGCTTTGACGGTGTTATCCCGACACTGATTTTCGCAACATTTCAGTATCGGTATTTGTCGAAACAAAGAGAAATGTGTGCAAGGATCTTGATCCTTGCACAACAACACTTAATGTATTCACCATGTAGCTTATATTAATCCAAAGATCTGTACTTTTGTCAGGGATATATTTTTTTTCTGAAGCTTTATTCGAAATTTAAGACCCTCAAGATCCAAGGATGAAAGGACTGCTTTTTACCGTCTGTCTATTTACAATGTTCAGTTTCACGCTGACAGCGCAGACTTTTTCAAACAGCAACTTGCCCATCGTCATTATTAGTACCGACAATTCAGTACCGATTCCGGATGCACCCAGGGTTTTAGGTAATATGAAAATTATTTTCAGAGGACCAGGCATGAGAAATTATCTTACTGACAAGGACTCATTGTATTTTCTTAACTATAATGGTCGTATCGATATAGAAATCAGAGGATCTTATTCACAGTCGTCCCCTAAAAAAGCCTATGGTTTCACGACAAGACAAGTTGACAACATTTCTACAAACAATGTTAGCCTTCTCGGGATGCCAATCGAAAACGACTGGATCCTCAATGCAATGAGCTATGAACCCTCTCTCATCAGAGATTATCTTTGTTATAATTTATCCCGGAGAATTGGCGATTATGCATCAAGAACAGCCTACTGCGAACTTGTTGTTAACGGCTTATACAGAGGACTTTACCTGCTTGAAGAGAAAATAAAACCTGATGGAGACAGAGTCGACGTTCAGAAAATAGCAACCACCGACAATTCAACACCTGAGGTTACTGGCGGATACATCACAAAAGCCGATAAAACGACAGGAGGTGATCCTATTGCATGGACAATGTCAAGTTTTTTCGGGAATAATGACATTCAATTTATTCATGACTGGCCCGACCCATCTGCCGTGACCTATCAGCAAAACAGCTATATAAAGTCAGTTTTTTTTAACTTACAGAGTACCGCAACAAGCAACAATATCTCATTAACAAATGGTTTTCCTTCTATTATCGACATCCCCTCTTTTGTAGATTTTATGATAATAAATGAGCTATCCAGTAATGCAGATGCTTATGTTTACAGTACATATTTCCACAAAGACAGAAACGCAAAATTGAGGGCTGGCCCTATATGGGACCTAAATCTTACATTTGGAAACGATCTCTTTAATCTTGGTTTTGACAGAAGCAAAACCGATGTCTGGCAATTTTCAGATTATGACAACGAAGGCCCGCGCTTTTGGAGAGACCTTTTTAATAACACACAGTATAAGTGTTACTTATCTAAACGCTGGCATGAACTTTGCTCACCTGGATATCCTCTCTATGTGCCCAATATCCTGAACCTGATCGATTCAACTGTTTCATATATTAGTGAAGCTGTGGTGAGAGAAAATGCCCTGTGGGGTAATGTTGGTAACCACCAGTTACAAATCAATGGGATCAAGACATTTATCAATAGCAGGATTGCCTGGATCGACAATCATATTGGCCCATATTCTGCATGCTACAATGTAGCTGTTCCTCCATTAGCGATCACAAAGATTATGTATCACCCGGCGGTCTCTTTTAGTTTTCCTACAAGCGACGACCAGGAGTTCATTGAAATTACAAACACGGGCAATTCAATGGTGGATCTGACTGGAATATATTTTGCCGGAACGGGCTTGGTATATCAGTTTCCTCCGAGTTCTTCCATCTTGCCAAATAGTTCTATTCAATTGGCCAGCAACGCATCGACATTTCATGCCAAATATGGCATATTTCCCTTTGGACAATATACCAGGCATTTGTCAAATTCGAATTATAATCTTTTAATTGTTGATGGGTTTGGAAATATTATCGATCATGTACATTATTATGATCATTCACCTTGGCCTGACGCTGATGGAAATGGGAAATACCTGCAATTGATTGACACAGCATTTGACAATAATATCCCTTCGAGTTGGATAGCCCTCGATGGCTCCATTTTAAACATAGAATCCATGGCAAGCGGTCCGGAATTACTATTGTATCCAAACCCTATTGTTGACATACTGGAAATAATATCAAGCCATCCTTTGGATCTGATCCAGATTTGCGATATTCAGGGAAGGATTTTGGAATCAATTACAGTAAACTCAAATAAGGCAAGAATCAACATGCAATTATACGCCAGCGGCGTCTATATCATAAAGGCTTTAGGGAACAAAGAAACTTTAGTTGGTAGGGTGGTCAAGAAATAAACCTGACTTAAACCGTTTTACGCTCCAATTCCTTAAGAGTATCGAGCTTTTTCTTTTCCAAAAAGTCCTTTATCCCACATAGGTGCTCCCTGATTCGCTTATTTCCGAATTCATAAACTTTATCGACCAGGCCGTCCAGGAAATCCCTGTCGTGTGAGACAAGGATCATCGTCCCGTCATAATCAGCCAAAGCACTCTTCAAGATCTCTTTAGTTCTAATATCAAGGTGATTGGTAGGCTCATCAAGAATCAGGAAATTCACAGGTTCCAACAACAGTTTTATCATGGCAAGCCTGGTTCTTTCTCCTCCCGACAACACTTTTACTTTCTTGTTGAGATCATCACCCCCAAACATAAATGCACCTAAAATATCCCGGATTTTAGTTCGTATATCTCCTTTGGCGACATCATCAATCGTCTGAAATACAGTGAGTTCCTCGCTAAGTAAGGAGGCTTGATTTTGTGCAAAATAACCGATCATGACGTTATGCCCAAGCTCCAGTTTTCCATCGTAATCAATTTCATTCATGATCGACTTTACCAATGTCGACTTCCCTTCTCCGTTTTTTCCAACAAAAGCAACACGTTCGCCCCTGACAATACTCAAGGAGGCATCGGAGAAAACCAAATGCTCTCCGTAACTTTTTGACATGCCTGTAACCGTCAATGGGTATGAACCTGATCGTGGTGAAGGAGGAAATTTAAGACGTAATGCGCTGTTATCCTCTTCGTCTATTTCTTTGATAGGTAATTTCTCAAGCATTTTTACACGTGACTGAACCTGGAGTGTTTTGGAATAAGTCCCCTTGAACCTATCGATAAACTCCTGAGTATCCGCGATCATTTTCTGCTGTTCATCAAAAGCTTTTTGCTGTTGTTCGCGTCTTTCTCTTCGGAGGATCAGATATTGTGTATAATTTACTTTATAGTCATAAATCCGCCCCATAGTAACCTCAATGGTGCGTGTGGTAATATTATCTATAAAAGCCTTGTCGTGGGAAATCACGATAACTGCCTTGGCACTGTTGACCAGAAAATCTTCAAGCCATTGAACAGATTCAATATCCAAATGATTGGTAGGTTCATCCAATAAAATCAAATCTGGTTTTTGAAGGAGGATTTTCGCCAGTTCAATACGCATGCGCCATCCCCCGCTGTATTCTGTGGTAGGACGGTTAAAATCGTCACGCACAAAACCGAGTCCCAATAATATTTTCTCTACCTCGGCATCATAATTAATCTCCTCTATTGAATAGAACTTTTCTCCCAACAACGCAACCTCCTCACAAAGAGTCATATAGGAATCTGACTCATAATCGGTACGTGTCGTAAGCTGATGATTAAGTGCTTCAATCTCTCTTTCCATGGCATGAACATTCTCAAAAGCCTGCGCCGCTTCCTGGAAAACAGTTCTATGATCTTCAGTCATGAGATGTTGCGGCAGATACGCAATGATGCTATCCTTGGGAGCAGATACTCTACCCCGGCTTGCGGATCTGGCCCCAGCAATAATTTTCAATAGTGTTGACTTTCCAGCACCATTTTTACCCATCAGGGCAATACGGTCCTTGTCATTGATTACAAATGAGATATCCTTAAATAAAGTTGTGCCACCAAACTCGACTGCAAGCCCATCAACTGAGATCATTCCGTTTTTTTAAATTGGCGGCAAAGGTAATCAATAAAGAAGCCGTCCCACCAGAGGTGAGACGGCTTCCTTGAAAATGATTTAATTTATTCTTTTACAAGCTTTTGCGTTAGCTGCTCACCTGATTTCTGGTAGATTGTCATCAAATATAAGCCCTTGGGAAAGCTAGAAACATCAAGTACTTTGGTTCCTTTTGGCAGATTTTCGAAAACAGAGACCTGTTGTCCAACCATATTCATGATGACGATTCTGTTTAAATCAACCGAAGACGTGACGGTCATTACATCAGACATAGGATTGGGATAAATCTGTACATTTCCGGTAGCAGTATATTCAGGAATGCCTACAGTCCAGTTGTTATAATAGGCACTATAAATACTTGTTCCAGCAGGAACCATATACGTACGGTTTGGGCCTCCACTTGGGAACTCACAAGTTGCATCTGACCAGCTACCATTGATTCTGAATTTAAACTGAAGCTCACCTCCAAATTTCAAACTATCAATAGTGATGGTGTAAATACTGTCGTTAGTTGTTGTCAGATGATCGTTTGCGCCATTCCAGCCATTCATGTTACCTGCAATATCAACATAATCAGTTGCAGGATTGAAAACGCCCATCTGGTGATAAACAGACATATTAACATTGAAAGTAACTGTTGATAAGGAGTCGCTATTATACCATGCATTATAAACGTTGGGGCCGGCTTGCATTAAATAGGTACGATTAGGTCCACCGCTTGGAAATTCACAGGTTGCATCTGACCAGCTGCCATTAATACGGAATTTAAATTGAAGGTTATCACCAGCACTGACACCTGTTACAAGTAAATGATAGGTACTGTCATTGGTTGTGGCAAGTTGAGAATTTACGCCACCTGTCCAGCCATTAAAACTACCTGCCACGTCAACAAAATCTGTGCTTGGGTTAAAGGTACCCAGGCTTTTCCAATAAGCCATATTTAAATTAAACTGCAAAGTTGTAGGAAGTGCAGGATTTGGATCATTATTTAAAATGATATCGTCGAAATAAATTACAATATCACTGGTAAGCGTAAGCGGATCCTCAAAATCCGGCATGAAAACTATGGTAGGATAAGTTCCGGTTTTGGAGGAAAAATCAAAAACCATATCCTGCCATACACCGATTACATTAGGTGCTGTAGATACTGCCTGATAGGTGCCATCTGCGCCACCTTCAATCTTAAATTGAATAGGGCTTACACGTGGTTTCCATACTTTGACGTGCATATACTTGTTTGTGGTTACATCAATTCCGGTAGCACTGAAAAATCCGCCCCATGGAACACCATCTTTGTCGCGTACATATTTTATTACATGTGCGCTTGTATTGATTCCGCCTGGATTTGGATTGGCAACAAGCTGAAAATAACTTGAATCACTTGCACCACCATACATCATATTCATCGGGATGACTTCAAAGTCCTCAATTACTGAAGCGGCTGCTGTATTAGGCAAAGAATCGTTATTTACCATAATATCATCATAATAAATCGTGATATCCTGAGTAAGGGTGAGTGGGTCTTCAAAATCAGGCATGAAAGCAATGGTAGGATAGGTTCCAGTAACTGAGGTGAATTTAAAGACCATATCTTGCCACGCATTAATAACCGTTTGCGGATACATAGAGGCTAATTCAAGCGTCCCGGCAGCTCCGCCTTCTAATTTGAATTTAACAGGGCTGATGCGTGGTTTCCAAACTTTAACGTGTACGTACTTATTTACTGTCACATCAACTTGCGTTGGCAAAGCAGACCAAAAACCTCCCCAGGGAACTCCGTCTTTATCACGCAAAAATTTCGCTACGTAATAACTTGTATTAATCCCAGTTTGATGCGGATTTGGAACAACAGTAATAGAGCTTGAATCGGTAGTGCCTCCTAACATCAGGTTCATCGGAATATTCTCAAAGTCAGAAATGACCTGAGCCCACGAAAAACATGAAATCATCATTAAAGAAACAAAAATGAGTAGATTTTTTTTCATAGCTTTTAATTTATATTTACAATTATTAATATCTGTCAAATATAGATAAAAAAGATTACTTTAAAAATATCTACAACCTTCATTTAACAATTTTTTAACGAATCTTATAAACAATCGACTTCTAAACAAATGAGCCCATTGACAAAAAATGATTGGATCTACTTTTTCAAGGAAGGAAAAAGCATCTTGTATTTTACAGTCACCATGCCCATAGTCAACTCCTTAAGCTTTCTTTTCATCATCACTTTTTTCAGGTTGCTCATATGATCCGTCATTAAAATACCCTCAATGTGATCATATTCATGCTGAATGATCCTGGCAATTAAATGATCATAAACCTCATCATAAGCCTGAAATTTTTCATCAAAATATTTGATTCTTATCGTTGAAGGCCTAAAAATCTCTTCATGAATTCCAGGAAAACTCAGACATCCTTCTTCAAACATTGTCTCTTCCCCGCTTCGTTCTACAATTTCTGCATTGATAAAAACCTTGCGAAAGCCATCTGCCTTTGGATCATCTTCGGCAAAAGGGGTAGCATCAATAACAAACAACCTTATGGAATGACCAACCTGTGGAGCTGCCAGGCCAACGCCTGCTGCAGTGTACATGGTGTCAAACATATCAGCAATCAACTTCTGTAAATCAGGGTAGTTTGAGTCAATTTCCACGGCTTTTTTCTTTAAAACCGGGTTTCCGTAAGCAACAACAGGCAATATCATAAATTCATTTTGTTTGACAGTATTTCCATAAAAGACTGCAAAATAATAACGGCACTTATCTTATCAATCAGTGACTTATCCTGCCTGTCCTTTTTCTTTAATCCCGATTCAGCGATGGCCCTGGATGCCATCTTCGAAGTAAACCGCTCATCTACCCATTCAACAGGAATGAAAGGAAATTGTTTACGCAGAGAGCGAACGAAAGCTTCAACATGAACCATAGACTGAGAGGCTTCCCCTGACATCTGTAATGGTTTTCCAACCACAAAAACATCAACGGGCTCTTTACTGACATATTTCTGAAGAAATGCAAGGACAAGATGGGCTGGTATGGTATCCAATGGTCCTGCGATCAGGCGATTCTCGTCTGTGACGGCCAGGCCTACCCTTTTTGTTCCGTAATCAATAGCAAGAATCCGTCCCAATCGTTATAAATTAGTTAAAAGAAGCGGCAAATTTACTAAATCCTAAGACCCATGCGAATATTTGCTAATTTTGATAACCCTTAATAATAATTTCATGAACTTCCTTAAAGCTCATATTGAAGACGCATGGGAGAACAAATCTCTGTTAAAAATTGACTCCTATCAGCAAAGCGTTAATCAGGTTTTGGGTATGTTGGATACAGGTCAAATCAGAGTTGCCGAGCCAATAGGGACAGAATGGCTTGTCAATGAGTGGGTAAAAAAAGCGGTACTTCTGTTTTTTGCCATTAGGGAGATGGAAGTTATGGAAATCGGAACTTTTGAATTTTACGATAAAATTCCCCTGAAAAAAAATTACAAAGAATTAGGAGTGAGGGTTGTCCCTCCTGCTGTAGCTCGTTTTGGTTCCTTTTTAGATCGTGGGGTCGTGCTGATGCCCTCTTATGTAAACATAGGAGCCTATGTCGGTAAAAATACTATGGTTGACACCTGGGCTACTGTCGGCTCCTGCGCTCAGATTGGGGAGAATGTTCATCTAAGCGGTGGCGTTGGCATTGGCGGTGTCCTTGAACCTTTACAGGCAGCTCCCGTCATCATTGAAAATAATTGCTTTATCGGCTCACGCTGTATTGTAGTCGAAGGCGCCAGAATCGGGAAAGAAGCTGTCCTCGGGGCTAATGTAGTTATTACAAAATCAACAAGAATTATTGACGTTTCCGCCGAAATACCTATGGAGTTCCGCGGATTTGTGCCGGAACGATCCGTTGTAATTCCAGGAAGCATCCCCAAAGAATTCGCAGCTGGCATCTACCAGGTGCCTTGCGCCCTTATCATCGGAAAAAGAAAACCTTCCACCGACTTGAAGACCTCCTTAAATGAGGCTCTACGTGACTTTAATATAAGCGTCTAACAATCCTTCTCTATGGCTTCTAAAAGAATAAAACTCACAAATTACTTCCGATTAGCATTACAGTACAGCATGGTGATTGTCCTGTTATACATGATTATTCGTCCATGGGTAGACAAAACATATTCAGCCAATGTCGAAGCTTATTGCCCCGTAGGCGGCATGCAGGCATTCAGTAGCTGGATGGTTAATGACACACTGGCCTGCTCGATGAATACACAGCAAATAGCAATGGGATTAGCCTTGTTGATCGGCATCATTTTATTCAGTAAATTGTTTTGCGCTTATGTTTGTCCAATAGGGATTTTTACAGAATGGCTTGGCCGTCTGGGTTCACGTTTCAAACTCAAATTTACGATCAAAGGTTTTGCCGATAAAGGGCTCCGCATTTTAAAATATGCGCTTTTGTTTACAATGTTTTATTTCACCATCACCAGTAGCGAGCTTTTCTGCCGGAAATTCGATCCGTATTATGCTACCTTGCCTAGCTTTAGTAGTGATGTCTCAATTTGGATGGCCATTTCTGCTTTGGGAATTGTGATCCTGGGATCTTTCTTTATTAGACAATTCTGGTGTAAATATGTGTGCCCAATGGGGGCTGTCTCTAATATTTTTGCCTTCACACTACCCTTTTGGGGAATAACGGCTGTATTTATCACTTTAATATTTCTATTTCATATTCAAAACTCCTGGATTTATTACCTGGGTGCATTATGCTTAACTGGCTTTATCATGGAAGCATGGACTGGAAAAACATATATTTTCCCCCTGGTAAAAGTTACCCGGCATGATTCCATTTGTACCCATTGCAAGATCTGCGACAAAGCCTGCCCATATGCTATCGACATTTCGAATGTCGAGAAGGTTAATCACATCGATTGTACACTCTGTGGTGATTGCATTGTAAAATGTCCTGAAAAAGGCGCCCTTACTTATAACGGCAAACGCCTGCTTTGGCTTCCCTCCTTAGCGGTAGTGCTCCTGATAGCCGGTGCTTTTACTTTTGCCTCTTTCACTGAAATTGCAACGATTAATATGAAATGGGGCAGCCCGGAACAAATGTCAAAAGCAGCAACATTCTCTATGGATGGATTGAAAAATGTGAAATGCTATGGTAGTTCGATGTCATTCGCAACGCAAATGCAGGAAATAAAAGGTGTGCTTGGTGTTCAAACATTTGTCAGACGATTCGGAGTGAAAGTCTTTTATGACCCTTCTATAATTACTGCTGAGAAAATTAAAGAAAAAATATTTAGTCCCAGCAGGGTGCTCTTTAAAGTTCCTGGGCCAAACCTAACTAGTATCAGCGTTGCAGAAGCCGGGATCAACCGCTTCTTCGACTCGAAAGATGCTGATAACCTGGCCGAATTGCTTGGCAGAGATAAAGGCATTTTCTCATATGAGACTCATTTTGGCGAACCTGTAAAAACACTGATCTATTTCGATCCAAATCTCTCCAACCCTGAGAAACTCAAAGCACTGATAGAATCCAGGAAAACCGTTGTTGGCACAGGAGAAAACCAAACAACCATCAATCTCGATTTTGAGGTCTCATACATAAGAACTAATCCTGAAAACATTCATTTGCACGATTATCTGAAATCATATTTTGACCCTTACGATAAATCCTTTAATGGTTATATTGCCCTTGACTCCGCAAAACTCCAAACCCTTGAACTTCCATTCAAAGATTGTATCTATGCTGAGAAAGATGCCTTAGTTCCTTATTTACGTAATCACATGATGCAAGACAAAGGCTTGCTGCGTTTTCAAACTTATTTTGGTGATGAATATCCTATGCTCAGGTTATATTTCATTCCCGGCAAGACAACCCCTGACGCTCTTTTACGGTCATTAAATCAACCGAATCTTCACATTACATTTAAGGACGGGAAAACTGAAACAAAAGCCAATCCGTTCCGTTTTACACCAGGAATCGTTGCCAGAAAGTAAATTATTTGATATGCTTAAATCTCAGCATTGGACTCTCTTAATACCCCTTGTTTTCTGGGCTTATGCTGCTTTTCCACAGGAACACAAACCCCTGAATATCTCTTTTACAGAAAACAAAGGACAATGGAATCAGAACATCCTTTATCGGGCAGACCTGCCTCATGGTGCACTGTTCCTGGAGAAAAACGCTTTTACCTATAACTTCCTGGACGAGAATGACATCAAAGCTCAATTAGCCTTTAAAGGACCTTCCAAGGGAGCGCCCATTAAACCCTTGCCAAGTAACAAGGTGCATGCTCACGCCTATCAGGTAGAAATGCTGAATTCCCTTAGAAATCCAGTTTGTCACAGTGACCAGGCATTCCCTGATTACAAAAATTATTATCTCGGCAATGATCCAAAGCACTGGGCATCAAAAGTGCATCATTACCGCTCTGTTTCTTATGAAAATATTTATCCTGGTACTGAACTTTTTATCGCACAGGAACAAGGTTCTTTGAAATACACTTTCCTTTTAAAAGCTGGAGTTGATCCTGGGCAGATAAAAATGAAATACAATGGAAATGTGTCACTGAGATTAAAGAAGAATAAACTGAAGATTACGACCTCTGTCAATGAGATTGAGGAACAGCAGCCCCTTGCCTGGCAAATAGGGACAGATGGCCAAAAAACAATCGTGTCCTGCTCTTATAAACTGGAAAATGATGTTGTTAGCTTTGTTTTCCCCGACGGGATTGACCCAGTTTTGCCGCTGACAATAGACCCTGTTCTTGTTTTCTCATCTTATTCAGGTTCTACTGCAGACAATTGGGGGTTCACTGCCACCTACGACAAAGAAGGTTTCCTCTACGGAGGCGGGATCTCTTTTGGAATTGGGTACCCTATTACTGTTGGCGCCTATATGGTCAACTTTGGAGGCGGAAAAGAAGATATCGCTATCACCAAGTTCGACACAACAGGTTCTGTCCTTGTTTATTCTACTTACCTGGGTGGTGACAGTTCTGAGGTACCAACCAGCCTGGTTGTTGACAACTATAATAATCTCTTTGTACTTGCGATTACCGGGTCTGCAAACTATCCTACTACACCTGGATGCTTTGACGCAAGTTTTAATTTTGGCAGCATGTATGCCATTGACAATTATATCCAATTTGGACAAGGTTCTGACCTGGCTATCTCAAAATTCTCATCGGATGGCTCAGCTCTGCTTGCCTCTACATACTATGGAGGCAGTGAAAATGACGGATTTAACTTCACGGCCCCTTTGAAAAAGAACTATGCTGACGACGGCAGGGGTGAGATAAAAGTGACTGATAATGGTGATGTATATGTTGTTTCATCAACAAGTTCTGCAAACCTACCCATGACTACCAATGCAGCTCAGCCCAACTTCGGCGGAATCCAGGATGCTTTTGTCTTCAAAATGAATGGAAGTCTCAGTAGCCTTATATGGTCAACATACCTCGGTGGCAGCAATGCAGATGCGGGCTATAGCCTTGCCATTGGGCAAGATGGACGCGTTTATGTCGGCGGTGGTACAAAATCAACCAATTTCCCAACAACTTCAGCTAGCCTGCAGCCTGCTTCAAATGGCGGTGGTTGCGATGGATATATCTGCTGCTTAAATTCTAGTGGTACATCCTTTTTGTATTCGACTTATTACGGCGCCGCGGGATATGACCAGGTTTTCTTTGTTGACCTCGATAAAGAAGGACATGTGTTTGCCATGGGACAAACCGATGCTCCCGGAAATTTCTATATTTCAAATGCGCTGTGGAATATGCCTGGAGGTGGTCAATTCGTTACCAAATTCACATCCAACCTGCAAACAAGAATCTGGTCTACAACTTTTGGGACAGGCAATGGTGGACCCGACATTTCTCCTACTGCTTTCATGGCCGATTATTGTCACAACATTTACATCTCAGGATGGGGAAGTCCCGCATCTTTTCTTAATGGTTTCGGTGGAACAACTGGTTTACCTATAACTTCAGACGCCTTTCAAAGCACTACTGACAATAGCGATTATTATTTCCTGGTATTTGATGGCAATGCCTCTAATATTGTTTATGGGACATTCTTTGGTGGAGCAGGTCCAATAGGAGAACACGTTGATGGAGGAACTTCCCGTTTCGATAAAAAAGGATGCATTTACCAGGCTGTCTGCGCGGGATGTTCGCAATCAAACGCATTTCCTACAACACCAGGTGCATGGTCTAATACAAACAATAGCTGGAACTGCAATCTGGGTGTCATCAAATTTGATTTCAAGATCAACCTGGTGGTTGCAGATTTCATTCAGCCCGCTGCGATCTGCACCAGTGATACGATATTCTTTCAAAACGCCTCTACCTACAAGCAAAACTCCAGTGTGAATATGCACTGGAATTTTGGTGATGGCGGCACTTCTGCACTTGTTAGCCCAAAACACGTTTATCATCAGTCCGGTATTTTTATAGTAACCCTTATTGTTAATGATACTGCAAGCTGTAATGTCAATGATACCGCTAAAATGTCGGTTTATGTCTTGGCAGATACCACCCGAAGCCTTGCGCCACAAGACGTATGTAAGGGCTATGGATTGCAAATCGGAGTGTCTGCAATTTCTGATCCTTCATTGACTTATAACTGGATCCCGGCAACAAACCTGTCAAACCCAAATGTACCTGACCCAATTGCCAGTCCAACAACTAGCACCTTTTACAAACTACTGATTTCCAATGGATTTTGCACCGACACACTCCTTCAGCCTATCAAAGTCTGGGACCTGAAAGCTGATGCAGGTTCTGATGCCATCGTTTGTGAGGCCAGCTATCATCTTATGGCACACGGACATGGGGATCAAAATTTGCATTTCCTGTGGTCAAGTAATGCGTCATTCACTGATACCCTTAATCTTACACTAAATGACAGCACCGCCAGTGTTGGCCTGGTAAATCAATCCACTTGGTTTTATATTAAAGTTTATAATGACCATTGCTTTGCTGTTGACAGTGTCAACATTTCCTTTTCTATCCTTGTAAGTCCTTCAATCGGGCAAAATCCAAGTTGTCCAAATGTATGTGATGGCTTTGGCTGGGTTACTGTTCCTGCAGGTTTCCAGAATATTACTTTTCTTTGGAATACTGGAAGTACGAACGATAGCATCTTTAATTTGTGTGATGGCACCTATACAGTCACGGTAACAGATGCCGCTTCCTGCGTTTCAGTTGCCTCCTTTACTTTGACCGACCCTCCTGCTCTTTCTATCAATCCGATTGCTGTCCCTATCCCTTGTATTGAAAAATGCAAAGGAGAAGTTTTTTTAGACTTGAATGGCGGGATTCCCCCATTTACTTTTCTTTGGAACAACGGTGATACAGCTGCCGACATTCATAATCTTTGTAAAGGAATATACTCCGTTACTGTTACCGACGACAGAGGCTGTAAAACCATTGCATCCGCTTCAGTGGCTGTTGATCCCTTCCTCGTAAATATTCATGTTGTAGCGCAAAAAGACACTCTATTCCAGGGGCAGTCAACATACTTATATGCTACAGTGCTGAATGGCTGTACTTACCAATGGTCACCCATTATTGGCCTCACTGACCCTGGAGAACCAAATACTGCCGTAACACCCATGACTACAACAGCATATCATGTGTTGATAACTGACCTATCTGGCTGTATTTATGAAGACAGCGTGATAATTTACGTAAAAGACGTGTATTGCCGCGAACCCTATCTATTTGTGCCCAATGCATTTACTCCAAATGGAGATAATATAAATGATAAAATTTATGTTAAAGGGATCTACCTTGAATCCATTGAATTTTTTATCTTTAATCGTTGGGGAGAAAAAGTTTTTGAGACTAGGGATCTTAATTCAGCTTGGGATGGCACTTATCGCAACAAAGCCTGTGAACCTGGTGTTTATGTGTATAACTTGGTAGCCACCTGTTTCAACAAAGAAGTTTTCAGAAAAAAAGGGAACATCACGTTGATTCGGTAACACATTCATGAAAAAAACGAATTGGACACATATATTGATTTGTAGCTTTATAGTTTTTAGTTACGTCCATAAGCTTCATGCCCAGGATCCCCACTTTTCGCAGCATTTCAACTCACCTGTCTATCAAAACCCTGCAGCAAGCGGTAGTTTCCCAGGGTCAATGAGACTTCAACTTAATTACAGAAGCCAATGGAATGC
This sequence comes from Bacteroidota bacterium, assembly GCA_037132075.1. Lineage (GTDB taxonomy): Bacteria > Bacteroidota > Bacteroidia > Bacteroidales > CAIXZF01 > JBAXPV01. The sequence goes on from JBAXPV010000002.1 coordinate 100,469, forward strand.
GGTGACCGTTCCGTTTCAAACAATGTTTGCGGCCTTAGATATGATGCCCGGACGAAGGACATATAAAAAGAACCGTTTTGGTATCGGAATAACCATGCTTCGTGATAAAGCAGGCGATAGCGAATATGGCATTTTCGAGTTGGGGCTAAACCTGGCCTATCATCGTACTTTGAATCGAAGAGGAACTCATGTGATTTCTCTTGGAATGATTACTTCTTTTGCTCAAAGAAGTATCAATTATATGGCACTTAGGTTTCCCGGACAATTTGATGGCACTACTTATAACCAGGGAATTCCCAACGGAGAAACCTTTCCTCAGAACAATCTCTCATACCCTAATATTGGGGCAGGCTTGCAATGGAATCTTAACAAACATAAAATCAAATATCAATTTGGGTTGAGTTTGAATCATCTGAATAAACCAGGACTGAGTTTCCTCGAAAACAGCAATGTACGTCTTGAGCCAAAACTTAACATCGAGACGCAGATAAGCTTTCCCTTACAGGATTTTTGGGAAATGATTCCTTCCTTCCAATATGAGATCCAGGACAATTATAAGAAATTTGTATTGGGGTCTTTATTTCGCTACAGCAATCCATTTAAAGGGACTGATGGGACCACTTTCTATGGCGGAATTTTTACCCGTTGGAATGATGCCATGATCTTTGCAACAGGGCTTGAATATGACATCTATAATTTTTGCATAAGCTATGATATAAATTATTCTACGCTTAAAACCGCTTCTCATTATCAGGGTGGTATTGAAGTGTCACTTTCCTTTATGCTTCACAATAAAGCCAAAAAATTAAAAAGGGATATTAGTTGCCCTGTATTTTAAGCCAATGCGATATCTATTAATTCCTATATTCCTTGTCTTGACTTCAGGACTTTTTGGCCAGAAACTCCAGGAAAACCTTGCCCAGGGCGACCAGGTCTTTTTAGAAGGCGACTATTACAGCGCATCTCTATATTATTTGCAGGCATTAAAGGCTGACTCAAGCAGGCTTAAAACCGTCGAAAAATATGCAGATGCCTGTCGATTGTTTTATAACTACGTTGAAGCTGAACATTGGTATCGATATATCATTCAGAATGATCCAAAACAGAAACTTCCCGATGTGCAATTCTGGCTAGCACTGATGCAAAAAAGCCAGGGCAATTATAAAGATGCTGAGCAAAGCCTGGTTCAATATACCTCCTCAAATACAGGAAAAAATGCAGCCTTTTTGAAACGGGCTCAAGCTGAAATTGCTTCCTGCAAATGGGCTTTCCTTCATAATAATGACAGCCTGCCTATTAAAGTTGATCACCTGGATCGAAACATTAACACGCCATACTCCGACTTTGGAGGGACTCAATGGGGAGACAGTTTGCTGCTATTTTCTTCTTTACGGCTTCAATCCGACTTGGAATATGAATCATTGCCCGAAGGACTTTACCTTACGAATATCTATCAAAGCCGACTGACACCGGCAGGCCCAGCTAAAGCGGAGTCTATTAGTAATAAAATCAACTTCCCGGGAATCCATAACGCCAATATCTGTTTCACTGCTGATAAAAAGACTTTCTTTTTTTCACGTTGTCCCGAAGAGAGACGCCCCGACTTAAAATGCAAGCTATTTATGGTTAAACTTCGAAACGGAAAATGGCAGAAACCAATTCCATTAGACGATCGATTTAACATACCAGATTACACTGCAACTCAACCTTCTGTTGCTACAACTAATAAAGAAGAAATCCTCTATTTTGTGAGTGACAGGCCCGGAGGTATGGGAGGTAATGACATCTGGTATAGTGTCATTAAAAAAAATAAACTATCCGATCCCGTAAACCTCGGAAGTATTGTTAATACTCCTGGAGAAGAGATAACTCCTTTCTGGGACAATAAAGAACAGGCGTTGTATTTCAGTTCTGATTTCCACAAAGGCTATGGCGGTTATGATATATTCAGAACAACAGGGACTTATAACCAATGGTCAGTCCCAATCAATATTGGAATACCGATTAATACCAGTTATAATGATTTGTATTTCACTGTAAATGAATCAGATTCATCAGGCTACCTGACGTCAAACCGTCCAGGTTCGTTTTTTATTAAAAGCCAAACCTGTTGTAACGACTTATATAAATGGGAATTTAACAAACCCCAAAAGAAAATCACTATTGCCAGAAAAGACACCAGCTCTTTGGTTGACCAGGTCCGTAAATTATTACCCTTAACCCTCTATTTTCATAATGACATTCCTGGCCCTGGGATATCAACAACCTCAACGAAGTTAAATTACAAGACCACCGTTGCTGATTATTATGTCCTTAAAGAGAAATATATTTCAGCCTATACAAAAGGCATTACTGATCTGGAAAAAACACAGGCCATTAAAGAAATGAATCTGTTTTTCGATGACTTTGTGCTTAAAAGCCTTAAGCGTCTTGAAGAAGTTACCCAATTACTCTTGCAAGATCTTCAAAAAGGACAGCAAATCAAAATTACAGTAAAAGGATTCACAAGCCCACTAAATACTGCCGAATACAATAAAAACCTCGCAAAAAGAAGAATTTCAAGCCTGCTGAATTATTTCAAAGAATATAATGATGGCATTTTCAAGCACTATATTGAAAAAACGGCTGCTAACGGAGGGCGCATGGAAATTTTTGAAGAACCCATAGGCGAAGAACAAGCTCCAAAAATTGTAAGTGACAATCCAAACGATTTAAGAAACTCTGTTTATAGCCGTTCTGCTGCTATGGAGCGCCGCATCCAGATTCTTTACTATCAGTCTGAAGATACTATAGTTGAAACTGCCACAAAGACGGTTGAAATTATTAAAGAATCAAAACTAGAAAAAGCAAAACCGCCAGCCGAGGCCAATGTCAGATTTATTGAACAATTTTTCGACTTTGGAGAGATGAGAGAGGGAGGTGTAAGAACCCATGACTTTGATTTTGAGAATTATGGCCCTGTGCCATTTCGAATTGTAGCTCTTGAAATAAGCTGTGGGTGTACAGTTGCTGACTGGCCCAAGAATGAGATCCCTGTGGGGACAAAAGCTCGCATAAGGTTAACTTTTAGTGCCCAAAAAACAAGTGGTGAACAGAACGAAAAAATTGTAGTGAAAGGAAATATCCCTGGTGGTGAAAAAAACATTTATATCAAGGCTACCATTAAATAAGTCATGGCTTTTATTTCTCGGGACCAGTGGTTTCATTTTATAAATTGAATGACAACTTGATAGAATGATTACTTTTGACTTATAACACTATTTCATACGACAGGTCTCTCTAAAACCTAACAATCAAATGGATATAAAAGCAATTACCCTCTTCACTGGTCTCTTGCTCGCGCTTATTCTTAAGCCATTTAATCTAATGTCCCAGGAAACGCAAATAGCTGTCTGTGAGGGGATACAAGTAATCACACCTGATTTGGCCACAGGAATTAGCGATTTTGACAACTACCCTGATTTTCAACAGGCCACAATTTATAAAACCAATGATACGATACAGGTAATGGAAATCCTTTATAAACAGGACGGTGCCATTGTGAGAGTCAGAAAAATTATCAAACCTGTGGACCTGGCATTATTATGTAATAAACTTACAGCGAAACAAATATCTAACAACAAAGAAGAGACAACTTACCGTGATTTTCGAAAAAAAGTCATAGGAACGACAATGGCTTATTCATTGCTGTATTATGGCTTTGCCTTACCAGTATCATTGGGAATAAACCGTGAAGCTGCGGCCGGGTCATACTTATTGGTCGGTGCTGCAGGTTATTTTTTACCCTATTTTGCATTGAAAAATACTTTTGTATCGCCTGGCATGTCAAAAGGCTACACTTTTGGATGTTTTTTGGGCATTTTTCATGGCCTGTCTTTTGGGGCTTTACTCACCGGCAATAGCGGATCAAAAACCGCTTTGGGGCTAAGTGTGTTTTCAAGTGTTGCTGAAGGTTATGGTGGACTTAGTTACGCACGCGCTCACAATCTAAACAGGGCCCACATGCGCACAATGGGTAGCTTGGGGTCGTGGGGCTTACTGTATGGACTTGGTGTCCCTCTCATGGTATTAAGCAATAATGAAGAAACCTATGCTGCATGTGGATTAGCGGGTTCAGCCCTGGGTATCATGGCAGGAGATTATTATGCGAAGCAATTTCAACCTACAGACGGCGATGTCACTGTAATAAATGCGGCTGCTATTGTAGGAACTTATTTTCCCCCATTAATCATTGCAAGTTTTGCTAATGAGAACACAACAGCTCCAGCAATTATTGGTAGTGCAATTTTAGGTTCAGTTGCCGGTATTGCCTTTGGGTTTCATCATACGGCACATGCTGATTATACCCGTTCTGAAGGTAATATTATTCTTTTGGGAGAAGTAGCGGGAGGATTGGTAGGAGGAGCTGCAGCAGCTTTTACCAGCGTAAGTGGTACAACAGTCGGCTGGTTAGTTGGGTTAGGCCTTTTGGGAGGATTCTATGCAATGGACCAGATTACACTGACCAGCAAAAAGAAAACCAATTCTTTCGGCAGCCGCTTGAGCTTTGATTTTAACCCAATAGCTTTCAAGAAAATCATTAATAAAGATCCTTTTATTTACATCCCTGGCAGACCAATGCAAAATGTCGACTTATTCAAAGCCGGGCTGAAATTCTAATCAAAATTCAAGGATAAAATTTAAGGTCAGTTTTTGCTACTTCACATAACGGCAAATGCTTGAACTTGTCAGTGGAGCATTATTATCTGTAAAATACTGCCACCGCCTTGACCATTCTATTACAACAGTTTCGTAGAATAGTTGCCCAAAAAAGTTGCCAGTATCCCTAAAAAAACACTTAGGCCCATATACAAAGCAAAATAAAAGAACTCTCGTTCACGTAACAAAGTAAAATTCTCTACAGCAAAAGTGGAAAAGGTGGTAAACCCACCACAAAATCCTACCGTCAGGAACATCCGCCATTCAGCATTCAGTAGGTTCCCACGTTCAGACAACCCATATAGAATTCCAATCAGTAAACATCCAACGATATTCACTGCAAAGGTGCCGAATGGAAATGTGGTAAGAGACAAACTCTGAATCAGACGGGAACTAAAAAATCGAGCAACACTTCCAATGAAGCCACCGGTACCAATTATAAAAACCAATCGCAACATAGGTCATTTTCTTATTAGACGCACAAAAGTAATAAAATGCTATAAAAAAATAGAGGCCATTCTTGAATAGCTCCAAGAACAGCCTCTTTACCCAGGGGGGGGTAATTTCTTTAGTTATAGTTAACCGTAACTCTAAAATCAGAACCAGTATTTGCGATTCCACCTTGTTGACCAACTGTTAAATTTGCTCCGATATAATGAATTTTGTTTCCTGAACCAGCATTAGTTGTAGAAGCGGTATAACTTGTCCAATTATCTATGGTAATCCTGTGACCGAAATTGTCATCAATTGTTGTGGCATTGGATGGTAATGTGATAGCGTAAGCAACATCATTCTGACCTGAAACACTGAATGCAGCCCTATTCCATGTACCTGCTTCAGTATTTATTTCATTAACCCCATTTGCAGTTCTTGTGTTAGCTCCGGCATCGATAAAAACCCTTGTACCACCGTTGTTGATTGCAACGTTTCCAAAATGCATTCCTGATGTATTGTCAATTCCGACCGGCGCAACAACTTCTGCACTCATATGTCCTGTTACGGTTACCTGAGCAAAGGAGCTAAAAATGCTGCTTAAGAAGAGAAGGCCGTAGATTGCTATTTTTTTCATTATATTGCTTAACTATTTGCAGTACAAACAGACTTAGGCAATCTACGGGCCAAACAACAATATATTTACATTATTAATTATTTTACTCTGTATCATATTGTTTTCCAGCACATTATTTTATCTCACATTAACACATTATACTTTCATGCATTTTAATACAACATTAAAATGTGTGCGATTCCGCACGCAAGAAGCGCTCATGTGTGCGGAAAATTGTGCGCCTACTAAATATACATCTTCGAACCCAAAATACGGATTCAAAAATTGAACACCAACACAAAAACCAGGGCAAGCCCTGGAACAAAATACCTATCAAAACAGAGGGGTTAAACCCTCAGTAATAACAAAATTGCTCGACTAACAAATTTTTATTTACTTCTTCCTAAAAATTTGAATCTCACGAAAAAAAACAGAGGCCATTCCTGAATTACGCCAAGAACAGCCTCTTTACCCAGGGGGGGGGTAATATCTTTAGTCTTTATATAACTCACTCTGAAATCAGAATTTGAGCCCACTATCCTATCCTACTACACAACCAAACCTCTAAAAATAACCCACTAGCATATTAAAGCGGTTAACCCTCCTCGGCAATCTGCGAACCAAAACTTACAAAACATATCACAAAATAAATAATAATTTATATTTATCTGATTATATGCTTTTTGCAAACTATTACATTAACACATATCAACTTTATTAATTCAATAAATTGAATACGTTATGTGCGATATCACAAACAAAATGCGCTCTTGTGTGCGGGGGATCATTGCACAAGATATCTGGAAACTCAAAAAAAAAAAATGGAGAACAGGAAATGACAAAAAAAATGAGACCTTTCTTGAACAACCAACAAGAAAGGTCTCTTTACCCGGGGGCATGGGTAATTTTTTTATATTTTATTTACAAGCAGTAAGCCTTGTAAGAAGAACCAAAATCAACAGAACCAAAAAAGACCACCAGAATTTATTAAAGTTATCAAGCTTAATATTCACTGTCTAGATCCTCGATTTTTATTTGATTAATTTCTATTTCGTTATAATGCCTTACGCAAACAAAGGACCAATTATTGTTATTTCAAATAAATAATCATATTATATTTACAATTAGCTCGTAATGTGAACGTTAAAAATTATTATATTCGACCATTTCTTATTTATCTTATCGAATAAACACAAAAATCAACATGATTGCACAACAAGTGTGCGCACGTGTGTGCGCACTTTCAGTCAGGAATCGAATAAAAGGTCAACAATGGAGTTATAACTCGCTGTGACTATTCTCCTGATTTTTTTACGACGATTTTGTATTTTTTCATTTTTCGGATCAGCGCATCTCTGGTGATCCCTAATGACTCTGCCGCTTTCTTCTGATTAAAGTTGCTTTGAATCAAAGCTTTACGAACCAGATCTGCCTCATTCCCGTTCAAATCCATGATTGATTTTAACTGAGTTTTTGGCTCAGAAGTGATCGCAGCCACTGGGAAATCCTTGGGCTCAAGCACATTTTTTCTTGATAGTATCAGCGCTCGTTCCACCATATTTCTAAGTTCCCTGACATTGCCAGGAAATGAATATTCCTGAAGACTTTCAATAACTCCAGGCCCAATACCAGGCATGGGTTTGTTGAACTTTGTGGAGAAGTCTGAAACAAAAAAGTCTAGAAGTGGCTCAATATCTTCAGGGCGTTCACGCAAGGGCGGGATGTGTATATGGAGTGTCCTTAATCGATGTATGAGGTCAAGCCTGAATTTTTTCTCCTCAATCATTTTATCTACTTCGGCATTGGTAGCAGAAATCATTCTGAAATCGGTACTAATCTGGAGGGTATCCCCTACTCTTGTGATTTTCTTTTCTTCTAAGGCTCGTAGCACCTTTGCCTGAAGGCTAAGTGGCATGTCAGCGATCTCATCAAGGAAAAGCGTTCCTTTATCAGAAATCTCAAAAAAGCCCTTTTTATCTGTAATGGCTCCTGTAAAAGAACCCTTTTTGTGACCAAAAAACTCACTCTCCAGTAAAGTTTCGGTAATAGCGCTGCTGTTTACCGCACAAAAAAGGTTGTCCTTTCTGTTACTGGCAAAATGAATGATTCGGGCAATATTCTCTTTCCCTGTTCCACTTTCCCCAGTAATCATAACACTGGTGTCAGAAAACTGAGCCGCTGTCATTACCAGATCCATCACTTCTTTAATCTTCTTGCTAACCCCAATAAAGTGCCTCTCAATTCTTTCTTCCAGTTTCTTGGAAATCAAAGAATTTTTCTCTTCAACCTCTTTTAATCTCTTTTGTAACAACAGAAATTTTTGGGTCCTCTCTACAGCAATTTGAATATCAAGATGACGGAAGGGTTTCTTTAAATAATCAATGGCGCCCAATCGCAAAGCCCTGATTACGGTATCCATATCACCATGTCCTGAAACAATAATTACCTCAATGTCAGGATATTTGCTTTTAACTTCCTGTAAAACATCAAGTCCATCTGCACCCGGCAAACGAACATCAAGGATTAAAAGATCCGGGGTGTCTTCTTCTAATAATCTCCTTCCCTCGGAAACAGTATTTGCTTCAGCTGTCTGAATACCATTCTTTTGCAAGAACTCACTTAACTCGGAAGTAAAAATCTTTTCATCATCGAGGATCAGAATTTTCAACATAAGTATTTACTCCTTTTTGCTTTAAACTTATTGAATTGGCAAAACAATCTTCATTTTTGTACCTGAACCAGGTTCACTTTCAATTTGAATCTCTCCGTTCATTTCTTTTATAATCCGGGATATAATGGTTAAACCTAAACCGGTTCCTTTGCCAGCCTTTTTTGTAGAAAAAAATGGTCGCATGATTTTATCCATTACCTCCGGAAGGATTCCATTTCCATTGTCTTCAACAATAACTGCAACTTTCTGACCTTCCAGGCGCGTAATTATGATCACCTGTTTTTCAAATGCAGTTTGTACGATACTGGATTTCTCCTCTATGGCATCTTTCGCGTTAATCAACAAATTAATGATTACCTGTTCAAATTTGTATGTATTCCCGAATAGGTTTGAGATATTCTCATCAAAATTTGTTTTCAGTTCGATCGAATTATTGTGAAATTGCTCAGAGACAAGCATTACAGCGTTTCTAGTACTTTCATTGACATCAAATAAACCATGAAAGGTATCGTCTACACCACGGGCAAATGCCCTTAAATGATCAATAATATTCTCCATTCGGTGAATATTCTCGAAAATATTGTTCGACTTTTTTTGAATGTAAGCCTGATCAACTGATGTACTAGATTTTATTTCATATATTAAGTTTTCCAGACTTAGACTTATATTATTCAGGGGCTGGTTAATCTCATGAGCAATGCTTGTTGCCATCTCACCAATCCCTGTCATGCGCTCAGATTGGATAAGTTGTTGCTCCATCTCAATCCGACTGCTGACATCCCGAATAATTGCCATAAAAGACTGCGAATTCCCCTCGGCATCCTGGATCAGCGTCGTGCTAATTTCAGTGACTAATGGTGATTTTTTCAAACTCAACATTAAAAAGGAGACATTCTGAACCAGGCCATCCTCCTTTGTCTTACTTATGATATCCTGAAAAACACCATGATCTGTCTGTTTCAGTAAACTAAAGAATGGTTTCCCAATAAATTCTTCTTTAGTACCCCCTTCAAAAAGCTCTAACATAATTTCTGAGACTTCTGTAATTATTCCGTTTAAATCCGTAATAATAATTCCTTCAGGAGAGGCATTCAACAAGGTCCTGTACATTTGCTCAGACTTCCTGATTTTCTCTTCAGCTTCTCTGCGCAAGGTAACATCCCTGGCAATAGTATATGCCAGACCATTTTCTCTGACAATATGAGAGACCCAGTTCATCCACTTATACAAGCCATCAGCACAACGGAATCTGCTTTCGAAACTTATAAGCTCATTGGATACATTCTGCCCTGACTTAATGTTGTCAGCACCCCAAGAGATATCGTCCGGGTGAACATACGATGCAATACTGCTGCCAATAAGATCTGTAGCCTTATAACCAAGAGTAGCTGTAAAAGCAGGATTGACTTTAATAAAAACCAAACCGTCAAGATCAATGATACATACAAGGTCCTGGGACAAGTCGAAGATATTGCTCAATTCTGCACTAAGGATTTCAAGCTTTTGCTTGCTATCAATTAACTGACGCTTTTGATTGTCAAGTTCAAGAAACAACCTCACTTTACTCAATAAAATCTCCTTATTGATCGGCTTCATTATATAATCAACACCTCCTGCAGCATAGCACATGCTCAGCAAATTATCATCATGTAAATAAGCTGTAACAAAAATTATAGGCACTCTGTCGCGAGTATGATCAGCAGTAATGATCTGCGCCAGCTCAATGCCACTCATAACAGGCATATTAATATCTATCAGGGCAAGGGCAATGTTCTGGTTTTGAATTTTCGCCAAAGCTTCTTTCCCGGAATATGCCGTAATAATCTCAATTTGCAGCGGGGCTAAAATAAATTCGAGAAAGCTGACATTATAATTTACGTCATCTACAATAAGAATACTTGAAGGCTTCTCAACTATCATTCGCAGTTCAATTTGACAAAATAATTTTAATATATGACTGAACAGGTTTGCAACATATATCCACGCTGAACCAGTTTAGCAAATATGAAACTTTAGCTTGTACATAAGTCAACAAATATAAATTAAAGTGTTGACAAATCCTTAAAAACGCCATAAAAAGCCTATGATAAAAATAGGAAGGGCACTGATTCTAAAGCACCCGGCCCTTTTTAGGTCATGGAAGTATCCTAACAAGTATTTTCTACAGTATTGGGCATTGCTTTTTCATTGACAAAGATCAAACTTGAGTACTAAAAAACTATGTTATCCATTTAGCTTGTCATGATCTACTGAGTCTATCCAGCTAACAAATAAGGTATAGCCCAAGGACAATATAATTGCTCCGCTAAAGAGCCCGATAAAGCCTGAGATGATAAACCCGCCAATCACTCCAATGAAGATAACCACCATTGGGACCGGAGCTCCCTTGCCAAGCATAAGTGGTGTGAGAATACTATCTGATAAGGAAACTAACAAAATGGCAACAGTCCACAATATGGCAGGAACTAAGGCTTTTACTGCGAAAAAATAAATAATAACAGGCACTGTAACGAAAAATACCGGTATCTGAAGTACTGCAAAAACAAAAGCCAGCATTGTCCATATTCCTGCATAAGGAACTGCTGCCAACATGAACACTGCGCCATTCAATAAAGCCATAATAAAGGATTCTCCAAGGATTCCTTTCACGACACTGCCAACAATTTTAAGAGAAAGATCAGCAAGCTCATCTCCCCTGTCTCCGCCTACCTTCCTGAAAAACTTACGGATAGTTTCTCCTGGTCCTCCAAATGCCAACAATATCCCGGCAATGCATAGCGATATCATGATCTGGATAATTCCTCCCACAGCACTTAAAACTCCTTGTCCTATATTGCTGCCTAAGTCAATAAGCTGGTCTTTGTACTTGAGAATGAGTGGCTCTATATTGGTTGATATCGCTTGCCAGGTGTCAAATAGCTTCTTGCCTATAATGGGTAATTCTTTAAGCTTTTCTTCAGGGCCAGGGATGTGCAGTGCACCCGTGTCATAAAGAAGTTTTACGGCTTTTACTTCATCAATAAGAGAACCAACGAGAATCCATGCAGGGATAAAAATAATTAGGAGCATAGAAAAGATGATAACAAAAGAGGCAAGCTTTGGTCTGCCACCAATTTTTTCAGACAATGTTTTATGAAGTGGATATAGCGCCAGGGCCAGGATAATACTCCACAGAATAATACTGACAAACGGGTACATAATCATCAGGCACCAGGCAATGATCAATAATAGAATGAATAGCCGAATTGTGGTGTCATAAACGGAACTACCCGGAAATTGATTTTTCATAATATGTCAATAAATATATTTAACCTCTGCCATTCCCTTGTCATAAAAACTTGCATAATATTATTAAAAAGTAGGGCTTATACGAATCATGATACTCCTTGATAACATATCATACACTCTTTCCTGGCAAAATGGAGCCCGTTTAGCTTCGCATTAGCCCGATAATGACACAAATTGAAATAAAAAAATTCGATTTTCCAAAAAGCTTATTCCATTATCGCCCCTATAAAAAAATAAGCCCCTGATATCCAAGGACTTATTTCGAAGATTTGTGGGTTGTACTGCACCCGAACTAAAACCCCGCTTTCCTTTGCTGACGGCTTATTCCAGTGATTTTTATTTTGTCATTGTGGACGGATTGTGGATTTTTGTGTTTTAATATCATTTTTTGAATTAACCTGGTGCGGGCCCGGAGCTGCTGAGGGGACTTTTAATATCAAAATTACAACCGGTCAGATGAGGCCTGGCAAGGTTTTAATATCAAAATTCAGATTTAACAATTGCTTGGTTTTTGATGTAATTTTGTTCTCCTAGTAACATTAAAAAAATTAAAGTAATGAATGTCCTTGTTATTTCAACTCAGTCAAAAAAGACCTTTGAAAGTGTAAAAGAATATGCTAAGAAGTTAGATGCAGAAGTCTCAGTGCTTTCTAAGTCTGATATTGAAGAGATTGAGGATGCCAGAATGCTAAAACGGATCAAAGCCGGGGCTGAAAGCGGCATGGCTTCGAGAGCCAGAGTGTTAAAGAAATTACGTGGATAATGGAAGTACATTTTACACGCAGATTTGAAAAACAGCTTGATTCGATAAAAGACGAGAAGCTTAGAAAGGAAATAGACAAGGCAATCCGATGGGTTGAACGTGCTAAAACCACGAAAACCATTCCATCCATAAAAAAACTCCGGAATGCCAAAAATTCCTATCGTATCCGAATAGGGGATTTTAGAATTGGACTTTTGATCTTGAGTACTGATGTCATTTTTATGGACATGGACCATAGAAAGGATTTTTACAGGCGCTTCCCCTGATTATAAAATGTAATCAATTAAAGGCAAATGTTTTTTGTATACATAAACATAGGTCGTGTTATCTTTCACTCCGCCTGTCAGGCGTTTATCTTTCATTCCTTTTTCGTGAAAGTATCTTTCAACTTCAAGGGCGATCCCTTGGCTACCGGTATCAATACATAGCCAGAAGAAGGGTTCTTCCACGTTTTTGTTTTTATGAGCCTTATTGCGGACATTGGGATTATTGGTTACCCCAACATACCAATTTTCGTAAATTGCCAGTAAGCTTGAGTTTTTCTTTACCCAGACATTGATTTTCGCAACCGCGCTCCGGTATTCTTTTGTTTGTTTTGTAGGGGTACTTTTTTCCATTTTAATATCATTTTGTTTGACCAGGTACGCCGGATCCGGAGCTGCAGCACACAATTTTAATATCAAAATTCCAACCGGTCAGCTGAGGCCTGGTAAGATTTTGATATTATTTCAGAGCTACTCAAGCAGAGCCAATCCTTTTCAAACAAGAACCAGTCTCAGCGATTCTGAGAATTCAATTTGTCTTTCATGGTTTGACGGGGGATTGATGCTATTTTGAAACGGGGTTCACTAAAGGAGCAACATTGGGAGAAACTATAGTAGCATCCTTTTTTACTTTTACTTTAATTGTCCAGGTGTTTACAAGACCTGCTGTAAGGCCACTGACAAAGACATCAATGACGTTAAGCCGAGTGATCACCTGACAATTCCCGTTTGCCGGTGTAACTACCTTAGTTCTCCCCACTGGAACCAAACCCCAAAACAAAAACAATTGTTTGCCCTTTGAGTACTTGTAAGGTGTGCCTGTAGCTTCCCTGTATCCGCCAACGTCGGTTTTTGTTGTAAAGCAGGATGTGCATATAAACATTGCAGCAATCAGAGTAGGTATAAGTCTTGTTTTTTTCATGGTAAAATAGTGTTTAGCCTGCAGTTGTTATAGCAATGAGAACAAGCCAGACTGCGGACCCAATGGCAAAGTTTGTCCATACCTTTTTTTGCTTAATCTTATGGGCTTGTTTTTTGTAGCAAAGATTGTAATCATTGTTTTTCAGCAACTCAGAACTTGGGTATTTCAAATTATTATCGTCTGGCTCAGTCACAGAACAAGCAATTGCAGGAATTAATGCTAGTATGGGTGAAGTAAGTATTGCAGTAGCGCATGTCCATCCAGCTCCAGATCTTTTCCCTTTGTAATTTACGAGTGCATCCTTGGACCCTTGAATACAATCTCCGCTTTTTGACTCTGTTGTTAAGGTAGAAGCTTCCGTTTTAGTTGGTTCATTAAATATATCTTTAGATCCGTTTTCATAACGAATCATGAATACATCAGACTTCAATATAGTAAAGACTGGGCCATTTGGATTGTCTGCCTTTTTGTATTTGATTTCTGTTGTTGTGATTTCAGTCACTTTAGCACTGATATCATCCCCGTTTTTCTTTGTAATTAGATCTTGAGCAAAGCAATTTGTGATAAAAAGCAAAAAGCAAGCGATAATTGTAAGTTTTTTGTTTTTCATTTTGTTTTATTTAGTTGGTTTTTAAGTAATTGGTTGATTTCTTTCAGATATTCAATTTCTTTAAGTGCAGTTTCGAGTCTGCTTTTACAGTCATCCATAGCTATGGAACTTGCGGAAATATTATGTCCATTTCCGTGATGTGTTTGCTTAACCTTGTCTGTGTTTGATTCATATGCATCACCATCCCCAATAATTAACCATCTAGCATTAACATCTGGGTAAAAGTAAAGTAATTTGCTTACAACTTCTATCCCTACACTTCCACCTTTGCGAGTCCATTGACCAATGTACTGCCTTGACATTCCATGCTTTGTGGCAAAATTCGCCTGTGATTTCTCTTTTGAGAGAATTATAAACTTAACACGCTCATTTATTGTCATTTAAAAAATAATTTGAAAATAATTTATCATTTACTTGACAAATGATTATTAATCACTTTACATTTGTCCCGAAAAGTTACAACAAAAATGCGGATAACAGACAAAATACTGTACGCGGTTAAAATCAAATAGTTACGATTCAGGCAAAAAATACAACAAGTTGATAATCAATGAAACCCAAAAGTAAACACGGAATTGAATTAATAAAATATCTCAAATCGGTCATGCCAATGAATGCATATATGCATTTGCATGAGGGTTTAAAGATCAGCCGGACCTGGCAAAGCCGTATCATCAATCATCCGGAAAAAATGACACTTAAAATGATCCAGAACCTTTGCAAGGTTGTAAATAACCCGGAAGTCACAGTAAAGTTCCTGGTCAAGAATTTCAATTGTGGTTACAATGTTATTACAAAGAGTGAGTACGATTCAATCATGAAGCCATGAGCACAGACTGGAAAAAGGACATTGTATGGGGTCTCGTCATAGCCTTAGCGGTGATTGATGTGGCAGCAATGGTTAAAGAAAGAAATGACAAGGCTATTTATGAAATGCAGTTGTCTTCTAAGCAAATTACGATTAATCAACTTGAGTCTCAATTAAAAGATGCAAATGTCCGTATCGAAATTGAGCAATTGAAATGGAAGTATGAGATTGAAACTGTAAGACTGAAAACCTTGCTCAATACTCAGAAGCCATGAACAACTCCAACCGAACTGTATTTTACAAAACAGTGATCAGCATAATTGCAATTTTAATTGCAGTGTGCTCTGTCTATTCAGCTTTTGCTTTTTCGTTATGGGATACTAATGTAGCCCATTGGACCTGTGACGAAAGAGCTTCTTTTGTATTGAGCTCAGGCTTTGTAATCGGTATTACTGAATTTTTCTGTTTTTTATTTTTTGAGGACTTACTATGAACCAGGTCCTCACCATCCAACTCACCCCGGCAGAACTCAAGGCCATGATTCTTGAAGCGCTTCAGGAGCATGACGCCGCTAAGGCCGGTGCCGACATTTCACAAAAGCTTTATTCCCGCAACCAGGCCGCCAAGAGTCTTGGGATCTCGCATGCTTCAGTATGCATTCTGGTGAACACCGGTCACCTGGCTGTTACGCCTGACGGCAAGAAGATTATAGGAAAATCCATCATGGAATTTGCACAAAAACGCAATTAATTAGCATAAAACGCAATGAACAACCGTCACCATACTGCCATTCTCGAATTTGAAATAATCAAACCCATAGAGGGAGATCCTTTTGAGAAGACAGGTGAGATTCTGGCGCTTACTTTTTTCGGGGAGTACTGCCCGAAAGGTTACGCTTTAGCCAGGGCATACAGATTGAGCGAACTGCTCACCCATCCTGACAATTACAAAGCTATTCGCATTCTCGAACAGGGTAAACTCAAATTGTTGTAATCCACAACCAAATAACGCACACTCATGGCAACACAAAAACCAAAACAAATTGAAACCGCGATCCAAAACCTGATGGACGTCCTTGAGGGCGAAGTCACATCCAGGACCGAGCATTTTGACAACAAATCAGAGAAGTGGCAGGAGGGCGATCGTGGCCAGGAGTACTCAGACAAAACAGATCGGATGCAGGAAATGATAGACGAGCTGAGTGACTGGCAGGAAGAGCTGGAGCTGTAATCCGTAAAATCGAAACAAGCATTTAGAAAATCCAAATTTCCGTAAACAATAGAATAAACCCCCAAAAACCGCAAAGAAATGGGAAAAGTAACCTCAAAAAAGAAAACAATTGTAAAGCTTCCGGAGTCCACCATTCAGCTCCGTCCTGATGAGCAGGACCGGATCCTGATTGAAAGGCTCAAGGAACATTACAACGAAAAAGCGGCAACCAAGGCCATTCTGAAGGCTGCCAATGATGCTTTTTATGACATTCCAAGATTGCAGAAACAATCCGACCTGCTTAGCTCCAGGTTGCGTGCTTGCCAGACGTATATAAAGCGCCTGCAGGATGCACACATGGAAGAGACACGGTACCGCAAAATGCGAGAGGGATTGCTTGAGCAGAATTTTGACAGCTCCATTGCGCTGGACAATGATGATGACGACAACAACGAAGATCCACCATGGTAAACCATAAAGATAATCCAGGCTCTGTAGGGGTACAACCTGGTCCCAGGCCGACGCGGAGGTAAGCTCAGAGTCGGATAAGGGGAAGCGGGGATTTTTCTGTAGCTGGATTTAGTCTTCGCTCCCCTTTCCTAAAAATTCCATTCGGCACTGAGACACCAACTAAGGAGTGCCTGGGAAAAAACCCAATAAACGTTAAACCAAATCAACGATATTAAAATGAATGATTTTGAACCAATTACAAAAACGCAAGAGGAGGCCATTGACATGTTCAACCTTCTTTTCCCTGTTGGTAGCCGGGTTGTTCTGTTTAACCGGTATGGTGGTCGTGAAGAACTAACTGTTCAGTCAAAAGCATATAAGAAAGCGCAATATGTTTTCTGCCATTTCAAAGAGAAGACCGAACGTGTGGTAATGAACCGCATGAGCTATCGCGAACCTGTAAAAGCCGTATCATGTTAGACTTTCACATTCAGGAAGACCTGTTCGGTCATGAGCCTGCAGTAATCGTCTGCAAGCTTCCATTTGCTAAAGTGATCCGCAGACCCATCACCGGTCCGTGGGAAGTAGGCAAGGAGAGCATGAGAGTGCTCAGGCTCGCTTTTGACACCTGTGTTGAAGAATACGTTCACAAGCGCCTGAATGCCGTCAGGCACATTCTGCGCTCAGGGCAATATCGCTATAGCGAACTAACCTTAAAGACCCTCTCGAGGACAGAGGATCTTATGAAAGAACTTGAGCGATCACAGTACTTACCTACACGGGTCCGTTTTGCGATCAATGCTGTAATTCCAGAGTTAAGACACCTGGCACCCAGTGACGAAAAGCGAAAAATTGACTATCACAAGAGATTGGATGCCTTTGAGTCCATTTTGATATCAATTTTAGACAATGCCCTGGTCGCTGAAGCAAAAAATAATATCAAAACACAAAATTCCATGGCACCAAATTCGACCTCATAATTATTCTATAATCCTTAATTATCTAGTGTTGTAGCCCTTCCTCGCTAATAAAGGGTTGTTTGGAAAACTCTTTTGATATTAAAATGAAGAATCTGCCAAAAAAAAACCAATACCAAAATCTGCCTGACAACCCTGTAATAAGAAACCGAAAAAGAAGCAACACCTTATCCTCCTTAAAACGCAAAAACATCAAGCTGTCACAACAAATGGAATCCTACCTAAAAAAAACAGAACTGACATCCGAACAAACCTTTCACATGCAAAGGTTACGTCGTGAAGTTTTGCGTTGTGCCAATATAAGCCTGTATCGCGATGAAGAGCACAAAGGTGAGTTAACCCTTATCCACTCCTATTTATGCGACTGCAAACTCTGCTTTATTTGTAATCAGAGCCGTTGGAAGGCAACCCGAAGAAAGTACCTGCGTTGGTTCGCATCGAATGAAACAATTGTTGAGGTTGAAAATCCTGACAACAAGTCCGTAAAATATGTGACCAGGACACAGGCTACTTCAAAATACAAGTCCTGGAGTCTTAAAGCTTATTCCAATTACGACATCATGCACCTTACACTGACAGTACCTCACACTGTCGATGGGTTTGACGGTGAAAAATACTATTTCGACAAGCTGTCCCGGCTTTACTGGCTGATGCGTAAAAACCCGGAATGGAATCGCCTGGTATTTGGTGGAGAATACGGGATCGAAACAACCAGGAGCAATAACGGCCTGCACATCCATATCCACAGCCTTTTACTGGTTCGCCGTGAGATCCAGAACCGTAACAAATTACACAAACTTATTTTCTTTCTATGGAATAAGGCAACGGTTGACCAGAATTCAAACAGGGAGTCATTCGATAAGGAAACTATTGCCGGAATACTAAAAGGCAACCGAACATTCACCGAAGACTTTGTTGCTACTCTCAATCCAAAGGGTGGAACAAATATCAACCTGGAGACAATCTACGCGATGGATCCAAACACCGGGCAAAAGATCCGCAACATTGAATTCAACAGTGAGCAGATGATTTTTGGAGTTCTGGAAGCAATCTCTTATCACTTTTCCCTTCAATGCTTTGACAAAGAGAACAAAACCTTCGATTTCAACCTGATGGCCGATATCATGCCAAAGATATACCGCAAAGCCCTTTACAAAAAGTTCGGTTGTTTGCATGGAGAAACCGTTTTGAATCTCAGCGCAGGTGATCCTGACAGCCTGGTGAAGGAATATGAAGAAGAGGCAGCCAATATCGACAAAGAGACCGGCGAGATCCTGCTTGACTCAGGGTATTACATCATTAACCCGGCACACATCTTTCATCATCCCGAAAAAGAATTCAGGCCAATTATCAGCAATGAAGGCAAAAAGAGCATGATCAATGTCGATGCTTTTACCACATCCGAGGCCGTGAATTACATGGGAAAGATGATCAAACAAAACAGACGAAAATAACTACCAATTAACCTAAATCAATAACACCTAAAACAAATCAAATGAACAAATTAACAGTAATCGGAAACATCGGCAACGATGCAACAATCACCGAAATTGGTGATCGTAAAGTGATCAACTTCACAGTATGTGACAACAAAAAAACCAAAAACAAAGACGGCGTTACCGTTGAGACACCTATGTGGGTAAATTGCTCATACTGGAAAACCTCCAGCCAGAGTCTTGAGATAGCAAAGTACCTGACCAAAGGAACCAAGGTATATGTTGAGGGTGAAATGGAGGTTACACTTTACACTTCTAAGAAAAACGGCGTGACCAATTTTAACGTCAATCTACTGACCAGGGACATTCAGTTACTTTCAGTAAAAGACGGTGAGGCTAAATCAGAAATTCAGGAATCGAGAGGTCCGGCCAATGCTTCTGCAGTCGAAGCTGATGATCTACCGTTTTAGTGAAACCAACAAACACAACGAAAACAAATAACATTAATATTAATCATTAATTAAAAAAATCATGGAAGGAAAATTCGTAATTGTTCGTACTTATTCAGCTGGCGTTCATGCTGGAACTCTAAAAACCCAAAACGGGAAAGAGGTAGTCCTAACTAAGAGCCGTAGACTTTGGTATTGGTCCGGTGCCGCATCACTAAGTGAACTTGCTGTTCGAGGTGCAAAGAATGTAAGTAGCTGCAAGTTTACTGTCCCTGTGGATGAGATCAAGCTTACAGAAGCAATTGAGATCATACCTTGTACGGGAGAAGCCGAAACGATGATCACCACTTGTCCTGAATGGAGGGCATAATCATGGCAAGCGAAGAAGATCTCAAGACAGCCGGCGACGGCTCCGGCGACGGCGACGGCTCCGGCTACGGCGACGGCGACGGCTACGGCTACGGCTCCGGCGACGGCTACGGCTACGGCGACGGCGACGGCGACGGCGACGGCGACGGCTACGGCTACGGCTACGGCGACGGCGACGGCGACGGCGACGGCTCCGGCTACGGCTACGGCGACGGCGACGGCTACGGCGACGGCGACGGCTCCGGCTACGGCTACGGCTACGGCTCCGGCTCCGGCGACGGCTACGGCTACGGCTGATAAAAAAAACTTCTGGCGGTCAGAAAAAACCGCCAGACACAACGAAAACAAATAACATTAATATTAATCATTAATTAAAAAAATCATGGAAGGAAAATTCGTAATTGTTCGTACTTATTCAGCTGGCGTTCATGCTGGAACTCTAAAAACCCAAAACGGGAAAGAGGTAGTCCTAACTAAGAGCCGTAGACTTTGGTATTGGTCCGGTGCCGCATCACTAAGTGAACTTGCTGTTCGAGGTGCAAAGAATGTAAGTAGCTGCAAGTTTACTGTCCCTGTGGATGAGATCAAGCTTACAGAAGCAATTGAGATCATACCTTGTACGGGAGAAGCCGAAACGATGATCACCACTTGTCCTGAATGGAGGGCATAATCATGGCAAGCGAAGAAGATCGCAAGACAGCCGGCGACGGCTACGGCTACGGCGACGGCGACGGCTACGGCTACGGCGACGGCTACGGCGACGGCTACGGCGACGGCTACGGCTCCGGCTACGGCTCCGGCTACGCCTACGGCTCCGGCTACGGCTACGGCTCCGGCTACGGCGACGGCGACGGCGACGGCTGCGGCTCCGGCTACGGCGACGGCGACGGCGACGGCTGCGGCTACGGCTCCGGCTGCGGCTACGGCTCCGGCGACGGCTACGGCTACGGCGACGGCTCCGGCTACGGCGACGGCTACGGCGACGGCGACGGCGACGGCTGCGGCTACGGCTCCGGCTGCGGCTACGGCTACGGCGACGGCGACGGCTCCGGCGACGGCTCCGGCGACGGCTCCGGCGACGGCTCCGGCGACGGCTACGGCTACGGCTACGGCTACGGCTGATAAAAAAAAACTTCTGGCGGTCAGAAAAAACCGCCAGAAGTTTCCCTCCATCCGTAAAGTATCCCGAAGGGAGACATACTGGAGGATTACAGGGAAGTGCCCAGGGAGATTACCGGTAAACATCCGGGTAGTAGCCTGGTAATTGAAACTGAATAATCATTTAAAACCAACATATTATGGAAGTCATTCAAATAAAAGTTTACCCAGAAGCAAAAGCCACTTATGAGAAATTAAGAGCGGAGAGCGATGCTGCCACTGCAGGCGCTTTTTTTGATACGCTCATGGAAGCATACCAACACCCCAGGAAGATTGAAGTTTCAAAACCCGAAGATCTCGCCACAATAGCACACCTCACTGAAACCTTTGATCAGCTGCAGGACAAACAAAACGGATTACTGCAGGAAATCGAAAGTCTCCGGCACCAGGTCGAAGAAAATGCAGTGCTGCAGACCAGAATCAGCGAGCTTGAAGCTGCTGCTGACGAGCTTATTGCTGCAGCTGAGTCTGCTGCTATTCCATCCGATTGTCTTGTCGTTAAATTCGACAAAATGGAAATGGCGCTTTTAGCAGAAATGGCTGGTATTGAAACGAAAAGAGTAGGGAAAGAAGTTTCACCGCAGATTGTAGTTAATCGGTTGGTTTATCATCAAATAGTTGATGGACCGGGGGATTGGTTACCTCGAACTTACACGCGGCGAGAATTGGTTGCAAAAAATGCAGAGTTACACAAACCAACACCTGAAGCATAATGGAAAATCCTATGTTAAAAACAATGGTTCGGTCCATTGTTGGCATGATTGGAAAGGACACTATTAAGGAGAAAGCCGATGAATTTTTTAAAGGGCTTATCGCTGAAAAAAAAGAGCATCCTCTTCTGGATGGCGAGGTAGATATCATTGGGATACTCTACGAGCATGAGGGTGTGCCTATGTATGGGATTGCAACCATTGATGCTAATGATTGCATGGTCCGGTACATCATGGCCCAGCCAGTGGGAGAATTTATCGTTAAATCTTTAGAAAATTTATAATATGCCATTGCCAGGAGTAACAGCAGACACAGAAGTCTCAACAGGACAACACGAACACCTCACCTATGGGCCCAAGGGGCTTGATGATCTGTTACGGGAGATGAACACCCCGCGCCAGGACTTCTCACCTCCGGAGACAGTGATCACACCAGGAGAGCCGCTCCCTCCGGGATCCACTGCACCCGAGATAGAAGCACAGCCACCGATGGACCGCGAGACAGCTGCACGCCAGGGCGAACGCATTGCCCGGCTTGTTGATGGCGGCGTGTCAATCGGAACAGCCTGGTATGCGAAAGCCGAAAAAGTTGAGAAGTACAAAGCCAGTCACGGAGAAATGCAGGATCTAACAAACGCCTGGACAGACATTGCCATGGAGTACCAGGTTAAGATCAATCCCTGGGCGAACCTGGCATTTCTTAATGTCATGATCTATGGTCCTAAGCTGATGCAAGCCTCGACAGATCGCAGGTTTAACAT
The DNA here is from genome assembly GCA_037132075.1 of Bacteroidota bacterium. GTDB lineage: Bacteria > Bacteroidota > Bacteroidia > Bacteroidales > CAIXZF01 > JBAXPV01. The sequence continues at coordinate 123,059 of JBAXPV010000002.1, forward strand.
CCTCAATGATCGTATGGCCGCCATGGAAGGAAAGATCAACAAGCTCAAGGAAATGGAGGCACACCTTGAGGCAATGGAGAAGCAACTTGAAACCAAAAAGAATGGCAAAAAGTGAGACCATTGAGCGTTACGCTCAGCTGATCATCGTTCTCGGTTATACCGGAACTGGAAAAACCACGCTTGTAAAACAGCTTGTCTACAATGACATCAAGTTACACAAGAGTCATGCGCTGATCATCACTCCCGACGACATGGAATGGAATTCCCTTGAGGACGTACATCCAAAATTCCCGGAAAGGATCCGCACCTATGTGGGCGCGCGCAGAATGGTTTATATGGATGGCGTATTGAAGATCGTTGCTGAGAACTTCACCAAGGGGATGCTGGTCCTGGACGACTGCCGCGCTTATCTTGAGGCAAAGACAGTACAGGATCTCCATTATCTGTTAATCCGTCGCCGGCAAAAGATGTTTGACATTGTTGCCGTGTCGCATGGATTTACAGAGGTGCCGCCCAAGTTCTTCACCTTCGCATCCAAGATCATTTTATTTCGAACCATTGACAGCATTGACACAAGGAAAAAATACCTGAAGGATTTCCTTCAGATGAAAGCGGCACAGGAAAGGGTAAACAAGGCGGCTGAGAAAGATCCGCATTACTTTGAAATAATAGCGCAAGTATGACCCATGAAATTGACAAGTGTAAACCGTATTTCAAATGGCAGGTTGCAGAAATGTATAATGTCGATGTAAAAACCCTTAACGCCTGGCTGAAACCTTTCGAGGACCGGATCGGAGAGCCGACAAAACGAAAAAAATACACACCCAAACAGGTTGAAATGATATTTTATTGTATAGGAACACCTTAAATCAAACACATGAACACAATTATTCTTTTTGAGACACTTATTTTAAGGGCACAATACCCTGGAATTACATTTACTTACAACAAAGAATTTTTCAGACGTACCCAGATTGGGCAGATACGTTGGGGGCAACTTGTAAGAAAAGAACGCGAACCCAGTCTAAACGAAATCGAAAACTTGTGTAAGGTTTTCAGAGTTGATTTTGTTGAGTTTCTGAATTCTGTAAGCGTAGGACCCGCACGAATTTCATAGTTCATGAGTTACGCTGGCATTTGCCAATAGAATAATATCACCGGGGGGGTGATTGCTCCATGAAGAGCCGGGAGAAATCCTGGCTTTTTTTATGCGCTATAGAGGGATAATAAGGGATTATCACGGAGAATGACGGAGAATAACGGAAAATGACGGAGAATGGCGAAATCAGTTTTCCAGGTGAGTTCATATTTGTGGCTCAAAACCTTTTAACACCAAAAAAAGAGCAACATGTTTGAAAAATTGTTTAAATCGACAAAAGCAATGGGATGGATCACCCTGTTGACTCTGGTCGTTGTCCTGTTCTTTGTCATTGACAATTACAGGTCAAAAAATGCATTTGGCTTGATCAAGCCTGCAACAGCTCCCGCAGCATAACCCTCACGAAAATGGCAGAACAAAATTCAATCCAGAAAGCGTTAGGGGAAAAATTTTCCTTTACCGTAAGAAACCGTTCGGCTAATGACATCGTCATTGCCTTACTGGCAGCTTGCTTTAACACAACCAAGGCTGTTTATGTCCCTGGCGTGGGCGAGCATGATGCTCCCACCATTAAACTGGTTCAGAACGATGCTTCGGCTATCGTTGGTGCCGGGTACCTTGTCGATGCTGTAGCTATTGACGGCGAAATTGCACCCACTGTGACCCTGGTCCCAGCCAATTCAAAAATGACCTATGCTCATTTCCGTGAGTATGTCAAGAATTACGGGAAACTCTGCAAAGAGATCATCATCCAGGTCAGCAATTCTGATGTGTTTGCAAACACTATGGAAATTGTAAAAGCAACCCCACTTCAGGGAGCTGCAATCCAGTCATTCAACCTGCAGGACTTTAAGTCACTGACCCAACAGGATACCACAAAGATCATCATCCCTGTCGGAGATCTCGATCTCACTTTCGACACGCTGATCATGATGAACTTCCCTGCCGGACGTGACGTAAGCATCACCTTCAAGTTCTAAAAAACTTTTCCTTGCCTGAGTCCAGAAGCCCCCAACCCAGTATTGGGGAAGGGGGCTTCCTTTTTTATCTCAAATCATTTTCACAGTGGAACTATCAACCCTTATCAATAACAAAAGGCCGGAAATGAACCTGTTATATCGCAGGTATCGCATCTTTGAAGAGCCAAGTCCCGAAAGCATCAAACGCGGGTATGCCAAGCATGGGAAACCATTTATGACCAAAGTCATTGGCACCCTCTCCGGGAATCCCTCAATCAGTAATTTCAGTTTATCGGATGGTATCCCAGGGCTTACCGGCGAGGATCCCAACCTGATCGGACCATTGCCAGATCCCAATGCCCCGGCAGCTACCTCAGCCAGTGGCGGCAAAGTATGGGGATTTCTTGACAAACTCTTTGGAACCGTCAGCAATGCCGGGAATGCCATTGGAGGATTCAAGGCTTCCATCACAGGGGATTCTTCAGGAGCGCCCACTACTGTCAACTATCCCGTGACAGGTAGTTCCAACAAAACCATGTATATCATCGGTGGAATACTGGTAGTCGCCCTCATTATTATCATCGTCTGGAAGCGCAAGTCATGAAGCTGTCCCATATTATGATATTAATAATCCTCGGGCTTGTCATTGTCGTGTTGTGGAAGAAAGCGAAGGCTAATAATTCAACAACATCGCAAACATCCAATTTTCCAAAATATGGAACAGCAGGATATTGGGACATTCTCGCGCGTAACTCGCCTACTGGTGCGATAAATATGTGATAATCTAATAACACATGAAACTGAAAAACATCATCGTATTTTTATTGTTTGCCCTGGTCGCATTTATCCTTTGGCGTAAAGTCAAAGCCAGTAAAGCGCCCCAGGACAGCATCGTTTCCGGAGGTTTCATTAACTCAGAACCCAGGACATGGGTTCCCGAGACCATTGTCCAGGAAAGCATCATTGTCACTCCCGCTCCTAGTAGCGCCAACCCTCAAGCTGCAACACTTCGGGCTGTCAGCCTGAAGCCTGCACCGAAAAAGGCATTTAAAACACCTTTTGCAGCCACGGCCAACAAAGCGACAAGCCCGCGATATACCAAAGCGCCGGCAAAGAGAAAAACAACTGCAGGCAGAGTTGGAGCTATCAAAAAAGACCCATTAACAAGAGCGTAAATGATTAAGAAAGTTGTAATAGTCGTGATTTTGCTCGCAGTATGCTGGTTCTTGTATGAGAAGTTTATCAAAGCTGCTCAAGAGCCTTCTGCTATAATGGATGGAGACGCTATGGGACAATCCTTGGGTTTAAAAAAAATATCATTTGAAACCGCTCAATCAAAAGGAATTAAACCAGGAGAATATACAGTGAATCCCGCAAGGCCTGGAGCAGCTCAAACGAGTATTGGTTATAGTTCAGCATCAAGACCTGGCGCTAGTTTAATTGATCCCACAAAAAGAAAGTAATGAGATTTACAAGCGCAAAATATGAAGATTTGGGACAGGTTACCGCTAGAGTTAACCGCGTAACAGGCGGTCTTGAGATTAATCCCCGGATTTGGTCAGTTCTTAATTCTGATTACAAAGATTTCGTTTTATATCACGAGGATGGACATTTGAGATTGGAAACCGCAGATGAATTTGAGGTAAACAAATATGCCGTTGATCGATTCATTGAAACGGCAACTCTTGACAACCCAGATTTAGAACAGCGCATAGTGGTTTTATCCGATATGCTATCCCCAAAAGGGATGCGGAAATTTAGCGGTGAGATTTATAGCGAGTTTAGTGCAGATGGCACAGCTGCAGGTGGGGATATGTACGGAATTGGACAGGCTCTAACTGGGTTAAGCACACTATTGCCTGCAATTGGCATTGGATCCAAGGCGAGAGCAAAAGAATTGGAATCTAGCGCAAAAACACAGCAAGAATTATTAACAGCTCAGAGCGCTTATTCATCAAAAAAGACAACGAATCAAATAATCATTATCAGTGTTGCAGGGGGGCTATTGATTGTTGCCCTGGTACTGTATTTTACTTTTAAGCGATGAGTGAATATAACAATTTTCTTGGCATAGGTGAAGGCAAACGTAAAGCCAGAATTGAGGAAGAGAAACGCAAAACCAAGCAATTGGAGGCTGACCTGGCAGCAAAAAATGCAGCTGCAGCTGTAACTGTTATGAATGCTCAAGGCACTTTGGATAAAGTGCAGGCTGGCGCTCAAAAATATGGTATTTACGCAGCCGTGGCAATTATCATCATCATTATGGTCGCCCTATATTTCATCATTAAAGCGAGAAAGAAATGAGCTCAATAAACGTCCCCTCCCCTACCAAGGGAATTTCCTATGCCATTTGGGCTGTGATCATTGCCCTGGTTGGAATATATGCAGTAAGGCGCATCATCAAGCTGATTGACGACATGAAAGCCCGCAAGGCAGAGAATGATTTGATCAACAGCATCAACCCTGCAGCGCTCACATTTCCGGCAACACAGTATTCCATCTTTGCTGATGAACTGGCGGCAGCTTTTGACGGACTCGGCACTGACAATACGGCGCTAAATGATGTCATGGAGAAAATGGGAAGCAACTCGGATGTTTTACAGCTTATGAAAGCCTTTGGCACCAGAGAAAGCAAGCATTCAGCGAATTTTGGGCTCACCTCATTTTCAGGCAACCTTACACAACAGATAAGCAATGAGCTTAGCTCGGGGGAGAAAGAAAAGCTCAACGCAATTTTGACGGTAAAGGGTATCACTGTAACATTCTAAAGCTGTGAAAAAGAAAACCTTTATCATATTGGTAGTCCTCCTGGTAGTGCTTGTCATAGCCTGGACAATCTTCAAGAAAAAGACCGCTATTTTGGCCGATCCGACACCGCTCACACCGGGGACGTTCAACCCCACTGGAGGCAGCACGGCACCGGTCACCAAAAAGCCGGACTATCCCTTTTATCCTGGTGAGGATCTGCCGATGATCGGCCAGCTCCAGCAGGCTTTAAATTTAAAGCACAATGCAGGATTGTCAGTTGATTCCATTTGGGGAACAAAGACAAAAGCAGCTTTAAAGGCCGCGACCGGTCGCGACAATGCCAATACCTATTGGGATGCAATTCAGATTTTAAACTCAATTTAAAAGATATGTCAAATTTCCTTGAATCCACATTTGTAAAAAACCTTGTAGACAAAGGCGAAGGACCAACCATTCCGGTCAACACTTCAGTCAGTTTTGACAGCAAGTCAGTGACCAACCTGGTCATTGGGATTTTTGTAGCAGGCTTTCTGGTTGTATTAACATGGTATGCCTTCAAAAAACTGAAGTAAAACGATTGAACCCCGATTAGCACGCTGGGCAGAGGTCGTAATGACGTAATCCAGGTTCGCTAACCAAGGTTCAACAAAACAAAGATACAACAAACAACAAAAGTCAACAGAATGTCTCAAATTAAAGTGCTTCGCGAAGAAGTGAAAAAATGGATTAAGGAATCTGGCTTAGAGAAAAAGCAGTTTGTTGCTTTACCTCTTGGGAAGATTGTCCATTTTACGCCAAATGGTTTGAAGCATTCGATAAGCAGACATTACAAGTATCCTGAAGTTGAAATTCAAATTACCAAGCAGTTACCAGGCATCCTGACTAACTCATTATATATGGGATTTGAGAAAAATACTTTGAAATCAAAAGAAATTCTTGGAGTACATAACTTTTACAACATAGTCGTATTCAAGACAGACATTTATGAGGTTTGGTTTAAGGTAGTAGAAACCACTTCAAAGCTTTATTATTATGACAATGGAGTCATTTCTAAATTATAAAAAAATAAGGAGATCAATTAGCTGGGGTCCATATCGGGGGATAACTGGCATAGTTATCAGCTAACCGATCCTTGTACTAATTAATCTCCTTAAAAGCCGCACAAAGATACAACAATGAAAACACCTAAGTCAATATGAAGCCAGCAGATTTTTTAAATACATACGGCGATTCCATCGTGATGGGGACAGAAGGCTTCAAGCTTTTCCCTTCGGTAAAGGCTGCACAGATGGCACTGGAGACCTCATGGGGAGAAAAGATCAAAGGCAACAATGCTTTTGGGATCAAAGCTGCAGGGGCCACCTCTCCTTATTGGAAAGGGAAAACCATTGAATTTTCCACCACGGAGTATATTAACAATATCAAAACAGCGGTTACCGCTGTGTTTCGCAATTATGCATCCCTGGGAGACAGCATTGCGGATCACTCCTATTTCCTTGCTCAAAACAAACGATACACCGATGTCCTGAAGGCAACCACACCTGAAGACCAGGCTAAGGCACTGCAGGCTGCAGGTTACGCTACCGATCCTGATTATGCTTCAAAGCTAATCAGCATCATCAACAGCAACAATTTCAAAGTACTTGATCAAAAAAAAAAGTTATGAAATACACCATTTTAATCATGGCAGTTGTGCTTGTCCTGATTGGTTTGTATTTGGGAGTTAAACAATTAAACAGCTAGTCAGATGGTCATTGCATCCTTTTCAAATTATCCCGATATCCGTGCATCTGCAGATGTAGTTGACGAGGTATCCGACAGCCTCATGTATATGGGAATTGCAGGACCCGGCACCACTTCAGTGGAGGATCCGACCTGGTCTGTGTGTAGAGTTCAGAAGGCAGGCTCTATACTTACGATTACTTGGGCTGATGGACAATGCTTGTTCAACAAAGCTTTTGCTGATCGCGCAGATCTTAATTACACATTTCGCAAATTTTAACCCATGTCAATCATCTTTGATCCGATTCTTGGCCGCTTACGCAAACAAGACCTCTCCGAGCCTATCGCGGGCACTGTGTTTGGAGCAAACATCGACAGTGGCCCATTGGTGGGTGGACAGATGAAAACGGTCACACACGGCTTGAATAAACTTCATCTTGAGTTTTATGTATCATACCAGGGCAACAATTTGCCTGTGGATTACCTGGCAAAGAACGAGGCAGATCCTATGAACAAACTGGACATTCGGGTAGTAGATAGTCTTGACAGTGTAAACATTGAAGTTGCTGGCCATGATTAAGAAAATAATTTTCGTTGTCTTTATTGCCTTAATTGCATTTAAGGCACACGCTCAATTGCCTATTCAGGCAGACGTAAAGGTTGCCGGACATATTGAGAAATACAAAAACTCAATTTTGCAATACCGGCTTCCCGACTCAGCCGGAATGCCCGGGCAGGTGATTACCTTTCCCTCTATTGGGAAGAATTTAATTTGGCAGACAGCGACAGTCAGCTCGCAAGTATGGAAAAAAGAAGTCGTCGGTGACGCGGAGAACCATTGGAGTGTGCCATTTTCATTAAACAGCACAGCTACGATACTTTATAACGGCCAACCTTTAAGATCTACACAATGGACAGGCAGTGGATCCACGACTTTGAATGTCGTTCTTGACGTTCGAAAATATGATTACCTGGTTATCATCAATTAAAACGCTTATTATGAAAAAGCTTATCATTTCTTTGTTATTTGTCCTGGTCAGTTTCCTGGTTTATTCCCAGGCTACGCCTTCGTCTCAGGTACGTGTTGCCAATGCCACAACGGCATTCGGAATCAATGTCGCTGTAGGAACAACCGTTTACGATGTTTCCAGTGACAAATATTATGTATGCAAAACTGGTAGTGCATCAACCTTGACACTCACAACCGGATCTGCAAACTTCACTTTATTGGGCGGCACCGGGGCGTATATGACAGCCCTTGGCATGCTCAAGGAAGGGACGCTCATTGGTAGTCGAACCAAAATAGACCTGCAGGACAGTACCGGCATGGCTGTTACAGTAACCGATGATCCGACAAACAATCGTGTTAAGTATTCCTTTAGAAACACTGCTCCCGATCAAACAGTCTCAATTGCGAACGGGACCGGCATGTCTGTTACGGGTACCTATCCAAACTTTACAGCGACAAACAGCGCACCCGATCAAACAGTCTCAATTGCGAACGGGACCGGCATGTCTGTTACGGGTACCTATCCAAACTTTACAGCGACAAACAGCGCACCCGATCAGGTTGTGAGTATAACTAATGGTGGGGGAATCGTTGCAACTGGGACCTATCCGAACTTTACACTAACAGCAACCGCAAAAACCGCTATTGTTGAAGATTTTGAACAGGCCACAGATAGTATTGCGAATAACCGATGTTATTTTCAGCTTACCCAAACACCGGCTGCAGGAACAATAAGTGTCATTGTTAATGGAATGAACTTGAAGCCAACTACTCAGTATGCTATTATCAGTAACAAATTGAGAATAGGGTTTGCAGTGTACCAATACGACAAAGTTCAGATCTCATACTCTTACTAGTCTTAAATTTATTCCATGCGTCAAGCAATCCTGCTTATTGTAACATTTCTATTCTCACTTGGCGTTTTTGGCCAGGCATTGCCGGTTGGGAACTACCAGGTACTAAATGCCAGTACAACCTTTGGTATATCCATTCACAAGGGTGCATTTATGTATGACATGGGTACCGATAGGACATACAGATGCATCACTGCAGCAACCTCTGCCGAAAACCTTACTACAGCTTCAGCTAAGTTTACCCTGGTGGGAAATGGTCTTTATTTGACTTCTGAGGTTGACGGATCTGTAAGCAATGAAGGATCACTGAGTGTAGTTAATGTTGGCGGGAATAGCAATTTCCCATCAATTCATAGTAATACAACAGGGAGTACAGATATTGCATTGTCTGTAGGTGGAAGTGGGTTAAGTTTATTTGGTAATCCTGCAACCGGTGGAATAATGATTTCTTCAACTCCAATGACTACGCTGTGGAAAGAAGGAACTTTGATCGGAACGCAATACAGATTGGATGTTCAGGATTCATCCGGGATAAATGTTGTTGTGACGAATGATCCGTCAAACCTTCGGGTAAAGCTGGGGATCATCAATACAGCGCCGGATCAGACAGTGACTATCAGTAATGGCACCGGGATATCTCATTCAGGAACTTATCCAAATTTCACTATCACCAATGCGGCACCGGATCAAACCGTAAGTATTACGAATGGGACAGGAATTTCGCACAGTGGAACCTATCCAAATTTCACGATCACCAATACGGCACCTAATCAGACAGTGACAATTTCAAGCGGGACTGGATTAACCGTTACCGGGACTTATCCTAATTTCACTTTGACCAATTCAGCGCCTTGGGCTGCTGGCTTGGGGGATTACATTCAAAATCAGACGGCAAGTCCACAGACAGCTGGGTTTTCGATTTCAGGAAGGGGATTAATTACATGGTCAACAAATACAGTAGCTTTTTCTGTTACAAAGACTACAGGTGTATTACCTGCCGCACAGTTTACAAATTCTGCAGCATCGAATGGGACGGGCTTAGAAGGTATTGGAACAGGCGTTAATAGCATTGGTGTCAAAGGTACAGCAACAAGTGCGAGCGGAGGCGTTGGGGGGTTTTTCTCATCATTTAATTCAGGCGGTGACACCGCGTGTTCAGTACAGATTTCTACGGGAGGGGCGCGAAATTTCATTAATTGCTATTTCTCAACAACAGGCGGATATATTGTTGACGTGGCCGGAAATGTGACACAGACAGGATTTCTAAGCATTGGGAAAGTGTTAACATTTGCAAACCGATATGCTAATACCAGCAGTGGTAATGCTTGTACTATCAATTGGAACCGCGGCAATTCACAGACTTACACCAATTCCGAAAACTCAACTTTTACATTTACAGCTCCACCAGGAAATGCTGGCTTAAAGCTAAAAATAATACACGCAGCCAATACTAACACATATAACATAACATGGCCTTCAACTGTCAAGTGGCCTAGTGGAACAGCCCCAACGCTGACACAGGCCTCCGGGGCAAAAGACTGGGTTAATTTTGAATATGATGCTACAGACGGCACATACTCTGCTATGTGGGTTGGAGATGTAAAATAAACTGCAATGAATAAATTTTGGAAATATTTCGGCTATGCCGCTATTAGCATCTTTGTTTTAGGTGCCGCAATCATCGGGATCATTTATTTAATCTTGACCTCGGACGGGGCTTCGCATTGCTTATGAAAAAGATACTTTTTGTTATAATACTATTTATTGCAACTGATAAGGGCTTTGCACAGTTGAGTCAAACCAGGTATCCTGAGACTGCAGATGGGGGCTTCGAATGGGTTTATGGTGGATATGGCGGAGCCGATGCAATTAAAGTACTTGACGGACAAGGCGTTTTTGCTATAGGGAATTACAGCGGGGATATCATTTGCTGTTTAAAGGGGACAAACTTTGGGTTTACAATACCTGTAGGGAGTACAATTACTGGAATAGTGCTTTACAAAACAGGGTCAAGTTGGGGCGTAGGATATCCTTTAGATAACACGTTGATGTTAATTAATGCTGCTGGAAGTTTGGTGGGTGATAATAAAGCGAATACCAGTGAGATTTGGGCTGAAACTTACCAAACGTGGAATTATGGCACATCAAGTGATAAATGGGGATACGATTGGACTGTGGACGAAATTAACAGCCCTGGCTTTGGAATAAGTCTTGAAGCACTTATTTACACTTATGGCGGGTGGACACGTGGATACATTGACGCATTTAGCATTAGGGTTTACTATTCACCTCCAAAGTCAAAAAACATATTTTTTGGAAACGCATTTTAACTTTTACAACATATGAAGAAATTCACGATTGTCATGCTTTTTATCCTGGCCAGCTTTGCCGGGTTTTCTCAAACATCTGTCCCTATTCCTTACTACGTGGTAGACACCACAATTACAGGGCAACGCTTCATTATCAATTGGGATGGCAACGCTCAGTTCATTCCCAGGGATAGTGTTGCCTTTGACAGCCTTGGGATCGCTCACATAAACCATGAGTATTTTTCCCTTACAGAAAGCTTTGTTGTGGTTACCATGACTAAAATCAGGATCCTTTCTCCAGGTGACACAATTCAGCGAATGGAGACTATCCGGATCCGTTACCTGGACATGGCAACATGGATAGGATCTCTTTACAACACCTTGCCACAGGAAGGAATGTATTTCGAAAAGATTGTCGGGATACTGGGGAAAAAGATTTCTGAAGAATAAAAAAACAAACTCGATCATGGAAACGAAACCAATTCTGGTGACAACACCTGCAGGGGACTTTGAACTTAGAGAATATACCATCACCGATAAATTTACGGTTAAGGCACTTTTCAGGCCAAACCGCGAAATGGGTTATGTCACTTGTCCTTTTTGTAAGACCAGGACATTGGTCGAAATCAAAACTTTCAATGCATGTGCTCCAAACTGTTCAGGGAGGTATTCTACAGTTCCAATTGTAAATTGTGGTGCAAAGTTTTACCCGTTTCCACTATTTCCAAATGACAATCGCATATTCTGTAAATCAGGAAGACCATATCAAAAACCTAATAAATAAAACCATGTTACAAAACTTCAACCATTGGAAAACTACCGTAATCGGTATCATCATTGCTCTTTTGAGCATTCTGCAAATCAGCAACATTATCAGCCCGGAGCAAATGACCCAGCTTTCAGCCGCTGTGCCATTACTTGGAGATAAGCTTCAGGAAGTATTAGGCATTATTGCCGGCATCTTCTTGTTTTTCGCCAGAGATCCTAAAGATCCAAAAGCTGTTTAATTAATGAGTGACGCTGATTCCTTTTTCAGAGCACTGAAGCGCCAGTTCTGGATCTTTGTTATTGGACAATTTGCCCTGGTCATATTTCTCGCTGTAGGGTTTTATTATCGAACAGAAAATTTCAGAACTAACCAGGTAGAATTCAATGTTGATCAAAAAGCTACTAACATGCGAATTGAGCAGGAGTTAAAAGCCAAGGTCAGCATTGAAATGTCTGTCGAGATGCAAAAGCAATACAACGAAAGAGCTGTGAGGATGGAAAGCAAACTCGATCGGCTTTTTAAACCTGCAATATGAAAAAATTTCTACTTTTTGTCTCCCTTTTATCGCTGATTGCCTGCACTCCACAAGCCCGTTTATCCAGGATCCTGAAAAACCATCCGGAGCTGGTTAGGACTGACACCATATCCAGCATTGACACAACGACAAAGCCCGGTGTGAGAATTGACACCGTGTTGTGGATGATGCCCTACCCTGTTCCTGGCAAGCGGGATACGTTTCTTTTGAAAAAGGACAGTCTGGTTGTTCGTTTTATTCGCATCCAGGATACTGCAAATCATCGGGAAGGCTTCCAGGTGACAGCACAGGGGCCGCCGGTAACTACCATCAACAAAAAAGAAAGCACAAGCCAGACTGCAACGCTTCAGGAGTCATTATGGCACAAAATACGGCGTTGGCTGGTAATGGCCGGTCTTATTCTGTGGACAGGCTTTCTGGTTAAAAAGACATTTTTTAGTTAGATCACATGAAGACAAAAGAAAAGGATCCGACATCCAAGCTGACGAAAAAAGAAATGTTCATCGGGATGGATCCGGAAAAACTAAAACGCAAATCAAAAAAGAATGCAGCAACAAAAGGTAAACCCTGCAGGAAATAAACCAGCTGAAGGTGGGCGGGTTGAACAATACTGGCAGCAAAAAGGATACAAGCTAAAGGCAGATACTTTACGTCCTGGCTTTAAGTTTCCCGCAAATTTTGATCCCTTTGACCAGGATCCAATCTTGAAGGCTTTTAGAGTTAAAGGCTTTGATTATGGCAACTGGGTTAACATGGATGAAAGATTTAATTTCCTTTTGGGTGGATACATGGCAATGCAGGATGTCACCACAGTCCTTGGTTGTGGTAAAAACTTCGGGATGAACCGAAGGCTTGGAATTGCGTATGGAGCTCGTGGAAAAGGCGGACATGCTGCAGCGCACTTTGAGCCATGGTCATTTATGATCAATCTCACGAAAAACATGGGATGGCATAGCCTTGGTCACGAATATGGACATGCACTTGATTACTATTTCGGGCTTTACGTTGAGCCAGGTGATTCAGGAGCTTTATCCGGAGGATCCAGCACAGCCAGGATCGTGCCTTTAAACAATTTGAGCAAAACATCATTGAGATATGCTGTCAATGATCTCCTGAACTCCATTCTGACAACAACAGTTGCAAGAAAGCTCATTGCATCACCCCTGAGTGTACGACTGAACAACACCGGGGCTGAATATTACAATCGTCGCAATGAGATTTTTGCGCGGCTCTTTGAACAATGGCTCCTTTACACTTTAAAGCAAAAAGGAATCAAAAATTTCTTTTTGACAAAAGAGAAATATGAGCGAAAGGTGTATTTGACAGAATCAGAATTTCTGAAAGCCTTGCCAAAGATTAACAGGACCATGAAAACACTTGGTGCTAAACTTAAAACAAGCAAAGCATAACTTTCATGATCACGAAATGATATCAAAATGTTACACCAGGTTATTCCGGATCTCGAAATTTTGATATCAAAACGAGTTGCTACAGCTCCGGAACCGCACCAGGGTAATCTGTAAAATGATATTAAAACCCCTTGGATCGTTCTTTGACGTTTGACTTTTACAATTTTGTGCCGGCAAGATCTTGTCGGCATTTTTTTTGATTTTGATATTAAAACTTTGCCAGGCATTAACTGACCGGTCAATATTTTAATATCAAAATTGCTAAAATTTTTCTGCAGAGGATCCTGATCAGGGGTGTTGTCTGTATTAAATGATATCAAAAGCTGATCGCGTTCCACTTATCCATTGCCTTTGTCTTTTCCTTGTCCAAAACCCTGGCATAAATCTGAGTGTGCCGGATCTCTGTGTGTCCTAAAAGCTTTTGTACTGTGGTTAAAGGCACCTCAAGATCTGAAAGGCAAATAGTGGCAAATGTATGGCGTGCACAATGGAAGGAAATGTTCTTTTCAATTTTGGCCTTAGTCATGATTTCCTTCAGATAACGATTTGTTGGTTGGTTTGAATACACCCGGAAGATCTTTTCAAACGGAAGCCCTGGAGTGATCAAGGCGTTGGCTTTGTCGTGCAAAGGGATTACCAGGTTGATTTGTGTTTTATGGATCTTCAGCTTGAGTGTATTATCATTGTGTACGTTTACATGAAGCAAGGACTTCACATCAGTAAACCTCAAACCGGTGTAACAGGCAAACAGGAAATACTGCAGGATTGTCATTTGCGTTTTGGTAAACTGTTTTTTGTCGTACATCTCCTGAAGGAGCTGCACTTCCTCCAGTGACAGAAACTCGCGGGATCCGTCCCCGTGTTTCACCTTCACATCCTTGAGCGGGTTTGTTTTTATGCAACCGGCCACAATTGCCTTGTTCAGGTATGCTTTCAGTGTCCTGAAAGCTTTGTGAATGGTGATGGTGTTATTGCCTCTGTCGATTAGCCAGGACTCATATTGCTTCCAGAAAAACGGCGTTACATCCTTAAATGACACCTTGGATCTGAATTGCTTCAGTTTGGTCATTTGGCTTTTGTTGGTCCTGTGTGTTTCGCCTGAATACTTTGATTTGAACCTGGTCAGATCATCATCCCAAAAATCCAGGAATGAATCTTTTTTGACCTGGTCAGCACTCAGCAGCTGATCAAATTCAGCAAAGCTCAGCGATTCGCCGTCAAGGTTTGCCCTGGTCAGAAGTTCACGGGCTTTATCTTTGGCTGAATTTATGAGAATATTGTCATTGACAAAGTTCTCTGGACCCGGTTTTATCTCCTGGGTGGATTTGTTCCAGAAACATTCTTTACAGGAAACGTTCAGAGAATAGACCTTTTTTTTGTCACCTATTTGGACACGGAGACAAATTGGACTTGTTTTGTCCTTTTTCACGAAATCTTTCCGGAGAAAGGCATTAATTTGGATTCTGTTCATTGGCAATAAGTTACAATGTGGACGGATTGTGGACTTTTTTGCCGTAAACAATAGAAATAAAGGTTCCAAAACTTCAACCGCTTAAAATTTTGGTCCCTGAAAATGAGCGTTTTAGAATTTATTTTTTCATAACTTACTCGTTCTCAGTGGGTTGTACTGGATTCGAACCAGTGACCCCCGCCCTGTCAAGGCGATGCTCTAAACCAACTGAGCTAACAACCCGATTGAGCCAGCAAAAGTAACAAATGAAGTCGGAACTGCAAATAAATTCTTTATATTAGCTGTTTTAAATTTGGATACATCATGAGTTTTAGAGAATGAGATAGTAACTTAACTACTAAAAATTCTTATAAAAAATTATCACATGAAATCTTGCTTTCTTATTCTACTATGCCTGACAATCAGCTTCCCTGCTTATTGTGGTGGAAGAATCGCCAACGACAACCCAAACATTGACTCTGCAAGTCTAAGCGTTAGTCTTGTGTATTTCAATAACCAGCTAAGTCCTATTACATTCACTAAAGTTCTGTTGAAGAAAAATGGAATCATTGTTGATTCGTCCGATACCGGCATCACTGGACAAGTAATTTTCACAAACCTCCCATCGGGTACTTACCAGTGTATACCAAAATGCACCAAGCCCTGGGGAGGCGCTAATGCCACCGACGCCCAAGCTGTTGAGCGAAATTTTGTCCATATTTCCAATTTCTATTTAATTGGTATTAAACTATGGGCAGCCGAAATCAACGGAATCGGTGCAACGCCAGGTGCACTTGATGCATTGCTGATTGTTCGGCGATTTGCAGACATTATTCCGAACTTTATGCCTCCGGGTGTGCTTCCTGGTCAACCTGATTGGAAATATGAAACTATTAATATCGTGATCTCCGAAAATGGAACCTTTTACCAGCAAATAAAAATGCTTTGCACTGGCGATGTTAATGGATCATATATTCCATATTAAGGCAGATTATTACTTTACAGCTGTCCAAGATCATAAGCTTTTCAAGTAGATTTTCTGAAAATCAAAGCTGAAAAGTATATCTTTGCTTCCTCAGGTAGCTTGAATAAAGCAACCCAATCCTTTTTTGTTTACTAAATTTTGAAAAATGTCATCACTAAAGAAACTGGCGTTACTGAGCCTGTTACTCCTGGCAAGCTTCTCGCTCTTCTCACAAACTAAAGAACTAACACTAAAAGACGTATGGGGTAGCCGTGATCTTTTCCCAAAACGCCCTGACGATCTGCAATCACTCAAAGACGGAGAGCATTATGTCCTGATGAAATCTGATTCTTTAATTGAATATGACTATATTACAGGAACAGCAGGACGTGTTTTTTTCAAGCAAAGTGATTTCATTCGCAAAGAGAAAAACGATACACTTCAGCTTATGGACTTCAGCTTCAGTAATGATGAAAGCAAGATCGTGTTCAATACTGAGATGGAACGGATTTACCGCAGGTCATCAAAATCCAATTATTTTGTAATGGATCTGACATCAAAAAAAATTACCTCTATTAGCGAAGGAGGAAAGCAACGCCTGGCTGACTTCTCCCCCGATGCCACCAAAGTGGCTTTTGTACGCGACAACAACCTTTTCATCACCGACCTCTCAAACGGAAAAGAGACCCAGGTTACCATGGATGGGAAACAGAATGCAATCATTAATGGCGCTACAGATTGGGTTTATGAAGAAGAATTTGAGTTTTCCAAAGGCTTTTACTGGTCACCGGATGGTTCAAAAATAGCATTTTATCGATTCGACGAGAGTAATGTCAAGGAATTTACGATGACAAAATTCGGCGGTCTGTACCCTGAGGAGTACAAATTCAAATACCCAAAAGCTGGGGAGGCAAATTCGCTCATTAGTATTTATATCTACGACCTGAATGCCAAGACCATTAAACCGGTGGACATTGGAAAAGAAACAGATATTTACATCCCAAGGATCAAATGGACTAACCTGCCAAACACATTGAGTTTATACAGGATGAACCGCCATCAGAATAAGCTGGAACTTTTGTTTGCTGACGCCAATTCCGGGAAAACAAATGTCGTTTATACTGAAGAAAACAAATATTATATAGAGATAAACGACAATCTGACCTTCACAAAAGACAATAAATATTTTTTGATCAGCAGCGAGCGGGACGGAAACAAACACCTTTACCTCTATGGTATGGATGGCAAGCAGATTTTCCAGCTCACACATGGGAATTGGGAAGTTGATGAGCTTTTGGGTGTTGACGAAACTAAAAGAGTAATCTTTTTTACCACAACAGAAAGTGGTCCGATGTTTCGTGACATCTGCTGCATAAACATGGATGGTACCCGTAAAAAAAACATCTCCAAACAAAGGGGTTGGAATGTTGCAGAATTCAGCAAGAATTTCAAATACTATGTCCAAACCTGGCAGGATGCAAATACGCCTCCGGTATACACATTAAAGGACATCAAGGGGAAAGAACTTAGGGTTTTGGAAGACAATGCCAAACTTCGATTAAAAACGAAAGAATTTGGGTTTGGTAAGCTTAGTTTTTTTACAATTCCGCTCCAAAATGGGACCGTACTGAATGCCTACGTGATCAAACCTCTGAATTTTGACTCTACAAAGAAGTATCCTGTCTGGATGAATCTCTATGGAGGACCTGGATCACAAAGTGTTCAGGATCGTTGGGGATATTATGATTTTATATGGTACCAGATGTTGGCGCAACAAGGCATCCTAAGTATCTGTGTTGACAACCGCGGGACAGGTGCCCGGGGTGAAGAGTTTAAGAAATGCACCTACCAGGAACTTGGGAAATTAGAGACAGAAGACCAAATCGCCTCTGCAAAATATATCGCCACCCTTCCTTTTGTTGATGGCAAACGAATCGGGATCTGGGGCTGGAGTTATGGCGGATTTATGTCATCCTTGTGTATGCTCAAAGGTGACGGGACTTTTAAAGCAGGGATTGCTGTTGCCCCTGTAACCAACTGGAGGTATTACGACAATATTTATACTGAAAGATATATGCGTACGCCACAGGAAAACCCCAAAGGCTATGACGACAACTCACCAATGAATTTCGCTAAAGGCCTGCAAGGTAAATTTTTATTGGTCCATGGCACCGGTGATGACAATGTCCATTTCCAGAACTCCGTTGAACTGGTTAATGCCCTGGTCAAAGCCAACAAGCAATTCGAGTCCTTTTACTATCCAAACAGGAATCATGGAATTAGTGGAGGAAATACACGAATGCATCTTTATAAAATGTTAACTGATTTCATCCAGCAAAACCTCTAATTGTATAGACATCTCGACAGAATTAGATGTTTTTATATCTTTACAAATTCATAAATCATCCGAATGGAATACAATATCCTCAAACCACAATTGACTGATGGCGTTGCTGTATTGACTATCAGTCGCCCTGAAGCGCTGAATGCCTTGAATACCCGCTTCTACGAAGAACTGAATGATTACCTTGACAGCATTGAAGATAATGACAGTGTCCGGGTACTTGTGCTCACCGGGGAAGGCAAAGCCTTTGTTGCCGGGGCAGACATTGCAGAGATGTCGGTGAAGGAGCCTGAGGCTGCTACACTATTCTCTCGGCTGGGGCAAAAATCAATGGCGAGACTCGAAGACCTTGGGATTCCGGTAATTGCCGCTGTCAATGGCTTTGCACTTGGTGGTGGCTGCGAGCTTGCGCTTGCCTGTGATTTCAGAATTGCCAGCAATAAAGCAAAGTTTGGTCAGCCCGAAGTTAACCTTGGCCTGATCCCCGGATTTGCCGCAACCCAACGCCTTCCCAGGCTTATTGGAATTGGAAACGCATTATTTATGCTAATGACAGCTGAAATGATCACTGCAGACCAGGCTTTAAGCATGGGATTGGTGCAACAAGTCACAGAACCTGAGAATCTCATGGAAGTTGTCATGAATCATGCCCGTAAAATTGCAGCTAACGGATCCTTTGCCATCAACAGAATTAAAACAGTGACACGAAGCGGTATCAATCTAGACTTTGAAATGGGATGTGACATGGAAGCCCAGGAATTCGGGGACCTCTTTGGAGAACCAACCTCAAAAGAAGGGATGAAAGCATTTTTAGAAAAACGTAAACCTAACTGGTAAAAACGAATTATATGACCTACGACGAAAGATTGCAGCACGTAAGCGTACTTGGTGCTGCGGGCAAAATGGGAAGTGGCATCTTGCTGCTCACAGCCTTGGAAATGGCAGATGTTAGCTTAAAACCTGAAAACAAAAGCAAAGTTTTTTCCTTAAATGCTATTGATGTCAGTAATGAGGCTCTGGGGGGATTGATGAATTACCTCAGAGCTCAAATTGGAAAGATGGCCGAGAAAAAAATGGTTCAATTGCGTCAGTTTTATTCTGACAGGGCTGATTTGATTGAAAACTCAGAAATCGTTGATGCTTATGTCAATTATACGATGAGTCTTGTCAGACCAGTAACCCGGCTAGAAAATGCTTTTGATTCTTACCTGATCTTTGAAGCTATAAAGGAAGACCCGGCTTTAAAAGTGAACATCTTTAGTACAATAAATAAAAACAACCCCAACAAGCCGTGGTTTTTCACCAATACTTCCTCAATTCCTATTGGAGAACTCGACACCAAAGCCAGCCTTGAAGGTCGTATAGTTGGATTTCATTTCTACAACCCGCCTGCAATTCAGAAACTTGTTGAGTTGATTAAGTCACAAAATACACTCCCGGAAATTGAGGCATTCGCACTGGCATATGCGAAAAATCTTAAAAAAATTGTTGTTCCTTCTCATGATGTTGCTGGTTTTATTGGCAATGGTCACTTTATGCGTGACTTGCTGCAAGGTGTCAAACAAGCTGAATCATTACAAGCAGGAAAAACCTTTGCTGAGTCAGTATATATGGTGAATAAAGTTACCCAGGAATTCCTGGTTCGCCCCATGGGTATTTTTCAACTAGTTGATTATGTGGGACTTGACGTTTGCTCATATATTCTTAGTGTGATGAATGCCAATTTACAAAATGAACATCTGAACAGTCCTGTGCTTGACGAACTAATTGCCATGGGCGTAAAAGGGGGACAATATTCTGATGGTTCTCAAAAAGATGGCTTTTTAAAATACGAGAAAGGCAAAATCGTTGCGGTATTTGACAAAAGCACTAAAAACTATATTGACATTGCCATGATGCAGTCTTCCTGTGATTCAGAAATTGGAGCAGGACCAGCCTCAACACCATTATGGAAAAATGCGGTGAAGGCTAAAGACAAAGATGCTGTTTTGGCGCCTTACTTCCAGGAGCTTAAATCGATGAATACTCAGGGTGCAGCCCTGGCGCTAGATTTTGCAAAAAACACAAGAGCAATCGGCCAGAAACTTGTCGCTGACGGAGTTGCAAACAATGAAAATGATGTCAACACTGTATTACTTACAGGATTCTTTCACGCATACGGTCCGATTAACAACTACTGATCATGAATAATTTAAGAAAAAAAGTCTATATGGTTGCCGGTTATAATACCATTTCTATGGGAACCGGTCGTAAAGAGTTCAATCCCAAGAAAGAACGTCCAGGTTTGGAAGAATATATAAAAGAAGCTGGTCAGGCAACATTGAAAATGATTGGGGGTGCTGCGAATGTTGATGAATGCGTGATGGGCAATTTTATTGCTTCACGTTTTAACCACCAGGCTAATATGGCTGCATTCTTCCCTTTTATCGACAAAGGCTTGCAATACAAACCTGCCATTCGTGTAGAAGGCGCGTGTGCCACAGGAGCTTTGGCGCTGATGACAGGGATCAGAAGCGTGCTGGCAGATACAGCTGATGTTGTATTAGTGGTCGGTGTCGAAGTACAAAATACCGTAAAGGCAATTTATGGCGCTGACTACCTGGCTGCTGCAGGCTGGGCTCATAACCGAAAAAACGGTCATGCCTATTTTTTTCCAGGGCAATTCAGTGACAGAGCCGGTGCTTATTTTGAAAGATATGGGCGCGATAAAACCAGAAAAGCTTTTGCCCGTTGGTTTCGTAATGCCATTGAAAACGCCCGCCTTTGCCCGACAGCTCAAGAGCACCACAATGCAACCGTTGACCTTGAAACATTAGCGATGATGGAACCAAATGGGAAATCATTTGTTGATCATCTCAATGTCTTCGATTGTTCTAAAGTCAGCGATGGGGCTTCTTCCATTGCAGTGGTTTCAGAAGAAGGCCTGAAACGTATTGGTATACCAAAGTCAGAGGCTGTTGAAATCGTTGGATGGGGACAAGCCGCTGAAGATCTTACACTTCCTCCGAACGACTTGTGTGAACTCTCTACTGTAAAAAATGCCGCACAAAAGGCATTTATAAGTGCCGGAATTACTCACGAACAACTCGCTACTGCTGAAGTCCATGACTGTTTTACCATTGCAGGGATCTTGTCGACAGAAGCGCTTGGTTTTGCCAAACAAGGTGAGGGTCCTGATTTTGTGTTAGCTGGAGAAACCTCGCGTACAGGACGGATTCCGATGAACACTACAGGAGGACTTATTGGATGGGGACATCCCACAGGAGCCACGGGTGTACATATGGCAGTCACAATCCTTGAACAATTAACCGGCAAAGCTGGCCTGAATCAAATTGAGATTAAACCAGAAAGACCTTATGGTCTGACAGTTAACATGGGTGGAGACGACAAAACACTGGTAGCCCTAATATACAAAAGAGGTGGTGAGTGACGTTGTCTGCCTGAACACATTATAAAAGAAGGCGAATCAATGTCGCTAAATGTTTGAATTTAGGACTTAAATGAATAGAATCTGTAAACTTTTCAACATCCAATATCCTGTCATACAGGCAGGTATGATCTGGTGTTCTGGCTGGAGACTTGCCTCGGCCGTGAGCAATGCAGGGGGACTTGGATTGATCGGGGCTGGATCAATGAACCCGGAAGTCTTTGAGGAACATGTGATAAAATGTAAAGCAGCAACTGACAAACCCTTTGGGGCTAATGTTCCGATGCTTTACCCCCATGCAGAATCCCATTTTCAAACAATAATTAAACATGGGGTGAAGATTGTCTTTACCTCAGCCGGAAATCCTGCCAAATACACAAGCTTTTTGAAAGAGCATGGGATCACTGTTGTGCATGTCATCCCCAATTTAAAATCTGCTTTAAAATGTGCAGATAGTGGTGTTGATGCTATTGTTGCTGAAGGATTTGAAGCCGGAGGACATAATGGAAGGGAAGAATCAACTACCATGACCCTGATTCCCCTGATAAGACAAGCGACTACCCTACCCCTGATTGCTGCGGGAGGTATAGGAAGCGGGAGTGCAATGCTGGCTGCTTTTGCCTTAGGAGCAGAGGCTGTTCAGGTTGGATCGGCTTTTGCTGTGTCTGAGGAATCCTCCGCGCATCCGTCTTTTAAAGCAAAAATTATAGAAGCTAGAGATGGAGACACCTTTCTGTCTCTTAAAAAATTAGGACCGGTAAGGCTGTTAAAAAATAGATTTGCGGTAACAATTCAGGCAATGGAGTTCGCCGGGGCAAGTCCTGAAGAACTTAGTGAATATCTTGGTCGTGGACGTGCAAAAAAAGGGATGTTTGAAGGAGAGCTCGATGACGGTGAACTTGAGATTGGACAGGTTGCTGCCCAAATCCATGAAATTCAGCCTGCTGACATTATATTAAAAAAAATGATCGCTGAATTTAATCAGCGGAAACAGGAAATACTATCTTTAATTTTTGAATAACTAAATAAACGTACGACAATGGAATTTGCTTTTACTGAAGAACAAAAAATGATCCAACAGGCTGCCCGTGACTATGCTCAGCGGGAACTTATTAAAGACGTACTTGAAAGAGATGCCACCGCAACCTACCCCACACAACATGTCAAAGCCCTGGCAGAACTTGGTTTTATGGGAATGCTCGTCGATGCCAAATATGACGGTGGCGGAATGGATACTGTATCCTATGTCTTAGCCATGGAAGAAATCTCAAAAATTGACTCTTCGGTTTCTGTGATCATGTCAGTCAACAATAGCCTAGTATGCTATGGGATTGAAGCTTTTGCCACAGAGGAACAAAAAGGAAAATGGCTAAAACCTTTGGCAAGGGGTGAGAAAATCGGCGCATTCCTACTTTCAGAGCCTGAAGCAGGTTCAGATGCAACTTCACAACGAACAACTGCTGAAGATAAAGGTGATCATTACCTGGTGAATGGAACCAAAAACTGGATCACAAACGGCAATTCTGCATCAACTTACCTGGTCATTGCACAGACCAATCCTGAAAAAGGGCATAAAGGAATTAACGTTTTACTGGTTGACCGTCATTCTCCCGGCATTACTTTGGGACCTCACGAGGATAAAATGGGGATGCGCAGTTCAGACACTCATTCAGTAATGTTCAATGATGTTATCGTTCCTAAAGAAAACCGCATCGGAGAAGATGGATTTGGATTCAAATTCGCGATGAAAACCCTTGAGGGTGGTCGCATAGGTATTGCAGCCCAGGCATTAGGAATTGCACAGGGAGCCTTTGAACGTGCTGTTAAATACTCAAAAGAAAGGAAAGCTTTTGGAACTGAAATATTTAACCATCAGAGCGTTGCCTTCAAGCTTGCAGAGATGCATACAAAAATTGAAGCTGCCCGACTATTCTGTCTGAAAGCTGCCTGGCTGAAAGACCAACACCAGCCTTACGGCACGGCCAGTGCGATTGCGAAATACTGGGCTGCAGAAACTGCCATGTGGGTTACTACCGAGGCGGTCCAGATTCATGGCGGTTACGGATATGTTCGTGAATATCATGTCGAACGACTGATGCGTGAAGCCAAGCTGACCCAGATCTATGAAGGGACTTCTGAGATTCAACAGATCATTATCTCCCGAGCCATCTTTAACGAAGTTTATTAATCTATACTCATTGACCTTATGAAGATTTTAGTTTGTGTTTCCAATGTGCCTGATACCACTACGAAGATCCGGTTTAGCGACCCA
Source organism: Bacteroidota bacterium (assembly GCA_037132075.1). Lineage (GTDB taxonomy): Bacteria > Bacteroidota > Bacteroidia > Bacteroidales > CAIXZF01 > JBAXPV01. Next base: position 146,929 of record JBAXPV010000002.1, read on the forward strand.
AAGACCTTTGATGCTGCTGGTGTCCAATGGATCATCAACCCATGGGATGAACTTGCCCTCACCCGTGCTGTAGAATTCCGTGAAACAATCCCAGCTTTTGTAGAAAAAGTTACCGTTATCAATATCGGGCCCGCTCTTACTGAGGCGACCCTGCGAAAAGCACTGGCAATAGGTGCTGATGATGCGATTCGCGTAAATCAGGACCCAAAAGATGCCTATGCCGTTGCTTTTCAAATCGCAGAAGCTATAAAAAATGATGGCTATGACATGATCTTATGTGGGGTCGAATCTTCTGATTACAATGGCTTTGGTGTTGGCGGTATGCTGGCAGAATTGCTCGACATCCCCAGCCTGGGTGCCGTATCCGGACTCAACATTAATGGAAGTGATGTGGTGGTTGACAGAGACATCGATGGAGGGAAAGAGGTGATGAATGTACAATTGCCTGTTCTCCTGGTTGTTCAAAAAGGTATAGCCAAAGATGCCCGCATTCCCTCTATGCGCGGGATCATGACAGCCCGGACCAAACCTCTGGTAGTGAAAGAAGCAACTGCCTGCGAAGTATATACTGAAATCCTGAGCTTTGACTTGCCCCAGGCAAAAGCCAAATGCAAAATGATTGATGCAGAAAACCTTCCGGAGCTCGTGAGGGTAATGCACGAGGAATTCAAGGCTTTCTGATTTTACATTTCATCACGAATCATTCAAGATAAAAAAGAGAAATTATGTCTGTATTAATATATACCGATCACGCTGACGGAAAATTCAAGAAAGCCGCTTTTGAAGTAGTGGCTTATGGATCTGCATTGGCTCAAAACTCTGGCGACAATGCCATCGCTATGGTTATTGGAAAAGTCGACAACGCAGAATTACAAAAACTGGGTAATTATGGTGCTAATAAGGTAATCAGCATTACAGATGCAGGTGTCGATCACCTGTCGAATCAAATTTACGCATCTATTATCAGCCAGGTTGCTGAAAAAGAAGGTGCTAAAGTCGTGGTTTTCTCCCACAACAACTCGGGGAAAGCACTGGCACCCAGGCTGGCAATAAGATTAAAAGCAGGTATGGTATCCGCGGCCAGCGGGCTTCCTGTTTCTTTTGAACCTTTTGTTGTAAAAAAGTCAAGCTTCACTGGTAAAGCCTTTGCAAAAGTTCAGGTAAATACCTCAATTAAAGTACTTACACTGGCACCTAATTCCTTTCCTTTTGTTGAGTCAGCCGGGACTACCACAATAGAATCCTTCATCCCCACATCTTCAGGTAAGCAAGCCAATACGCAAGTCGCTGATATTCAAAAACAAAGCGGAAAAATATTACTTACTGATGCCGATATCGTTGTTTCAGGAGGACGTGGAATGAAAGGCCCTGAAAATTGGGCCCCCATTGAAGAACTGGCTGAGCTTCTTGGTGCGGGCACTGCCTGTTCGAGACCTGTGGCCGACGAAGGCTGGCGTCCTCACCATGAGCACGTTGGACAAACCGGGAAAGTTGTTGCCCCGAATCTGTACATTGCATTGGGGATCTCCGGAGCTATCCAACACCTTGGTGGAATATCCTCTTCAAAATACATTATCGCAATCAACAAAGACCCTGAGGCCCCCATCTTCGAAGCTGCTGATTATGGGGTGATTGGAGATGTTCAGAAAATCCTTCCGGAACTTATCACAGAAGTAAGGAAAGCCAAACATTAACTGTGGAAGCATTGGTTTTACCTATCTATTGCATTGAATTGTTTCCTATATTCGGACTTCACTTCAACTCAATGAAATAAATAACTTTGCTACGCTTATTACATTCTCGGCATTTTCATTCTTTGGTAAAAAGAAAACCATTAGCTTTCGCTATTCTTGGTCTGTGCTTGTCTACCTCTATTTTTGCCCAGCAGGAGAATATGCCAGTTAACAACCAATTGTCCATTAACCTCACTCGTCTTGCAATTTATCAGTCAGCCGAAATATTGTTGTGTATAAAAACAAACCCTAATCATTCCCTGCGTGCAGAAGCCACTTATAAACCTGCTTATGGGAACCATTTCGTACAACAAACCAATATTTTGTTTTTCGGCATCTCAAATTTCAGGCAAGTCAGTAATATTTACAGTATCGCTCTGGGTATCGAAGAATATGATTTCCAGAAAAAGAGAAAAAACTATTTTTCTGTGGATGCTTTTTATGAACATCAGTATTATAACAAGGTAATTTGGGACAACGGATCAGGAATGAGCATGGATCATGTAAATAAGTTACAATCGGAAACACACGACGTGTATGGATTTCGTTTTTTAAGTGGCCGGAAATTCATGCTACCTAGTGCTGAATCCTGTCAAAAACTCCTGCTGGATTTTTATACAGGCGTTAGTGTTGGCATCGGGTTCTCACAAACCAAATTATATGGCATCCAAAATTCCAATGACCCCTGGAAAAATTACGATCCACCTCTGACAACCCATGATAAAATTTTTTCTTTTGGGCTACATCTGGGCGTGAGAATCGGATTGGGTTGGAGTGAGAAAAATTGACGGTGACTCGGTTTAATGGTGTCCGAGGACACCGTCAAGGGCATAAGGTTGGTACTATTTCTTTCAAAGCGTACCTCAAAATGGAGTCTACAATATTTTTACTCATGAGAACATTGAAGAAGAGAACATTGAATTGTAAAGAATGAAATATAAAGTGTTTTCGGAAACCACACAAGCAGAAGCACCGAATGCTCAGGAATTTCGGACTAACAGCTCCAATTCAATGGGAACCATTAGTGTTGCTAACCCTTCATTATTAATACTTAATGGGAATTTTTTAAAAACTCCCTTGTAATACCAATAGAAATTTCTGGAAATAGGTCCAGGTTCGTGCTGATAAATATTGTCAACCATTTCAGCAATATCTCCCACCGTATTTATAAAATCAATATCATTAAGCGGTTGAACAAATGCAAGACTTCTTGCAGGAATGTTTACAATCGAGCCGAATTTACCTATAGTATTTCCAGCATTATTTGCCAAATCCAATAAATAACTAACTGAATAATATCCGCTTAAAAAAGTAAATATTTCGCAGCCAGGTTCCATTTCCAAACCTATTACCCTGACTTCTAGTTTATTTACATTCTGAACGGCTTTTGCAAGAACATCGTCAACAGACAATCCCCAATGCTCAAACTCAGATTTTTGAACAGACCTGAACTGGCTTGGAAAATCAAAAGTTAATATAGTCTTTGTATCCTCAAAATCAACCCTATAGATCAAATTGGCCAGATCCAGGGCTTGATCAAGCTGATTGCAAGGATAAACCTTTAAACAGAGGAAGTCCTTAATTTTATTAAAATCGCTAATATCAACTTCATCAGAAGATTCATCGAAGAATTTACCAAAATGGTTTTCAACAAGACTTCTCCAGTTTTTATTATCCTCAATACTAACCGCACGGATCAAATTGTCAAGTCCGATTTTAATTTTCCTCCTGAAAGCGTCTTCCAGGCACACTTCACCTGATTCCAGGCTTGTTATTTGGCCTTTGTCAGACAAATAATCCTCACACAATTCCAGGATCTCTAAATATTCGTCTTGAGAAATTAATTGTTTAAATCTTGCAGGTACAGATTCATACTTTACTGGTTGCATAATAAAATAGTTTTATTGTTTATAATAAAGCGTTCCTTCTGTCGAATTTTCCGACTGGATCTCATTAGTATATACGGAAAACAGGGTATGCTGTGGAAAGAATTTCCCAAGTATTTTTGAAATTTCTTCGAAATATATTTTTGGGGTGTAGTGGTGTACCGATATACCGGTGTACTGGTGTACCGATTTACCGGTGTACCGGTGTACCGGTGTACCAATGTACAGGTGTCCGGTATATCAGTTACCGGGGGCCGGTGTTGCGGTGGAGGTGATTAATGATGGAATGCGGGCCTGGGGGTGGGAATTATTGTTGTTCAGGTTTTGGTGGATTCTGGTTTCGCAGGGATGAAGTTATGATTTTTGCCAGGACAAGAATTATTGAACGTATTTCCTTGTTAAGATTTTGACAATCAGGGATATTGGATACTTCCACACTCAGGTTTAGCCAATATTCAGTTTCCTCAGCTTCTTTTAAAGCAATCTTCATTTTGTGGATAAAGTCTTTACGGCTTTCAGCATTCTGGGCTTCATGGACCAGCGCACCTATTGCTGTGCCAGATCGCAAAAGCTGATTCGCAATGACTTGTTGTTTCACTTTATTCAGTTTCTCACAATATTTAATTATATCCACCGAAAATCTAAAACTCAAATCTGTAATCCGAACCTGACCATTTCCGTTCATAACAATTGTTTTTTGTTGAGGTTACCTATCCCTTTAGATGAAAAAATCACCTCCAACTGGAAACAAAATCGAAAATATTTTTTAACCTAATTACACTTCCTTCATTACCAACAACTTACAAAGCCACCCAACAAACCTTATAACAACCCAACAGACACAATTATAAACAACCACACCGCTACATCGTTACACCAATACATTGATACACCGATACATCGATACACCGTTACATTGGTACACCGGTACATCGGTACACCGGTACATCGGTACACTGGTACATCGGTACACCGGTACATCGGGACACTGATTAATATTAAGGGTTGAAAGAAGCATTAACATCACCATAGCAAATGCCTTTGATATTTTGGCTAAAATTACTGGTGTTGACGGTGATACTGGTTTGTGCAAATACCCAATATTGCGGCTTTTGTTTTTTAAGGTATTGTTTCCAACCCAGCAAATTTAAATTCTCTACCTTCTTTTTTGAAAGAAATTCCTAATTGAGCACCTTCATGTCCTTGCGCATATTCGTTTTCTTTCCAGATTGTAATCAAAACTAAATAATCGGCATATTGCTGATTATAAACTGATTCCTTCAAAATATGTCTTTCCTTTGAAACAGAAGCTCGTTTCCAAAAGTCAGATGAGTTGATTTTATCTAAATAAAAACTAAAAAAAACATCCCTGTCTATTATTACCGAATCCTGACGAGAGTTTTTAAATTCCTCACAAATTAAACAATAGACATTTGTTGACGAAATATTCCTAAAGTCTTTCATATTCGGATGTTTAAAAACCTGGAAGACCTTTTCAGTAGCCATAACAATTTTCAAACTGTCAATTGAGCTAACAGACTGCCCCTGGGCAATAAAAGCCCAATTCAATACGAAAATCATGATCAGTAATCTGTTTTTCATGATTCTTCAAACAACATCGGTACATCAGTAAACCGGTACATCGGTACACTGTTACACCGGTACACCGGTAAATCGCTACACCAGCCTATATCCCCAACGTCCCCGCCACCAGTTCCGCAATATCCAGATTCTTCACCGATTCTTCCTTCTGCTTGTACTTAATCCCATCGGTAAGCATTGTCATACAGAAAGGACAGGCAGTGGCAATAATATCAGCACCTGTTTCCAGTGCTTCCTCTGTCCTTTCCATAAAAACCTCTTTATCACCGGCTTCAGCTTCTTTAAACATTTGGGCACCCCCTGCGCCACAACAGAAGGCAAAACTCTTGTTGCGGGGCATCTCAACTTTTACCGAAGGAATCGCTTCAAGAATTGCACGCGGGGCATCGTATTCTCCATTCCCTCTACCCAAATAACAGGGATCGTGAAAGGTAATCCGTGAATCTTTAAAGATCCCCTGGTCAACTTTCAAAGAGCCATCTTTGACCTTGTCTTCAAGAAACTGGGTATGATGGATTACCTCATATTGCCCACCCAACTCCGGATATTCGTTTTTAAAAGTATTAAAACAGTGAGGACAAATACAGATAATCTTTTTCACCTCATACATTTTTAATGTCTCCATTACCTGAATGGCCTGCATTTGAAACAGCATTTCGTTTCCAGCTCTGCGGGCGGGGTCACCCGTACATGTCTCTTCAGATCCGAGGCACGCATAGTCTATCCCAAGATGATTCAATATCTTTGCAAAAGCCTGAGTGACTTTCTTATATCTGTCATCAAAAGCTCCGGCACATCCAACCCAAAACAAATACTCAGGCTTTTTTCCCTGGGCAAACAATTCCGACATTATAGGTACGGCTATCATAAAGTTCTAAATAATTTCTAAATAAGTAATTTTCAAATCATTCCGCAATCCGCATTCCGCAATCCGCAATAAATCATTCTGCCCATTTCATCCGATCTTCATGCGAGAACTGCCAAGGAGCACCATTGTTTTCAATATTTGCAAACATCATGTTGAGTCCTGAAGGAGCCTTGGCCTCCTCCATGACAAGGAAACGACGCATGTCCACAATTAGACTTGGATGGTTGATATTGATCGGGCATTCCTGGGCACAGGCATTACAAGTGGTACAAGCCCAGAGCTCTTCTTCGGAAACATAATCCTTTATCAAGGAACGCATGTCATCAAATTCAAGTCCGTTGATAATTTTAGCAGATCCTATTTCTTTCATTCTCGCTCTCAGATCCATCATGATTTTACGAGGGGATAGTTTTTTCCCTGTGGTATTTGCCGGGCAAACAGAAGTGCAACGTCCACATTCTGTACAGGCCAGTGAATCAAAATAATTTTTCCAATTCACATCTGTGGCATCTTTAACCCCGAAACGCATCATTGGGGCAACTTCTGCCGGAGCTGGCTCCAGACCTAACATAATTTTAACTTCGGTAGTAACATTATCCATGTTTGGTAACTTTCCCAAAGGATCCAGACGACTTAAAAAAACGTTTGGAACTGACATAAACACATGAAAATGTTTAGAATAAGGCAATATATTAGCGAATAAAAAGATCAGGAGGATGTGGAGCCACCAGAACAGTTCATGCCAGAAGAGTTGGAGCGACTGGGCGACTGGGGGACTGGGCGACAGGTTCATTAAATTCACAGAAGTAGCTGAGATCGTTGCTGCCTGAGATAATGTTTGAGAAGGAAAAAAGTTATTTACGATGAACGAACTGACTGGAAATACTCCTTCATAACCGGCAGGATTCATGGATACATAGAAAACATTCATTCCCAGCAATGAGACCATGAGCATTAAAATGATGCTTAAGGCCAGCAAAGCATCTTTTTTTGAATTCTTTGTCATTTCAGTCCCGTAGAATCTTTTTACGTGCATGAAAAGCCGCCGGAACAGAAACGCAAACAAGGCCAGAATTACAATCAATGCAAAAAGATCTCCAGAAAAAGTGATAAAATCATACAACCATCCCAAAACTCCTAACGCTCGTTCGCTGCCAAAAAGACCATCAATTACCATTTCAACACTGCCAACTGTGATCACCAGGAAGCCCCAGAAAACCAGCGCATGCGCTAAGCCAATGACAGGACGACGAAATATCTTTGTTTGAAAGATGGCCACGAACATCATGACCAAAAAGCGTTTACCCAATTCTCTAATTGGAAAGGGCTTGGTTAGTTTAAAGAAAAAGATAAACCTGCGAACAGTATAAGTAAAAGCACCGATTGTCAGCAGAAGTACAAATAAGAATATGAATTGCTTTATCATAAAAGGCAGGGTTAGTTGGACAAATCTACAAAAGAATTTTAATTATTGTATTTTTGTAAAAACTCAAAATATTGCGCATGAAGCAAATCGAATCCTATACTCCCAAGAACGCTATTCGTATCGTAACAGCAGCAGCACTTTTTGATGGTCATGATGCGGCTATCAATATAATGCGTAGGATTTTACAGTCTTCCGGGGCAGAAGTGATCCATTTAGGCCACAACCGTTCCGTTCAGGAGATCGTGGATTGTGCAGTCCAGGAGGATGTTCAGGCTATTGCAATCACATCATACCAGGGTGGGCATATGGAATTCTTTAAATACATGTTTAATCTTCTCCAGGAAAAAGGTTGTGGACATATAAAAATATTTGGTGGTGGGGGCGGTGTTATCCTCCCAACGGAAATAGCAGAACTTCAATCTTATGGAATTACCCGGATTTATTCTCCTGACGATGGCCGTGAAATGGGTCTTCAGGGGATGATCAACGAGCTGCTTCAACAGTCTGACTTCCCGGTTGGGGATGTTGAAAGAGCCCGAAAGGAAAACCATCGTGATTCAAGACTTGCCAGTTTGATCACCCTTGCTGAAAACGAAGCTGATCAATTTAACACATATAGGACAGAAATCGAGCAGCTTGCAAGTAGAAAACATATCCCGGTTTTAGGAATAACAGGCACTGGAGGATCTGGAAAATCTTCTCTGGTAGATGAAATTATTCGTCGTTTCCTGGCTGATTTCAAAGACAAGTCGTTTGGAATCATTTCTGTTGACCCTTCAAAACGCAAGACTGGTGGCGCTCTTTTAGGTGATCGTATCCGAATGAATGCGATCAACAGCTCTCGTATTTATATGCGCTCCCTGGCAACCCGGCAAACGAACCTGGCCTTGTCAAAGTACATTAAAGATGCCATCTTGATTTTAAAATCTGAGGGATTTGACCTTATCATTATTGAAACTTCCGGCATTGGCCAGAGTGATACTGAGATCGTAGATCACAGTGACCTCACACTGTATGTGATGACTCCTGAATATGGGGCTGCAACACAGCTTGAAAAAATTGACATGCTTGACTTTGCAGACATCATTGCCATCAACAAATTTGATAAACGTGGTGGTTTGGATGCTGTGCGTGATGTTAAAAAACAATACCAGCGCAATCACAAACTATTTGACCAGGAACCCGATATCATGCCAGTATACGGAACGATTGCATCACAATTCAATGATCCCGGAGTGAATCAGTTATACAGGGCATTGGTGGATAAAATCAATGAAAGAACCGGGGCAAACATGCATTCTGATTACGTAGCGGGAGAAGAAATGTCTGAAAAGATTTACATCATTCCCCCAAAACGGACCCGTTACCTTAGTGAGATCACTGAAACAATCCGGAATTATAACCACTGGACTTTAGACCAGGCAAATGTTGCTCAGCGATTGTATAATATTTCTAAGACAATTGAAGCAGTAAAAGCGGAAAACAATCGAATGATAAATCCTTATCAATCAGAGCATCCTGCACCAACGGTTGTCCTGAATCATTTGGACAATCTTTACAATAACACCCTCAAAGAACTTGACCCACATAACCTCTCAATCCTTCAACACTGGGAAAAGAAAAAACAATCCTATAAAGACGAATACTATATTTATAAAGTCAGAGACAGGGAAATTATAATAGAAACACATACAGAATCCTTATCACGACTGCCAATCCCCAAAATCGCCCTACCTCGTTATGAAGCCTGGGGTGATATTCTCCGTTGGAATTTGCGTGAAAATGTGCCAGGGGAATTCCCTTACGCGGCAGGGGTCTTCCCATTCAAACGCGAAAATGAGGACCCAACACGTATGTTTGCCGGCGAGGGTGGCCCGGAAAGGACAAACAAAAGATTTCATTATGTAAGTCTAGGCATGCCTGCAATTCGACTATCAACTGCTTTTGATTCAGTAACTTTGTATGGGAATGACCCGGATATCAGACCAGATATTTATGGAAAAATCGGAAACTCAGGTGTATCAATTGCCTGCCTTGATGATGCAAAAAAACTGTATTCTGGTTTTAATCTGATGCTTCAGAACACTTCTGTTTCAATGACCATTAATGGTCCAGCTCCTACCCTTGTTGGATATTTTATGAATGCTGCCATTGATCAGCAATGTGAGTTATGGCTCAGAGAACAAGGACTTGTTGAAGAAACAGAAAAGAAAATTGAAAAATACTATCATGAAAAAGGCGTGATCCGTCCTAAATACCAGGGGGATCTCCCGCAGGGAAATGATGGACTGGGCTTACTCCTTTTGGGAATGCCGGGTGACAAAGTTGTCCCCTCGGATGTATATGCCAGAATAAAAACCGATACACTTTCTGCTGTAAGAGGAACTGTTCAGGCTGATATTCTGAAAGAAGACCAGGCGCAGAACACCTGCATCTTCTCTACAGATTTTGCTTTAAAAATGATGGGTGACATCCAGGATTATTTCATTCAAAAAAATGTCAGAAATTTCTATTCAGTCTCTATATCAGGATATCATATCGCTGAAGCCGGTGCTAACCCCATTTCACAACTTGCTTTTACGCTTGCCAATGGCTTTACTTTCGTAGAGTACTACAGCTCAAGAGGTATGGACATCGATAAATTTGCACCTAACCTTAGTTTCTTTTTCTCAAACGGGATTGATCCTGAATATTCAGTTATGGGCAGGGTTGCCAGGCTGATCTGGGCTAAAGCAATGAAATACAAATACAAAGCTAACTCAAGGGCCCAAATGTTAAAATACCATATCCAGACATCCGGGCGCTCCTTGCATGCCCAGGAGATCGACTTTAATGACATCAGGACTACCCTTCAGGCGCTTTATGCGATTTATGACAATTGTAACTCATTACATACCAATGCTTATGATGAGGCTATCACCACACCCACTGAAGAAAGCGTTAGAAGAGCAATGGCAATACAAATGATTATCAATCATGAACTTGGCCTAGCAAAAAACCAAAACCCTTTGCAAGGGAGTTTCATTATTGAAGAATTAACAGACCTTGTTGAAGAAGCTGTCATGTTAGAATTTGACCGAATTTCTGAGCGTGGTGGCGTTTTAGGTGCCATGGAAACGATGTATCAAAGAAGTAAGATCCAGGAAGAATCACTCTATTATGAAACCCTGAAACACACAGGCAAACTTCCAATCATGGGGGTGAATACATTTCTTTCCAGCAAAGGGTCCCCTACTATAATTCCTACAGAAGTGATTCGTGCTACTGAAGATGAAAAACAATACCAGATAGATATGCTTGAACAATTACATCTGGCTTTCCCTGAGGAATCAAATAAACACCTGCTTAATCTTCAAAAAACAGCTGTTCATAATGAGAATATTTTTGATGCTTTAATGGAAGCGTCAAAATATTGCTCAATCGGACAAATCACTTCCGCATTATTTGAAGTTGGTGGGCAGTACCGCCGCAATATGTAATTTACACAAGCCTTAATAAAACCTACAACCAAGCACATGAACACCTTCAACATCCTCGTAGTCAACCCAAAAGACAGGCTAACCCAGATTGCTTTGTATGATGAATTTAAACTTCAATTCCTGATAAACCGCAAACACAGCGGTGAGGAGTTGTCTTATTTTAAGACAATGACAGATCAGGTTGAATTTCGTAAGAACATTGTCATCAATGAAGTAAAAAACAATGACTTTGATTTTTCAGACCTCAGAATTGTGATTTCAAGAGGTGGTTTGATTCGACCAGTTAAATCCGGAGTGTATGAAATGAATGAAGCCTTGAGGCACGACCTGACATTCAGCCCTGTAGGAGACGACATTATCAATATTGGAGGATTGCTTGCTGATGCCATTTCTGCGGAATTTCCTGGGGTAAAAGCTTTAATTGCAGAACCAACTGTTGTTGATGAACTTGAACCGATTGCCCGGATCACAGGTTATCCTGAATTGAGCCGAAAATCAATATTCCATGCCTTAAGTCAAAAAGGAGTTGCAAAGAGACATGCTGAATCACAATCAAAAAAATATGAAGACCTCAACCTTATTGTAGTTCATATGGGAAACGGCACTACAGTCGGTGCTCATGAGAAAGGCAGAGTGATTGATGTCAATCAGGGGTTTGATGGTGATGGGCCCTTTAGTGCGATCAGAAGTGGAACTTTACCCATGGGTGAAGTTGTAAAACTTTGCTATAGTGGGAAAAAGACGAAGGAAGAAATGCTTTGCCTGCTTACCCAATGCGGTGGGTTGAATGCACATTTGGGTACTACCAATATTTCTGAAATTGAAAAGCGAATTGAAAACAACGATACACACGCGAAAATTGTGATGGAAGCAATGGCTTACCAAATCGCAAAAGCTATTGGAGAAATGTATGCCGTTTTAAAAGCAAATGTCAATGCAATCCTAATTACCGGAGAACTTGCTCATAGCGAATTTGTTATACATAAAATCCTGGAACATGTGGAACAATTTGCTCCAGTTTTTGTTTATCCTGGCGATAACGACGTCCTGGCTCTTGCTGCAAATGCAAACCGGGTGCTTAAAGGAGACATGAACATATTAGAATACCCTAGTTAAAAATGATTCTGAGGCCAATATTAACAGGAAACCTTAAACTTGACGGCGGAGCCATGTTTGGCATCGTTCCAAAAGTAATCTGGAGTAAATTGTATCCTGCTGACGAAAACAACCTTTGTAATTGGGCCATGCGTTGCCTACTCATCAAGGATGGAGACCGTAAGATCTTAATCGATAATGGCATCGGGGACAAACAATCTGATAAATTTTTTGGACTCTATTACCTGAATGGAGAAGACAGTCTTTTAGGATCTCTCGAAAAAGAAGGGATTAAAGCTGAAGAAATTACGGATGTCATTCTGACCCATCTTCATTTTGATCATTGTGGTGGCAGTGTTCGCTGGAATACTGAAAAGTCGGGATACCAGCTGACTTTTCCAAACGCAATACATTATGTCAGTAAAAGACATTGGGACTGGGCCTTAAATCCAAATAAGCGTGAAAAAGCCTCATTTCTGATGGAAAATATAATTCCGATACAAGAATCCGGAAAATTGGTATTACTGGAGGAGGATACAACTTTGTATTCCAATATTTTACTGAAACAATTTCACGGACACACTGATGGTCAGTTGATACCGCACATCACTTACCAGGGAAAAACAATAGTTTATATGGCAGATTTGTTACCATCAGCCGCCCACATCCCCCTTCCTTTCGTAATGAGTTATGATACAAGGCCTTTGACTACTTTGGATGAAAAAACACAATTCCTTCAGGAAGCCGTAGATAACAATTACATCCTCTTTTTCGAACATGACCTTTATCACGAATGCTGTACTGTTACTGTAACTGACAAAGGAATAAGGCCGGCTAACTACCTTTCCTTAAATGAACTATCATAGAAGGCAGGGATACTACTCACAATCACTTGTTCAAATATTATAAAAAAGAGATTACATTTTCTTCAACTTAATGTATATCTTTGTACTATTATTATTGAACACACCATAACAACTACTTAACTAAGAATGCTCTTAATGGATTCTGCCCCAGAACACCAGAGCGCCATCTCGGTATTTAAGAGATGGAACAAATTATCTGTGTTCCCACAAACCCTCATCATTGGAAGGGCAGCCCACTTTACCTTTTCTCAAAAGCTAATCACAAACTAAATCAATACATTATGAAAAAGCTATTTTACGCTTTAATTTTATTTTGCTTCACACTTAGCCTTAATTCAGCATTCAGCCAGAATATTCTGATTAACCCTGTTATTTCCAATGTTAGTTGCAATGGAAACAACAATGGGGATATTCATATAAGCCCCTCAGGCGGAGTAACACCCTACATCTATAATTGGGCAGGACCTAGCGGCTTTTCATCTTCATTACAGAATATTGCCTCGTTGGCTCCAGGTAGTTATAACCTGACTGTTACTGATTTCGCTTCCTCAACAGTCACGGCAACCTATACAGTAACAGAACCTCAAATTTTAAATGTTACAGGAAATATAACAAATGTCTCTTGTTTTGGATTCAGCTCTGGCTCCGTTGATATTTCAGTTAACGGTGGAACAGCTCCATTTAACTATTATTGGTCAAGCGGAGAAACAACACAAAATCTCACAGGAAAACCTGCTGGTACATATTCATTGATTGTAATTGATTTTAAAGGGTGCATGAAAGTCACTTCTTATATAATTACTGAGCCTCAGTTGCTAACGGTGTCTGGAGTCATTGATTCTGTTAATTGTTATGGAGGAAATGACGGAAGCATCAATTTAAGTGTCAACGGAGGGACAGCCCCTTTCAATTTTGGCTGGTCAAATCTTTCGATCACCCAGAACATTAACGGATTATCCTCTGGTATTTATAGCGTAACAGTTACTGATGCTCACTTGTGTAGCCTTATAAAAAGCTATCACGTGTATCAGCCTGATTCACTGTGGATTAGTGGCCAATTAACGAATATCAGTTGTCATGGTTTTGCAAATGGCTCAGTCGACATTACAGTTCATGGCGGTACTTCACCAGACTATTACTCTTGGTCAAATGCCACAATAACTCAAGATTTGTTCAATGTCGTCCCAAATACATATACAGTTACCGTATCTGATTACCATAATTGCACTAAAATTAAGAGTTTCATTATTACTGAACCTGCATTGTTAGCCATTGGTGGAACTGCCAGCGACAACACTTGCTATGCTGCTCACAATGGGAGTATCACTACCAACGTTAGTGGAGGAACCCTTGCATATCAGTATTTATGGTCTAATGCTGCCACCACGCCAAGTCTTTCAGGTCTTATTGCAGATTCTTATAATCTGACCGTTACTGACGCCCATGGCTGTATTGCAACGCATGGCTTTGTAATTAATGAACCTGCCGAGCTAATTGCAATCAGTGGGAGCATTTCAAATGTCACCTGCCCTTCAGGAAGTAATGGTCAAATCAATCTAAGTTTAAGCGGTGGAAGCAATCCTTACTCAATCGCCTGGAGCAATCTGACTACACTTAATCCTTTAACGGCAATTACGGCAGGGAATTACGAAGTTACAGTAACAGATGCTGGACTTGCCTGCAGTGTTAAGAATTTTCTCGTTTCTCAACCAGCCCCATTTACGCTTAACCCTGTGGCAATAAACGTAAGCTGCTTTGGTGGAAACAATGGATCTGTTATTACAAATATCACTGGCGCCACACCTGCTTATACTTATAATTGGAGTGGCCCGCTCGGATTTAGTTCAACCGTTGATGATATTTCAAACCTGATTAGCGGAAACTATCTTCTCACAATAACCGACTTAAATTCTTGTACAAAAACTACAAATTTTAATATTACTCAACCAAATCTGCTCACTGTTACAGGTATAGTAACTGATGTCGCTTGTCATGCTGCCACAACAGGAAGCATCGACATTACCGTGCTTGGAGGCAATCCTGCCTATAATATCAATTGGAGCAATGGTGCTCACACAGAAGACTTGATTGGCATTGGAATTGGAACCTTCAATGTATCTGTTACCGACCAACTGGGTTGCACGGTTTCATCTGCATGGACTTTAACCCAGCCCAGCGGAATTGTCGTAACACTGGATTCGTTGAAAAATGCAATTTGTCCAGGTGGTAATAGCGGAAAAATCTATGTTTCTGTTAACGGTGGCGTTACACCATATACATACTTATGGAGCGATGGGTCGGCTCTTGAAGACCGACCAACACTGATTGCAGGAACCTATCACCTTACTGTGACCGATCACAATTTTTGCACATTAGTTTCAACTTATACCATCACTGCCCCTGCTGATTTTGTCATTACCCCCACCCTTACAAATATTGATTGTCATGGGAATGCAAACGGGGCAATAAACCTTGTGATTACAGGGGGCACTCCTGCATATTCCTATCTCTGGAATAACAATGCAACTTCTATGGATATCACAAATCTAACTGCCGGTACCTATACAATAACGGTGACTGATTCTAAGGCATGTTCCTATACTCATTCATACGAAATCACCCAGCCTGATGTCCTTAACATCATGGGTAACACAACAAACCCAAGCTGTTATCAATTCACTAACGGTTCTATCTTAACGCTGACTAGTGGAGGAACCTCACCTTTTACCTATCATTGGAATGACAATGTAACAAGTCCCAACCGGACTGGAATATCGTCAGGCACCTATCATGTTACTGTAACAGATTACAACGGATGCACTGACATAGAAGCATTTACACTTATCAACCCGCAAATTATTAGCGGAAATATTAATACCCCTACCCAAAATCTGACCTGCAGCGGCAATTCAATTATACCAATCTCATTTACAGCTGATTACTATACTGCTTTACAAACCAGTACATCCTGGACTCGCGATCAATCAATGCTTGGCGGAAGCATTCAGATGCAAGGTTCAGGTGTTATTAGTGGATCCCTTATGAATTGGACTCCAAACGACATTACAGTGACTTTCACCATAATTCCTTCTGCAAATGGTTGCGAGGGTCCCTCTTTAACTGCTAGTGTTCTTGTTCCTCACGGCTTGCGTGACTCCATTGTCATCGACAGTGCGATTAAATGTAATGGAGGTCTGGCGAAAGTTTCCATTTACCCATACAACGGAACACCGCCATACATCGGAGGCGGAACTTACTATTTAACAGCAGGAAGCCATGTAGTAAGTATTAGCGACAATGCTGGTTGTATGGTAAATGAGGTAATACAAATAATTGAGCCAACTGCACTTATGTTAACCCATGATGCCATAAACTCAAATTGTAGTTACAGCCAGGAAGGGAGTATTCTACTTTCTACTTCAGGAGGCACACCACCATATAATTGGCTGTGGAATGATGGCAGTACCAGCGAAAGCAGGAACAACCTTAGTCCAGGGATTTATACTGTAACAGCAACGGATGCAAATTCATGCAGTATCACGCAAGCAATTACTGTTAACTACAATTACAGCTCCCCCAATGCAGAATTATCAGCCTCTACCTATGTATGTACTGGAAATGCGCACACTTTTACATTGACGCTCACTGGCACCCCTCCGTTCGCAGTAACCTACACTGATGGAGCTCAGTTTTATACTATAAACGACATTCAAACAAATGTTTATACTTTTGACAGGAATATTTATGGCAACAGCATTTATTTTTTAATATCAGTACAAGATGCTCATTGTAACGCAGAAATATTGAACAGTCAGGCTGTGCTCGTATTGGTTTATCCTTTGCCTACTGCAGAAATAGTTAGCCCTGACCCTATTTGTTCCGGAGATTCCGCTCATATTAAAATATTACTAACAGGGACTGCTCCCTGGACAATAACCTATTCCGACGGTTCAGATCATACAATCAGTAACATTCTTACTTCTCCTTATTTTCTGAATGTAACAGCAACTACGACAAAATCTTATCAGCTTTCAGTTCTTGCTGATGCCAATTGTTATGGTAATAACCTTGGAAATGCGGTAACACTTGTAGTTCACAGCAGACCATCAGCATCAATGGAGGGGATTACTTTTACGCGTTGTTACGGAACTTCTGCCGCTATTCCAATTCACTTCACAGGTACTCCGCCATGGTCGTTTAGCTTTACAGATGGTGTAAATATTTATTCTCAGGGCGCTGTTATGACATCTCCCTACTACTTCGACATTAGTCCTGAAGCATCAGCCACTTATACCCTTGTTAGTGTGCAGGACGCTCATTGTCCAGGGACTGTTTCAGGCCAAACAATTGTGAATATTAATCCCAGACCTGTCGCAAACTGGAATGGGTCCCTTGATACCGTTTGTGAAAGCAATGGCGGTACATTTAGTATTAATCTCAGTGGGACTCCTCCATGGCATATCAGTTGGTATGACGTGAGTCAACATTCAGCAAATAATATCATGTCTTCCCCTTTTACTTTTAATGCAAATCCTTTATTCTCAACAAACTTCGTTATAACAGCTCTGAATGATGTCAATTGCCCTGCATCAGCTGTTGGCCAAACCCTTCCCGTTTTTGTTGATGAAACACCGACGGCTGTTCTTGTGTCTCACTCTGCAATGTGTTCATCAACAGGTGGTGATTTAAAAGTTAATCTTACAGGGGTCGCTCCCTGGGAGCTAAGTTGGAGTGATGGTTCTGGAAGTCATGTGGAAACCAATATTCTCGCGACACCATATTATATTCATGTATCGCCACTTGACACCACAACTTACTTTTTACTGACTGTTACTGACAAGTATTGTACTGGAACTGTTGAAAATAACTCCATAACAGTGATCGTACACCCCTCTCCTGTAGCCACAGTAAGTGGACTTTCTCCTGAAATGAAGGCTTGCCAGGGTACTGCGATCCAAATCACTCCAAATTTTGCAGTTGGGACTCCCGCCTATTCCATGCTATTCCTCGATGCAAACATGAATGACCTTGTGTATAACAACCTGCACCAAGGGGATGTTGTTACTTTTAACCCTCCTGTTATTCCGAACGACTATTCCTATAAACTAGTTTCAATAACAGACAGCAACGGATGTTTTATCAATTTTAACATGCCTTTTAATCTTAAGGTAAATGCAACACCTATTGTTGATGCCGGACCTGATGTCAGTCTCAATCTGGGCGATTCTATAGCTTTGCAAGGGTCCTACATCTCTTCAACAGTTCCTACTTCTATTTTGTGGTCACCGGCAAGTTATTTAAGTAACGCCAATAATTTGCACCCTTATGCCAAACCTATCGCAACAACACTGTATAGTCTTTTTGTAACAGATTCGAATGGTTGCCAGGGCGTTGACCAGGTTGAAGTAACAATGATCATTGAACAAGCTGTTTTTGGGTATGTGAAATATGATAATGCAGTAAAAACGCCACTAAGTGGAATCAATGTAATTTTACTAAATTCCCTTGGGGTTCATCTGGATTCAACAATGACAAACTCAACTGGATATTACGAATTAACAGGAATCACAAACGGGAACTATTCTTTATTATTGAAAACCGACAGACCTTGGATGCTTCAGAATGCCACTGATGCCCTGTTGATTCTGAAACATTTTGTTCAGATTGCACCATTGACTGGTGTTCGTTTAAAAGCTGCAAATGTTGACGGACAAGGTCCTGCAAATTCCACCGATGCATTACTTGTTGCCAAGAGATTTACCGGACAGGTAACCTCCTTCAATATTGGCAATTGGGTATTTGAGACTGTAAATTTCAGTATACCTTCTACTGTATACCAGCATAACATTAAAGGATTGTGTTCAGGTGATGTTAACGGATCCTCAATTCCTTCTGCAAAAATTGCAAGCCAATTAAACCTGGAGCAAAGTAATGAACTTGCTATTGAGCCCGGCAAGCTATTTACCATCCCTGTGCGTATCAATAAAACAATTTCTTTAGGGGCAGCTTCACTCATCCTTTATTTCCCTGCAGAGAAGCTTGATATCTCTGAGGTAACAATGCCTTCATCAGGAGAATCACCCGTTTATAACATTACCAACAACGAATTACGCCTGGCTTGGTTTAGTTTATCACCGGCGAACCTCATCGAGAATGACATTTTATTCAACATTAGTGCACGTTTGAAACATAATTGTACAGCTGAAAGTGTTCATTTTGATGTGGCAGAAGAAAGCCAGATTGTTGATGGAAATGGCCAAAGCGAAGCTTACTTAAGTCTTATCATGCCTAAATTAGTTTCAACAGGCAATGCTACTTCTTTGATCACATTGCCGAATCCAGCTTCGACCCATGCAGTTTGTGTTTATTCAATTAATGCGGATGCTTTTGTCAGGATAAGCCTCTTTGATCCTTTGGGTAAAGAAATCAAAGTACTGCAAGAATCCAACCAGCTTGAGGGTAATTATAATATTGACCTGAATCTTGCTGATTATGCTTCAGGATTATATTTCCTCAAGATGGAAGTTCACAATGGCAATGGAACAGCAACAAAAATCGAAAAACTTAGTATTCTAAAATAAGTATTCAAAATTTAGATGATAAAGGGGTGATTCGGCAACGTTCACCCCTTTATTTTTAAAGAATAATAAAATGTACTTGCATTAGACATAATCTTGTTATACTTTTGCAGCCCAAAAACCGTCTATTTATTCATTAAGCAAGACAGCATTAATATGATTATTGTTCCAGTTAAAGAAGGTGAGAACATCGACAGAGCTCTGAAGAGACTCAAACGTAAATTTGAAAAAACCGGTGTTGTAAAGGAATTGAGAGAAAGGCAAAAATTCACCAAGCCTTCTGTAAAACGGAGAGAAGCCGTCAACAAAGCCATTTACGTTCAGCAACTTCATACTGACGCTGACAATAGCTAATTAGCCCATTTCCTGTTTCCTATTTGAAAATATTTTGAAGAAATTTAGGTTTCTTCAAAATATTTTCTTATTTTTATACCCTTAGTAGTTAATTATCCACTACTCAATGACTCAACAGGACCGTTTTTTTCAGCATTTACAATTTGAGAAGCGCTACTCCCCATACACTATAACGTCCTATAAATCTGATCTTAAACAATTTAGTGAATTTCTCTTGCGAGAATTTGAATTAATCGACTTGAGCGATGCTGATGGGGCAATGATTCGATCCTGGTTGGTTTTCCTAATAAATTCAGGTTTGAGTACCCGGACGGTTAATCGCAAACTAAGTTCCTTGAAGAGTTTTTATCATTTTCTAATGAGGGAAGGTCGGATATTGAATTCTCCTTTAGTAAAAGTGTCAGCTCCGAAAACTTCAAAAAGGTTGCCTGTTTTTGTTGATGAAGAAAACATGCTTAAGTTATTTGATGTGACTCTGGAGAAGAAAAACTACGATGACTATCGCAATGCCATGATTCTGGAGGTTTTTTATGCCACAGGGATGCGATTATCTGAGTTGATAGGCCTGAAAGAGCAAGACCTGGATTTGCACAACTGCACACTACGCGTTTTAGGTAAAAGGAACAAAGAACGGATCATCCCGTTTGGGCAACATTTGCTTAAAGCGTTAAAAGAATACGTATTTTATAAACAAAGTACTATTTTCCTTGTTGAAGATGCAAAGACTTTTCTCTTTGTCACTAAAGAAGGGAAAAAATTATATCCACGGCTTGTTTACAGGATCATAAATGCCTATCTTGAACAGCTAACTAAAATTGACAAAAAAAGTCCGCATGTTTTACGGCATACATTTGCCACACATATGTTAAACAGAGGTGCCAGTTTAAACGGAATCAAAGAGATCCTGGGTCATGCAAATCTATCGGCTACCCAGGTTTACACCCATAATAGTATAGATAAATTAATGAAGATTTACCAGCAAGCCCACCCAAAGGCTTAAAAAAGGAGGAAAAATGAAGGTAAACATCACATCCGTAAAATTTAAAACGGATAAAAAACTAGATGACTACATCAGCGACAAAGTAGAAAAATTACACACATTTTTCGAAGGCGCGATCAGCACAGAGGTAACCTTACGCCTTGACAACAACGAGAAGGTAAAAGACAAGGTAGTGGAGATCAGAATTTTAGTAAAAGGGAACGATCTTTTTGCAAAAAAGGAAAGTAAATCTTTTGAAGAATCCACTGACCAGGCAGTTGAAGCATTGCGTAAGCAATTAAGCAAATACAAAGAAAAAATAAAGGGTATTTGATTTTTTTTTAATCTTTTCTTGTTTTAAAAGATTTACTTAGTATCTTTGCAGTCCTTTTCCGAAAAAAGGGCTGCTTTTTTTTCTAGTAGCCTAGTAATTAAGGTCCAAGGGTGTTAAAAGACATAAAAAAGCCGATGTAGCTCAGCTGGCCAGAGCAGCTGATTTGTAATCAGCTGGTCGGCGGTTCGAATCCGTCCATCGGCTCACGTTCTTAACATGATTAAATTGTCGGGGAGATTCCAGAGCGGTTAAATGGGGCAGACTGTAAATCTGTTGGCGTAGCCTTCGGAGGTTCGAATCCTCCTCTCCCCACAATAAATCAGCGCGAGTAATGAGAGCGAAAGCGATCGTGCTCAATACTCACTCTCGCTCTGACCTTTTGCGGAAGTAGCTCATTTGGTAGAGCGACAGCCTTCCAAGCTGTAGGTGGCCGGTTCGAGCCCGGTTTTCCGCTCGACGATTAGCCGATGTAGCTCACTTGGTAGAGCGCGTCCTTGGTAAGGACGAGGTAAGGGGTTCAAATCCCCTCATTGGCTCAAATATTAAACTGTAGAATCAAACCTGTTATTAAACACTAACTTTTAGTTAATATGGCTAAAGAACAATTCGTCCGCTCAAAACCTCACGTTAATGTCGGAACGATCGGTCACATCGACCATGGCAAAACTACCTTAACTGCTGCAATTACCCTTACTCTTGCAAAGAAGGGCTGGTCAGAGTTCAGGTCATTTGACTCAATTGACAATGCTCCTGAAGAAAGAGAAAGGGGTATTACCATTAACACTGCTCACATCGAGTATCAGACCGCGAACAGGCATTATGCCCACGTTGACTGTCCTGGACACGCTGACTATATCAAGAATATGGTTACTGGTGCTGCCCAAATGGATGGTGCAATCATCGTGGTTGCTGCAACTGACGGCCCAATGCCCCAGACTCGCGAGCATATCCTTCTAGCACGCCAGGTAGGTGTGCCTAAACTTGTTGTATTTATGAACAAGGTTGACCTTGTTGATGACGAAGAACTTCTCGAACTCGTTGAGATGGAAATTAGGGATCTCCTTACTTTCTATGGCTTCGATGGCGAATCAGCTCCGGTTATCAGAGGTTCTGCTCTTGGCGGATTGAATGAAGATCCAAAATGGGTACCAGCTATTCTCGAACTCATGGAAGCTGTTGACACTTACATTCCATTACCTGTACGTGCAGTAGATAAAGATTTCCTCATGCCAGTTGAAGACGTATTCTCTATTACCGGCCGTGGTACTGTTGCTACCGGCAGGATCGAGACCGGTGTTATTAAAACCGGTGACCCTGTTGACATCATTGGTATGGGTGCTGAGAAACTTAAGAGCGTTGTTACTGGAGTTGAAATGTTCCGTAAGATCCTTGACCGTGGAGAAGCTGGTGACAATGCTGGTCTTCTGCTCAGAGGTGTTGACAAAGATGCTATCCGTCGTGGTATGGTTATTTGTAAACCAGGTGCAGTTACTCCTCACCGTCACTTCAAAGCAGAGGTTTATATCCTGAAAAAAGAAGAAGGTGGTCGTCATACCCCATTCCACAATAAATATCGTCCTCAGTTCTACTTCCGTACAACTGACGTTACCGGAGAAATTTCATTACCCGCAGGTGTTGAAATGGTCATGCCAGGTGATAACCTCACCATCGAAGTGAACCTCCTCTCCGATATCGCTATCAACTTAAATCTCCGTTTCGCTATCCGCGAAGGTGGTCGTACAGTTGGTGCAGGTCAGGTTACTGAGATTCTGGACTAAGGTTCGATATATAGATTTTTTCAGATAAAGGTATTCCGTCGAAAGACGGGATGCCTTTGTCTGCATAAACAAAAAAACATTAAAAATGAATTAACGGGTGTAGCTCAATTGGTAGAGTGGCGGTCTCCAAAACCGTAGGCTGTGGGTTCGAGTCCTACCTCCCGTGCAAAACATTTAGATTATATGACCTTTACAGAAAAAGTTAAACAGTACTTCACCGAAAGCTATGATGAATTGATGCACAAAGTATCATGGCCAACCTGGAGTGAATTGCAAAATAGTGCGATCGTCGTTTCAATTGCTTCCCTCTTGATCGCCGTTATCGTATACCTGATGGATATTTCCTTCAGCTCACTACTAAAGCAGTTCTATAACCTTTTTTAAGGTATAGCTTCCCAGACTAATCTAAATTGTTGGTTAATTGTAAAAACCATTTCAGAAGAGTTCCTTCGGTATGAGTGATCAGGTGAAAAAGTGGTATGTGATCCGGGCGATCAGCGGTAGTGAGAAAAAGGTAAAACAATACCTTGAGAATGAAATCAATCGATTAGGTTTGAAAGATTACATCTCACAAGTACTGATCCCAACTGAGAAGATCTATCAGATCCGGAATGGCAAGAAAGTCAGTAAGGAAAGAAATTTCTTTCCAGGTTATATTCTGATTGAAGCCACTTTGGTGGGTGAGGTTCCTCACATCATCAAAGGTATTCCGGGTGTATTGGGTTTCCTTGGGACAAAAGGAGAAGCACATCCCCTGCGACCATCCGAAGTAAATCGTATTCTAGGAAAGGTGGATGAACTGTCAGAAAGAGGAGAAGAAATGACCGTTCCTTATATCGTTGGTGAAACAGTTACAGTCATCGACGGTCCCTTCAACAGCTTTTCAGGTGTGATCGAAGAGATCAATGAAGAGAAAAAGAAGTTAAAGGTTATGGTAAAAATCTTCGGACGCAAAACCCCGCTTGAATTAGGGTTTATGCAGGTAGAGAAAGAATAAAACAGCTTACAATTAATATTAATTAATCACCACTAACAAGCTAACCAAATTATGGCAAAAGAAGTAGCTGGATTGATCAAACTACAGATCAAAGGTGGCGCAGCAAACCCCTCACCACCCGTAGGACCTGCATTAGGTGCTAAAGGTGTGAACATTATGGAGTTCTGTAAACAGTTTAATGCACGTACTCAAGAGTCGGCCGGAAAAATTATCCCGGTAATTATTACTGTTTATAAAGATAAGTCTTTTGATTTTGTCACAAAGACACCTCCTGTACCTGTTCAGTTGATGGAAGCTGCGGCATTAAAGAAAGGTTCTCCCGAACCTAACCGTAACAAAGTGGCCTCTGTAACCTGGGAACAGGTGACAGTTATAGCCGAGGCAAAAATGGTTGACTTAAACTGTTTTACCCTCGACTCCGCCATAAACATGGTAGCCGGGACAGCTCGTAGCATGGGTATCACCGTCAATGGGACACGTCCCTCCGGCGAATAGTAATCATGTTCTGCACAATCGTCCTGAACCTTTGTCAGACTTATAAATCCGAAGCAAATGGCAAAACTAAGTAAGAACAGAAAAATAGCCCTGGCCAAATTCGACAGAAATGCCTCATTTAACTTAACTGAGGCCGTTAAAGTGATGAAAGACATCACCAAAGCGAAATTCGACTCTTCTGTTGATATGGATGTCAGACTGGGTGTTGACCCCAGAAAGGCAAACCAAATGGTCCGTGGTACCGTAACCCTTCCTCATGGAACCGGTAAAGTACTCAGGGTGCTTGTGCTTTGTACCCCTGATAAAGAGGAAGAAGCAAAAGCAGCAGGTGCTGATTTCGTGGGCCTGGATGACTATATCCAGAAAATCAAGGAAGGCTGGACCGATGTGGACGTGGTAATCACCATGCCCAGCGTAATGCCTAAAGTAGGTGCCCTGGGTAAAATCCTAGGCCCCAGAGGCCTTATGCCAAACCCGAAAACTGGTACTGTTACCATGGATGTAGGGAAAGCTGTCCTTGAGGTAAAAGCCGGTAAAATCGATTTCAAAGTGGATAAATTCGGTATCATTCATACCTCCGTGGCAAAAGTTTCTTTTACAGATGACAAAATCATCGAAAATGCAAGAGAACTGCTGTCAACCATTATGAAACTCAAACCGTCCGCTGCAAAAGGAACTTATGTAAAAAGTATCTTTTTGTCAAGCACCATGAGCCCGGGAATCCGTATCGAACAAAAATCAATTATCTAACCACCCTAACAGGTAAACGGTAACCCTTTATGAAAAAAAGAGAGAAAGACCAACTTATCGATACATTGGCGGGAGAATTGAAGCAGGCCAATTACCTTTATATTACAGATATTTCTGACCTGACAGTTGCAAATAGTAATAAACTGAGAAGACTGTGCTTCAAAAGAAACGTCCAATTACGCGTCGTTAAGAACACCCTGTTAAGGAAAGCAATGGAACGGTCTGAAAAAGACTTTTCTGAGCTTTATGGTGTCCTAAAAGGTGCTAGTTCCGTTATGTTCGCAGATTCAAGCAAACTTCCTGCACAACTTATTAAAGAGTTCAGGAAAACAAGTCCCAAACCTATTTTAAAAGGGGCTTACATACTAGAATCTGTTTACCTTGGAGATAACATGCTGGATACATTATTAGCCCTCAAATCAAAGAATGAATTGATCGCTGATGTTATCCTTGCATTACAAACTCCTGCGAAAAACGTTATTGGCGCCCTTCAATCAGGAGGCCAAATCCTTTCCGGTGTTCTAAAAACACTTTCGGAAAAACCCGAATAATTCAATCAAAAAAGAAAATCAATTACATTAATAACATTAAAAAATAACACAACATGGCAGACTTAAAAGCTTTTGCTGAACAGTTGGTTAACCTTACCGTTAAGGAAGTTAACGAGTTAGCTGCAATCCTGAAAGACGAATATGGTATCGAGCCGGCAGCCGCCGCTCCAGCAATGATGATGGCTGGTCCGGCTGATGCAGCTCCCGCAGTTGAAGAAAAAACTTCTTTCGACGTTATCCTTAAAGCTGCTGGTGCTCAAAAACTAGCAGTTGTTAAACTGGTTAAAGAACTAACCAGCCTTGGACTAAAGGAAGCTAAGGAACTTGTAGATGCTGCTCCAAAACCTATCAAGGAAGGTGTTTCTAAAGACGAAGCTGAAGCACTCAGAAAATCCCTGGAAGAAGCAGGCGCAGAGGTTGAAGTTAAATAAGGGTAGTTCCTTATTCCCCAATAAGTTACGGGCATTCCGTCTATCGACAGAAGGCCTGTAACTTATTGCTATTTAACTAAATTGAATCTTTCGAATACGCCTAATGTCTACGAACCTTAAAACTTAAAGCCTTGGCTCAGAGCAACAACGGAAGAATCGTTTTCTCCAAGACAAAGATCGGTACTGAATATCCCGATTTCCTTGAGATTCAGGTAAAATCCTTCCAGGATTTTTTCCAATTGGAAACAAACCCTGATGACAGGATCAATGAAGGTCTTTTCAAAGTCTTCGCCGAAAACTTTCCTATTACAGACGCCAGGAACAATTTTGTCCTGGAATTTAAAGATTATTTCATCGACCCACCCCGGTATTCTATCGATGAATGTATCGAACGCGGACTCACATACAGCGTGCCTCTCAAGGCAAAACTTAAGCTGTATTGTACAGATCCGGAACATGAAG
Organism: Bacteroidota bacterium; assembly: GCA_037132075.1. GTDB lineage: Bacteria > Bacteroidota > Bacteroidia > Bacteroidales > CAIXZF01 > JBAXPV01. The sequence continues at coordinate 173,593 of JBAXPV010000002.1, forward strand.
ATTTTGAAACCATTATCCAGGATGTTTATCTTGGAATGATCCCTTATATGACGCCAAAAGGTACTTTTTGTATCAATGGTGCTGAAAGAGTGGTGGTTTCTCAATTGCACAGATCCCCGGGTGTATTTTTCGGAACCAGTCGCCATGCCAATGGCACTCAGTTGTATTCTGCCAGGATTATCCCTTTTAAAGGCTCCTGGATGGAATTCACTACCGATATTAACAACGTAATGTATGCCTACATCGACAGGAAAAAGAAATTACCTGTTACTACATTGCTGAGGGCTATCGGATTTGAAAGCGACCGGAATATTCTGGATATCTTCAATCTGGCTGAAGAAGTAAAAGTCAACAAGACCTCCTTGAAAAAAGTGGTCGGACGAAAACTCGCTGCCCGCGTGTTGCGTTCATGGGTTGAAGACTTCGTGGATGAGGATACAGGAGAGGTTGTTTCTATTGAAAGAACAGAAGTCATCCTTGACAGGGAGACCGAAGTTGAAAACAAACATATCGATTTAATCGTCGATTCTGGCGTTAAAAGCATTCTTCTTCACAAGGAAGATGGAAATGATGTTGACCATTCAATCATCTTTAACACCCTTCAAAAAGATACTGCAAACTCTGAAAAAGAGGCTGTTGAGTATATTTATCGCCAATTACGTAATGCAGAACCTCCTGACGAAGAAACTGCCAGGGGTATTATCGACAAGCTATTCTTTTCCGACAAACGCTATGACTTAGGTGATGTCGGCCGTTATAGAATCAACAAGAAACTGAATCTTGACATTCCGATCACCACGAAGGTACTTACCCGAGAGGATATCATATCAATTATTCAGTACATTATTAAAATGGTCAACAGCAAAGCTGACATTGACGATATCGATCACTTGAGCAACCGTCGTGTTCGTACGGTTGGCGAGCAGCTCTATTCGCAATTCGGCGTTGGCCTTGCCAGGATGGCACGTACCATCCGCGAGCGTATGAACGTTCGCGACAATGAGGTCTTCACTCCTACTGACCTTATCAATGCGAAAACGCTATCTTCAGTTATCAATTCATTCTTTGGAACAAACCAGCTAAGCCAGTTTATGGATCAGACCAATCCGCTGGCAGAACTTACCCACAAAAGAAGGGTATCTGCTCTCGGACCAGGCGGTCTTTCCCGTGAAAGAGCAGGATTTGAAGTCCGTGACGTTCACTACACCCATTATGGACGTCTGTGTACCATTGAAACCCCGGAAGGCCCAAATATCGGTTTGATTTCCTCTCTTTGTGTATTTGCCAAGATTAATAAACTGGGATTCATCGAAACTCCTTACCGTCGCGTTGTCGAAGGTAAAGTGATGCTGGATGAAGAACCAGTATTCCTGAGTGCCGAAGAAGAAGAAAGGAAGATTATTGCCCAGGCCAATATTGAATTAAGGCCAGATGGTACCATTCATGACGATAAAGTAAAAGTAAGGTTCCAGGCTGATTATCCAATCGTTGAAAGGACCCAGGTAGACCTTATCGATGTGGCTCCAAACCAGATCGCCTCTATCGCCTCCTCTCTTATCCCCTTCCTCGAGCATGACGATGCTAACCGTGCCCTTATGGGATCAAACATGATGCGTCAGGCCGTTCCGTTGATGAGCCTCCAGGCTCCTATCGTGGGAACCGGAATTGAAAAACGTGTGGCCGAAGATTCCAGGGTATTGATTCACGCTGAAGGTGATGGTGTTGTTGAAAGTGTCGATGCTGGGGAGATCCGTATCAGATATATCAGAGATGAAGACCAAAAACTTGTAAGCTTTGAGGATGACCTTAAAACTTATAAGCTTTTAAAATTCATGCGTACCAACCAGAACACCTGTGTTAACCTGAAACCAATCGTTCGTAAAGGACAAAAGGTAAAAAAGGGCCAGGTCCTCTCAGAAGGTTATGCTACCAAAGATGGTGAACTTGCATTAGGAAAAAATCTTATGGTTGCCTTCATGCCATGGAGAGGTTATAATTTTGAAGATGCTATTGTTATCTCTGAACGTATTGTCAGAGAAGACGTGTTTACCTCTGTTCATATTGAAGAGTTCGTAATGGAAGTTCGCGATACCAAACGTGGTATTGAGGAGCTTACCAATGATATTCCAAACGTCAGTGCTGAAGCAACCAAAGACCTTGACGAGAACGGTCTGATCCGTATCGGTGCAGAGGTTAATGAAAGTGACATCCTTATCGGAAAAATCACACCGAAAGGTGAAAGTGATCCGACTCCTGAAGAGAAACTTCTGCGTGCCATCTTTGGTGACAAGGCTGGTGATGTTAAAGATGCTTCCCTCAAAGCACCTCCTTCAATGAAGGGAGTTGTTGTGGATAAGAGGCTTTTCTCCCGTGCTGTAAAAGACCGTAAGGCAAAAGCTAAGGAAAAAGATGTTATCAAGAAGCTGGAAGATGAGTTTAACCGTGAAAGTGAAAAGCTGAAAGGCAAGTTGGTTGATAAACTCATGATTCTATTGAATGGAAAGACTTCACAAGGCATTTACAACAACTTTAAAGAGGTACTTGTCCCGAAAAAGGCCAAGTTTACCATTAAAATGTTGATGGCCCTTGACTACCTGGTTGTCAATCCAAACAAATGGACAACAGATAAAGATAAAAACACCCTTATCAGCCTAGTGATCAACAATTATGTGATCAAATACAAAGAGCTCCTAGGTGTGTATAATCGTAAGAAATTCGTCACCGTTGTCGGTGATGACCTTCCAAATGGTATCGTTCAGATGGCTAAAGTATATGTTGCCAAGAAGCTTAAGCTGAAAGTCGGTGACAAGATGGCCGGTCGTCACGGTAACAAAGGGATCGTTGCGAGAATTGTGCGTGATGAAGATATGCCATTCCTCGATGACGGAACTCCTGTTGATATCGTATTGAACCCACTTGGTGTACCTTCCCGTATGAACCTCGGACAGATCTACGAAACTGTTTTGGGTTGGGCTGGTAACAAATTAGGAATGAAATTTGCTTCCCCAATCTTTGATGGAGCTACTTTAGATCAGATCAATGACCTGATGCGCCAGGCCGGTATTCCTGAAAATGGAACCGTATATCTTAACGACGGCTTATCCGGAGTTAGATTTGACCAGCCTGCTACCGTTGGATTCATATATATGATGAAGCTTCACCATATGGTTGACGACAAGATGCATGCCCGTTCCATTGGTCCTTATTCCCTTATCACACAGCAACCTTTGGGCGGTAAAGCTCAATTCGGAGGTCAGCGTTTTGGTGAAATGGAAGTCTGGGCACTGGAAGCTTTCGGGGCAGCACATATTCTCCAGGAAATTCTTACTGTAAAATCAGATGATGTCGTAGGTCGTGCAAAGGCCTATGAAGCATTGGTAAAAGGTGAGAATATGCCAATTCCGGGAATTCCTGAATCATTCAATGTATTGGTTCATGAGCTCCGTGGACTGGGACTTAACGTCTCTTTTGAGAAATAATCCTGGGTAATTATCCAATTTTTAGTCATTAAGTAGAAAAGAAATATGGCCTTCAGAAAAGAGAATTCGATACCTTCAGGCTTCTCACAAATTGTTGTGAGCCTGGCATCTCCTGAAACCATCCTGGAAATGTCCAGCGGTGAAGTGCTCAAACCTGAAACCATCAATTACAGGACTTACAAACCAGAAAGGGACGGCCTTTTCTGTGAGCGTATCTTTGGTCCTGTAAAAGATTGGGAATGCCATTGCGGAAAATATAAAAGGATCCGTTATAAAGGCATTATTTGTGACCGTTGCGGGGTTGAAGTCACAGAGAAAAAAGTCAGAAGAGAACGTATGGGGCACATCCAATTGGTTGTGCCAGTCGCTCATATCTGGTTTTTCAGGTCGATCCCGAATAAAATAGGAGCTCTGTTAGGACTTCCTTCAAAAAAGCTTGACGCTATCATTTATTACGAACGTTACGTGGTTATTGCACCCGGCGTTAAAGAAAAAGATGGTTTAAAAGCTCTGGATTTCCTGACAGAAGAAGAGTATTTTGAGATTATAGACACACTTCCTCCTGGAAACCAGCACCTGGAAGACAGTGACCCAAATAAATTCATCGCTAAGATGGGTGCAGACGCATTGTTTGATTTACTTGCGCTTGCAAACCTTGATGAGATGTCTTACAAATTAAGGGATGTTGCCAACAATGAATCTTCACAGCAACGTAAAGCTGAAGCATTGAAACGTCTTCAGGTTTATGAAGCTTTCCGTGATGCCAACCGTCATGTTGAAAACCGTCCGGAATGGATGATTGTAAAGGTAGTTCCTGTTATCCCACCAGAACTCAGGCCATTGGTGCCGCTGGATGGTGGCCGTTTTGCTACATCCGACCTCAATGACTTGTATCGCAGGGTTATCATCCGTAACAATCGTTTAAAAAGACTAATTGAAATCAAGGCCCCTGAGGTTATCATGCGTAACGAAAAGCGTATGCTCCAGGAAGCCGTTGATTCATTATTCGATAACTCCAGGAAAGCGAACTCTGTAAAGACAGAATCGAATCGTGCGTTGAAATCTTTGAGCGATAGCTTAAAAGGTAAACAAGGTCGTTTCCGTCAGAACCTGTTGGGTAAACGTGTTGACTATTCTGGTCGTTCGGTTATCGTCGTAGGACCTGAGCTAAAATTGAATGAGTGCGGTTTGCCAAAAGAAATGGCATCCGAGCTTTTCAAACCATTTATTATCAGAAAATTACTCGAAAGAGGAATTGTAAAGACTGTAAAATCAGCAAAAAAGATCGTTGACCGTAAAGACCCTGTTGTCTGGGACATCCTGGAAAGCATCCTCAAAGGTCACCCTGTTATGCTGAACCGTGCTCCTACCCTTCACCGTTTGGGTATTCAGGCATTTCAGCCAAAACTGATCGAAGGAAAAGCAATCCAGCTTCACCCCTTGGTTTGTACGGCTTTTAATGCTGACTTTGACGGTGACCAGATGGCTGTTCACGTTCCGCTAGGCAATGCTGCTATTCTTGAAGCCCAGCTGTTGATGCTTGCTTCACATAATATTTTGAATCCTGCTAATGGAGCGCCAATTACTGTTCCTTCTCAGGATATGGTTTTGGGACTTTATTACATGACCAAAGGCAGAGTTAGCGAAGAAGGAAGACCTGTAAAGGGACAAGGATTTACGTTCTATGGCCCGGAAGAAGTCATCATCGCTTATAATGAGAAAAGAGTTGACCTCCATGCCCATATTAAAGTCCTGATGCATGTGTGGGAAAAAGGAGAAAAAGTCAAAAAAATGATGGACACTACGGTTGGAAGGATTCTTTTCAATCAGGTAGTTCCTGAAATGTACGGCTATATTGACCAGCTTCTTACAAAGAAATCTCTTCGGGATATCATTGGTGATATGCTCAAGAAAACCGGCACAGCCAAGACAGCCAAGTTCCTTGATGATATTAAAGAACTCGGATTCCGTATGGCTTTCCAGGGTGGACTATCCTTCAACCTCAGCAACGTTATTGTTCCTGACATTAAAGTTGGTTTGATTGCTGATGCCAATGCAGAAGTTGATGAAGTGATGAACAACTATAATATGGGTTTCATCACCAACAATGAAAGATACAACCAGATTATTGACATCTGGACTCATACCAACTCATCACTGACTTATACGCTGATGGACAGGCTGTCAAAGGATGACCAGGGTTTCAACCCTGTTTATATGATGCTTGACTCAGGTGCCCGTGGTTCCAAGGAACAGATCAGGCAGCTTGGCGGGATGAGGGGTTTGATGGCAAAACCACAAAAGAGTGGTGCTACTGGCGGTGAAATCATCGAGAACCCGATTTTGGCTAACTTCAAGGAAGGTCTTTCAGTTCTTGAGTACTTCATCTCTACCCACGGTGCTCGTAAGGGTCTTGCTGATACGGCGCTTAAAACTGCTGATGCTGGTTACTTAACCCGTAGATTGGTCGACGTAGCTCAGGATGTTATCATTTCTGAAGTTGACTGCGGAACTTTACGTGGTTTGACAACAACAGCATTGAAGAAAAATGAAGAAGTTGTTGAAACCCTTTATGACCGTATCCTTGGCCGTGTTTCCCTGCACGATATCTATCATCCCAATACTGGTGAACTTATTGTCTCTGCAGGCGAAGAGCTGAATGAAGACATATCCCATATGATTGAGGATTCACCGATTGAAGCAGTTGAAATACGTTCGGTACTGACATGTGAATCGAAAAAAGGTGTTTGTTCCAAATGCTATGGACGTAACCTGGCGACAGGGAAAATGGTTCAAAATGGAGAAGCTGTTGGCGTTATTGCTGCACAGTCAATCGGAGAGCCTGGTACACAGCTAACACTGCGTACATTCCACGTCGGAGGTACAGCTTCTAACATTGTAATCTCATCCAGGATCGAAGCAAAATATGAAGGAATCCTTGAAATCGAAGAATTAAGGGCTGTGGATTACGTCAATGCTGATGGAAAAGCTTACCAGATTGTAATCGGTCGTTCTGCCGAAATGAGAATTCTGGATAAACATACCAAGATCATCCTTGCTTCTGCTTTTGTTCCATACGGTGCAAACCTTTACATGAATCACCTGGTAGAGGTTAAAAAAGGCGATATTATCGCTGACTGGGATCCTTACAATGCTGTTATTCTTTCTGATGTTACCGGTAAAATTAAATTTGAAAACATCCTTGAAGGCGTCACCTACAAGCTTGAATCAGATGAACAAACCGGTTTCCAGGATAAAATCATCATTGAAACCCGTCAGAAAGCCAAAAATCCATCCATTCATATCATGGTTGATGGCAATGAACCCCTCCGGACATATGACATTCCGGTAGGAGCTCATATTATCACAAATGACAATGACATGATCAAAGCCGGTGAAGTTTTGGTTAAAATTCCAAGAGCCATCGGAAAATCCGGTGACATCACGGGAGGTCTGCCGCGAGTTACAGAGCTTTTTGAAGCCAGAAACCCCTCCGATCCTGCAAAAGTTGCAGAAATCGATGGTGAGGTTACTTTCGCCAAGAAACTCAAACGTGGAAACAGGGAGATCATCATTACTTCGAAAACCGGAGAAGAGAAGAGATATCTTATTCCAACAACCAAACAGATCCTGGCACAGGAGAATGACTATGTAAAGGCAGGCACACCGCTTTCAGAAGGCGCTGTTGCTCCATACGACATCCTTGCCATCAAGGGACCTATGAAAGTTCAGGAATATATCGTGAACGAGGTTCAGGAAGTTTACCGTCTGCAGGGTGTTAAGATCAATGACAAGCATTTCGAAGTCATTGTCCGCCAGATGATGCGTAAAGTTGAAATCGAGGATCCGGGTGATACCAAGTTCCTTGAAGGAGAACTCGTGAACATTCTTGACTTCCAGGAAGAAAACGATGGTATTTATGGTAAGAAAGTCGTGGTTGACCACGGTGAATCTGCCAACATGAAACCAGGTCAGATCATCAGTGCAAGAAAATTGCGTGATGAAAACTCCTTATTAAAACGAAGAGATAAAAAAGCTGTTGATTCACGTGATGCTCATCCTGCCACTGCCCGTCAGGAACTACAGGGTATTACGAGAGCTTCACTGCAAACCAAGAGCTGGATTTCTGCTGCTTCCTTCCAGGAAACAACGAAAGTTCTAACCTCGGCTGCTGTCTCTGCAAAAGCTGACTACCTGCTTGGTCTGAAGGAAAACGTTATCGTTGGCCATCTCATTCCTGCCGGTACCGGTTTACGGGATTATGACAATATCATTGTCGGATCCAAAGAAGAATACGCCTCTCTGCTTGCTTCCAAAAAGGAGTATGCCGAGATGGAGAAATAACCATTTAAATTACTACGATGAACGAAAATCAAATCAATATAGAACTCAGCGAGGAAACTGCCGAAGGTATTTATTCCAACCTGGCGATCATCACCCATTCACAATCAGAATTTATTGTTGACTTTGTGAAAATGATGCCTGGTGTGCCTAAAGCAAAAGTAAAATCCCGCATCATCCTGACTCCACAGCATGCCAAAAGACTCCTGAAAGCCTTGCAAGAAAATATCAGCAAGTTCGAAGGGATGCATGGAAATATCAAGGAAGGTGATATGGATGCGCTTCCCTTTAGTTTGGGAGGACCGACTGCCCAGGCATAGTCGCAATAATAATTGAAAAAAAAATGGCGTTCATTACTGAACGCCATTTTTTTCAGGGTTTTCTGTTGTTGATAATGCTGGTTGAAATAATCTTTGACAGCATTTTTTTGATCTGAATTATTAGATCTTTTAATTCTTCAATTCCATTTTCCGCACAAATATTCGCTATCAATAACAGCCAATATTCTGTTTCCACTGATTCTGTATAAGCAATTTTCATCTGATGAATAATTCATTCCTGTTTTCCGCTCCTTGTGCTGCACTAATAAGCGCACCAATAGCGGTTCCGGATCGAATTAACTGTTCTTTATGAATTATGGATTCCTTCGATAATACATTGGTTACATAATTCAATAATTGTATTGAAAATTGAAGACTCAATTCCTGGACTGTTTTTTGTTTTTGTGCTTCCATCCTTTCTTTCCTCATATAGACGAAAAAAGGGGGGTTGAGTGGAAACGAAAATGAAGATATTTTTCAATTAATTCTAAACAATCGTATATTTACTTCTTATTCCATTCAAATGCGTACCGTCTGCATGGTTTTCTTGTCAATCATCCTGTTAACAGGATTTCGAAGCCAAGCCCAGAATGATCCGATTATCGACACTAGCTATACCTGGTCCAATCATTTTACCTGTTGCGGGGGTTCAGCGGAATTCACCTATCGACTACGTATTGGGGCACCGATCACAACAGGAACCTATGCTTATTATACGGTCTACGCTGCCTTGAGCACACATCCCGATGACTGGTACCGGAGAGCTTATATCCGTGAAGACAGCAACCGCCGGGTCTGGTTAGCAGAGGATCCTTCCACACCCGGAACCCTGATCTATGATTTCACAATGGTGCCTGGGGATACACTTCAATGGATGGTATGTGATTCTATTGGCGAGGTTTTTATGGATCAAAAACTCAGAAAGACACTTTATCTCCATTGTACTACTCCTAGCTTAAGCTTGCCAGAAACCTGGATAGAAGGGATGCTGAACCTCTCCAGCACCTTTCTAAATCCCGGGGGAAAGTGGTGTGTTATGACTCAATCTGAGTTCGTTACCTGCATTTTCAAAGAAGATTCACTGGTATTCGGAAGTACCAGCGCAAACCATTGCATGACTCTTTATCCACAGTCGATCCCCGACACATGGTCAGCCACCATGATCTCACAATGGTTTTATGATTATCTCGAACAAAACCCATTCTCGAGCCAGGTAGATAATCACGGATACATAAATATCCATTACATGTACGGCACAACGCATGCTGGCCATTCCTGTAAGAAAATGGTTTGTACAGTGTATAACCATCTTGGTCAGATTGTACGGAATGTGTACTTCTTTACTTATTTTTCAAATGACAAAGTCTACCTGGCATTTGATTACGGATTTTCGGTCTTGTATGATTACGGTGCAAAGCCCGGAGAAAGCTGGACCATCCGAAACCCTTATGAAATCTACGGATTGACGCCTGATGCTGACAGCATTTCAGTGATTACCGTTGATTCGGTGAAAATTCAATGGATAGGCATTGGTTATGGACGCAAAATGATCTTCACCCAATCATCAACACCATGGCGGTTTCAGACATATTTTCTGGTAAAAACCGCTGAACCCGGATTTATGTTCCCGGGACTTTGGGATGAATGGAATTATCCAAAGCCCGGTTCGATGCGCTGCTATTTCGATTATTACTCTTACGCAACAAGCTATCCTGCCTATTGTACAGCATTAACAACAGAAATCCCGGTCCAAGAGTCTGATGAAGGGATTACAATATCCAGCTATTCAGAAGGTGGAAACTATTACGTCAGCACAAATGAAAGCAGCGGATTTAGCGGAAATGTTCTACTGATCGATCTCCTGGGAAGAATCCTTTTTCAGGCTGATATTAAACACGTGCAAAAATTTCCAATTTCAATGCAAGGCAAAGCGCAAGGGATATATTTTCTGCACTTGCAAGATGATTCAGGGAAATTACAGACGATTAAATTGATTCTTACTCAATAGGGTAAAAATATGCTGATCTTCTTAAAACTCCAACACTTCTTTCGCTGCCTTATAAATCCGCTCATCATCCGGTAAAATCGCTTTCTCCAGGATTCTGTTAAAGCCAACCGGGGTAAAGGTGGAACCTACACGACGAACCGGTGCATCGAGATATTCAAATGCCTCAGACGAGATTTGTGCTGCCAGTTCACCGCCAAAACCACCAAAGACTTTATCTTCATGGACAACAATCACTCTGCCGGTCTTTTTTACACTGGCTAATATTGCCTCAATATCGAGAGGGATTATAGATCGCAGATCCAGCACTTCGATTTCTTTGCCGGTGTCAACAAACAGTTTGTCAGCAACCCGAAGACACATGTGCGTAGTATTGCCGTAAGTAATGATCGTCAGATCTTTTCCTTCGCGACGAATGCGGGCTTTGCCAAAAGGCACTTCAAAATCTTCAGGGACAAAGGTCTCTGCCAATGGGTCGTTATAAAGTGCTTTAGGTTCCAGGAACATTGTGGGGCCTTCAGAACGCATACTTGTGCGTAAAAGTCCTGCTGCATCATCTGCAAAAGAAGGATAAACGATCCTGATGCCCGGGAAAGTCGCCAGGGCACCTTCAATCGTTTGAGAATGATACAATCCTCCACCGATATAACCACCGGATGCCAGGCGAATCGTGATATTGGGACAATAAGCTCCATTGGAACGCCAGTAATCATGCGTAGTTTCAACAAACTGCTCCATGGCAGGCCAGAAATAGTCAGCAAATTCGGCTCCTTCTATGACGATTCGAATCTTTTTACTAAAACGGCTCATCCCATTGGCTGTCCCCATGATATAATCCTCAGCAATCGGTCCATTAAATACTCTTTCAATGCCAAACTCCTGCTGCATTCCTTTGGTCACATTGAAAATTCCGCCTTTATCTTTACTGGCAACATCCTGTCCCCATAAAAAGGAATCCGGATTGTGACGAAACTCGGCTTTCAATGTCTCATTCAAAGCCTGTATTAGTTTTAACTTAACATCTGAGGCCTGATGAATTCCATCAGGATATTTGTAAGAAACATATGGAGCAGGAATAACAAAATCAAAGATTGAAGCAGGATCAGGATCTTTTGCAGCCAAAGCACTTTTATGTGCTGCAGAAACGATCTTCTTCATCTGAACTTCAACTTCTGTCAGTTCTTCTTCCGTAAAACGCTTTGCATGAACAAGTTGCTTCCTGAAACGCAATAAGGGATCGGCAGCTTTGGTACAGCTTAGTTCCTCATCGCTACGATAAAGATCGTGTCGATCTGAGTTAGAATGTGAATGAATCCTGACACAGCTGGCATGTACAATCACCGGTTCTTCAAATTCAAAGACGTGCTGTTTGGCCTCTTTCATGGCTCTCATGGAATCGAAAACATTTTTTCCATCACAATGAATAATTCTCAGATTCTTGAACCCAGAGAAATTATCTGAAGCATAGCGATTGGCAGTCTGGTCCTTTTTTGATACAGAGATCCCATAACGGTTATCCTGTATAACAAAAATCACGGGTAGTTTCTCCCGTGATGCCCCGTTAATTGCTTCATAAACATATCCTTCAGAGGTTGATGACTCGCCCTGCGAGCTGATGGCAACCGCTTTCTTTTTATAATATTTTAATGCCCTGGCAACGCCAACCGCATGCAGTGTGTGATTACCGGTGGCTGAAGAAACATTGTGAATGTTCCATTCAGGTTTTGCAAAGTGGTTTGACATATGCCTGCCGCCACTGGCAACATCGGAGGCTTTAGAAATCCCGTTCAAGATGATTTCTTCGGCACTCATGCCTGCAGAAACCGCTGTAAGCATGTCACGATAGTAAGGGAAAAGGTGATCTTCTCCCCTGCTGAATACCTGTCCAATAGCAAGTTGAATGCCATCATGCCCTGCATAAGGTGCATGATAGGACCATCCCAAGGCTTGTTTCAGATAATTTGGCGCACGTTCATCAAGCATTCTGCCTAAAGTCATCAACTCAAACCAGTGAAACAGGACTTTTTTGTCAGTGGAATATACCTCCGACTTCGGGGTGGTTTTAATCTCATTTGAAGTTTTAGAAATCAGCATAATCTTTTAAAATAATGAGAATGAAACAACAATCTAACGTAATAGTTCGATTTGTCCGTCCAAACCTAGTTTTATTATCGACGACGGACTCGCCGAATTCATGGTATTCCTATTCCAATCAACCGCATAATCAACCTGTTCAAGGATTGCATGGCTTATTTTCCGGAATGTCAAAGGGGGAGGATCACCACTGATATTAGCAGAAGTAGAAATCAGCGGGTTATTCAATCGGCGGATCAGATTCCTGCAAAATTCTTCTTTTACGATCCTGATTGCAACGCTACCATCAGCTGCCAATACATTTGGAGCCAGGTTCTTCCCACCCGGATAAACGATGGTAAGCGGCACATCCACTTGTTCAAGTAGGTCCCAGGCTACAGCAGGCACTTCAATCACGTATTCCTGAAGTTTATCCACATCATCAAGCAACACAATCAGGCTTTTGTTCTGCTGACGTCCCTTGATGGCATATATTTTGTCTACTGCAACGGCATTCGTTGCATCACAGCCCAGTCCCCATACTGTATCGGTAGGGTAAACAATGACACCACCGCTTTTTAACACTGCTAATGTTTTATCAATTTCCAATTTCATGCGGAATTCTTTGAATCAAACGTTCTTTTTGAATAGAAAATGCACAACGATAATGACCCTCAGGACATGTTCTGAGGCCATGTAAGCCACAAGGACGACAATGAAGGTCTTCATTCGACTCAACAACGGCAACATCCGTTGACAAAGGTCCAAAACCATAGGCAGGAACTGTTGAGCAAAAGATCGCTGTGACCTTCGCATTTACTGCAGAGCAAAGATGCATTGGGGCAGAATCATTGACAAAATTCATTTTTGCTTTCATCATCAGGCTGGCCGATTCAAGGAAAGACAGTTTCCCGGCAAGACTAACCAGGCTGGGATGACCCGAACGATCCATAATCTCATGAATAAAAGCCACATCTTCATTGGAGCCCAGGAAATAAACGACAAGTTGCCCGGGTAATGCTCGAATAAACTCAACCCATTTCTCCACCGGGTATTGTTTTGTAAACCATAATGAGGCAGGACTTATCGTAATATATGACTTTTCCTGGAAAGATGTAGTCCTTATATGGTCTTTATCACGCGGATATAATTTTACTACTGCAGGAGCCGTTTCAATTCCAATAGCCTTTAAAAGACTGAGGTTTCGGTCGACTTCATGCATATTCCCACTTTCAATGGTATGCGCGACTTTTGCCGAAAAAAAGACGGAAAGTGGATTCTTACGAAAACCCACTTTCTTTTTTGCCCTGGAGAAAGCCGTTAACATTCCTGTAGAAAAGAATCTTTGCACATTCACAACTAAGTCATATCGCATGGAACGGATTTTCCATAAAATCGACATCAGGTTGCTGTATTTATCACGGGATTTATCCCATTCTATAACTTCGTGAAGAAATGGATGCCCGTCAAAGAGTCTTTCATTGCCCCTTTTCACAAGGAAATCGATCGCTGCATCAGGATAAACACGATGCAGCTCTTCCAGGATCGGTGTTGCTAGAATGACATCGCCAATTGAGGCAGTTTGTATGATAAGTATTTTTTTCAAACGGATTTTAAGTTGATTGGTTCATAAAGCCCTGGCGTTGAATCACATCAAGAAACACCTTGGAAAAGTGAACGTTATCTTTACGTGAATAACGTTTTTGGGTAAAGATCTGGGCCAGGGTTAACAATTGATTTTCTTCCAACAGCGTTTTGGTGAGCGGAAGCGCTTCTTTTTCCCGGTAAATCTCATTAATACGCTCCGGGGAATAATCGCAATACTCCTCCTGGTGAACAATCCCATGCATGGGAAGCCTATCGACCAGTTCCGGGTTTTCATCAGGATATCCCACAACCAGTGTTGTCACGGGAACAACTCCTACCGGCAGTTTAAAGAACTCAACCAATTTATCGGCCATATAAGTTGTGGTCCCGAGGTAACAAATTCCTAAACCCTTGTCTTCGGCAGCGATACAGACATTCTGTGCTGCGATGAGCGCGTCAATTGAACCTGTGAAAAAGGAAAGGAAGTTATCATAACCCGGATCAGCCTCACGATTTTCACACCATATATTAAAGCGTCTAAAATCGCAACAGAAAGTAAGCAGGACCGGAGCTTGTAAGACCATCCCCTGGCGAAAATGCAATTCCCAGAGTTTCTTTTTCTTTTCTTCATCCCTGGTAACGATGATACTGTAAACCTGCATATTGCCTGTTGTTGAAGCACGGGAGCCGGCTTCGAGAATTTCATTCAGTAGCGCATCCTCAATGGGAATGCTATGATATTTGCGGATCGTACGATGAGAAAGAAGAGTCTGGAGGGTATCCATAGTGGTCTGTTAAAAATCGTGCAAAGATACGAAGAAAATGGGAAGACGATGTGCCGATGTGCTGACGTGCCAATTAACAATATATCGGCGTACCGGTGTAGTGGTGTACCGATGTACCGGTATAGTGGTGTACCGGTGTAGTGATGGACCAGTACCTACTGGGGGAAGGGGAATAATTGATTGTGAATGATATTTTGAGAATATTTTTAGAATTTGTTTCCACTGGAGGGGCTGTTTTCCGTATAGAGATATATGAGGAGAAAATATTTTATCTTGATTTTTGTGATTAATCTTGGCTGGGTTATAACCGGAAATTGCCAATCTGAGGTTATCAACAGAAACAGACAACATTACAGGATCATGTTTTACAATACTGAGAATTTATATGATCCATTTAATGACACCCTGGTTCAGGATGAAGAATTCTTGCCAGACGGAGCCCGGCATTGGACCTATGCTAAATTTCTAAAGAAACTCAATAAGCTTGCCCAGGTAATTATCGCTGCAGGTGAATGGGAGCCCCCAATTCTGGTAGGAATGTGCGAAGTGGAGAACAGATTTGTTTCCGGCAAAATAACACGAGATACTCCCCTGAAAGCTTTTCATTACAAAGTGGTTCATGAAGAATCACCTGATCCACGTGGTGTTGATGTGGTGTTATTATATCGGGAACCGATGGCAATCTTAATTAATAGCAAGAACATTCCTATCATCTTCCCGGAGGACAGTAACCAACATACCCGCGATATCCTTTATGCGAAAATTCTGTTGGCACAATGCGACACGCTGCATGTTTTTGTGAATCACTGGCCTTCTAAATACGGAGGACTTGAATCAAGTGAAAAAAGGCGTGATATTGTAGCCAACACTTTAAAATACTATGTCGACAGTTTAATGCACCTCTCCTATCCTGCCAAGATTCTGCTCATGGGAGATTTTAATGCAGAACCAGATGAAAATTGCATAATGCAATTCATGAATTCATTTACAGGCGAAAATACTACGTGCAACAATAGACTCATTAACCTGACTGAAACAATTCCCAGAAATGAAGGTTCTTATAAGTTTCAGGGAATCTGGTCCAGTATTGATGAGATGATCATTTCAACAGCTCTTACTGATCATACTGGCAAAATCTACCTACCCGAAACAAAAATGAACATCTTCAAACCGGATTTTTTGCTAGAGAAAGACGAGTCAAATATGGGGGTACGGCCCTTCCGAACCTACCTTGGACCTTCCTTTCATGGCGGATTTAGTGATCATTTGCCTGTTTTTATTGATATTGAAGTAAATAATATGGTAGGAATCAAATAATAAGGTGTATCTTTGCACACGATTTGAGACAGAATATTTTTTTCATAATAATTCCTATTATTAAAAACATTTTGTATCTTTGCAGCCCTTTTTTAGAGAAAAATAAATACGATTATGTACTTAACAAGCGAGACTAAAAAGAACATTTTTACAGAATTCGGAACTTCTCCTGTAGATACCGGATCAACCGAAGGACAGATTGCCCTGTTTACATTCAGGATCAAACACCTTACCGAACACCTGAAAGAGAACAAGAAAGACTTTGCTACCCAGCGTTCTTTAGTTTTACTTGTAGGTAAGAGACGGAAACTCCTTGCTTATCTGAAAGACAACGACATTGAAAAATACAGAGAAATCCTGAAAAAACTAAGTATCAGGAAATAATCTCTTCAAGAAACTCAAAAAAAAGGCAATTGAAAAATTGCCTTTTTTTATAATTATCAACCCCAAATTTTATCCACCTTTATTTACACACACACATGACAAACTTAGGCATTACCAAAAAATTCACAATGCCCGATGGCCGTGAGATCAGTATCGAGACCGGCCGTCTCGCCAAACAAGCCGATGGAGCAGCGGTCGTCCGTATGGGCGATTCTATGGTCCTGGCCACTGTTGTTTCAAAAAAAGAAGCAGGAGAGAACGTTGACTTCCTCCCTATGTCCGTTGATTATCAAGAAAAATATGCTTCCTCCGGCCGTTTTCCCGGTGGCTTTTTCAAACGTGAGGCTCGTCCTTCCGAGCATGAGATCCTGATCTCAAGATTGGTTGACCGCGCTTTACGTCCTTTATTCCCCTCTGATTACCACGCTGAAATCCAGGTTTTGATTTCGTTAATTTCTTCTGACGGAGAAGTTGCCCCTGAATCTCTGGCTTGCCTTGCCGCATCTGCTGCAATTGCCGTCTCTGACCTTCCTTTTAACGGTCCTATTTCCGAAGTAAGAATTGGCCGTGTTAACGGACAATTGATCTGCAACCCCAGCATTACCCAACTTCAGGATGTTGACATGGACCTCACTGTTGCTGCTTCTGCAGAAAACATCATGATGGTTGAAGGCGAACTGAAAGAAGTCAGTGAAGCTGACATGTTAGAGGCAATCAAATTTGCACACGAAGCGATTAAGGTTCAGTGCCAGGCACAAGTTGAACTTGCGGCGATGGTTGAAAGCGCAAAAATAAAAAGAACATATTCCCACGAAAATAATGACGAAGAACTCAATGCTGCAATCCGGACCGCTTGTTACGACAAGCTGTTAAAAGTTGCGGCTGCCGGAATCGCCAACAAACACCAAAGAAAAGAGTCTTTCGAAGCCATTGCCACAGAATTTTTAGCGACAATGACAGAAGATGACAAGAAAGCAAAAGCTCCGCTCTTCAAACGTTATTTCCATGACATCGAAAAAGATGCCGTTCGCGAAGTAATCCTCAATGAGCGTATTCGCCTTGATGGCAGGAAGCTTGATGAGATTCGCCCGATCTGGTGCGAAACTGATTATCTCCCAAGGGCACATGGTTCTGCCATCTTCACCCGTGGAGAGACTCAATCACTGACAACCTGTACTCTCGGAACAAAAATGGACGAGCAGATTATTGACGGTGCTATCTATGAAGGCAAGAATAACTTCCTCCTTCATTATAACTTCCCGGCATTCTCTACCGGTGAGGTAAAACCAAACCGTGGAACAGGCCGTCGCGAAATCGGACATGGAAACCTGGCCATGAGGGCATTGAAAAACATGCTCCCAAAAGCACCAGAAAATCCTTATACCGTGCGTATAGTCTCTGACATCCTTGAGTCCAATGGTTCGTCTTCAATGGCAACAGTTTGTGCTGGCACCATGGCAATCATGGACGCCGGACTCAAATTAAAGAAACCAGTTTCCGGCATTGCCATGGGGCTGATTACTGATACAAAAACCGGCAAATATGCAGTGCTTTCTGACATTCTTGGTGACGAAGATCACCTGGGCGACATGGACTTCAAGGTTTGTGGCACTGCAGACGGCATCACTGCCTGCCAGATGGATATTAAAGTTGACGGTTTATCATACGATGTTTTAGCAGAGGCTATGAACCAGGCCAAACAAGGCAGGCTTCATATCTTAGGCGAAATTGCCAAAGTGATCACCGAACCCCGCGAGGATTACAAGCCATTTGTGCCGAGAATCGTACAGATGACCATCGACAAACAATTTATCGGTGCTGTAATCGGACCAGGAGGCAAGATCATTCAGGAACTACAACGTCAGACAGGTTCTACGATCACTATCGAAGAAGTGAATGGTGTTGGTGTAATCGATATTTCTTCTGCTGACCTGGATTCAATCAACCAGGTTGTTGCACGTATCAAAGCCATTACCGGTGTTCCGGAGATTGGTGAGATCTACAAAGGAAAAGTCCAGGGAATTACTACTTACGGCGCTTTCGTAGAGATCATGCCGGATCGTGATGGTTTGCTGCACATCTCTGAAATTGACTGGAAAAAGGTAACTGTAATTGAGAATTATTTCAAAGTTGGTGATGTTATTGAGGTAAAACTCATTGCTATTGACCAGAACGGAAAAATGAAATTATCACGGAAGGCATTATTACCAAATCCTAACGAACAGAAAACACAGGAACCTGAAACCATTGCGTAATCCTGACGTACAAGAACCCCAGTTTGTAACTAATACCAAACAATGAGGCAGTTAAAGATTACGAAGCAGGTTACCAACAGGGAAACCGCATCATTAGATAAGTACCTTCAGGAGATCGGCAAAGTTGAGCTGATCAGTGCAGAAGAAGAAGTTCAGCTTGCACAGCGTATCAAGCAAGGCGACCGCTTCGCTTTAGAGAAGTTGACTAAAGCCAATCTTCGTTTCGTGGTTTCTGTCTCAAAGCAATACCAGAACCAGGGACTGAGTCTGCCCGACTTAATTAATGAAGGCAATCTTGGGTTGATCAAAGCTGCTCAGCGTTTTGATGAAACCCGTGGTTTTAAATTTATCTCTTATGCAGTTTGGTGGATTCGTCAATCAATTTTGCAGGCTTTGGCTGAGCAAAGTCGTATTGTAAGATTACCTTTGAATAAGATCGGGGCAATCAACAAGATCAACAAAGCTTATGCAAGGTTAGAGCAGGAATTTGAGCGTGAGCCAAATCCTGAAGAAATTGCAGGATTGCTTGAGATCAGCGAAAACGAGGTAAAGGAATCCATGCGCAACTCAGGTCGTCACATTTCGATGGATGCGCCCCTGGTGCAGGATGAAGACAATACCATGTATGATGTCATCCGCAGTGATGACACCCCTACTCCTGAAACCGAATTGCTTTATGATTCACTCAGAAGAGAAATCGACCGTGCCATTTCTACCCTGACTCCAAGAGAAGCGGATGTTGTCCGTCTTTACTTCGGACTCAATGGAAGTCACCCAATGACACTCGAGGAGATTGGCGAGAAATTCGATCTCACCCGGGAACGGGTCAGGCAGATCAAGGAGAAGGCGATACGGAGACTCAAACACACCTCACGAAGTAAAATCCTGAAGACTTATTTAGGATAAACATACAAAAGGCTACCTCAAAAGGGTGGCCTTTTCTTTTGTTCCTCCTCTTTTGTATTTTTTTTCGCCATTGTTTTTCACACAGATTGCACAGAATAAGAACACAGAATGCACAGAGTTTGGCAACCCAGATTAATTGGATGTGTCATTTAAAATAAATCCCATGAGAGAAAATCTAATATTACTAATATTATTATTTAATTTATCTGTTTTGTCTCATGAACGGACTTTTGCGCAATGGCAAAAAACAGATCTGCAATATGATGGTCCAATTACTGACATTGCTATTAATGGAACTGAAGTAATTGCTGCGACTTCAGGTGGTTTTTTTCGTCAGATTAACAATTCTTTTTGGCTTCAAATCCTTTCTGGATTGGAAGTCGGTTTTCATAATACAGTTGCTGTACTTGATGGCGAAATATTTGCTGGAATTGATGGGGCAATTTTAAAATCATCAGATAATGGCTTTTCATGGACTAAAGTTGATTCCACTTTCATAGTTCGCGACATTCTTGTTCATGGATCAGACATTTTTGTTGTTTCGATGGGTGCATTATATGTATCCCATGATCATGGAATTGCATGGAATTTAATAAATACAGGGATTCCTATATTCATGGATTATATAACCATATGTGATAAATACAATAATATCTATGTTGGAACTCTTGGACAAGGTGTTATCGTTTCTTCAGATAATGGAAATACATGGTCAATATCAAATTCTGGATTGACGAATTTAAATGTTCTTTCAATTACGGCAAATGAATCCTATTTATTTGCAGGAACTCAAGGGGGTGGTGTATTCTTATCTACAGATAATGGTTTTAGCTGGACTTCGGTAAATACTGGATTATCGACACTCAATGTTGGCTATATGTGGAGCTTTGAATCCGATGTTTTTGCAGGAACCATCCAAGGTGGATTATTTGAAACCATGAATAATGGCACCAGCTGGGTTGAAATAAATGAAGACTTACCTCCTCAAACAACGCCTTATTCAATGATTTTCTGCGATCCTGAAATATTCTTGGGATTAAATGAAGGGCTCTATTACCGTCCAAATTGGGAAATTATCGGGATTTCAGAAGAACACAACATTGAGCAATTTACAATTTACCCCAACCCAGCAGGTGAATCAATAAGTATCAGATTCAATAACATGGCAAAAGAGGAAACCTATTCGATTTTCAATCATGAAGGAACACTCATGCTTGAAGGGAATCTCATTGAAAGTTCTACCAATCAAGTCAAATTGGTAGGTTTTAAGCCCGGCTTATATTTGATAAAAATATTCAATGGGAAGGAAGTAATTTCAAAGAAATTAGTAAAAAGATAAGACGATATTGCCAATCAAGACGCTCTATTATTTTATAAAACCTATATACGTTTTTTCACACAGAGGTCACAGATTAAATACACACAGAATGCACAGAGGTTTTGACGGTTTGTGTTAAGCAACGCTTTGAAATCAACAGAATCGCTCCCAGAGACTCATAATTTCTGTGTTCTCTGTGTGTATTTACGCTGTGTTTTCTGTATGAAATTTTTACAATTAAAACTTTATCAGCATCCCAACAAATATCTGAAGCGGGCTTAATCTGAACATATCTGCCGGATCGTCCACTCTCATAAAGCTGATGGTGCCACCGCACTGACCAAATATATGCCTTTTGCCGATCCGCATTAGACCGCTAAATTCGAGACCTTTACCTGGAAAACTAGCATCATAATGAGTTACACCGTTTTTTTGGATGACTGAAGCCATATAATCCATAACGACATAACGTGCACCGGCTGCGACAAAAACACTCGAGTCGAGATCGACTCCGAAATTACATTGTATAAAATAATTGTTGAAATCACCTTTACCATGATAATAGTCACCCCTGAGAAAGAAATTATTAATTGTGTCGTTCATACTCGAAGCACCACGACCATAACCGCCATAAACTTCAAAATTCAATTGATTGTGAAATCCATGGTAATAACCAAGCGCCAATTCACCATAGCCGAGTTTTGCTTTTGTAAAAGCTTGCCAGGCATTGGCGTTAATTCCCAAATGTTTTACAGGGGAGAATGCACACCCAACAGATCCCCCGTAAATGCTGAGGGATGGGCTGAATTGCATTTCTGCTCTCCTGCTTAACAATGGCAGATTCTGGGGTGGCGGTTCGTAATAACGGGAACAGGAAATGCTAATAAGGGCGAGTAACAGAAAGAGAATACGATACATCTGGCAGATTTATTTTTAACTAATGTCGAACACAGCTATAATTTTAAAGCCCTTTTCTTGAATCAGCGGATAAACCATATGGGGTTCTGCTGTGAAACCCATTAGAAAGCCACCGCCTCCGGAACCACAGAGTTTTAATGAAAAACTGCCGTTTTCAAGGCCAAATTTCCACAATCCCCGCATCTTTTCAGGGATCATATATTCGAGATGACTGAGCTGAAAAGCTGATAATGGAGCCATTGTTTGATAAAAAACTTCCGGATCCCCGGTCAGGATAGCGTCAATACACTCATTATTCAAACGACAAAATTCTGTTCCGGCTTCTGTTGTGTTACCTTCAATTAAGAATTCATGGAGAAAAGCCTTCACCAAGGGACTTGTCTTTTCAGTACTACCGGTGTCAATCAAGAATAATTTGCCTTTATCTATTAATGAATTTCTCCCAATTTCAGGAACGAATAGGTTTTTATGTTCATCAACACACAATGCTTTTTGTATAAAACAGGAACAGGGATCAAATCCTGAACTACGTCCGTGAAACAAGGATTCCATGGAAGCAAGTTTTGTTTTCAGGCTTTTTAGTTTCTCTTTATCAATATCAATGCCCGGAATAATCGGCTCAAGTGCATATTTATCATACAATGCCGCACACAATGCCCCGGAACTTCCCAATCCATATCCTTGCGGAATGGTGGAATCAAGAAACAATCCCTGGTCGACATCACTAGATATGGCAGGCAAATCGAGAAAATCTTCAAACAGCCCTGTGTTTTTGAGAAAGAAATCTGCCAGCTCCCGTATCCTTTGGTTGCTGATCCGGGCATCTTCAGCGTGATTTCCCAGATGATCCAGGAATCTAAGCCGGGCACTGAAATGGTGGTATGGAATACTAAGTGCTTTTGATCCAAGCAAAATAGCATACTCGCCGAATAACATCAGCTTCGCATAAAAGGTTCTTTCCGCAGTTTTTGTCATTCGTTTAGCTTAAAAAACCTTCAACAATTGAAATTCTTTCTGGCCCCTTTCCAATACAATCATAGATCACTTTACTGTTTTCACAGAAAGGCAACAGTTCATTCTGGATGAATGGCCTGATTTGATCTGAATAATTCCCGGGGTAAATTAGGTGAATATTGGGACCGGCATCTATCGTAAAGAAGACAGGCAGCCCCTGTTTTCGTGCCTTTCTAACGGCATGTATTATCTGAATGCTACCTGGTTCTAGCAACATAGAACTTTCATCGGAGGTCATAATGAGTGAATGTAAAATCAAAGCTTCATTTTCGACAATCGTGCCGAATCGCTCAAAGTCCCCCTTTTCCATACATTTTAAGATCTCATCCAGGTTATTTATGGCCTGTAATCTCCTCGCTTCAGCAAAAGGATGTGAGCCCATTTTAGCATGCCCGGCACTACTTGACAAGGCTTTTGGCTTTGAAGACACTATTAATATGGTATCCTGCAAATCCTGAAACTTAGAATTAACCCTATCGTTAAATGGAATAGCATACAAATCGGATGAATCATCCAGGTAATTATTCTTTCCCCAAACCGCAAATTCCCCATAAACCGAACGACAAGCACTGCCCGATCCAATTCGTGCATAATAGGAAGCTTGCCTGAAAAACTCTTCTGATTCTAATTTTCTATCCTCAATTTGCAAAACAAGATCGAGAATAGACAAAGAAAAAGCACTTAATCCAGAAGCTGAAGAGGCTATTCCTGCTGAATGCGGAAAACTGTTGGCAGTTCCCAAGTCAAAAGAAAATTGCTGCAATAAAGGAAAATCTAACTTCATCTTATCAAGCAAAGACCTTACTTTACCAATAAATGGATGATCTGGCTTCCCATTGATCGCCAGATCCGGCATATGATCCGCAGATTCGAAAGCTGACACCTGGGTTTTTGTATAAGCCTCAGTCAGGCTCATACTAAGACTTGGATTTGCCGGGACCTGTCCTGGCTTCTTCCCCCAATACTTGATAAAGGCGATATTAGACGGGGATTTCCAGGCGACAGAGAATTTTGCAGGCATGTTTAGCGAATCAGTTCGTTAAAAGTATAGATAGTATCTGCAATACCCAAATTTTTCAATAAAGAAGTCACCTTCATACCTGGCAAATCGCTAACGAACATGGCAAAATCGCCTCCCCAGGCACCCAAAGATTTGACCATTCCTGGAAAACCAGGAAATCTTTCTTCTTTCAAGGTAGGCCGGCAAAGGATTTCTGATATGATAGATTCATGCTCTGCTACTTTTTTATACAGCGAATCGTAATTACCTTCATTGCAGATATCGATACTCAGCGCGGTAATTCTGGCAATATCATGCCCGGACACCTTATTATTCAAAAGAAATGAATCAACTTCAACCGAAGAGTCCTGCTTTTTTCCCAGAAAAGCAAAATAAGAATACTTCTTCAGCGCTTCTCCCGGGTTAGCCCTGATAATTTCCTGTTTGCTATCTATCAGGCGGTAGAATAAAGGAAAATCATTTTTGGCACAAGCAAGGTCATAACCAGAGCCATTAAAACAATGACGATACAGCTCCCAACTGTCAACTTTTGCCCATTGAGAAATAAGTGAAATCAAAGAAGAACTGCTTCCCAGACCCCAATGAAGTGGATAATTGGCACTCATTGTCACACATATTCCGCCTTTTTTAAGAAAATCCGGGTTTAACTTCTTTGCTGCTATTAATATGGTATTGAGTTTTCCAGCAATAGTTTCTGAATCTGTATCCAAAACTGCAAAGGAACCTGGCTTAATTTCTTCAAAAAACCATCTCCCGGATTTATCATGGCTTTCCCAGCTAATGTGATCAGTATTTGAATCAGAAATACTAAGAGTCTGGCCGAATATTAAAGGGATCGCTAATGCTGTGGCACCTTTGAGCACCAGGTATTCACCGCTGATCAGCAGTTTCCCGTTGGCCCTGTAACTAAGCCTGTCCTGCATCTAAGAATGCTTTGACAGCAGCATAACTTACCTGGTTGTTGGCAAAATACTTTTGTGCTTCGTGCCTTTGGGTGAGTGTTGCAGAAAGCGCATTGAGAATATTGGCAAGATGCAGTTTCATATGTCCCTTCTGGATCCCTTGCGTCACCAGGTTTTGTAAAGCAGAAAAATTACTCGCCAATCCAACAGCTGCTATGATACCCATAAGTTCCTGTGCAGAAGGATGACCTAAGACCTCTAATGAAGTCCGGGCTAAGGGATGAATATTTGTAATTCCTCCAACTGTTCCAACCGATAGCGGCAAGGTAAGGCTAACAATAAAATGATCTCCTTCAACATAGCAATGACTTAGACTCCGATACCGGCCGTCACGCGCCGCAAAAGCATGAGCTGCGGCTTCCGCTGCCCTGAAATCATTGCCTGTGGCGATTAATACGGCAGCCACGCCGTTCATTACACCTTTATTATGTGTCGTAGCGCGGTATACATCGGTATGCGCAATCTGGTAGGCCACGATCATTTTATCACAAAATTCTTCAGCGCTCAAGCCATTGACACTTCCTTCCAGATCTTCAATCAGGCAGGAAGCTTCCACGGTCACGATACACTGATCTGTATAATTACTAAGGATACTCATCACAACCTGGCAGGCTCCCTGGGGAAAAAATGTATTGGATTCGACATAAGAAAGCAATCCCTGGGCTAATTCTTCAAGACAGGTATTGATAAAATTGGCGCCCATTGAGTCAACCGTGTCAAATTCTGCATGCAATTTGAACAGGTTTGGTACATCTTTGGTGCTTTCGACCAACTCAAGTTTTTGTATTCCGCCTCCCCTTTGTGTCATGTTTGCAGAAATAGGGCTCAATCGGGTCAACAGGACGGTTCGGATTTTCGGCCAATGTTCATGCAGCAAGGCGGGTTCTGCAAACCAGCGGAAATAAACATGACCCAATTTTACAGAAGAAATCTCCTTAATATGAAAACCTCCGCGATCAGCCCAGAACCTGGCACTGCTTGCAGCAGCAGCCACAACAGAGCTTTCTTCAATCACCATGGGGACATGATAAACCTTGTCATTGATCAAAAAATTGGGGGCAATGCCATATGGAAGGTGAAAGCTACTGATGGTATTTTCGCTCAAATCCATAAAAAGTTCCCTTTCACCCTCAGTAGTAAAAAGAAATGCTTCCATTTCTGCTACTACTTTTGATGGATTTTTACAGAGAGAAGCAACATATCTGCGTTTTTCAGTCTCCGGAAGTTTAGAAAATCCTTTAATTATTTTGTCTTTCATTCGTTATTTTTGACTCTCAGGTAAGCCCTTGCAAATTCCAAACCTTTCACCTGGTGTTCAACATAAGATCTCAAATCCTGATAATCGCCACGGGCATAGTTCAAAAAACCGGAAGCTTGTCCGAAAACTGCCGGCAATTTTGATTTATTAATAAGGTAATAACCATCCAGAAATGAGGTAATGCCACCGCTGATGATGATGTGACTACAATTTATTTCCTGTCCGGAATCAATGGCCTGCCCGATAATTCCAAGCATTTCCTCAGCATTATGGCCAATATGCGACAGTGGAGCATACAATTCCTGTAACTGAGGGTTACTGCGACTGAGCTCAAGTTTGGCGAAGTTTGTTCCGCCAAAAGCAGCCAGTTCAAAGCCTTCGATGTTCAATTTAAGTGCTGCCCGAATACTCTCTGGTCCCATCCCCTGCCCCACTTCCTTGAGGACAACTTTGATTTTTGTTAGGGTCAAAAACTCTTCAATCGTCTCTATTGGCGGGCGATGGATCTCGTCGCCCTCAGGTTGTAGCCATTCCTGGATCGGATTAATATGAATGATGAGACCATCAGCACGGAGTTTGTTTACCAATTCTTCCAGTCGTGACCAGGATTTATCTGCAATCATCAATTCTACCTGGGCAATCCCGATATTTGCAAAGAGCGGCAAGTCTGGCCCAATGATATCTCGAACATCAAAATCGCTCAGATATTCAGGTTTGTCAAGTAAAATCCTGCAGGAACCCAATCCCATACCCATGCCAAAATCATTACAAGCGCGGGCAAGGTTGGTATTAATGGTACGACCAAGACTCGTACCACCTGTCATACTTGATGCCCACATAGGAACCCTGAGTTTTTTACCAAAAAATAAAACCTCCTCTGGTTTTGCTTCCATTATTCCCTTTGACAAGGGCTCATAATCGAAACGCTTGTCAGCTTCCTCCGGTTTCAGACGTGAGCCAAGCGCCAGGATAATATGATCACTCTTTCTTTCTTCCATAGTCAAAACTCTTAAACACGATATTTTGGAAAAGGTTGTGCAAAGATCTGACAAATCCTACGTTATTTTTTTGCACTTTTGGCTTAATTTACAAATTAAAAGTCAGGTCATGCTCATTTCACCCTCATTACTTTCCGCTGATTTCGGCAATTTACAACGCGATATTGATATGATCAATAACAGTAAAGCCGATTGGTTTCACCTGGATATTATGGATGGCGTCTTTGTTCCGAATATTTCATTTGGGTTCCCAGTGATCAATGCCATTCAGAAATATGCCAAAAAACCACTGGATGTTCACCTGATGATTGTTGATCCTGACCGATATATTCAAAGGTTCCGGGATTTGGGCGCTGAATATATCACCGTGCATTATGAAGCTTGTAACCATTTACACCGCACTTTGCAGGCAATAAAAGCATGTGGAGCTAAGGCAGGGGTAGCCCTAAATCCTCACACACCAGTTGTGCTGTTAGAAGATATTTTGTGTGAAGCTGATCTGGTACTTATTATGTCTGTAAATCCTGGCTTTGGCGGACAAAAATTCATTTCTGGGACTTACAAGAAGGTGAAGGAACTTAAGACAATGATTATTGAGAATAACATTAAAACCCTGATCGAAGTGGACGGAGGCGTGGACATTGGCAATGCACCATTACTAAGGAAAGCAGGCGTAGATGCTTTAGTCGTTGGGAATAGCCTGTTTACAGCAACAGATCCATCTGGAGTTATTGCAACACTTAAGATATCTATATAGTATTCAATAATATAATTACCAATACAATTGTATTAATAAAATTATCTTCCTTATATTCCATAATAACATTTTTATCAAAACTGGCGATTGCAAGTTGAAGCACATTTAAAGTAATATTATCTAGTGTATTATAACTGATTGTTAATTCATACATTTTCCTCTCATTATTTAGTGAATATAAGATACTTAGAATCTCCTTCCCATCAAAAAAATAACTCCATCCATGTCTCAATTTTACAACGTCTACATATTCAGATAAATCTTTTAAATAAATTCTATTCTTTTTATATATTGCAATTGTGTCGCTCTTACTATCCAATAGATATTTCCTTTTAATTACAAGGAAATTATTGGTATCATTGACAATTGTATGTCTATTATCTACCCGTGTAAATTCAATAAATAAATGATTATCCTTATCTTTAATTGAAATATACTTCGAATTTACATACTCCGATGAAATAAATACTTTCAATACTTGTGGCTTTGCATTACAAAAACCATATGAAAATGTAATTAACAAAATAAATATGTATTTCATAATTACAAATCTAATCGATCCAATGGTGGTACAATTGAAGGGCAGCTGAACCAGCAGAAGCACCCAACCCACCTGCTAAAGCACCCGCTCCCGCACCAGAAATTCCACTTGTTACAAAGCCGGTTACTGCACCGGTAACCGCACCTTCTATATCTCGTCCTAATAATTCTTTCCAATTAAACCATGATTTAAGTCTTGAAGGAAAGATATTGTTCCATTTATCATAATTTGAATACCAATATGTTAACGATGCCTCTCCAATCTCAACTGCAGCTAACATAGCGATTAACTCCTCATCGTTACATGTCTGATATGATCGTTCTCTAATATGCTCAAAAACAGATAATGTGGAATCATACCCAATATTAACATCATACACAGCCAAGCTCAACTCTCTTAAAAGTTCCTTTTGCTTGTTTGTTAAGGAATCTG
This sequence comes from Bacteroidota bacterium, assembly GCA_037132075.1. GTDB lineage: Bacteria > Bacteroidota > Bacteroidia > Bacteroidales > CAIXZF01 > JBAXPV01. The sequence goes on from JBAXPV010000002.1 coordinate 202,264, forward strand.
CCACTATTGAGTCATATAGAAGATGATCATTTTGTTGTTTAACAATCCAAGTAAAAGAATAATCTGTCCAATCTAAAACAAGAGATTCATTATTTTGAATAAAAGTATTTCCTAGACCTAATAAAAAACTATGTGTCTTGATTTTAACAAAATTTAAAAGGTTATTATAACTATTTGTATCCAAAACAAGGCTACTGTCAAGCTGCGAACTAACGAGAGAGTTATAAATATATTCCAATCCCAAAGAATGATTTACTGCAGCTTCCTCAAACAATACAGAGCCATCTTTAGTAGTTTGAATTATCTGTTTGTGTGAAGCGTCATCCTTCGTGCACCCAACCGCGAAAATAAAAAATGTTAAAACAGTAGCAATTCTACAAATTGTTTTCATAAATAATAAATAAAGTTACTGTTCAGGGGTTATTAACAAGTTAACCAATCAAAGATAAAGAATGATTA
>JBAXPV010000003.1:0-177632 GCA_037132075.1 Bacteroidota bacterium
ATGCACTCGAAGGTAGCCCTGTAGATTTTCAGCTGCCTACAGCTGAACAGTAACTTTTAATGTTATAATTAAGATGCCGCTAATCCAATAAGACAATCTTGTTTTTTAGTAGCTCTTGATGAAAGCGATCAACAGCCGAAGTATAATATCCTGCATTTAACAGCTCATTGCAGAACAAGGGAAGGGTAAAGGATGAGGAAGAAGGATTAGAAAGAAGTTTTAGGAGAGTCGTTGGATTCTCTCCTAACGACTAACGCCTAACGCCTAACGGCTAACCTTTTCCCCACAAACTCCATCATCCTCCGGTCAAACAACTCCTTATCCACAGGGTGGAATTCAACCTCAACAGGAATATAATATATAGGGAGGTCGATCAGGTCCTTGGCAAGTTCCGGGTCCCTGAGCCTCATGGCATCTTTTTCCGTAGTCATGATGGCCTTATTTCCTGAGAAAACTTTGTTGAAGCTCTCGCGAAGCTTTGCCATATCGGCAGAGGTGTATTGATGATGATCAGGAAAAATCAGGGTAGAGAGCTCCTGGCATTGGTTCTGGAGGTAGTTTTCCAGTGGCAGCGGATTGGCAATGCCTGTCAACATGAGGATCCCGTCGAAATTCTTTCGTTTGAAGAGCCTGGCTGAGGCATTCATGGCGACCGGCTCTCCAAAACAAAGATATGAGAAGAAAAGCGGCTGATCAGGTCGGGGATTTATTTGCTCTTTATAAGTTCTTTTGGTGATAGGGGAGAAGATCTTGGGTGTTTTTGTTACGACGATCAGATCGGCTCTTTCGGCCCCTTTTCGGGATTCTCTCAGGCGTCCTGCCGGTAGAATCCAATCTTCGAAAAACGGTTTGTGATAATCACTGAGAAGAATATTGATCCCGGCTTTAACAGCACGATGCTGGAAGGCATCATCGAGGATGATGACATCCAGGTCAGGATGAAGTCTTAACAACTGATGTATGCCGTTTCTTCTGTCTTCGTCAACAGCAACAATGGTATTTTTGAACTTTGTGTGATATTGCAATGGTTCATCACCAAGTGTATCAACGCTTTCTTCGTCGGAAGCCAGGTGAAATCCTTTTGTTTTTCTTTTATATCCGCGGCTTAAGATGGCAATTTTGTACTTTTTGCCATAAAGATTAATAAGATATTCAACATGCGGAGTTTTGCCAGTACCGCCCACACTCAGGTTTCCAATACAGATCACAGGCAGATCAAATGACTCCGCTTGCAACATGCCCCAGTCATAGAGTTTGTTGCGAACCATCATGCCCCAGCCGTATAGCACAGAGAATGGAAGCAGTAGCGACCAAAGCCCGCTCATGTGGAAAAAATTAGTTTCCTTTTATGGAAAAAATTACTTTTGATCATCGTAGGCTGTGTTTTACTGTTTTGGGTAAAAAAGGTTGCCTTCCGGATATTTAAAAATCTTGTTTAACAAAGGATTAGCATGCAGTTAAAGGAAATTACCCGGGTTTTGGAAGCGTTTGCGCCTCCTTCATTACAGGAAAGCTATGACAATAGCGGCTTACAAGTGGGAAGCCCTGAGCAGAAAATCCGGGGGGTATTGATAAGCCTGGATCTCACAGATGGCATCTTACAGGAAGCCAAAGCTAAGGGGTGTAATATGGTGATTGTACATCACCCCTTAATATTCAAAGGATTGAAGCGGCTCACTGGCAAAGGGATGGTGGAGCGCCTGGTGATGAAGGCAATTCGTGAGGATATTGCCATCTATGCCATACACACCAACCTTGACAGTGTTGACAAAGGTGTGAGTGCTGCGCTGGCCGCGGTTCTGGGTTTGGTTGACACAAAAATTCTCTCCCCGCGGAAAGGATTGCTGCGAAAACTCGTGACCTTCTGTCCTGCGGATCATACAGAACCGGTAAGAGAGGCCATTTTTAAGGCCGGGGCCGGGGAAATAGGAAACTATGATTCCTGCAGTTTCAATATCGAAGGCATGGGAAGCTTTCGTGCCATGGAAGGGTCAAATCCTTTTGTCGGGAAGATAGGAGCTTTGCATTTTGAGAAAGAGATTCGGATAGAGACCGTTTATCCTGCATATCTGGAGTCTGCCGTATTATCTGCGATGCTCAAGGCCCATCCTTATGAAGAAGTGGCTTATGATATTTATTCTTTGGAAAATGTTCACAATCAGGTCGGTTTCGGAATTCTGGGCTCATTGCCGGAAGCCCTGGATGAAATTGATTTCTTAGCAATGTTGAAGGAAATGACCGTAGCCGGCTGTGTGCGTCATACGGAACTACTGAATAAAAAGATCAAGAAAGTGGCTTTGTGTGGAGGTTCAGGCAGTTTCCTGATTAAGGAAGCTATTCAGGCTGGCGCTGATGTTTTTGTTGCCGCGGACATGAAATATCACGATTTTTTTGAAGCTGAAAGCCGCATCATCATTGCAGATATTGGTCATTATGAAAGTGAACAATTTGCAAAGGCTGTAATATATGATCTTATTCAAGAAAAATTTCCTACCTTTGCAAGCTTTATTTCCGGGGAGAACACCAACCCTGTACATTATTTCTAAATCTGCTGCTATATGGCGACTGCAAAACCAAAAGGAAAAACCCTTAAATCGAAAGAGGATGGCCTCGACCAGGCTTCAGCACCCGCTGAGCAGGTATCAACAATGGAAGCCCCAGCCAGGGCTGAAGAGCATTGGGACGATAAAGTGGATGTGACCATTGAAAAGAAACTGTATTCCTTATACAATCTTCAACAGACTGACTCTCAGATCGATCGTATCAAGATCATTCGTGGTGAGCTTCCGTTGGAAGTTCAGGATCTGGAGGATGAGATCATTGGATTACAGACCAGGCTTGAGAATCTGAAATTGGAAACGGATGTGCTCGACAAACAAATCCAGGAGAGGAAATTACAGATTAAGGACAGCCAGATTCTTATCAAGAAGTATGAAGAGCAGCAAATGAATGTCCGTAACAACCGGGAATATGACTCTCTTTCCAAAGAGATTGAATTCCAGGGACTTGAGTTGCAACTTTGTGAAAAACGGATTAAGGAATTTACTATTGGTTTCGAAGTGAAAAAAGAAGCCATCATCGCTGCTGAGGCAATTCTCACTGAAAAAACCAGTGACCTTGATGCAAAAAAAGCAGAACTTCAGGATATCGTTGACGAGACTGAAAAAGAAGAACTGGCGCTCATCAGGAAGTCTGAGGAACACCAGAAATTCATCGAGGAGCGTTTGTTGACTGCTTATCACCGGATTCGTAAGAATGCCAGAAATGGTTTGGCTGTTGTGCAAATCGAAAGAGGTGCCTGTGGAGGTTGTTTCAATAAGATCCCGCCTCAACATCAGCTAGAAATCAGCATGCACAAGAAGATTATCGTTTGCGAATACTGTGGCCGTATCCTTGTTGATGATGCCATCACCCAGCTTGGGAAATAATCTGATCGTTATTATTAGTTTGAGGCAAGAAGTGCAATTAAAATTACGATAGTAATTATTGCTTTCGCAGTAGCTGCTCCTGTAGCTGCAGCCCTGCTGCGTTTACGAATGAACTTGTTTTTATAACCTTCTTTATACATTTTTCGATCTACTCCCGGGGGCACGTTAATCTCCGGGCACTTATCGCCGCTTGCCCCAGCTGTTAGGAAAGCTGAGCCATAGGTCATCCCAAGGAAAAAGCCACCACAGCCATAGCCACTCTGATTTATTTTCTCTGCATCCAGCTCGCCCCTGTCGTAACTATTTGAATAATAGGATGTTTCTCGCTCTGGTTGAAGTGTTGCCAGACTATCGAGTCTCATGCTTTCCAGGCTATCCACACCGTTCAAAACTGCAGGTAACTCCACATAAGTTTTAACGATTGTAGGATCCGTTACTGAATCTGTTGCTTTTCCCGAGACAGAAGTTTTAAAAGGGTCATTTCCAAGGGAGTAGTTTTCAACGCTGCTTATCCAGTACTTTTTTACTTTGGTTGTTTCCCTTTCGCGAAAGCTCATGGTATTGTAGTTGACATCTGTCAGAATCCCTGTCAGTGTATCATTTGATTTTCTTACAAAGTCTTTTAAAATGAGATGATCATAATTTCTCTTGACCCAATGACCGTCTTTACTTATATTGAAATAGTATTCTTTTGTTTCTAAGGAGTTCACTTCTGAAATCCGGATGTCGTCCAGGTTTCCACGTTTGACAAATTCCACCCGAATGGTATCAATATAACGAATTTCTACCGACTCGATAAACTTACCTGATCTCAGTCCGATCTGATATGACCCGGGCGGGAGCAGGGTTTCCTGCCCCCGGCTTACTGTTGTCAACAGTAACAACAACGATATAATGACGTACTTTTTCATTTTATATTAGATAAGCAATTGGTTTGTTGTCTATAAAGTGAATTCTCAGCGGGCCCCATTTTGTTTCAGGAAATTCGATATAGTCAATTGATTCGATGAACAAGTCATGGAGCCCTTTTTTCTTCTCGTAGATAATACCAAATTCTTTGATTTCAATGAGGATGATCTCTTTGAGAATTGACTTATCTTTTTGAACGATTTTTCCTATCCTGAGTTCTTTCAGCTCTGCCTTGTCTCCCAGGTTTGGCAAACGTTTGTTTTGCGGGAAACCTGTATCAGAAAGCATCAGGATCAGTAATATACTTATGAGCGCTTTCATGGTTTTAGGATTGAGGTTAATTCAATAAAGATTTTGACCCAGGCCAATTACTGAACTTTTGGTTTCCTGTAAATATTGAATCCAAAGGAGAATCCATAGGTAGTTCCATCTTTTCGAGGAGAAACGAACAGATTGACTGGGATGTTGAGGTACCCAGATTTGAAGGTCTTTCCAACTGCAATTACCAATCCTGTTGATAGAACGGAGTTTCCACGGCTGTCTGGCCTGCTGGATACAGGATAGGCCTCGCCCGGACTTGGATGATCCTTTTCCAGGTACCATTTCTTATCTACTGTGTTATTGGCCCCGTCACCATACCAGCCATTGGCTCTATCGATGATACGAAAGGTTGGCCCAAATCCGAATTCCCAGCCATGTTTTCCAAAGCGGAATCCATTCAGAAAAGCTACAGTGGGAATGAACTTGCCAGACTCTAGTCCCCCAATCAGGAAGATCCCTTCTATCAATGCCTGGAAATTTCCGGCACTCAGATATTGCCATTCCTGTTGCCATCCAAATTCAAACATTGCAGGTGACATATTATACCCACCTTCACTTTCAGGGGCTTGTAGGATTTTTCCTGCCATCCCCGTTGTGTAAATACCTCCCATCCGGGGGCCATTCAAGCGAATCTGTGTTTTTGGACTTTCAATAGGGGCTTCAAAATTGACCAGTAATTCAGTTACGTTTGGATCTGTAGGCATTCCGACCAGGCGTAAGATCGAAATCTGGATCATTTTTTGTAATTCTGGTTGTAAATTTAAATATTCAGTGACATTGGTCTTTTCGACGATTTCTGATTTTACATCCAGGATTTTTAAACTGATCACGATTTTTTCGCCAAAGCGGTCAATGTTTCCCGTAAGGACTTTGTCGACATTTAATGTCTTGCCTGCAGCGACAACACAGTTCTTTCCAAAACAGGTTTTGATGTCTATATTATTTTTTTTGATATTTTCGGCAGCATCATATTTATCCAAAAGAACATAAACATTGGTTTTTTCCAGTTCAAGCCTTACCATATAACTTACGGCTTCAGGGTCCTGGATTACACCTTTGCTGTCGATGCCCAGCACTGCAATTACTGGCTTGGGTTGGCTTTGGGCGTTTAAATTCATGACGAAGCATACTACAATTGCTAAGAGTGTCACGACTGATTTGATTTTCGCTGTTGTTTTCATGGCTCTTGTGTTTAGGGTTTGGTTTTGATTGATGAACCAAAATTACACCCGACCTATAGCCTACGAAAATTGATTTTTCAGGCCCTGATTCAATATTGAGGAATTTCATCTTTTAATATCGAATTGCTATGTTATTTGACTTATGAGTAAGTAGAAAATGCAACATAACATTGACTTTTTGCATTTTTCGTTTAATTTTACTTTGGAAATCAGTAAAAACTGCAAAAATGGATTTTAAAGGTTATGAGGAAATCCAGGCACTCTTGATGAATAAGCTGAAGAGTGCCATTCCGCAACACCTGTCATTAGCTGAGGTGTTATCGGATGTACTTGATCTAAGTAACGACAGTGCTTACCGGAGAATCCGCTGTGAGAGTGCTTTGTCAATTGATGAAGTTCGGAAAATATGCCGGCATTTTAAGATTTCATTCGATAGCCTGATGGCAAATGAAACAGGGGCTGCTAGTTTTAACTATTCCCCTGTTCGCTGCAGAGCGGACTTATTGCGATATCTAATCGGCATCCGTGATGATATGTTGAGAATACTTCATTGCGAGAACAAAAGTATCTCTTATGCCAGTTTTGATGTTCCGATCTTTCATATTTTTAAGAATCCTGAATATTTCCAGTTTAAAGTTTTTTATTGGTTAAGCTCTATAGCAAAAGATCCTGACTATAATGGAAAGAAATATAGTGTTAAAGACCTGGATATGGAGATCCTGGGAATTAGCCAGGAATTAACAGATATCTATGCTCAAATCCCTTCAATTGAATTGTGGACCGATAGTACCGTTAACAGCTTGGTGAAACAAGTTGAATTTTGTTGGATGGCCGGTCAATTTGTTGCCAAAGATGATATTTTTATATTGATTGAAAAAGTGAGGAACAGTATGGAAATGGTTCAACATGAGGTGGATATGAATGTTAAGTATATGTTGAACGGCCTACCGGGGGATCAAAAACCTAATTTCCAGCTGTATCAATGTGACATTGAAATTGGGAACAACACCATCCTTGTAAACATGGGTGGGAATATGATCACCTACATAACATATCATACATTTAACAGAATGTATACCTCAAACCAGGCTTATTGCAACCAGACGTCAGATTGGCTGAATAACCTCACACGACAGTCGAACCTGATCAGTGGTGTGGCTCAGAAAAATCGGTTTCTTTTTTTCAATGAAATATATTCCCGTCTTAATTCTTTGAGAGACAAGGTCGAAAAGGGATAAAAAAAGGGCGACTCAAATATGAGCGCCCTTTTTCTGGATTTTTAGAATTTAATATTTAATAATCTTCTTCAGGCTGGTTTTGCCGTTACTTACGACTTTAATTCCATAGATGCCAGCGGGAAGTTTACTCAAATCAAAGGATTCTTGTGTTTGACATAATACCTTTTTAGACTGAACAGCTTGTCCCAGCTCATTGATTACTTGGATGTCGGCATTCGTTACAGCTGCAGTAAAGCGAATCGTAACAAAGTCTTTGGCCGGATTTGGATAGACAGTGAATCCCTGATTCTGCTGGATGTCCTGAATTCCTACTGAAGTTGTATCATTGATCCTAAAATCGTCGAAAGCAATACCTTCATTGTTATTCGTGGCATTACTCTGAAACCTGAACCTGAAGGCAACTTTAGCTTTATGAGCGAGTGCAGGAGCAGTATAAAAATATTGTGTCCAGCCATTATTAGTTCCGGCCCATTTTGGTGGCGCTACAGGTAAGTTTGTTGCCATACTATTATAAAATGTAGAATCACCAACTTTTACCCAGGCACTGTCATTAACAGAAGCTTCCAGTACCATTGCATCTGAATTTGAATTGGTGAAAATATTGATCCAGACAGAAATACTAGGTAAAGCTAATGTAGTAAGGTCAAAACAAGGTGAGGAAACATAACTATTTGTGTTGTTATGGAAATTAGCCGTTAAGCCGGTAACCCAGGTGTTGACACCTGAATGGGCAGTGTTCAGATTTGTTTTTGTAGGAGTTCCTAATGCCCATTCATTTAATCCTGTGATAAAGGCACTCGACCATCCATTAAAAGTGCTTCCCTCAAAATCCTGAGTATAAGGATATGTTGAGACAAAAGGTTTGTTATAAACAGCAACGTTTAAAGAGTCATTGTTATGGTTTGCATCATTACTTATTGCAGTCACGAATTTACAAACATGAGGTCCGGGTGTAGAGAGATTCACTGTTTGTGTGAAAGTATATTGAACAGTATCACCGGGTTGCATTGTGTTGGTGATTATTCCTGCTCCGGCTACACCGTCGATGTCAAACATTACCGGGATATTACTAATAGGAAGGTTGCCGAAGTTCTTGACTTTTACGGTAACAGCTTCAGCGTTGCTAAGGTCGCAATCTGAGAATGGACTTACAACTGAGAGCATTCCTGCATCAGGTTGAACGAGGTTTACAGAAACCTCATCAATTCCAATGTCTGAAGTGCCGGCATTATTGGCTGTTGCTCTAAAACGAAGGATGACATGGCTGGATACGGTATCGCCTAGGAGGACAACTCTTTGGGTCCAGGTAAGTGCGATATTAAACTTGGTGAGGTAATTAAACGTAGTCCCGCCATCTCTGGAGATCCAGATTGCCAGGGAATCGGTTCCGTTTGTATTCATTTGATAAAACCTTAATTCTTTTGTTCCGGGCAAAGTAAAGTCCAGGTAGAGGTCCATTGTTCCCTTGGTGCCGCTTGCATTGCCTGCCGTATGGAACCTGGCAGATTGAATGGTGTTGTTTGCGCCTGCAGGTGTATAAGCACCATTTGTAATGTTAGTCCAGGCTGCTGAGGCTCCGTCATTGGCTTGCCTCCATGAGTTGTTGCCAGTTGGAACAACATTATTCCAATAAAAATCAGGGCTGTCATGAGTTCCTAATTTACTGACCCAGGCGCTGTCGAAATGCTGGAAGTAAGGAATAGGAGCATAGCTTTGATAAAATACGTTTAATGATGTGCTGTCATTGGAATGATCAGAATCTGTATTATCATTGGGTTGAGATGACCATGCTTTTATTTTAGAAATCCCAGTAGAGGGGAATGTAAAAGTACCAAGTACTATATTGTTCTCAGAGGCACCTGGAGCAATATTCCCTCCCCAATTTGTTGCAGGTTGAATTACACCGTTCACAGACCATCCAAGTACAGCAGCAGTAAGATTATTTGATCCGAAATTATTCAGGTTGACTTTAACAGTATCAGTCAAGTTAGACAAAGTAGGAGTAGGTTGTGTAATCGCTGTGATTCCAGCATCATCACCTTGTACTAAGGTAATACTAACACCATCCAGACCTATGTCTGAAGTGCCGGATGCGTTGGTGGCATATGCCCTGAACTGAAGGACTACGTGAGTGGATACAGAAGTGCCCAGATCAATTTGTTTTTGTTCCCAGGCTGTGGCTGTTGTAAATTTCTGTAGTTTGGTGAAAGTTAGCGCTGAGTCAATTGAAATAAACACATTGAGGCTATCTGTTCCACTGGTGTTCATATACCAGAATTTCAGTCGTTTTGGGCCTGGAGTTGTAAAATCAAGACAAAGATTCATCGTTCCGTTGGTGCCAGCTGTTGCGTTGGCTGCATGGAAACGTGCGGAATGAATGCTCCCTGAAGCTCCAGAAATGGCATAGGCTCCGTTGGTTGCGGTTGTCCAGCTCCCGCTGATCCCGTCGTCATTGCGTCTCCATGAGGTATTCCCGATAACTGGATTGTCAAGCCAATGATTATTAGGGACATCGCGTAACCAATGAGCATTGATCCAGGTGCTGTCAAAGTTTTCAGTAAAGGGAATGGGTGCCCAAACCGGCACATAAGTAGGACTTACAATACATCCGGAACCAGGCGTAGCATAAATATACATATTATTTAAAACACCGTATGAATTGGCACTCTGTGGTGAAGAAGTTATCCAGTTTGACCCAACATTGTTGTCAAGATTCGGATCACAAAGCATGAGCGTCGCTCCAAGCCCGCTTGGCGGAGTTGGCCAGGGTGCAGCATTGTTATATTTAACAGAATCAATGGTAAGACCAAGACTGTCTTTCAAGACAATAGTCCCGCCGCCATTATTGGGAAGGCTACCTGTTGTCCATTGCTGTGTCCCGGTAATTCCAAAAAAAGCATCGGCAACGCTTGAATGTCTTGCAACCACAACATACTGCCCGTTTGCCAGGGTATAAGACGGGAAAGTGTAAGTTACCGGGGTCGTAATCTGGTATCCGGTCATGACGATAGGCGCGGAGGTATTGTTGTAAAACTCAATAAACTCCAGGGAGTCTCCGGTAGTACCCGATGATGGATCATTGTACATGATTTCAGTGATCACAATAGTTTGTGCCTGTATTTTTGCAGACAACAAAATACCCAAAAGTAAAATAAGTAGAATTTTGATTCTCATAATTTTCTTATTGAATGATAAATAAATAGTGATAATATTAGATACTTTGACTTTATTGCTCGAAATTAGTTTAATTGACCTTAGTCTCAGCAACCTGGAAGACTTCCAGCGTTTCTTTATCATAAATATAAACGACAACATTGCAATGTTTTGGTACCCAGTCGCTTCCTGCTGTTATTGAATATCCGCTCAGGAAAACCTGCTGATCAACAACAGAAGAAGAATTTAATGCAGTACCCCACATACCATTAAATGATTGGCGGAATACACCTCTGTGCTGATAATTAGAAATAACAGGCACTGTGCCAACAATTGAATTGTTGTTTTTCTGTGGTTTGAAAATGCTGTCTTCAGTCAGGATGACTCCCATTTTAAAGAGTTTGTTGTTTGCTCCGATAAAATGAGTTTTAATATAACATTTAATATCAGTGCCGTTCACGAAGTATGCGTTTACAGCAATAGAGGCAATGGCAGGTTCCGTTTTAAGTGAATCGACTTTTTCTGCCCAGATGGTAGGAGGGGTTGCCCATTTTGTTGGATCATATTTCTTCCTGGAAATAAGTCCGTTTGGGTAACCATAATCACCAATTTTAAAATAGCCATCGAGGTTAGTTCCATCTGTGGTCCGGAAGTCATAGGTGAAATCGCCGGCGCCATCCGGACTAGCAAAAATCCCTGAGTGAATTGAAACGACAACAACTTTTCCGGGATTTGCTTCTTTCAGATCGTGAGCGGTTACGGATGCCGTCGGGCAATTCGGACATTTATGACCAGTAAATTCTTCAATCAAAACAGATCGTGTTGCTTGAAACGTTGTGCTAAATGTTACCGTATCAATACCGGCTGTATCTCCGGCAACGGTATCTCTGAAATAGGGGGAATCTATTTTATCGCAGGAAATGAGCCAAAAGGAGGCTGTGATTAAAAGAGCCAGGAATAAAATCTTCGATGTCATGGGTTTGAATTAAAAGCTGCTTGTAATATTGATCTGGAAGCCATTGGAAGCAGGGACAGAGCGGCAAACGCCACCAACACACAATAATCCTGCACGCTGACGACCCCAGCTCACTGATATTCGGTTTGTTCCCTTGTTATATGCGAAAGAACCCAGAAAATAATGTATTTGCTTTGATTTCTCAGGATTCCCATAGTTGTATTGATCCATTAGTGTAAGTGACCAGGTTGGCGCGATTGAGTACTCGAGCAAAAGCTGAGCCCAGTTTCCTTTATCCTGCTTTGTCCATAATCCCTGAATCTCAGCATGCAAGGCATTTGTTTCATTCAGCATATAGGTCAGGTCTGCGATGGCAACGTTGGTATAAACCATAGGATCTCCGGGATGGCCTTCAATGACATCAATATTGTATACCTGGTTTAGATAAGAAAAAATACTTTTGAATTTTTTATTGAATTTATGGGTGATTTCAATATTGAATTCTTTGAAATAGACTTGATCCCCCACTTTGAAAAAATCAGATTGATAACCAAGTGTTCCTGGCATTCCAATGGTGTCAGCATCTTTGGGGTTCGCTTTGTAAAGGCTGTTTACTTCACTTAAATTGATGTTAATATCGGTTCCATAATGCCCGCCTAATTTGCGGCCTTTCTTAAATTTATAAAGGATCTCGCCGTAAAAACCCATTTCGCCATTGGGTTGGGTGGCATAAGGATAAATTGTTGCGAGACTGTATGCTTGCTGTTTGGTAAGTGAAGGCAGATAGCTCAGGGTCAAAGGACTGCCGGTCACAGCCCGGTCAGTGCGGAAATTCATATTGTCGATTCTTTTTGCGGAAAGAGAAATGCCAAGCCCTTTTTGCGAATAGGAGGTCTGGAGAAGTAATGCCTGGCCATTTTTGTAGATCCAGTTGTTGAGTACTGTCGGATCATTAATCTTGTCAGCGTATTCACCGCTTAAACGAAATTTTCCCCGGCTGATATCAAGTCTGGCGGATGAAGCGCCTACGTTTTGTGGTAAATTATAGATAGAACCCGGGTCATCTTTTTGAAATTTACTGACAAAGCTCCCCCCGATAATAATATGAGTCTTGGAGCCAGAGAATGAAGCAATCAAATCATTAAAGTTAATCTCCGCATCAACACCTCTAACCAAACCTTTGGTGCGTGTCCAGTAATAACGTTGATTTCCAACCAGGCCTTTGATTGCGATTCCTTTGATGGGTTCGAATTTCAATCGGATCCCGTCAAGCGAATTGTCGATGCCAATGGTTTTATCTTCATAAGTTCGAAGGATAAGTCCATTGCCGAATTGCTCATAAAAGTTGCCCACGGTAACCTCCAGGTCATCCTTTTTATAATTAATAAAACGATAAGGGATCCCGTTTCCTTCATAGGCCTGGTCGTAGCCAAGCATAGGATTCAGATAGGCCTCGTAACGCAGACCTGCTGTAAAACCACCATTGGTATACAAGAGGTTGAGGTAAGCGTTCATTCGCATCTTTTCGTCAACCTTGGGTGCCTCAATTACAGAGTCATTGGAATACAGTTGAGCATTCACTTCAAAGTTTCCATGAACATTGCCGGTGTTAAAGTTGGCTTGGGCAATTACCCCTTGACGAAAGAAAAATATTGAAAGGGAAATAAGGAGAAGTAAGCGTAGTTTCATGAATCTGATCTTTAGCGATGTCAAATACTATTCCTTGGAATCGAGTGGTTCTCCCTTAATTACCTTACGTACGATATTGATAAGTTCCAACTCAGCACCTTCCGAGAACGAAGTGTGTTGCCAGACAATCTCACCTTTCCCGTTTAATACAAAGGTATGGGGGACCATATTCACATTCAGGGCTCTTTTGAAGTCCCCGTTCGGATCAAGAATTACCTGGAATTCCCAGTCTTTGCTGTCGACAAAGGGTTGCACCTTAGCCGTGGAACGGGCATCATCAATAGAAACAGCGACCAGTTTTACTCCGGTTTCTTTTACCCAGTCAGGATAAACCTCCGCGATGGTGGTAAGTTCCTTGATGCATGGTTTGCACCATAGAGCCCAAAAAGAAACGATCATCGGTTTTCCGTTATTTGTCAAATCCTTGGTGTTCATGGTTTTTCCGTCAAGCGTCCTGACGTCAACATTCGGAAGGGTGTAGACCTTTTTTTCAGTATCCTGGGCAAATGAAAACTGAAAAATAAAAATAGCGAGCAAGGCTGCAATGATTGACTTGTTCATAAAGATATTGAGGTTTTTAAATAAGGTGGCAAAATTAACAATAAATTAACTATATTCTCCTGCGTAAAACAACAAAGATGCTCAAATATGGATCTCCAAAATTCTTGCCATAGAATGCGGGAAAAGCTTGACGCTACGGATTATATTTGGAAGGAGTACAGCTTCTCCCCGTCGCATTGCTATAGGACCGGTTTCATGCAGAAGCTCAAAGGCGCCATCAACACAAAGGTAAATCACAAAGGAATCGAGTTCTGTATAGTTTTTAACCAGGGGTTTTTCTAAGTGGATGAGGTTCGTAACAAAGTGATTGTTATGAACCAGATTCACTGTGCCATTCGTCTTCTCCTGGTAAAGGCTTTTGTATTCTGAGAGTACTTTATAATCAATGGCTTCCATGGCAAGGTCCGTATGCAGTTCACGTCCAAGTCCTTTGTCGTCAGTTCTGTCCCAATCATAAATACGGTAGGTCACGTCAGAAGTTTGCTGGATCTCGGCAAGCAGCAAGCCAGGGCCCATGGCATGAACCCTTCCTGTTGGCGTAAAAAAGGCATCACCCTGCTTCACTTTCTCGATGTTAAAGAGGTCTCGAATCTCATCGCCCATCCTTTTTAGCTCGATAATTTTTTTGAACTCAGCGGGATCAATCTTTTTCTTGAAGCCAGTCAGGATCTCTGCTTGTTCTTCTGCTTCCATAATATACCACATCTCCGCTTTGCCATGTTGCTTATGGCGTCGCATGGCCAATGCGTCGTCAGGATGGACCTGGATAGAAAGAAACTGGGTAGTGTCGAGGAGTTTCAGCAGAATAGGAAACTCATTTTCAAAACGTTCATAGACCTCATCTCCAACCAGATCCCCCATATATACCTCAATCAGTTCATTCAGCTCATTGTCTTTTAAAAAGCCATTGACTACGACGGTTGGATTTTCTGCAACACCAGAGATAAGCCAGGCTTCCCCGCAATTTGAGAGGGGAGCATAATTATATCCGAGCACAGAATTGATTTTATTTCCGCCCCAGATCTTATCCTTGAATACAGGTTTAAACTTTAATGGATAAAGCTCATTCATGTGAATATGTTTTTGTAAATCTACTCTTTTTTTATTTTCCAGCAAAAAACTGTACTTTTGCAAACATAAACCAAAAAAGTAATTTCAAAATGGACGAAGGACCTGCGAGTCGTTTGATTAATTAACCCCGACGGGGGCGTCCATCATTTGGTCACCTTCCGTCGTTAAAACGGGAGGATGTTTCATGACCTCATTAAAAACTTTTTATCTCAGCCGAATCCTTGGCAATAAAGTAGTTTCCGAACAGAGAAAGGCTGTAGGGAAACTCGAAGATCTTGTTGTCGACCTGAACCAGGTCAGGCCCATGGTGTTTGCTCTCAAGGTTCGGTTCGGGAGCACTTCTATTCTGATTGATTTTTCACATGTCTCAATATTTAAACAAGATAGCAGTTACGTAGTTCAGTGTCACCAACTTGTTGAAGTCACTGTCCCAAAAGAAAATGCGCTTTTCCTGGCAAAGCATGTCATGGATCGGCAAATTGTTGATATCGATGGGCGTAAGCTGGAAAGAGTCAATGATCTTCGTTTGGCATTCTTATCATCAGGATTATTCGTCGTTGCTGTCGATGTCGGAATTGAGGGTTTGTTGCGCCGCTTGAGCGTAGCAAGGCCTATCAACAAGACCTTGAAACCTTTTGGAAAACAACTCCCGAGCCGAATGATCCTTTGGGATGATATCGCCGCAATCAGTCCTTCACAAGAGGGAATCAAACTTGGAAAAGAACAGTCCAAGCTTAGTACCCTACACCCCTCTGACCTTGCTGATATTCTTGAGGACCTGGATCACAAGACTCGTATTGCGATCTTTTCTGAACTGGATGAAGAAAAAGCCGCCGACGTTCTTGAGGAAATGGAGAATGAGACTCAGATCTCCATGCTGGAAAGCCTCAGTACAGAGAAAGCTGCTGACGTTCTCGAGAAGATGCCTGCTGATGAAGCTGCTGACATTCTCGATGACCTTGAAAAGGAACGTGCCGATGAACTTCTTGACGAAATGGAAGAGGAAGCCTCTGAAGAAGTTCGTGAACTCATGGACTATCCTGAAAATACCGTTGGCAGTCTTATGTCAACCGAGTATTTTTCTTTTCATGAAAACATGACTGTAAATGAAACGATCATGGAGCTACGACGGATGCAACCCCCTTCCGATACGATCTACTATCTCTATGTCCTGGATGATCAGGAGAAACTCGTTGCCACTGTTTCCCTCCGCGACCTGGTCGTTGCAAATCCTGAGACAAAATTGCATGAGATTATGAACCGGAAAGTCATCAAGGTCGAAGATTATGACAGGATTGATTCCCTGGGAGAGATTATCTCTAAATACAACCTGATCGCTATTCCTGTCGTTGATGAGGAGGAGCATATGGCCGGTATTGTAATCATTGATGACGTAGTTTTTACGCTGATGAAAGCCCGCAAACGCAAGGTGCTAAAGGAGGATTAGCCTATGAATGCCATCGCTACAATCAAATCAAAAAGAATCAGTCTCTGGAAAAGACTGGCGATCTTTATGGCGATCCTCGGACCGGGTATAATCACTGGAAGTGTCGATAATGATGCCGGGGGAATTACCACCTATTCTGTCGCAGGTGCTGTATACGGATATAATCTTCTCTGGACGCTTGTTCCGGCATTTTTTGTTCTGGTTGTTATCCAGGAAATGAATGCACGGATGGGAATCGTCACAGGCAAGGGACTTGCAGATCTCATCCGTGAGAACTCAGGTTTGAAAGCAACTTTTTTTATTTTTCTTGCCCAGCTGACAACCGATATTGGCAATACTACCACTGAATTCGCCGGTGTAGCAGGTAGTATGCAGGTATTTGGAGTGAGTAAATATATAAGTGTGCCCCTGGTGGGAGTCGGGGTCTGGTTCCTGGCTGTCAAGGGGAATTATAAACTTGTTGAGCGTGTATTCCTGATATTCAGTGTCTTCCTACTATCTTACGTTATTTCCGCCATTATGGGAAAACCTGAATGGGGCGAAATCGGTCATTCCATGATACACCCGAAAATCGATATGAACCTGGCTTACCTGGTCATCGTCGTCGGTATCATCGGAACCACCATAGCACCCTGGATGCAGTTTTATATGCAGTCAGCTGTAATTGAAAAAGGATTGAAAATCAAAGATTATAAATATACTTTGGTAGATGTCATCATTGGTTGTATCGTTACGGTTGTCGTTGCCTTCTTTATTATTGTCGCCTGTGGAAGTACTTTGCATCCTAAAGGAATCCTAATAGGTGAAGCAAAAGATGCTGCAATGTCACTAAAACCATTAGCCGGGGATTTTGCAGCCTATATTTTCGCTTTTGGCTTGTTTGTGGCTTCGGTTTTCTCTGCAACGATTTTACCGGTTGCCTCATCCTTTTACATCTGTCAGGCCTTCGGTTTCGAAGCGGGCATCGACAAATCCATGAAGGAAGCGCCCCAGTTTTATGGTCTGTATTCCTTTATGCTTTTCATTTCCATGGTAGTGATCCTTTTGCCAAATGCCCCTTTGATCAAGATAACACTTTGGTCTCAGGTGCTCAATGGAATGCTGCTCCCTGTAGTCCTGGTTTCAATGATGTTGCTTATCAATAAAGAAGAAATCATGGGAAGCTGGGTCAACAAAGGATGGCAGAATATCATTGGTTGGGGAACTGTTGCCATCCTGATTGGTCTTTCCATGACACTTGTTATCCTTAATATTTTCGCATAAATGATCATCATCGGAATTACCGGAACCCTGGGTGCAGGAAAGGGTACCCTGGTTGAATACCTCATGGAACATAAGGGCTTCGCGCATTATAGCGTCCGGTCTTTCCTCACCGAGGAAATTAACAAACGCGCGCTTCCGCTCGACCGTGACAGCATGGTATTGGTTGCCAATGAACTAAGAGCTAGCTTTCACCCAGGGTATATTGCCGAACAGTTGTTTGAGCAAGCCAGGCAGAGTGGAAAGAACTGTATCATCGAAAGTATCCGTACGCCTGGTGAAGCTGAATTGCTGAAAAGCAAGGGAAATTTCTTCCTTTTGGCTGTGGATGCAAATGCTGAAGTCAGGTATGAGCGTATCCGGAACAGAAACTCTGAGACTGACCAGGTGAGTCTGGAAACTTTTATAGAGAATGAAGCCCGGGAAATGGACTCTGTGGATCCGAACAAACAGAATATCCGGAAATGTATACAGATGGCTGATTTTACCCTTACCAACAACAGCTCAACCACCGAACTCTTTGTAAAACTTGAACTTATTTTGAATCAAATTTTATCTCAATAGCGTATGTCAGAAAATCCCAATACCCCTCATACCCGTCCCAGCTGGGATGAGTACTTTATGGAAGTCGCCCATACCATTGCCAAACGAGCCACCTGCGATCGTGGTCGCAGCGGTTGTGTCATTGCACGTAACAAACAGATCCTGGTGACAGGTTATGTTGGCTCACCTGTAGGACTTCCGCATTGTGATGAAGTCGGACACCTGTTGAAACAAGTGATTCATGAGGATGAACACATCACACAGCACTGTGTCCGCACAGTACATGCTGAGCAGAATGCCATCTGCCAGGCAGCCAAACAAGGCATCCCGCTTGATGGCGCCGACCTTTATTGTCGTATGACCCCATGCCGCACCTGTGCCATGCTCATCATCAACTGCGGGATTAAAAAAGTGGTTTGCGAGTATCATTACCATGCCGGGCAGGAGAGCGAGGCGATGTTTAAGGAGGCTGGCATTTCATTGACCTATGTTAAAGAAGAGGTAATGATTTATCGTGATCAGGAAGGGAAGTAGAGGGATGAAGGATGTTTTTGTCCACAGATTTCGCGGATTTACACAGATTTTTGTAAATTATTGAATAAAGAAAATCGCGTTAGAATCTAAATAGGTGGAATATAGGATCCGTTAACATCTCCGGTACAAATCATTTTTATCTGCTGGGTGGTTGTTCCGCTGCCTGTAATATTAATATTGATGGTCTCATATTTCCACATGGGTTGACCTGGGATCATACCTGGTGGCAGAAAATTCGGAATGATTCCAACAAAAAACCTTGTAATAATTAATGCATCCAATGAATTTGGAACAGAACCAATCCCATTGGCCTCCCCGGCTGCCAAATGCAATCCGGTTAGAAAATTACCTGTGACATGCATAAAATTTTGCATTATCAGATGAGCGTCTGTCGAATTTATACCTCCTGATGGTTTCGTGCAAATTGGGTTACATTGATAGGTTCCTGGGCTTAGGATGGAAAAACTGCAATTCCCGGCAGTATCGGTAACAGCTGAGCCAACGACAACACCACTAAGTTTTAATTGAACCTGGGTGTTGGAAATCGGGCTGAGAATGGTATTGTCATATACCAGGTGTACGTTAAGGTTGGTTTGTGCCAAGGCATTGAAAGAAACACCCATTATCAGCAAAAAGATAACAAATGATATTTTTTTCATTTTAATATACTTTGAATTTCATACCGACTTCTGATAGAGAACTCAAATATAGTGAATTGTGTCAGGCAATCAAAGTTTTTTAAAAATTAGTAGAAAATAATCCGCATATATCCGCGTAATCCGCGGACAAGAAATTCGACTAAATCGTGGACAAACTCTAAAAATTCACCCCCATCCCCAATCTCAGCGTCTTCCGCTTCCCATCAAAGATCTCTAAATAGGGATCATTGTAAATTTTCGTTAAGCCCTGGGAATACCAGAGTTCAGTAAAAAAATCGTTTGCTAAGCCTGCACTGAAGCCCGAGATCAAGCGATAAGCCGAATGTATTATAATTATTCGGTGTGGTGATCGCACTAAAAGGATGTCTGAAATTATCAGGATCTCCCATTGAAATATCCAGTTTTGGCCCGGCAAAAATGCCAATCCTGTTGTTTAGCCAGTACTTTACATGAACCGGGACTTCGATAAACGGATAAGCATCTGTCCATGAAAACAAGAGTTCCGTTTCAAAATCCCAACGTCCTTCCATCCGCGTGTTATAGAAAAAAGCTGCATATGCTTCGGTACTGATTAATCCCGTTTTAGTTCCATCAGCTTCCTTTCCGTCAATGATGCTTTTATTCACCCCGGCTTTGAATCCAAATGTCCTGGGATTGGGTTTTTGAACAATAGGGATCGTATTGACAATACCTTCAGTTAGTTTCTTGTTGATATTCAATCCGTAAGCTATGGTCAGGCCAATTGAGTTGTGGTTGGCTTCAAGTTTTTCTCTCGTCACTACCACATTATTCTCATAGGTGTTTATATATCCAACTGATTTAATTTGTGGTGCATAACTTCCATTGAGGCTTAACTCCAGGTAACTCCTGCCCCTGAATAAATGGCGCCATGAGATTCCAAGTTCGGCGCTGGTATTCCATGTTGATTCATTGTTGGTGGTCAATTGAGAAACATACATTGAGACTGAATCATCAGAACCATACCCTTCGGAAATGCCCCATTCTGCATAATTAAAAGCCATACCCGCCTTTAACAGGACCTGGTTCCTGTTTTTGGTGAGGATGGGATATGAAAAGAAAATGGGAATTGACCAATAGTTGTCCCGGTAATTATAATTAAAAAAGTGATTCACGGGACTCCCGGGGGGAGAAGTGACTGTATTGGTCACATTCAGAAACTTCCAACTTGCCCCTGTGTATAGGTTTATCCTGTGAAATATTGGAATCGTGGTGAGTATCCCAATTTGACGGCAGGTTCCATATTTAATTTCCAGAACATTTTGTGCGCTTCCCAGGATGAATTGATGGTGAATAGCTTCGTTCCCGTACAGGCCAATTTCAGCCTGAATTGAGATTGACCGGGGTTTTGGATGGATGGAATCCTGGGCAAAGCCATGACATGAGATAAACAGGAAAGTAATAAGGAATATTATCTGCTTTTTCATGCCGGAAAATGGCGCAACAATAGTGCCATAGGGCAAAGAATCATATATATATGCCATGCTATAATGTCAATTTGCATTTAATCTTAATAGTGTTTTTTTTAAGACTCCCTGCGGAGACACCGAGACATGGAGATTCGCAGAGGGTTTTAATTATGCCGTGGAGACTATGAGTGATATATATATGGTTAATTGTAATCCTTTATAAAGGAATAGCACAAAGGAACACGAAGGATTGCACAAAGTCGCTCAAAGGGGTATTTATTTCATTTGTAAATATTTCTCTGCGTAATTCAGCGTCTCTGTGTCTCCGCGGTGAGAATGAACTTTTTAAATTTATAATAGTTTTGTAATTAAATATTAATATTTTTACTCACGAAAATCATTTAATCCAATAGATATGAAAAAATTGATCCTCCTAATTGTCGTACTTTTTGCTGTTAGCCAGGTGGCTGATGCCAAATCCAAAGGCAGAAAAAGTAATAGAAATCAAGAATTTAAAGGCTATTATGGGTTGGGCCTGGGAGCTTCTTTACCCATGGGAGATTTTAAAGGACCTGACGATGCCAAGATCCTTGGGAAACAAGTGACAGGGGTTCACATTGCCCTTGCTAATGCAGGATACAAGCTTGCAGGACCTGTTGGGATTTGTGCCCAGGTTTTCGTTGGGGCAAACCGCTCTGATTATACAGGTAACGACTTTACAAAACCGGTCCCGGCGGTAGAAGTATCCACAAAAGACAAAGATTCCTATTGGGTTTATAGTGGTGTTTTAATCGGGCCACTGTTTAGTTTTGATTTGTCTGATTTTGTCATTGATATTCGTCCACAATATGGGCTAACCTATGTTGCAACGCCGGAATTGAACACCGATATCACTGACGGAGTTTTGTTCAAAAGCAGCAGGAATTCGGGTACTGGTTATGACATTGGAGCAACATTCCGGTATAAATATTCGGAAAAAGGAAGCATTGGTCTGAACCTGGATTATTTTGGGACAAAAGTAGATTACCAGCGAGAAATCAACAATGTAACTACCAACATGAGTCAAAAAATCAATGTGCTTGGGGTAGGGATTGCGCTTGTTTTTGCGATGTAGTTATCGGATCAACCCTTTAATCATTCCACTGATATCCATCAGCCCAAAACTCTGGACCACCAGGATAAGGATCACCACCACCAGCACCCATTTCACGAAGTTGACGCCCCAGCCAACAGCAAATTTTGCTGCAATCCAGGCCCCGGCCACATTGCCTGTGGCGTGAATCAGCCCGTATTTGTAATTGACATTGCCACTGAGCATAAAGACAGCCAGGGAGAAAGGGACATACAACAGCACGATATATACTTTGAGGGCATTGGCTTTGAGGAGGTCATAGCCTGCGCCAAGGACTACCGCGACCAGGATGAAATATCCGACGCCAACATGGATGAATCCCCCGTAGATTCCTATAAAAAAGAACAAGACATATTGTAGCCAGCTAACGCGTTTGTCCTGCAGAAGTTTATTCCCTTTCAGCCAGACATTGGGCTTCACAAAGATGAAGAATAGCATGCCAATCATGGCAAAGGCAACAGCCCTTTCCCAAATCTTCTCGTTGACATCCACTGCAAGCCAGGATCCGAGGATTGAACCAATAACCGTCGGGATGCCGAGGAAAGTACCTTTTCTGACGTCCAAAACGCCTTGTTTTTTAAAACTTGTCGTACTTGTAAAAACCTGGAATAGTACCGCCAATCGGTTGGTGCCATTGGCCATGGCAGGAGGCAATCCCATGAACATCAGTAACGACAAAGAAATGATAGTGCCACCTCCGGCCAGGGTATTGATAAAACCAACCATCAGGCCAGTTACAACCAGCGCGATCGCGGTCAGCCATTCCATGGATCAGGCTTTCAGTCGTTCATGCCTGACTTTGGAATGCCAGCGGCTATATCCAAAATAAATCGTTAATCCAACCACCAGCCACAACAGAAACCGCATCCAGTTGGTGATGCCAAGCTCTGACATCAGATAAAGGTTGGTAAGAACGCCAAGTACCGGAATCAGGCTTAGCTTCTTCCAGATCGCCAGGTAAGTGATCACAAATAAAACTAAAATAAATACCAGGGAAGGGATTTTGTGTTTGAATACCTCCCAGGATGCAAAAAGTCCTTCATCAGGGGAAAAGAAATTTTTAAGTCCTTCGTGGTTAAAATAAAATAACACCAACAAAGTCCCGATCAGGATAGGCGGGAGCCACAATCTGCTGTTGTAATAAGGTACCCTGAAGACTTTACCGCCCGGCTGGGCAATGCGGGGATCTGGAACGAGCAATACGCCTCCGGAAACCAGGACGAAAGCAAAAAGTGTCCCGATGCTGGTCAGGTCAGTGACTTCAGTGAGGTTCATAAACAAACAGGGGATGCTGACCAGTAAACCAGTAATAATTGTGGCAAACCAGGGGGTTTTGAATCGCGGGTGTATCCGGCTGAAGATAGGGGGCAACAGGCCGTCGCGGCTCATACTCATCCAGATCCTGGGTTGCCCGATCTGAAATACAAGGAGCACACTCGCCATGGCAATGATTGCGCTGAAGGCGATGATGCCGCTGAATTGAGTCATGTGGAGCTGCTCAAAGGCATAAGCCAATGGGTCAGCGACGCCCAGGTCTTTATAATTGACCATGCCAGTCAATACCAGGCTGATGACAATATAAAGTATTGTGGTGATCACCAGTGATCCAATCATAGCCCTGGGGAGGTCACGCTGAGGGTTTTTACTCTCTTCCGCAGTAGTACTTATTGCATCAAATCCAATATACGCAAAGAAAACCCCGGCAATTCCTTTTAAAACACCCGTGAGGCCGTTGGGTGCAAAAGGATGCCAGTTTTGCGGGTTGACATAAAAAGAACCTACGGCGATAAAGACCATCAGGATGACAACTTTCAGTAATACCATCAGGTTCGAAGCTACCTTTGATTCATAAATTCCAATGAATACCAATGAAGTGATAAAAAGTACGATACAAAAGGCAGGCAAGTCAAAGATGATACGAAGACTCCCGATCATTGGTGCGTCGGTCCAGGCCTGCATTGCCTGTTGAAGTTGAAGGCTAAGGCTCTCAAAGGTGCTGCCACCTGCCATCGCAAGCGTGGCCTCTTTAAAGCCGCGCATGGCAGACAGGTAATCCATGCCCAGGTATTGCGGCACGTGGATGCCAAAGCCAGTGAGAAAAGTAGTAAAATATTCAGACCAGGAGATAGCCACAGCGATGTTTCCTATAGCATATTCCATGATGAGGTCCCAGCCTATGATCCAAGCGATCAGTTCTCCAAAACTAGCATAAGCATATGTATAAGCACTGCCGCTGATCGGAATGGAAGAGGCAAACTGGGCATAACACAAGGCCGAAAACCCACAGGCAACTGCTGTGAAAATAAACAAGACGGAAACTGCAGGGCCGCCATTGTAGGCAGCATTGCCAATCGTGCTAAAGATCCCGGCGCCAATGATCGCTGCAATGCCCATGGCTGTGAGGTCACGGACATTAAGGTTGCGCTTTAGCTTATGACCGCCGGCATGCGTATCATTAGCGTGTTCAAGAATAGAAGCAATTGTTTTTCTACGAAAGAGATCACGAATCATAAGTACTATATGGGGACGCTATAAAATTATAAATATCCCTGACATATAGTTACGTTCGTAATTTTTTTATTGCTGTGATGATGCCTGCTGTGTCGAATCCACATTCTGCATGAAGTTCTTCCGGACTTCCGTGTTCGACAAATCGATCCGGGATGCCAAGCCTGTGGATCTCTGCGTGGTAGCCATGTTCCGCCATAAACTCTAAAACCGCACTGCCTAAGCCACCCAATAAGGTGCCATCTTCTACAGTCAGGATTTTCTTAAAGGACTGAAAGACCTTGTGCAGCAGCGTTTCGTCTAAGGGTTTTAAAAATAGCATATTATATACAGCCACGCTGATGTTCTCATTAGAAAGGGCTTCTGCGGCACTTTTTGCATATATACCCACAGGGCCAATGCTAAGAATAGCGACATCTTTTCCTTCTCTGAGAACATTGCCTTGACCAATGGGAAGCTCCCTGAATTCTGTTTTCCAATCGGGCATACTCCCTCTTCCTCTTGGATAGCGGATGGTAAAAGGGCCACCACCGGGTAACTGGGAGGTATACATCAGGTTTCTCAACTCTTCTTCATTCAATGGGGAAGCCACAACCATATTGGGTACAGCCCTCAGGTAGGCAAGGTCGTAAGCTCCATGATGTGTGGCCCCGTCCTCACCAACAAGTCCAGCTCTGTCGAGGCAAAAGACTACCTGCAGCTTTTGCAGAGAAACGTCATGTATTACCTGGTCATACGCTCGTTGCATGAAACTTGAATAGATGTTACAAAAGGGTATAATCCCGGAGGTAGCAAGGCCCGCACTGAAGGTTACCGCATGCTGTTCTGCAATACCAACATCAAAAGCTCTTTCAGGCATCTTGGCCATCATCATATTCAGTGAACTACCCGAGGGCATCGCCGGCGTAATGCCGACAATTTTTGGATTCATCTCAGCAAGCTCAATAATCGTTCTTCCAAAGACAGTCTGGAACTTTGGGGCTTTATTTTTACAGGAATCTGCCTGGATTTCCCCCGTTTTTTTGTCGAAAACCCCTGGTGCATGGTATTTTGTCTGATCTTTCTCAGCATGAACATAACCTTTGCCTTTAACCGTGATGATGTGCAAGAGTTTAGGGCCCTGAATTGCTTTTAAGTCGTTTAGGAGCTTGACCAGGTGGATCACATCATGACCGTCGACCGGTCCAAAATACCGGAAGTTAAAAGCCTCAAATACATTGCTTTTCTGCGTGATGCTGGCTTTTAATGCATTTCCGAATTGTTTCACCAAAGCCCTGGAATTTGCGCCATATCTTGTATTCCCGCCCATGAGCAACCATACCTTGTCACGAAAACGATTGTAGGCTTTGGAAGTCGTGATGCCTGTAAGGTAATCACTCATTGCGCCAACATTTTTGTCGATCGCAATACCATTGTCATTTAAAATTACCAGGAGATTTGCATTTGAGGCCCCGGCATTGTTAAGGGCTTCCATAGCCATGCCGCCTGTCATGGCGCCATCGCCAATTATGGCAATATGCTGCCTGTTATTTTCATTATTTAATTTGGAAGCTTCAGCCATTCCTAAAGCTGCGCTTATTGAAGTCGAAGAATGCCCCACCCCGAAAGCATCATATTCACTTTCACTCATGCGGGGGAAACCGCTGATCCCTCTGTACATCCTGTTTGTAAAAAAGACGTCTTTACGACCGGTAAGGATCTTGTGGGCATAGGCCTGGTGACCGACGTCCCAAATGACGCGGTCAAAAGGAGTATTAAATGCATAATGTATGGCAACGGCAAGCTCAACGGTTCCCAGGCTTGCTCCCAGGTGACCGGGGTTTGACGACAATACGTCAATGATAAATTGTCGAACCTCATGACAAAGCTGGGGAAGACCTTCTTCCTTTAGTTGCCTGAGATCAGATGGGGTTTCAACTTTTTCGAGCATTTTAAAGCATTCCAAGTTCGAGCATCGCAACCTCAGAGATCATCTCTTTGCTCCATGGGGGATCAAAAACGATTTCGACTTCAGCATCTCTTACTCCGGCAACCAACTTCACCCGCTCCTTTACCTCGATTGGCAGGCTTTCTGCCACAGGGCAGTTGGGGGAGGTGAGCGTCATCCTGACTTTAACTCGTTTGTCATCACCCACGATGACATTATAAATCAAGCCTAACTCATAAATATTTACAGGAATTTCGGGATCATATATCGTCTTCAGTACTTCAATAACCCCGCTTTCAATCCTTCTGTTCTCTTCTGATATTTCCATTAATTGTTTTCTTTCGTTTTATAGGCAAGCGCATACAACTTCATCTGTTTGATCATCGAAGTAAGCCCATTTGAACGTGTTGGGCTTAAATGTTCTTTTAAACCGATGGTGTCAACAAACGCTAGTTTTGTGTTTAATATTTCATCTGCAGTTTGTCCGCTCAAAACCCGGATCAAAAGGTTTACTATGCCTTTGGTGATCACGGCATCACTATCCGCAGTGAAAGTAATAATCCCATCGTCATTAGAAGCATGGAGCCAGACCCTTGACTGGCATCCACTGATCAGATGCTGGTCATTGCGATATTGCTCATCAATTCGTGGCAAGTCATTTCCCATCTCTATCAGGTGATTATACCTGTCCATCCAATCGTCAAAGGATTCAAATTCCTTTACGATCTGAGCTTCAATTTCAGCTATCTTCATAATGTTACAATAAGACTATTGCAAAAGTAGAAATAGAATAAATGGGAATGGCATTTCTTCATCTATAAAAACATTTCTTTTACTCTGACAATGGCATCAGCAAGTGTATCAATCTCTTCCTTAGTGTTATACATGGCGAAGCTGGTCCGCACTGTTCCACTGATTCCAAGCCTGTCCATGAGAGGTTGTGCACAATGGTTTCCTGTTCTGAGGGCAATCCCGAGTTTGTCGAGAATTGTGCCCATGTCATAGGGGTGAATTCCGTCAGGCAAAAAACTCAGGACGCCAGCCTTTTCACGAGCGGTTCCGATAATTTTCAGGCCCCCGATCGTTTGAATTTTATTTGTCGCATAGTTTAGGAGCTCGTGCTCATATGCCGCAATCGCATCCATATTGTGCAATTCCAGGTAATCCAGGGCTGCAGATAAACCAAGTGTATCACAAACGTTTGGTGTTCCCGCTTCAAACTTGAAAGGCAGTTCATTATAAGCTGTTTTTTCAAAACTAACGGTGTCAATCATCTCACCACCGCCCTGGTAGGGAGGCATTGCTTCCAGCCATTTTTCTTTGCCAAACAATACCCCAATTCCCATTGGACCATACATCTTATGACCTGAGAAACAGTAAAAGTCGGCATCAAGTGCCTGGACATCAATCCTTGTATGGGCAATAGCCTGTGCGCCATCAATCATAACAGGGATGTCATGCTCATGAGCCAGATCAATCATCTCTTTGATTGGGAGTATTGTGCCGAGTGCATTAGAAACATGTGCAATACTGACGATTTTTACTGATTTGTCGAGTAGTTTTTTATAGGATTCCAGGTCAATTTCCCCATTGTCAAGGATGGGGATGACCTTAATGACAGCGCCTCGTTCTTCCCGTAGGAATTGCCAGGGAACGATATTGGAATGATGTTCCAATTCTGACAAAAGGATGACATTGCCTGGTTTAATAAATTGTTTCCCAAATGAATAGGCTACAAGGTTAATAGATTCAGTAGTGCCACGGGTGAAAATGATTTCATGGCGATTTTTGGCATTGATGAATCTTTGAATCTGGATCCTGGCATTCTCATAGGCTTCCGTGGCAACCTGGCTCAGGTAATGTACGCCACGGTGTATGTTGCTGTTTTGCTGCTCATAATAATTCGAAATGGCTTTGATGACAGACTCAGGTTTCTGGGTTGTTGCTGCATTGTCAAAATAAACCAGGGGTCTGCCATAGACCTTTTGCTGAAGAATGGGGAAGTCGAGCCGGATGGCGTTAATATCAAGAGTCACGGGAAGCGGTTTTAGATCTTTTTCAAGTCAATTTCAAAGTTGATATCTCTTTTTGCATTACAATCCAGAATACATTGGTCGCAGGTTGAGAGTTCTCCTCTTAGTCTTTTATAGACCATCTCATCAATCTGGTGCCTTAAGGGTTGAACCTTAATTTGGTTGATAATTTCAGCAGCAAAAGCATACATCATCAACATACGGGATGTGTCCTCGCGGATGCCTCGGGAACGCATATAAAACATGGCTTCCGGGTCGAGCTGCCCGACTGTGGCGCCATGGCTGCATTTTACATCATCAGCATAGATCTCAAGCCGCGGCTGTGTGTGGATATTCGCCTTGTCGGTGAGGAGGATGTTTTTACTTTGCTGATAAGCCTGAGTACGCTGGGCATCACGCCTAACCATGATATGCCCGTTAAAAACGCCCTGTGCCTGGTCATCGAGGATCCCTTTGTACAGCTGGCTGCTCGTGCAATCAGAAGAACGATGATCGAGATAAAGGTTGTTGTCAACATGCTGCTCACGGTCCATGAGGTAAAGGCCCAGCAAATTCGCTTCAGCCCCTTTTCCGTTGAGGTTAACATGCAAATTGTTACGGATCAATCCTCCATTGAGGATGATAAGGTTCGAAAGAAGGCGGCTGTAAGCGGCCTGCTCAAAATAAGTGGTTGTAACCAGGGTGGCTTCGTTGTCTTTATTCTGAAGTTTATAATATTCTACTTCAGCGTTCTCACCCAAAAAGATTTCAGTGACACTGTTAATGAAGCTGGCTTTGTGCTGAACGCTATGGTCGCAGTGAACCAGTTGGAGATGGGCGTTTTTTCCCAATATCACGAGGTTACGCGGTTGAATGAGGACATTCTCATTCATGTTGATAATGCTGACAATTTGGATTGTCTTGTCAACTTTTACATTATCAGGTACATAGATAAAGATGCCATCCTGAGCAAAAGCTGTATTCAGCGCATTTAGGCCATTCTCACGAAACTCAGCCGATTGTGCATAGTATTTTTCAAAGAGATCAGGATATTCTTCACTGGCTTTGGCAAAGCTGCCAAGTATTGTGCCATCTGCTAAGATGTTCAGTGGTTTCTCTTTGTTGGAATACCACCCATTTAAGGTAGTTAATAGGTAGGTATCAAGATGGTGGATGTCGCAGCTAAAGATACTGTCAACGGCAACCGGCTCAGTGCTGGGTTCAAATTGTTGTGTAAAATCTTTTGCTAAAGTGCTGTCAAGGCTGGTTGAGCGCCAGTTTTCCATTTTGTTGTTTGGAAAGCCGAGCTTTTGAAAACTGGCAAGCGCTTCTTTTCGGATTTCCTTTAAAAATGTCGCTTCCGAAAGGTCGGTAAAGTGCTGTTCATGCAGGTGAAGCATCTTTTCACGCATGCTGAGACTTATCGTTTGATTGTCGTTTTTCATGGTGATCAGCTTCCCTGTGAAAATGAAGTGTCTTTCAGCCATTCATAGCCCTTTTCTTCCAGCTCCATGGCAAGGCTCTTGTCTCCGGTTTTTACGATACGTCCTTCAAAAAGCACATGAACAAAATCAGGTACGATATAATCCAGAAGTCTTTGGTAGTGGGTAATTACGACGAAAGCATTGTCTTTAGTCCTGAGCTTGTTTACCCCATTGGCAACAACACGTAGCGCGTCGATATCAAGTCCGCTGTCAGTCTCATCCAGTATCGCCAGGCTTGGCTCGAGCATAGCCATCTGGAAGATTTCGTTGCGTTTTTTCTCGCCGCCGCTAAAGCCTTCATTGACAGATCGATTGGTGAGTTTTGAAGTCAGTTCAACCAATTGCTTTTTCTCTTCCATGCGGGCCAGGAATTCCGCGCCACCCAGGAGATCAAGTCCCTTATATTTTCTTTGCTCATTGACTGCAGTGCGCATAAAGTTCGTCATGCTGACGCCTGGGATCTCGACCGGGTATTGAAAGCCAAGGAAGATTCCTTCGCAGGCACGTTCGTCAGGACTAAGGTCCATCAGGTTCTTTCCCTTATAAGAGATTTCTCCCTGAGTGACCTCAAAGATTTCTCTTCCGGCAATTACTGAAGCAAGTGTGCTTTTCCCGGTTCCGTTAGGCCCCATGATGGCATGAACTTCCCCTGCATTTACCTCGAGGTTGAGGCCTTTTAAGATTTCTTTGTTGTGAATACTGACGTGAAGATTACGTATTGAAAGCATTGTATTTAAATTTTTTCTAATGATCAATGGATGAATATTTTTATCCCACACTGCCTTCGAGGCTGATAGAGAGTAATTTCTGGGCTTCTACAGCAAATTCCATAGGAAGCTGGTTCAGCACTTCTTTGGCATAGCCGTTAACGATCAGCCCGATGGCGCTTTCGGTGCTGATGCCACGCTGCTTGCAATAGAAAAGCTGTTCATCGCTGATTTTAGAGGTGGTGGCCTCATGTTCAACGATAGAGTTTTTGTTTTCCACTTTGATATATGGGAAGGTATGAGCACCGCATTTATCGCCCAATAAAAGTGAATCACATTGGCTATAGTTTCTTGAGTTCTCGGCTTTTCTACCCATCCTGACAAGCCCGCGATAACTGTTTTCGCTGAAGCCTGCGCTGATCCCTTTGGAGATGATAGTGGATTTGGTATTCTTGCCGATATGCATCATTTTTGAACCTGTATCTGCCTGCTGGTAGTTGTTGGTAACAGCTACGGAATAAAACTCCCCGATGCTGTGATCTCCCATCAGAACCACACTTGGGTATTTCCAGGTGATGGCAGAGCCTGTCTCAACCTGGGTCCAGGAGATTTTGCTATGGTTTCCTTTACAGATACCACGTTTGGTCACGAAATTATAAATTCCGCCTTCACCTTTTTTGTTCCCGGGATACCAGTTCTGTACTGTAGAATATTTTACCTCAGCATCTTTCAGCGCAATGATCTCAACGATCGCGGCATGAAGCTGGTTTTCATCTCTTTGAGGGGCAGTACATCCTTCCATATAACTCACATAGCTGCCTTCATCCGCAATGATGAGTGTTCGCTCAAACTGACCGGTATTGGCAGCATTGATACGGAAATAAGTTGAAAGTTCTACAGGGCAACGGACGCCTTTGGGGATATAACAAAAGGAACCGTCAGTGAAAACGGCAGAGTTGAGCGTTGCAAAGTAATTGTCGCTGTATGGCACTGCCATGCCCATATATTGCTTTACCAGCTCAGGATGATTTTGAACAGCATCACTGAAGGAACAAAAGATAATGCCTAGTTTTCCAAGGGTATCAGTGAAAGTTGTCTTAACGCTCACACTATCTATGACTGCATCAACAGCAACGCCGCTCAGCATTTTTTGCTCATCCAGGCTGATCCCGAGTTTGTTGAAGGTGTCTCGCAGCTCAGGGTCAATCTCGTCAAGGCTGCTTAGTTCTTTCTTTTTCTTAGGAGCCGCATAATAATGCAAAGCCTGGTAATCGATAGGGGGATGGTGGAGGTGAGCCCAGCTGGGTTCTGTCATCTCAATCCATTTACGGTAGGCTTTCAGGCGAAATTCAAGTAAAAATTCAGGTTCGTTTTTTTTTGCAGAGATAAAGCGGATGATATCTTCGTTCAGGCCCATAGGAGCCATATCCATTTCTATATCAGTATAAAAACCATATTTATATTCACTCTGAGTTACTTCGTTCAATATGGAATTCTGTTCTTTCTCCATGAATCAGGTTATGCTTATTTAGATTAAATCAATTGCAAATTTAGTGTTTTATAGATAACAAGTACTGAAATTAAATGTTGGAATTGTTGATGAAAATATTTTGTGATTTTGCTTCATGAATGGTATGCTCGTGGTAATATGTTTTTTTTATCACACAGAGAACACAGATGAAAACACACAGAGAACACAGATTATTTTACACGGAAAACAATGAAACTGGCATTTTCTTCAATATGATATTGATTCGTACATTTGTTATTATCCCAGGGTGAATTTAAAGTTTATTACATATGAATAGTAAGTTAATTATTAATTTGATTTTTCTATGTTTTAGTCTGACTGGACCTCTTTATTCTCAAGGCTTTTCATCATTCATTACGAAGGTAAATACAGCTAATGTATCAGTGAGAAATGATGTTGCCTTGCAATATATAGCCAGTCAGTCCTCAATTCCGGTTGTTGAATCCGATAGCCTGGTATTTTTCCTGTACTGGGGAAAAGCCATCTCAGTTGCGGTTTCCGGGGATGCTTCCGGCTGGGCTCCTTCCTTAAAGATGAGTCACATAGAGGGAAGTGACTTGTGGTATTATGCTGCAAAGTATGATCGGACAGCCCGCCTCGAATATAAAATTGTGGTCAATGAAAGAAACTGGCGTCTGGATTCCCTGAACAAAAATACCATCATGGGTGGCATGGGGCCTAATTCTGTATTGGAACTACCATTATATTCACCACCAAAGTTTGTGGAAGTTCGTCAGAGAAGTCCAGCCGGCAGGGTTTTCGACACCACTTTCCAAAGTGAAACGATGAAAGAACCACGTCAGTTAAAGATCTATCTCCCTTTTGGCTACAGCACTGCCACAGGGCATTACCCAATTATATTTTTTTTTGATGGCAATGACTTTTTTAAATTTACACAAGCAACAATCCTTCTCGATAATATGATTGCCGACAAACGAATCCCGCCTGTGATAGCGGTTTTTGAACAGCCTGTTCACAGGGATGCAGAATATTCGGGCATGCTCCAGGGAAAATTCACGGATTACATTGTGTCGGAATTGGTACCATTTATCGATAATCGGTTCCGAACGATTCTTTCTGCGGATAAACGTGTATTGGCAGGCATTTCCAATGGGGGCAACATCGCTTTATGGATAGGAGGGACACATCCGGAGGTTTTTGGGAAAGTCATCGCGATGTCGAGTAATGTTGAGAATAATGTGGCCAGGGCTTATGAGAAAGGTGATCCTGCAATGCTCAAACTGTATATGAATTTTGGAAAATATGACATGGCTCAGTTAATTCCCAGAGTCAACAAGCTAAAAAGCATATTGGAACAAAAGAAATATACCTTCATGTATCGTGAATATCCTGAAGGGCATAATTGGGGGTTTTGGCAGAAGTATTTGCCGGAGGCGATGGAATATCTGTTTCTTTAAGTGTTTTACACGGAGGTGATGGAAATCTGTTTTTTAATTGTTTCACACGGAGTAAACGGAGTATTCCACGGAGCTGCACTGTAAAGAAATCTCTGCAAAACTCAGCGTTCGCTGTGTCTCCGCGGTGAGTCTTAAAAAAAATCAATTTAAACCCGCGAAAGCATATTTTTGCAAATAATAATAAGGCCAATTAGAAAATGCTCTTTAGCTCCCCGATTTTTCTGTACCTGTTTCTGCCATTGACCTTGCTGGCTTATTATCTTATCAATAGGAATTATAGGAATTACCTGCTTTTGTTTGCCAGCCTGATTTTCTTTGCCTGGGGCGGCGTGAGTTTTACCGTTTTACTGATTGGTTCTATCGCCCTGAATTATCTCTTTGGCCTGAAAGTTCAACATTATTTGGATACTGCAAAGGGCTATCGATGGCTGGTCGCAGGCGTGGCCACGAATGTTTTGATCCTGGGCGTTTTTAAATATGCAAACTTCATCGTCGGCAATCTGAACCAGGCATTCGGGATGCTTTCCATCCCGATGATTCCGCAAACGAATATTCTCTTACCCATCGGAATCTCCTTTTATACCTTTCATTCTCTTTCCTATCTGGTCGACATCTACCGCCGCAAAACCACGGCTCAGCGTAACATCTTTGACCTTGCCCTTTATATTGCCATGTTCTCCCAGCTGATCGCCGGCCCCATCATCCGCTACAGCGATGTCTGGACACAATTGCGCGGACGGATCCACACCTCTGCGAAATTCACTTCGGGGATCGAAAGATTCCTCATTGGTCTTGGGAAAAAAGTATTGCTGGCCAACACTTTCGCTGTAATCGCGGATAAGATGTTTACCACACCCTTTGCTGAACTCGATGCCGCCAGTGCATGGCTCGGATTGATCTGTTATAGCTTACAAATCTATTGTGATTTTGCAGGATATTCTGATATGGCCATCGGTCTCGGACGTATGTTTGGCTTCGAATTCCTGGAGAACTTCAATTTCCCCTATATCGCAAAGTCGGTGAAAGAGTTCTGGCGGCGATGGCATATCTCGCTATCGAGTTTTTTTCGCGACTATGTCTATATCCCTTTGGGTGGAAGTCATGTCCCGCTCAGCCGAACCTACCTCAACCTGCTGATCGTATTCTTCCTGACAGGTTTCTGGCATGGCGCCAGCTGGAGTTTCGTGGTCTGGGGTTTGTTTCATGGATTCTTTATGGTGGTGGAGCGTATCGGTTTCGAAAAGGTCCTTGAACGAATCCCGAAATTCTTTGCCCACACGTATACTTTACTGGTCGTCTTGTTTGCCTGGGTGCTGTTCAGGGCTGATACCCTGACTTATGCCCTTGGCTATTGGGAAGCTATGTTTCGGTTCGCGCTGAGTCCGGCCCGGCAGGAAGTGCTATTGTCCTATGTCAACCTGGAACTGATCCTTGCTTTTGTGCTTGCAATCCTGGGTTCATTTGGAGTTTTTAAGATGCTGAATAAAAGGCTAATCCAGGTTTTTGAGTCTGACAATCAACAATCAAAGGTGTTAACCTATGGCTTTCATCTTGCCTCGGCAATGTTTTATGCTAGTGTATTGATCCTTTGCAGCATATATCTCATTGCCGGCACCTATAATCCTTTCATTTATTATAGATTCTGATCATGGCACATCAAAAGTTCAGAATCGTTCTCATCATGGGTGTTTTCCTGGCACTCATTGCTTTCCCGCTCATCAACGGGACCTTTCACCTTTTCCATGATGTTCAAAGTGCTGAAAATCGCAGCCTGGCGAAGAAGCCGCTTTTCAACCCTGAAGATCCTGATGATTTTCCCGGTAGATATGAGAAATATTATAATGATGACTTCAGCATGAGGACAATGCTGGTGAATAACTACAACCACTTGGTTTATGGACTGTTTCACCGTTCTCCGGTTCCGGATAAGGTAATTGTTGGAAAGTCCGGTTGGTTGTTTACTGCCGGGGATGAAGATGCTCTCTTTTTTGACAAAAGTCCCTGGTTGCCCGATGAATTAACGGCTTTCAGGGATGAACTGAATTACCGGATCAAAGTCCTTGATTCCCTTGGCATCAAATATTATTTCCTGATTGCTCCTCTCAAAGCTGAGATCTATCCCGAATACGTGATCGGCAGCGGTGATCGTAAGAATCAGAAATCTATGGGGGAAGAATTGATTGAATTTCTGAACCATCATGGAATTCAAAATACAGTGAATGCTTATAACACTTTACGCATTCAAAAACTCAGCGGCAATCAATATTATAAAACCGACAATCACTGGACGCAGCTCGGGGCTTTCTATTCAGCCAATGCTGTGCTAAGCCGCATCCACCAGGACTTTCCCACGATCAAGCCGCTGGATTTGAATGATTTTGTGATCACAAAAACTGATTATAAGGCTGGAAATCTCGCAAAGATGATGAGTGGCGTCACCAATCTGGAAGATATTCATTATGACCTCAAACCACGTTCTGTATTTCAGTCTGTGGAAGTTGCCAAGCATGGATATCCTGTACCAAGGATGTTTGCCTACCCGAAAGATTATGAGATCGTTCGTGAGACAAAGGATACTACAAAACTCATGTTATTGCTGATTTCAGATTCATTCGGAGCCACAATTTTTCCTTTTCTTTCCGAACGATTCCACCACTCAGTCAAGATCTTCGACGCCTGGCAGTATATGCTGAACAAAGACATTGTCCTCTCCGAAAAACCTGATGTTGTGGTGCTGATGGTGCATGAAGCCCGGCTGCGCCTGATGCTGGAGCATCGTGAGTTGGGTGAGTAGCGTGAGTGTCGCCAAGTCACCCCGTCGCCCCATCGCAAAAAATCCCTACCTTTGCCCCAAATTCCCCAACAATGCTCTTCACCGACCTCAACCTCAACAAACCCCTCCTTAACGCCATCGAAGACCTGGGCTTTGTGCATCCGACAAGGATACAGGAACAGGTATTTGCTGTCGCGATGTCGGGCAGTGATGTTGTTGGTATTGCACAAACAGGAACGGGAAAGACCTATGCGTACTTGCTGCCTTTGCTGCGACTGTGGAAATACAATGGAAATGGCGCTCCTCAGATTCTGATCGTTGTTCCGACACGTGAACTTGTGGTCCAGGTGGCTGATGAGGTGAAGAAATTGTCAATGTATATGAATGTCATTACCATCGGCGTTTACGGTGGCGTGAATATTAAAACCCAGATGGCGGCTATTCACGCTGGCGTAGATGTGTTGGTAGGGACACCGGGTCGTTTGCTGGACCTGGCCCTGACAGGAGTATTGCGAACGAAATTCATCAAAAAATTTGTGATCGATGAAGTGGATGAGATGCTGAACCTCGGTTTTCGTCCACAGTTAAACCGCATCATTGAACTATTACCTGTAAAACGTCAGAACCTGATGTTCTCGGCCACGATGACTGAAGAAATTGATGCGCTGATCCAGGATTATTTTAATTTCCCCAAGACCGTTGAAGCTGCGCCCACAGGCACTCCGCTTGAGAACATCATTCAAATCGGATATAAAGTCCCGAACTTTTACACCAAGGTCAACCTGCTTAAGCATTTGTTGGCCAATAAAGACGAGATGAAAAAGGTCCTGGTTTTTGCTTCCACCAAGAAACTTGCCGATCGGATCTTTGATGAGGTTCAGCAGGATTTCCCAGAACAGCTCGGCGTGATTCACTCAAACAAAGCCCAGAACAACCGTTTTAATTCGGTCAGGCAATTTCATGCCGGCGAATACCGTATCCTGATTGCCACGGATATCATGGCCCGGGGACTTGATGTTTCCGAAATCACGCATGTCGTGAATTTTGACATCCCTGAAGTTGCTGAAAGCTATATGCACAGGATCGGTCGTACGGGGCGGGCCGACAAAGAAGGCATTGCCATTACCTTTCTGCGGGAACAGGATGCCGAAAGCCTTGCCGCTATTGAGGAACTGATGAAATATAAGGTTCCAATGAAAGATTTGCCTGAGGAGATTGTGATTTCAGGTGTCTTATTGGAAGAAGAAAAGCCCGTGATCATCATGAAAACCGACAGGCTACCCCCGCCAAGAATAGGTGCAGGACTAGCTTTCCATGAGAAAAGTGAGAAAAATCAAAAGGTCAATGCGAAGGTTCGCTATGTGGATAAAATGAAGAAGAAATACGGCAAACCGAAGAAGCGGAGACCGAAGACGGGGTGATTTTGTTCGTAGTTAGAAGTTAGTCATGAATTAGGTGACGCGGAAGTCATACTGAGCGGAGTCGAAGGACGACGTGATTGAAAAATATGCCTAAAAACTATGGAAATACCCCAGCCCAATCACGAAATCCGTTTCAGGATTCTTGACATTGTATTCTTTTTGTATCATATAAAAGAAATCCAGTGAAGTACGTTTGTTGAGGTCGTATTCGATCCCCGCACTGAGACGTAATCCGTCAATAAGAATACCTTCACCTGCAAAGGATGGTATGAATTCTTCGGATGAAAGATAGGGCGTTAATTTCTTCTTCAAATCGTATTTCACCGTCAGTTTTATACGGGTATAATAATCAGGGACATGGCCGGCGGCGCTACTGTTAAAGTCGGTATACTGTGACTGAAATCTGCCCCGCAAGGTAAAACTGAACCGGTCAAATTTATTCCGGTAACTTAAATCGAAGTAATAACGATGGCGTTTTGAATAGGAATCGTCGAGTCTTTGTTTGTGTGTGAAACGATAATTTGCAGCGATTCGCCAGTTTTTATGAAGTTTGTAATTCAGACCCAGGTCAAAAAAATATGTGCCTAGTTCGGAGATATTATCAGAAAACCTGAACTCTTCAGAAAGGCCTAAAGAAAACTTTTTATTAAGCTTTTTATCCATAGAAAAGCTCGTCCAGAGCTGGGCATCCCTTGTCTGGGGGAATGCCTGAATCCCTGTGAAAACGAATAACAATAAAACGAGTAGTCTTTTGGGCATAAAATGGGTTCAGTGTATTTTGTTAGTCAATGATCTGATCGATATAATTTACCTGGGGCTGATCGGGCTCGCCTTTTTGTTTTTTTGGAAGGTAGTAATATATGATTAATACGGCCATATCTCTAAGAAAATCAATCTTTGCAATCGAAACTTTATGAATATTGAGCCCGGTTCGTTGCTTCAGGTCCTCAATAAGTCGGGCGTGATTCTCTGCTTTAATGAATTCTATATTCTCATAATTAATAATTTTTGAGAATTCCCTTCGAAGCAGGATGTTCCCATCCAACAAAAAAGTAAAGGCAATTAACAGCCCGTTAATGAGAGCAAGTTCAAGAATTGTGAGCTGAATGGCACTTATCAGACCTACTGTGATCACGATAAACAAATAAGTCATTTCTTTCATCGAGATGCCCTCCGTTCTATATCTGAGCATTGAAAAGACTGCGAACAAGCCAAAAGCCGCACCCATTGAGATTTTGACTTTGTTTAGTAAAAATGTCAGAAGAAATATCGCAAGGTTGAACAGGAAATAGGTAAAGAAAACATCCTGTTTGTGGTAATTTGGATAATAAATAAACCTAACAATAATGACGATTGTGAGAACATCCATTAAAAGGCTGATGAAGAAATTCAGATTGATTTCAACATCAGGGTTTGCATATTCCGCATCTTTATTTTTCTTTTTGTCTTTCTTTTTCTCTTTCACATTAACTTCTTCCATTTGTGTGGGTTCGCTGGTTCCTGTAAATGATTCCTGCGCCAGGGCAATAGTCCCGGGCGCTGTCATCAGCAAAAATGCAATGAGTAGAAAATAGAATTTAGATAGCGACATGACAGAGTTTGTTTAGATGAAGTAAGATGGGTTTAAAGCGGTTGGATTTAAGTTCAGGATACAAAAAGACAATCCCCATGCAATATTTACTAAAAGAGGACTCGCGGATATGTTCAGAACGCATGAGCCTATTGAAGGAAGAATGGTCGTTTTTATTATGTTTTAGTTCAGCAATAACGAGTTCCGGGAATGTTTTGTTTTTCCCCTCAAATTCATATTCAAGGTTTACATCCAGGGTGAGTCTTTCAGAAAGATCTTTGTTTACTAAGGTAATACGGGAGTAATTTACCCAGATTTTAGGGTTTAGATTTTCTTTGTTGTAGCAACTTTCTGCTGTTAAAAAAGCTTCTGCTTTTCCCTTGATATTGATGTCATCCTCGGTTGTTCTTACCCTCTTTTTTTGCGTAAGTTCTTTGTTGTTTTTGTTTTTTATTTCAAAATAATGGTGATCAGAACAGACATAGGTCCGGAATCTTATTTTATCCCTGCCGTAACTCCCATGAAGGTGTTGGTGATAGAATTCGAAGTCGTTAGTGTCGTAATACAGCGTTTTATATTGATTTAACCTAAATTCGTTAACTTCCAGGATAAAGTATTCCGAGAATGTTTTTGCCAGGAGGTCAGGCAATTTTGAGACATTAAATACATATTTAGAATCCTTTCTTTCCATCAGGCTGACTTTATCCATTTCGCGCAGGCTGATAGGATCAAAATTTCTTAATATGTCATTTAGGATTTCCAAGCGGATATTAATTATCGGGTTGTGTAATTGTATTTTTTTGTTGAAAGTAATTTCTTTTTTCCATCAAAGGTTTTCTTCTCTGTTTTTAATCCTTTGTTATTATAGGTATAGGTGCTTTGTTTCAAAATAATGCCTTTTTCATCATATTCAATCTCACCCGTTTTACTTCCGTCGACATTATAGGTAAAGCTTGTTTTGCGTGTAGTTTTCTCTTTGGCATCAAAAACTACTTCTTCAGTTTTGTCGTTGTCAGCATTGTATTTATTTGATTCTTTTCGTTTGACAGCACCTTCTTTGTTGTATTCTGTCTGTTCGGTCACATTGCCGTTTTTGTCATATATAGTATACGTTTCTTTATATGTAATGTCTTTGCCATTGTCGGTTTGGGTAACAGTAGTTGTTTCAGACGCAATTTTTGCATTGCGGATGTCTTTCTTGCTTTGCGCAAAAAGGGGATAAGACAGTAGCATTGCTAAAAACAATGAGATGAATCTAAAATATGTAATTTTCATTTCAGTGTTTAATTAAATATGTCAAATTTCGGGATTTCAATAGTAGCGTGATTCTTGGTGATCTCCACTTCGCGGAAAACAGGGAATTGTCCTGAAGGAATTGTGAGTGTTGAATCCTTTGAGTAAAGATAAACCTTATAATGTCCTTTTTCCAGGTATCTAAACTCAAAGGTCCCGTCATAATTCGTTCTCACATGATCATCATATGTTGATCCGTTTCCATAAATAATATAAACATCCTGCTCTTGCGACCAGCCTTCCCCGTTTAATATCGTAAACGTCTTATCATAATATTTAGCATATACGCTGCCTTTGATCGTAGAACTCCCCCCAATCCCTGCTTCTTTTTTGCATGAAAGCGTTACAGTTAGGATCGTAATTATGAGGAGGAGCTGACTTATTTTCGGTTTCATGAGTAAAATGTTGATTTCTGTGTGTGTTCTTTTATTTAATAAACGATGAATTTGCAATTCCTCTCGGTGTTTTTCGTCTGAACCTTAACCAAATAGCTTCCTTTATTAAAATTGACAATATTTATTTCTTTTAAGATATGATCAGCGGATTCGTCAGTTGTAACAAATTCTTCAATGTAGATTTTCTGGCCCAATGCATTATAAACTTCAAGTTTATAGGCACCAGGGTCATTTTTTATCTCTACAAACAAATAGTTATGTGCTGGATTAGGAAAAGCCTGTAGCCCTTCATTAACAGGATAAACAAACTCATTGTACCGAAGATATGTTGGATTCATATAAGTAAACGGCCCGGCTCCATTAGGCGATCGTCCCATAGAAATTCCCGTAATTTGTTTGTCATAGTACACAGAGTCCAGTATTTTACCAGAGAAGTCAGTTAAAAATAACAATCCCCCGCTTTGAAGCAGGGTGAAGTTGCTATGGATTCCTGGGAATGAAGTTTTATTGTCAGCCCAAAAGCTTAGATAAGATTTCGGTGGGATTATCGTGTCGGGGAACGACCACTTGAAGACTTGCTGGGGATCATCGGTCATGTGGAGGTTGAATAATCTGATGTTTTCTTTCGTGTTATTAAAAAGTTCTACCCAATCCGCATAATCACCTTGTGGATCTTTGGCAGTATTCCTGTTGTCGGCCATAAATTCATTAATAACGAGTTCTCCGGGATACAGTTTCGGTTGGATTGTATAGAACTCATATTCCGCTCGTTCAGGGGAGAATTGGCCTGTACTGTCATCTTCTGCATAAAAATAAAACTGAAGTGTTTGCCCGCTGCTTAGCATGCTTGCCCCGTAATAACCGTCATTGGCAAGGTCATCATGATGATTGCCATCATCAAACATCTGAATTTGCTTGAAGACATCGCTGCTGTTGGTTCTGTAATACATATATACGGAGTCATGTCCCGAGACATGTATTTTAAACCGGGTTTCTTCGCCCCGGGCAGGGTGCTCAGGGGTGAAATAGATTTCACTGATGACAGGTGCGTGCATTGAATAAAGAAAATTCTTTAAAAAAGTGATACGGGCTTCCATAAGATCAGAAATCCCGGGACATTCATTGGGTGTTCCGGGAGCCGTTGTCGAATTAAGATTCGTCAAAAAGTCATTGTAAGAATCAAATTTATTGGTGTCCTGCTGGACAGCGCTATTGATGAGGGCCTGAAGCTCAGCGGCTCGCTGAATATATGTCCCGCTGATGAAATTTTCTTTGAGGATGGTACGGAGATGAGCCAGGTATTTATGTTTGTTGGTGGAATCTTTAAACAATTCGGCCATCAGTGGCCGGGGCGTGATGGAGAATTTCAT
The DNA here is from genome assembly GCA_037132075.1 of Bacteroidota bacterium. Classification (GTDB taxonomy): domain Bacteria; phylum Bacteroidota; class Bacteroidia; order Bacteroidales; family CAIXZF01; genus JBAXPV01. Next base: position 41,918 of record JBAXPV010000003.1, read on the forward strand.
ATGCTGCAGGGGATCCAGAACTTTGGCCTCTGGAATTGTCAGTCCCATGAAGTGATCTGAGCCATCAGATTTACGGAAACTCCCGAAAGACATATTCATATCCCAGGGTATTGTATTAAATTGTCCGTTGTGGTCGCGGTAGATATAATAATTCTGGGAATACCCGATATAACTGTCGAGGTTAAGCAAGGTGTAATTAAAAGCATGCATCCACAATGCCCTGTCGACATTAAGGATGTTTTGGATATTGCCAATGTCATTACTTAGTGTAAATATCAGCTGGAATAGATATTTCCAGCCATAATCGGACTCAATTGCATAAAAGGGGATATATGCTGATGAGTCCGGCCCATGAGTGTAAGCGAGGTTTGCGTTTTGACCGAATGGATATTGGAGTTCTTGCGGACTTCCTTTAAAGAAGCTGCCGTTTGTTGTGCTAAAGTGTTTGGAAATAAAAATTTTGTCAACAGCTTCAACATTGGTAAACAAGCCAATTAAAGTGTCGTTGACATATACCCTGGCAAAATTTGCTCTACCGGCCGGCATGTATTTCCTGGCGATTTCATAAGATAAAACTTCCCTGATAAAGCTCGGGTCATGGATGACGTTGCTGAGTTTGAGCTTGGTAAAGCCTTGGTAGTTCTGATGTGGAATCGCATAATCCAATTCTATGTTAAACGGGTTCTTTTTGTAACTGACGTTGGCAGAGCTGAATCCTTTGTAGCGGACACCAACATTTTTAAAGGAATGACCTTCAACACGCACATCTCCCAATAGGCGGTTATCGGCACCTTGCAGAAATAAGCTATCAAGCAGATGATCCCAGTTTGCCTCCTTAAAGTACATCCTGACTTCCCTGATCTGGTCTGTAGTATAAAAATCAGCTTGAGCAGATGCAGGAAAATTGCAGAATGCCAGAATGACAATCAAAAGGACTCCTGCTTTTTTAATTACCTTAAAGCAGCATTCAGATTTCAAAGAGTGATCAGTTTAGTGGTCGCAGTATTGTTGTTTTCAATAAGTTGTAAAGAATAAACTCCGGGTTTCAGGCTGGTGACTTCAACAGTATTATTACCCGCTTCCAAGGTAGTGATATGTTTAAGTTGGCCAGTCATGTCGAAAATTTTCAGCTGAACATCCTGGCTGTGTGGCGGGATCTGAAACATGTCTCTTGCCGGGTTTGGAAAGACCATAAATGCCTCTTGTTTTTCAGGATCCTGAATGCCGCTTGAAACAGCCATTTTAGAGGCCCCATTCCCGGTAGCCACCCAGATAATACTACCAGTTTCAACAGCGAGTTGATTGACCATTTTGTCTGCAATGCCTTCAGGCGTAGAGAAGGAGGTCCATGTTGTGCCGGTAAAACGGGTTACTGCGCCATCAAGAAGATAATCGGCAAAAATCCCAAACCACATCGTGTTGTTTGCATCGGCAACGATATCCTGAACGTAGTTGTGATATAAGCCGTCGGAATGGGTATAAGTTACCACCCAGGTATCCGAACTGTTAAAAACCGCGGTTCCATAATAGGTGCCAACCCATTTATTGCCAAGTCCATCCACGGCCAGGGCTGTGATGTTATTGTCGGGCAGGTTGGTAGATGTCGTAAAGGTCGTAAAAGTACTGCCGTTATACTTAGACAATCCCCCTATATAAGTGCCGATCCATTTGTTTCCGGCAGCATCGACTACGATACAGCTGACCAGGTTATTGGCCAGGCCGTTTGCAGTGGTAAAATTCGTAAAGGTAGTCCCGTTGAAATGGCTTAATCCGGCACTTGTCCCGATCCAAATACTGTTGTCAATGTCGACGGCAATATCTGAAATAGTATTGCTGACTAAGCCATTGGCTGCAGTATAAGAAGTCCAGGTGCTTCCGTTCCATTTGCTGATTCCAAAATCAGTACCCACCCAAATATTGTTGTAATGGTCAGCGGCAATACAATTGATGAAATTGTCGATCAGTCCGTTGGCAGTGGTAAAGGTCGTCCAGCTGGTGTCGTTATAGCGGCAGACTCCTCCCTGGGTGGCAAACCATTTGGTGTTATTCCCGTCAACTGCGACATCCAGAACGTTGTTGTCTGGTAGACCGTTAGCCGTGGTATAACTGGTGATTGTCATAATTTGCGCAAAGCCGCAATTGACAGAGAAAAGCAATGCAATCAACAGATATCTCAGGGTATTATTTTTCATAAACTGGCTTTATTTTATTAATACGATTCTTTTTGAGGAAGCAACATCATTATCGGATTTAACAGTGACAAAATACACCCCATTTTGAAAGGCCGAAAGATCCAGGATGTCAACATTCCTGGTTTTAAGAATGAGTTTGCCATAGGCATCGCATACAACAATTTCAATATTCTGAAATGATGCCGGTAGTCCTTTAATTGAAATCATTCCTGTTGAGGGATTGGGCGTTATCGTTAGTTTCAGCTTTTGAAAATTGTCAATTCCAGCACCTGTCATTGCATAGACGGCAGAAAGCCCGGAGGTACAACCACTGTTATCGACAACCTGAACCTGGTAATTTCCGGCCTGAACAGGGATAAAGCTTTGAGAGGTAGCGCCGTCGATTAAAACTCCGTTCAGATACCATTGGTAGCTGGCTGATGAAGTAGCACTCAGTGTATTTCCGTTTAAGGTGATGAGGGGTGTAACGGCAGTTCCATTCACATAGCAGGACGTATAACGGAAGGCCTGGGCAACAGTGGAGCCGGTGCTTTTTGACCATACTACAGCCTGGTTTGAGTCAATTTCATAAATGTAGCCGGACTGGGCGATACAAATCAGGGTATTCCCATTGGGAAGCTGTTGTGAGTTTCCCATATCCTGTGTATAAGATCCACTGTAAGTATGGCGCCAGTTATAAGTTGAAGGTGCATAAGCGGTTCCGGGATTATGATAATAATTGTAGCCATCATATGGCGGGTCTATAAGATCGACACAGGATTTGCCACCTGTCCCGCCTCTGTTGTTAAATGCAGCTATGTAGCCGGCTTTTGGACAATCGGCTGGTACAAAATGAGCATCGTGAACGACGTTAAAGTTGGCAGTGGCACTAATGCTATAGGCTGCGGGGTTTCCCCAGCGATAAAGAAGATCCCCGCCATGGCCGGAGTTTCCACCCGTATGCCCGGCAGCTTCTGCCGTAGTAGTACTATGGTCAATAACATAAACTTCGTTCAGGTAATGAGAGCTGAAAGTAATCTGGTCAAGGGCGACATTATAGTCGATTCCATTCATGTGTAACCAGTCTTTACTCGTTTGATAATTGATGTTAAAAAGTTCCGGGTGATCAGAGATAGAGGTCACGTAATTGTCTTTGGTTGAATTTACATTCTGGCTCAGGTGATCCCAGACATGCCATTCCCAAACGACATTTCCGCTTGTAGCCCCGGTGGGCTGAACTTCCATGATTTTCTCTGACCAGATCGTTATACTGGTAGCGGAGCCTGCCTGGACCGCCTGCGGGGCTGTCTTTACTTCATAAGAGATCATTAAGACATTCCCGTTTGCTAATGGACAAATGTCATGATGCAGGCAATAGGTGGAAGAAGAATAGACAAAATCCCAGAACACAATCCCATTCCAATCCACTTTCTGAACACATCCGGTCCCGCCGCCACCATTGATGACATTGCCTGGATTTACTACAGTCCTCACAAGGTTACCCCCTGGTAATAAATATGTTGAATATCCTGTTTTTTTAGTAGAGGGGAAAGTCCACTGATGATAGATGGTTCCGTTTAAATCGATTAAATATGCTTTAGTGCCATTCATAGAAGCATACAAGGTGTAATCTCCCCAGGAAGACTGGGCTTTCAGTTGCGAAAAAGCAGAAAAAGTAAGGAAGAGGATGCCTAGAAGGACAAGCAGGTAGTAATTTCTCATATTGCCTATTTGAGTAATTAAATAAGACACGAAGCGTGATTAAAAGTTTACTGGCTAAAGTAGTAATTTATAAGTTCTCTTTAATTAATGACATTGAATATATCAGGTTCTCCGTTATGCCTTTCCTGAAAATCAGTAGCTTTGCAGCTGTATTTTAATAATGATTTTTGAATGTCAGAAAACCAGGAGAACAGAACAGAGTTGGCTCAGATTGGTGAGTTTGGATTGATACATCGTCTTACAAAGAATATTGAACTTTTTAACAACGGAACAATAAAAGGAGTTGGTGATGATGCTGCTGTAATAAAAAGCAGTGACAAATTGATTCTTTTTTCCACTGACCTTTTGGTTGAAGGGATACATTTTGATCTTTCTTATTACCCGCTAAAGCATCTTGGCTATAAAGCCGCAGTGGTTAATGTCTCAGATATTATCGCAATGAATGGTACACCACGCCACCTAACTGTGAGCCTGGCAGTGTCAAATCGCTTTCCACTGGAAGCGCTTGAGGAGATCTATGCCGGCATCCAGCTTGCCTGTGGACATTACAAAGTTGATTTAGTAGGTGGAGATACTTCTTCCAGTCACAAAGGATTAATTCTTTCACTTTCGATTTTGGGCGATGTTGCTCCAGACGAAGTGGTATATCGGAGTACTGCGCAAAAAGGAGATCTTTTGTGTGTGAGCGGTGATTTGGGCGGAGCCTATATGGGCCTGATGTTGTTGGAGCGTGAAAAGCAGGTATTCAAAGCAGATCCAACGATGCAGCCTGATCTCGAAGGCTTTGATTATATTTTGGAACGTCAGTTAAAGCCTGAAGCCAGAAACGACATAACGGAATTGTTGAGAAAGAACGGGATCAAGCCGACTTCGATGATTGACATTTCAGATGGTCTTGCTTCAGAAGCGATCCATATTTGTACAGAATCAGCGCTGGGTTGTGCCATCTATGAGGAAAAGATCCCCATCGATGTTGTCACGGCAGGAATGGCTGAAGAGTTTAAAATGGAACCTGCTATTGCCGCCCTGAACGGAGGCGAAGATTATGAATTGCTATTCACCATCAAGCAGGAAGATTTTGAAAAGGTTTCTGCAATTCCTGGTATTTCAATTATTGGGCATATGACGGCTGCTGATGAAGGTGCCCGACTCATTGGCAAAGATGGCGGCTTAGTCCCTTTGCAGGCGCAGGGATGGGATGCTTTTAAGTAAAAAATCGTAAGCTCGTGTGAACGTCAACGCGCACCTGGTCATACGATCACACGAGCCATACGTTACTACGATTTTTTTTAAAAAAAAGGACCATCCCCAGCGAGACAGCCCTTTTTCCTTTTTATTTAATGATCTTTTATTTTTCACAAATAAAAGCCCCATCATCCGCAAGAGTGACTCTTTTATGGATAGGTGCCTTGGCTAGGTATATAGCGTAATGAATACTTCCGCCCGTCAGACTGAATTTCTCAGCAACCGGCATCACATTATATCCTGTATAATTGCTGCTTATGTAATTGCTAACAGCTGCAGGTACTGTTGAATATAGTGCTCTGGAGGCGGTAAACAAATAGTTTCCCGATACATCAAAGCCCAGTTTCACTGGTGGTGTTCCTTGTATAAAGATCATGATGTCGATCGTTTGCCCGAACTGGCATGAGCTGTCGGCCTCAGCATGTTTGATAGAATAGCCTGCAAAATTGGCTGTAACATAAGCGCTGATACTGGCAGGTAATGAATCGACAGAAATCTGGTTGCCGTGATGCCAACCACCATGAGGTCCGCCAGGCATTCCGCCGCCGTGAGGTCCATGTCCATGAGGTCCATGTCCATGAGGTCCGAGGTGTGTTGTGTCGCCTGGAATGCTGTCATGTCCGGGTCCACCATGATGTGGAGGGCCCCATGGATGATGTCCACCGCCAGGATTAGTCGTGTCGCCGGGAATACTATCCCATGGGGTGCCATGATGATAATTGACTCCGTTGCCAAGGCAATCTCCGTTTTGGTTAAATGCAAGTTCTTCTGTGGTGTTCAGGGTAACAATGAATTTTGCTTCACTGTTTGGAATTGCGAAAGCTGACGCAATATAAGCGTCGGGATAGTTATTCTCGACGTAGGAAGTCACCTTGGGAGAGAGGCTTGAGACATTGACTGCCTGGCTGCCGGCTGACCCGGTGTTTTGCTGTTCTTTGTTACATGAGGCCATAAACACTGTTACAGCCAGTAACGCAAAGAAAATCCTTTTCATGAGTATTGATTTTAGGGTGATAATTATTTATAATGATTCTAAACGAAAGTTTGTTTCCTTAGATTGTTTAGTGTATGGTTAATATTGGTTAAATTGTAATTAGTACTTTTGCCCTCATCATAGATTATGACCAAAGCATACATTCGTCCCGAAAACATCAGTCTTATCTTAAAGACCATCCCTGAAAACCCTGGTGTATACCAGTATTTTGACAAGGATGGGACGATCATTTATATCGGGAAAGCCAAAAATCTTAAAAAGCGGGTAAGTTCCTACTTTCACAAGGAGAACCAGGGTTATGGCAAAGTTTTCTGGCTGGTTCGGAAAATCGCAGACATTCGCTTTATTATTGTGGAAACCGAGCAGGATGCCTTGCTTCTTGAAAATAATCTTATCAAGAAGTATCAGCCACGATATAATATCATGTTGAAGGATGACAAGACTTATCCGTGGATCTGCATCAAAAACGAGCCATTCCCTCGGATATTTTCAACACGTACCGTTTATAAGGACGGATCTGATTATTTCGGCCCCTATGCTTCCGGTAGGATGATGAATACTTTACTGGAGCTTATCCGTCAGCTTTATCCTGTACGCAACTGTAATCTGAGGCTCACACAGGAGAGCATAATGCATAAAAAATTCAAAGTTTGTCTTGAATATCACATTGGCAATTGTGCCGGACCTTGTGAAGCATATCAGTCGGAAGAGGATTATAATGAGATCTTAAACCAGATACGGCAAATCATCAAAGGTCATATTACCGGGGTGATACAAGAGCTGAAGCCGATGATGGCAGCTTATGTCAGCCGGATGGAGTTTGAAAAAGCGCATGTCGTAAAGGAAAAACTTGAATTGCTGGAGAAATACCAAAGCCGCTCTACGATTGTCAATCCAAAGATCAACAACGTGGATGTTTATTCGGTTACTTCTGATGAACAGTTTGCCTATGTTAATTTCCTGAAAGTAGTGAGTGGTGCGATCATCCAGGCACATACTGTGGAAATAAAGAAGAAACTCGATGAAAGTGACGATGAAATTCTCAGTCTGGCTATGGTTGAACTTCGGGATCGATTTCAGAGCAATGCCTCCGAGTTAATTGTTCCGTTTAAACCGGAAATCCCATTAGAAGGTATTACTTATACTGTTCCCATCAGGGGAGACAAAAAGCAATTGCTCGAGCTTAGTGAGCGCAATGTAAAGTATTACCAGATTGAGAAGAACAAACAAAGAGAGCTTGTGGATCCGGACCGGCACGCTGTGAGAATCCTGAGCCAGGCGCAAAAAGACCTTCGTTTGCCGGAACCGCCTGTACATATCGAATGTTTTGACAATTCAAACTTGCAGGGCGATTTTGCAGTAGCAGCCATGGTGGTGTTTAAACAAGCCAAGCCTGATAAAAGAGAATACAGGCATTTCAATATAAAAACAGTGGAAGGGCCCAATGATTTTGCCTCGATGGAGGAGATTGTCCTGCGCCGGTATAAAAGACTTCTTGAAGAAGAAAAGTCATTGCCACAGCTCATTATTGTCGATGGTGGAAAAGGACAGCTAAGCGCTGCCATGAAAAGCCTGGACGCCTTAGGCTTAAGGGGAAAGATTTCCATTATTGGTATTGCAAAGAAACTGGAGGAGATCTATTATCCGGGAGATTCAATTCCCCTTTACCTGGATAAAAAGTCAGAGACATTGCGACTGATACAACAGTTGCGTGATGAGGCTCATCGTTTTGGAATTACGCATCACCGGAATAAGAGACAAAAGGAAACGATCAAATCCGTTTTAACAGAAATACCGGGAATAGGATATAACACTTCCCAGAAACTCTTATGGAAGTTCAAGTCGGTGAAGACTATTCAAAAATCCTCACTGGAGGAGATCACCGCTGTGATTGGCAAGGCCAAGGCAGGAGTGGTTTTTGAATATTTTAAAGGGCTTGCACAAAATACCGCAAAGGATTACCCGAAGTAACACTGAAGGGTTTTGCGCAAATCTTTATTGACAATTAATGTGAAGTCGTAGCAGTATAGACGTCTGATTTCATCAGGCTATCCAATTCAGCTGGATTTGTGATCCGGATTTTAATGATCCAGCCACTACCGTATGAATCGGTATTCACAAATTCAGGATGGGCTTCCAGTTCACTATTGAATTCAAGAACTTCACCACCGACAGGCATATAGATATCGGCGACAGTTTTGACAGCTTCAATGGTTCCAAAAGATTCTCCTTTTTCAAGAGTTTCGCCTTCGGTCTCAACTTCGATATAAACGATATCACCCAATTCGCCCTGGGCAAATTCGCTGATACCAATGGTAGCCATGTCACCTTCAACTTTGATCCACTCGTGATCTTTCGTATACAGTAGATTTTCTGGAAATTTCATAAGGTATGTTTTTAGAGGGTCAAAGGTAAAAAATCTGGGATAATGTTATTGAAAAAACAATGAATTTGATAAAAACTCATTAACAGTACTGTTTTTAAATAGTGTAGGTTATTGTGCCAGGGTAAAGCGCAGCGTTATTCCTCCATTGGTGGTTGAATTCGGGAAGCTGGAGCTTATATAAGGATTGTTTACGACCTTATCGAAGAAGACTCTTACATTAAAACGCGGACTGATCATATACTCAGCCGAGCTGTTGATACTGAGCACTTTTTGTCCTGCAGAGATCTGATCCACGTCTTCGTCGAGACGTCTGAGTGTCGTCTTATTGCTCTTTATTGAGAAATCAAGCTTCAGGATCAGGTCACTTTTCAATGTTGTCTTACTTCCTGTCGCCATCGACTTCACCTGGAATTGTACATCTTTGAAACGGTATCCCACACCTACGATGAACTCATTACTGATCACTTCAGTGAGCTGGTTGTTGGTAAAACTCAATGATAAATTCCGATTCTTCCTAATTTCAATTTTTGTCAGCAGGCTGTTGGTCCATGTCATGTCGATATCGATCAGCGGGTTGAACTGCTCACTAATGCTAACCACGTCAGTTTCATATTTTGGGATGAAATTCCCTGATGGGTCTATCATACTGGGAAAACCATCCACTTCATTATAAAGTATGTTGGTGGCATAACTCCCGACAGTATAGGTTGAGCGATAGGCATGCGAGATATTAACGCTACGCAGATATCGCTTGAGGCCTTCGATACGAGAGAGTCCATTGTAAGTGATTCTCCAATTTGGAAGCGGGATTGCAGGTAATGTAGTCAGCGGAATATTTCCAGGACCTCTTCCTGAATAGGCTGCGAGGAAGGCAGGGACAAGTACATCTTGAGATACAGGCCCGTAGCCCAGTGGATAACCAGTGCTGTCAACAGTAGAGCCACTATAATTGGGATTCAATTCTGACTGTCTTTGGGCGATTTCTAAGCGATATTTCTTGAGATTCTCAAAAGCCTTTGATTTCTTTCCCTGGATGTCTCCAAAGGCAGTTCCAAAAGTGATGTAGGATATGCTAAATGTTCCCATTGTCATTGGCGCCGAATGATGAAAGTCTCCTGCAGCGTCAGCACGATAGTATTCCTGGAAGTTCTTGGTAAAGGTCCTGTTTCCTGTAAGTTCAACCCTGAAGTCCGTAAAGGGTTCCAAAGAAGCCCTAAAATTCAGCATTTCATTCATTTTAGTAGTGTAGGCAGTATTTACAGCAGTATCAGTTGACAGGAAATCTCTGAAATCCTCAGGACCGGCAGGCTGCTTTCCAAGGATAAACGGTAAGCCTGGGGCATTCAGAGACCAGTTATTTCCGAGGTTAGTTGGGATAGGCGTAAATCCTGGGATACTGGAGCCTTGTCCTTTGGTATAGGTAACAGAGGCATTCTTTAGTGAGATTAGAATCTTCACGACACCTTCCGTCATAATTTTCAAGTAGTTAATTTTAACTTTGGTAGAATCGCTATTGTCTTTCCCTTTCCCGGTTTGCTTTGTAGCAGTTGGTTTTGTCCCTTTTGGAGGAAGGATAGGTTTGTTTTTATTGGGTTTATTTCCACCTTGACCGAGTCGCTTCAGATAGCCTACTTTATTGTATAATGTCGTGAAGTTGGCACTTAGGTTAACCCGTTCTGTATTGGCGTTCTCGATCGTATTTCCAATCCGTTTCTGGATTGAAACAGGAGAAGAAATCCAGCGGTAATCGGCCCCATATCCAAGTGTCGCATTAAGCCAGCCTAAGAGCGGTAATTTATTGATTGGGACATTATAATCTGCATTTATTGACTGAAAGAAGTTATTCATAGTTCCCAGGTTCCTTACCTGAGACCAGATGCTGTCCTTATAAGAGGGGTAAGTTGGTGAGCTCTTGTCAATGGATCCGGGTGGTTCTTTAATATAAGCACCTGCAGTCGCTTTGTAGTCGATCCGGATCGATTGGGTAAGGTCGAACATCACGTTGTAGGTGCGGTTCCAGTCCCATTTCTTAATATAGGTAGGCCAGATTTTAATGTCTCCGGTACTTTTCTGACGCAACAATCGCTCAGAGTACTGCCGGTCCATATCCCAGCGTACGGAAAAGAGTTTAGGCAGATAATAAAAATTGAAGTCAGTGATTAGTCTTAAAGGTTTGATTTTATTGAGTGCCTGCATTCCGGAAAAAGGCCGAACCATTTTAGGCGTTGTATTAAAATTATACCCGATTCCTCCCCTGTATTGTTTCTTTGAGTCATATTTTAGATCAATATTACGTTGAAAAACAGAAGAATAGGCATATGTAAAGTCAAAATTTGAAATGTCGTAGAATTTGGGCGTACTGTTGGGGCCAGAAGAGGATTTTTCACGACGGACATTCACGAAGTTTAGGTTTGTTCGTTTGGTGAAATCTATAGCCATGCTTTTAATAGAATCCTTTTCTTTTTGGGTATTGTAGGTAGCCAGGTCATCTCCGAAAATAACGTCGGGATTTAAAGGATTGTATTCAGGTTTTAAGTAGATTTCTGAATAGTCAACATGCATTGGGATTTTCAAAGCTGCCTTTTTGGGTAAGAGTTTTCCCAGTTCCAGGTTGGTGGCAATGTCCCAATTCGTAACTGTCTCTTTCTGCCTTTCATTAACTTTCATTTCGATGCTTCCAAAACCTGCGGTGCTGTGAAGGCCTGAAAGCGTAAGATTCCCCAGGTCTGCCAGGGTTGCATTCATCCTGGCAGTTGCAGCCCAGGCTTGTTTTTCGTCAAAATCAGTAAGACGCAATTCATTGACCCAGATCTCTGCGCATTTCTCCAGGCCATCATCTGAAGGGTTCAAATGGGTTGCCTTAGGATTTCGAACTCCGATCATGATTGTTTTTACGTCATTCAAACTGGGATTCCCAACAACAGTAATCGTATTAAATCCTTTTTTAACGATATAGGGAATTGATGCCGAGATGTTTGATCCTGAACGCATCGCAATATTCCGATCCTGTTTTACATTAACCAGATCATCCAAAGAAATGTCGAAATCGTTCGTGCTTGGCCAGATTAAATTAGGACTTGAAGCACTTGTAAACCATGGGGTAAAAGTCAAAGGCACTTCATATTCATAATAGTTCTCTGTAAAGTCAGAGCCTAAACGGATGAAACATGTCAGGGTGCCGGTTGGGTAGGAATTTCCCGGGGTTTCATCACTGCTTCCATATGACTTCTCAGCATGAACATACATTTTGAGTCTTTTGTACCGGCGGAAGTCAAAGTCAGTAGTCTTGTAAGCAGCCCTGGCGTCTCCGTCCTCCATGTTACAAACTTTCATACTCATCGACTGCTCATTCATTTGCTGGAAGGTGGTGGTACCCATATTTAATTCCCGCTCAATGCCTGGAGGAAGCACATAAGGAATCGGAATTTTTTTGCCATTTTCTTCGATACTAACAGCGCCGATATCGAAGGAAGTCAGACTATTGACATCATTTGGAATGTACTCGCCCGGTGCCAGCAGCTGGTATTTGTATTTTCTCCATTCGCTTCTTACGAGCTCCAGGGTTCCCAGTCGACAAATAATCGGGCTTTGAAAACCACGGAAAAACATCCTCATAAAACGGATTGATTTAAAGTCCTGAATATTCCCAACAACCCGGTCAGGTGAAGAAATAGGCACTTTAAACTGGTACCAGGTTACGGTTCCTGTTTTTCCATTGGGAAGTGGAATTCCTACTGCAGTATATTTATCCGTAATATAGTTTGTCCCAACCTTCATCTTGCTGGAATCAAGGTCGATACGATACTGAAAATACCTTTCTTCCTCACTTAATGTGTTGTCCCTGTTGATGTCCTCCATATTAGGGATCGTGGTGGCAGCGGTTGGGTAGGATTCAGGATTTTGTGAATCCGTAGGAGAGTTGCCTTCAGGCTGGCTAAATTGTTTATAGCGTTCATGAACGCTGCTAAATGTGGCATTCTGGTCATAATCGCCACCACGGAAGTAGTGGTAGTCATCTCCTGAAGGGTCTTTATCTGCTTCCGTAAAGGCTACAGAATTTACGCCATAGGCTTTGGCGATCCGTAAGAGGTAAGTGCTGTCGAAAAAAGAACGTTCATCGATATCCCTGAGACCATCATAACCCACATCCTGAAAAGCCCTGGCATTGGGGTCATTATCGAAAGATTGCACCAGGGATGATAATGTCGGGACCCTGCCCCAGATAGTGGTGTCGATATTGGTAGGCGGATCACTGGTTGGCAATCCTTGCTCAAAGCTCTTCCTGGAGTCTTTGAGGATATCTTCACTAATGTCGCCCAGGTCGATGTAAAGTTGTCCTTTGTTGTTAGGGTCAGCTTGGTCAGTAAAGGGATCCATCATCCAGAACTCAACCGATTCCACATTTGTAGCTTCAAAGTCTGTGGTCTCAAGTTTGCGCATCATCCCGGCCCATCGAGTTTCAGGCCTTTTTAAGGTTCCATCCGCGTTGATACCGAAAGAGAATTTTGGCATTCCTTCAACATCATAATTGTAGGGTCCTCTTTGCGAAGGATAGAACGCAAGGTTGAGAACCGGAAGGTTCATCGGGATGTTATTTGCATTCTGCTTGTTCGGGAAGACTTCTGTTTCTAGTACGTCGCGAACAAGGTTCTTTGAAATTTCGTCTTTACTGATGTTCGGTGGTCGTTGGCTAGTCCCTGTACGGTTATAAAATAACTGGTCAATGATATACCATGACATCTTTCCACGGTTAAATCCGTATTCCAGTCCTGACATCGGCCTGGATTCGGGGAACAGATCCGGTTGTCCCTGGGGTGTACTGGCAATAAACCAGTTTCCAATATTTTTCAGATCAATAGATGACTGACTTCCTTCAAAATCATCAATATATGAGGTTCCTGTTTTGCCAACAGCTTTGCTATGACCCGGAATGAAGTGCGCAAATTCTCCTTCAAATAAAATCTTGGAAGGGGCTTTTGTACTGTAAAAAGGGAGTTTGTCAATTAATTTGGTGATAAAGGGGGCGTTTTTTTGGTAATTGAAATCCATCCCCCAAATTGTATTCGAGATTGGCTCATCCCCATAGTTAACCTTCTGTGTCAATGGACGTTCAGTGAGGTTAAGTATTGTAAACCCAAGATTCAGATCTTTAGAAAACCGATGATCAGCATGAAGACCCATCATTCTTTTGGTTTGCACACTGAACATGGAGTTGTTCTCCAGCGTAATTTTAACAGGGGTCCCTGAATTCAGCACTCCTTCATTGATGATCCTGACCCTGCCCAATGTATAATCGACGGTGAAGTCAACGTTCTCGGCTAGAGGAATTCCGCCGGCGGTAACTTTGACAGAGCCCTGAGGTACATTCATCGCATTAAGCGGGATTTCGGATCCGGAAGAAGATTTATAAAATCCCTCAATGACAAATTTGTTTTTATCAGGATATTGTTGCGCCCCGTTTTTCGTCAGTGTATATAATGAGTCATAACAGTATTTATCGGCTAGCGTAGGATCATTAAGACTATCTCTTAAAGTCTTGCCAAAAGGTTCCAGCACCGGGAAATAGACCCTTCCGTTGATTGAGTTGATTGTGCCACCGAATTTTGCTGCCCCGTCGATAAAGTCAAAAACGCCATCGCCAGGCGGATTTAACATAGGGTCGAGGTTGTCGCAATTGAAGACCTTAATCAGGGGAACACCTTTGATAGGGCCTTCAGTGAGATATCCTGTGGGAACGCCGTTGTCGTTGCCACGGTATAAGATATTCAGGTAAAAATCGTCTTTCATCACCTGGTAAGCTCCGATGGCATAAACATTCTTCATCATGAGTTTATAAAATGGCAGGTGGGTATTCACGTTTGTGCTTTTCAGCATTTTCGTGACCAGACATTTGGGTGAGGAGATTCCCTGGTCAGAAAACTCTCCCACCATAAAAATTGAATCAAAACCAATGACTGTATACTGGTAAGCAACTGCAAGGGTCTGGTCAGAATTTAAGGTGGTGTTCAGAGAGATAAAGCCTAATTTGCTATTGAAGGTGTATTCAGAAGCTGTGAGTCGCCTGGCAAGTTCGACTTTCGAGTAATCTTCGCCTGAAATAAAACCTTTAGCGGTAAGGTAATTCGTTACCGTATTGATATCCCGGACCTTGGCGGTATCCAGATTCCTCATCAGGTCATTGGAATGATTTGATGGAAAAGGATAACCCGGTTCTGTATGTATCAGGTAATTATAAGGGTTTTTCTCACCCAGGTCAGCGAAAGCGACTGTGTTTCTGTTGTCAGTAACAGCAGGGCCAATATTGGTCACCCATACTTCGATTTTTGTAATGTTGATCGATGAGTTTATAATAGGAAGCTGGGAGAGAGACTTGTTGTAATTGTCACGAAAATATTGCGCAAGGAAGAAGTGGCGATTCTCTTCGTATTGATCGGCAGTCATACTAAACTCATGTGTTTGAGCACCCCCTTGCACATTGATTGTTTGGTTCTGGCTTTCTTGTTGCGAGAAAACTGCAGTCACTGTAGTTTTTCCGAATTGTAATTTCGTTTTTAAACCGAAAAGGCTTTGGCTCCCTGTGATAAGCGTACTATTCAGGGGCATGGTGATGTCACCGGCTTCGATGAGTTTGATGATCTCATCTTCTTTTCCTTCATATTTGAGTTTAAGTTTATTCTCAAATTGGAATGTAGCTTCAGTATTATAGTTTGTTTTGAACTCGATTTTATCGCCAATTTTGGCAATCAGGCTCATTTGTATCTTTTCCTGAAAGTCGAAATTGGTGGTCCTTCTTTGTTTTACATCGAGGGCAGGGTTATCCTGGCGGTTTGAAATGATTCCAAATGTCAGCTCTGCCGATCCTGAAGGCCTGATATCAACAGTGTTACCGCCAAAGATGCGGTCAAAGGCTTCCCCTCCGATTTTTATCGGTGGTAACAGGGCATTCCGTTTCGTGCCTACAACATCACTTGATCTTTGCTTGAAATAGTTGTTAACCGAGTTTTTAAGATCATATTTCAGATATTCATCAAAGGTCATGTAGTTGGGTGAGCGGTAATAATGATCACCAATTTTCTCAACAAAATAATATCTGTTTGTTTCAGGATCGTATTCAACTGAGTTGACTACATTTTCCGGGTCAGCCATATAAAGCGGGCTACTTGGCTGGTTTCCGTTAAAAATAGGATCTTCTTTAGGAATAGGGAAAGTGAGACTGCTGGGAGCTGGTTTTATTGTGTCAGGGTCTATAGAATCAGGTGGAGGAATAGGGGAGCCGTTTCTAGGTACTGGTGATGATACTGATAGCCTCGGAGGACTTTCAGGTGCGCTCAAGCGTGGGTTCGCACCAAAAACTGCCGTGATAAGTAACAGGAAACTAACCGAATACAATATATATTTTAAAAATCGCTCCAATCCGTGGGAAAGTATTATAAGTTTTTAAGCTATTGTTATAAAATTTTTAAACTGGCTTTAATCAAATCTTCCAGGCTAATATCTTGTGTTTGAGACTTTAGCACAGTTTGAACGGCTTTTTCAGCCTGGTTCTTCGCAAACCCAAGCATGATAAGAGCTGATAACGCTTCCTTATCAGTACTATTGTGCTGATTGGCAGAAAATTCTGCTTGAAAGCCCTCTTTTGTAAGCTTGTCTTTCAATTCCAAAACTATTTTTTGAGCAGTCTTGGCACCAATTCCTTTGACAGCATTCAGGGTAGCAACGTGAGCAGTCCCGATAGCCTGGTATACTTCTCTAACCGTTAATGAAGAGAGAATCATACGTGCTGTATTCGGGCCAACACCCTGCACAGTGATCAGATGACGGAAGACTGAACGTTCCTCCGGGTCAAGGAAGCCATACAAAATATTGGCATCTTCACGGATCACCTGGTGTGTATACAACTTACACGGGCCATTCTCCGGTAGTTTTGCAAAAGTATTCAGGGAAATGTTCATGAAATAACCAACTCCACCACAGTCAATAACTGCATAGGTGGGGGTTTTCTCCACAAGGTTTCCGTCGAGATGAGTAATCATAAGCTTATCTTGAACCCGGTCAAACCGGATAAGTCAATTTGGGTGCAAAAATATCTAATTTTGTGATAGGCTCGGCACATTTTTGCAAGCTCGTGAAATATCAGCGGATCTGTTTCGAAACTAAGAGCTTATCCTTTGAAGAAAGTAATGGCTTTTACCAGGATCTCTCTCAGGGATGGATAAGTTTGCCTCGCAAGTATGGCAGATTCCTCCAGATCAAACCATCTTACATCCGTTATTGACTCTTCAATTTGAGGAACCGGTTCCGCAGAACCTTCATACATCATAAGATACCAGTATGTTTTCTTCAGGATCCGTGATTTGGATGTATAATAAACGTGATAGGTTGAATCTAATGAGAAAAGAATTCGTAGCGGTTTCAGACCTGTTTCTTCGGTGACTTCGCGGATTGCAGTGTCCCGGATGTGTTCATCTTTCTCCGCTTTCCCTTTGGGAAGGTCCCACAATCCTAACCTCCGGATGAACAGCAATTGTTTTCTTGTATTAATAACCAGGCCGCCGGCTGCATTGATAATACGAAATAGTTTTTTGAGTTTCTTAAAAAGTTCTTTTGCCGGTTTGTCCGAATAAAGAAACAATTCCATGGAATCGGAAGGGACCCATTCGTCCAGTACAGCCTGAATATCAGATTTTTTAGATACTTTTCTGTAGATGACCGGATCAGGGTTTAATCCAATTTGGAATGATTCCAATAAAGTAAGTACTTTTTGATCTATATATATTTTATAGCTTTGCTGCATGATATACAATGAAGATACTGCGCTAAAAACTGCCGAGTTCCTCTTGCAAATTAAAGCAATTAAACTTGACAACAACAATCCTTTTACCTGGGCATCGGGATTAAAGTCCCCGATTTACTGTGATAACCGTAAAATTTTGTCTTTTCCTAAAATAAGGACATACATCCGGCAGGAGTTTGTGAAACTATTTAATGAGTTATATATTTCTGCTGACGTGGTTGCCGGTGTAGCAACAGGCGCCATAGCTCATGGCGTTTTGGTTGCCCAGGATCTTGGGCTGCCCTTCGTATATGTAAGGGCTGCTGAAAAAAAACACGGCCTGTCAAATAAAATTGAAGGTGTGATTGAATCAGGGCAGAGTGTGGTCGTCATTGAAGATCTTGTCTCAACCGGAAAATCAAGCCTGGAGGCTGTCATCGCACTCCGCGAAGCGGGTTGCAATGTGAAAGGGATGCTTGCCATCTTCTCCTATGACTTGCCTGTCGCACAGCAGAATTTCAAAGAAGCCAATGTAAAGCTTCATACCTTGACAGATTATAATATGCTGGTGAAACAAGCCTTGAAAAATAAATCTATATCAGAATCTGATATGGATTCCCTGGCTAAATGGCGCGTAGATCCTGAAGCCTGGGGCACACGCTAGTTTAATATTTCCCTCTATGACAACAATTGATAGCGAAAAGGTAAGCATTGCTGCGCCCGCTTCTGCTTTATATTCTTTTTTAGGTGATTTTGACCGATTAAAGGATCTGATGCCACCCCAGATCAGTAAATGGCAATCTACGGCCGACAGCTGTTCTTTTAACATCCAGGGAATGGCAGATATTGAATTACGAATGGCCGAGAAGATCCCTTATTCCCTCATTCGTGTTGCTTCAGAAGGGCGTTCCCCATTTTCTTTCTCCATGATCTGGCGATTTGAAGAGGTGGCAAGTGGTGCAATAACCTCACTTTCTATTGAAGCGGATCTAAATCCAATGATGAGCATGATGGTTAAATCTCCGCTTCAGAATTTCGTGAATATCCTTGTCACACGGCTGAAAGAAGTGGTTGAAGCATCCCGGGCCTGAAGCACTTTACAATACAAATTCGATTTCTCTGATGTCGCAGCAATGGGACGTATTGTTATTTTGAGTGAATTGCAAACGGCCAAATTCATCGACCCCCTGGATCATTCCATAAACCAAAACTCCTTTTATCCGATAAGCAGCTTCAATCCCAATTTGAAACAATCGGGCTAAGTAATCCTTGCGGATAGACATTAAGCCATGATCTAGTAAAGCCTGATACCTGTCTGTCAGGCTTTTTAGCAGGGTGTTTAACTCTGTATTTAAGTCATATTCTATTCTTGTCTCCAATGTAAGGGAAGTAGGATTAGGACAGTGTTTCGTGAAATCAAACTGGTTAATATTCAGTCCAATACCAATGATGCAATGCAACAGGCTGTCCCCTGATACTGCATTATTCATGATCATCCCTCCAACTTTCTTACGCCCGATATAGAAATCGTTCGGCCATTTGATAAAGACAGGGGAGGAGATGTTCTTTTTCTCCATCAGATAGTCAGTTACACCCAACGACATTGCCATGTTCAAATAAAACTGATCCGCAGCTTTTATTCCGATTGGTTTAAGCAAAAGGCTAAAAGTCAGGTTTTTGCCGGCTTCGCTTTCCCACGAGTTCCCTTCCTGGCCATGCCCTTGCCATTGATCTGTGGCAAGGATTAACGTTCCTTCTTCCAGGTTCTTAGTTGTTAAAAGCGACTCAAGGTGTGTTTGAGTTGAATCTACAAATGGCAAGATCTCAATTGTAAATTTCATGTGTTATTTTCAATAAAAATTTAGCGTGCGATTCTCCGCTCAACCGCAAATATAACAAGGTATTCGCAAACAAAAATGTTGTTTGCAGCGTTTCTGTCTTAGAAGACAAAATTTGTGTATGTTTGTTTAAACTAAAGCATCGCCCAATGAGAACGGAGCAAAGTATTTTTACTGAAGCCCAGGGATGGGTTAAGAGAACAGATCAGAATCTTGGTGCCCTGGCCCAGCTTGTTTTCCTTTTTGGCAAAAAGGACTTATTAAAGCAACAAAAACATTTTGAGGCAATTCAAATGAGTTATCCAGATGCCGAGATTGTGGGCTGTTCCACCTGTGGTGACATTCTCCAGGATGAAGTAATAAGCAACAGTATTATATGCACCGCGGCATGGTTTGAGAAATCTACAATAACAATTGTCAAAGAGTTGATAAGTGACATGGAAGATAGCTTTGGTATCGGCGAGAAACTGGCCGCCAAATTGGATAAAAAGGATTTAAAGCATGTGATGATCCTTTCGGAGGGCTTGAATGTAAACGGAAGTGAACTCACCAAAGGTCTTAACAGCTGCTTAAAGGATTTGGTATCGGTCACAGGCGGACTGGCTGGTGATGAGGTCAATTTTCTTGAAACGGTGATAGTTCATAACCAGGCCGGGGAAAAGAACGCTGTTGTCGCTATTGGTTTTTACGGCGATCACCTTAAGGTTGGTTATGGATCGAGGGGAGGCTGGGACTCATTTGGAGTCGACAGGTTGGTAACCCGTTCACATGGAAACATCCTGTATGAACTTGATGAACAACCCGCTTTAGAATTGTATAAAAAATACCTTGGTGATTTTGCTGCTGAACTTCCGGCCTCAGCAATGTTGTTTCCCCTTAGCATTAGGATACGGGATGCTGAGACATATTTAGTTCGGACTGTATTGTCTGTAAATGAGCATGATGGCTCTATGGTTTTTGCCGGAAACATTCCCCAGGGAGAATATGTGAGACTGATGAAGGCAAACTTTTACAGACTTAATGAGGGGGCGAGTGAAGCTGCAAAAATGTCCCTGGTCAGTTTAAAGGATTCATATCCTGATCTCGCAATTCTGATCAGTTGCGTTGGCAGAAAACTTGTTTTAAAACAAAGAATTGAAGAAGAACTCGAGAGTGTTATAGAGGTGATCGGAGATGCCACCACCATAGCTGGTTTTTATTCTTACGGGGAAATATGTCCGGTGAATCCATTTGAAAAACATTGTGAGCTTCATAACCAAACAATGACCATTACTGTTTTTAAAGAAATGTAAGCAGGCAATTATGAATGGCTCCCTGAACAAGTTGTTGTTACGCCAAGTGAAAAAGCACTTTGGCTCTATTGAAAATATTCCGGTGAGTCTTATTGGTTTTTTTCAGGATATCAGTGATACTTATAAAGCCCTGGATGACGATATTCAATTCCTTCAGAATTCTATTGAAATAAGTTCACAGGAACTCAGGGATGCTTATCTTAAAAAGCAAGAAGATGCTGAGGCTCAGAATGAGACATTTGCAAAGATCAGAGAAGCCATAGAAGCCCTCAGCTATGATGACAATGTGGTTGAAAGTGAGCATAATTCTATTTATAAATCCAATGCTTATTTGCTTGAATCCCTGATAAGGTTAATTGAAGAGCGAAAGCAGATGGAGATTTCATTGAAAGAGAGTGAGACTTCATTGCGTGAGATCCTGGACTCGCAAGATGTTGGGGTTACTATTATTGATGTTGAAACCCATGAGATTTCATTCATTAATAAAAAAGGGGCGGATCTTTTTGGGAGTTCCAAAGAATCAATTATAGGAAAATCCTGCCATGATACTCTTTGCCCGACCCAATCTGATGACTGTGTATTCAGAGATGCGCACGCCACGATGAATTCTGCGGAAAAAGTCTTCTTAAACAATAAAGGGGAGCAAATTCCCATCCTGAAATCGGTGATCCGATCCACATTTAATGGCAGAAAGCGTTTGGTAGAATCTTATGTTGACATTTCCTCTCTAAAACGGGCTGAACAGGAACTGATTAATTCGAAGGAAATTGCTGAGACTGCCAATAAGGCAAAGTCTGAATTTCTGGCCAATATGAGCCATGAAATCCGGACACCACTTAATGGTGTCATTGGTTTTTCTGACTTGCTGATGAAAACACAACTCAATGATGCACAGCGTCATTATATGCAAACGGTTTATTATTCGGCCAATTCCTTACTTGATTTGCTGAATGACATTCTTGATTTTTCGAAGATTGAATCCGGAAAATTTGAGTTGAATCCGGAAAGGACAGATATAATTCTCCTTGCTGAACAAATCACAGATGTCCTGAAATTTGGATTCCATGAAAAGGGGATTGAATTGCTTTTTAATATTCCTGGCAGCTTGCCCCGGTATATAAATGTAGATCCAATTCGCTTGCGACAAGTGCTGGTAAATCTTTTGGGTAATGCCTTTAAATTTACAGAAAAAGGTGAAGTGGAATTTAAAATTGAATCTCAGGAATTGAAGGGAATCAATGGCATGTCCCGCCTGACATTTACAGTAAGGGATAGCGGAATTGGCGTTGCTTGGGAAAAGCAAAAATATATCTTCGATTCTTTCTCCCAATCGGATTCAACAACAACCCGAAAATATGGAGGTACCGGATTGGGGCTTTCTATATCTAATAAATTGGTTGAGATGATGGGTGGCCGATTAGAAATTGAGAGTGAAATTGGCGTTGGGAGTCGCTTCTTTTTCTCTATCGATGTCGTTGCAGAAAGTGCAGAGCTTGGGGAAGTTCAAACATTGATTAAGCCTGTTAAAATGACGAAATTGTTTCAGGCAATGCCTGACGTTTCATTGTCAAAGGATTCCCGTCGGGAACTTCCTTTGATGAGTTCCACAAAAGAAAGGCTTGTTCTCTCGAAAGACCATTTTAAAATTATGATTGTAGAAGACAATCGGGTAAACATGATGCTCGCGTCAACAATTCTTACTTATTTGTTACCGGCTTCTTCGATCATAAAAGCCAATAATGGCATGGAAGCGGTCACCCTTTTTCAGGAGACAAAACCGGATTTTATTTTTATGGATATCCAAATGCCCTTGATGAACGGCTATGAAGCAAGCCAGGAAATTCGCAAGTATGAACAACAGCATGCTGGAAAACGAACTCCGATCATCGCCTTAACGGCAGGAACTGTTAAAGGTGAGGAAGAACGCTGCAGAGAATCCGGGATGGACGACTATGTCTCAAAACCGGTTATCGAAGGAAAGATAAATAGCGTTTTAAAAGAATGGCTTATAAAATCATGATTCTTTATTAGTTTTGTTGACAATGTTCAAAAAATCTGTTGTTTATATTTTGCTTATCACCTCCCTGGCTTTAACCGGAATGGTGATTACCCAGCTATTCTGGGTGAGGGATGCTGTGCAGCAGAAAAGCGAGGTCTTCGACCACAGAGCGAGGATCTCACTGGAAAGGGTAGTCGACAACCTCTTATTCATGCGGCAGGAGAAACGCAGTGGCATGACTGATAGCAATATGCAAAGATGTGGCATGAGTTGTCGTATTGACCACGGAAACATTAAAGCGGTGATTTCATCGAGATCCTTGGATTCATTGATCAGGCTTGAATTTCCTGATCTTGTGCCCGGGAAAGATTATTATTATGGCGTTTATTGTAGAAAAGATCATAGGTTCATCATGGGCCTCGCAGGAAATTACCAGGATAGATTGTTTTCCAGTTCATTAACAGCGTCCTTGACCTGCCTTTTTCGTTCAGAGACTTATAATCTGGGGATATATTTTCCCAACCAGCAAGCGGTAGTGCTAAGAAATATGTGGTTGTGGCTTGTCGTTTCTCTGATTCTTATCGTTGCTATGGTTTTTGGCTTTTCTTTTTCAGTGTATTCGCTGATGCGTCAGAAAAAAGTGTCGGAGATGAAAGCCGACTTCCTGAACAGCATGACCCATGAATTTAAAACCCCGATTGCAACGATATCCATTGCCAGCGAGATGTTACAAAATCAAACTGTTTTGGGATCTCCTGAGAAATCATTCCGTTATGCCGAGATCATACAGACAGAGAATGAGCGATTGAAAAAACAAGTAGAACAGGTGTTGCAAATGGCTGTCATTGACAAAGGAGAGTTTACCTTACGCAAAAAGTTTTTTGAGGTCCATAAAACGCTGGAAGGACTGATCCGGAGTTTTCAACTCATTGTGAAGCAGCGTAAAGGAATCATCAAATCAGATTTTAAGGCTACTCAATCTGGGATTGTTGCTGATAAAGAACATTTTACCAATGTATTCTCTAACCTGATCGACAATGCTGAGAAATATTCACATTGTGCGCCTCATATCACCGTCAGTACACATGATGCTCCGGGAGGTGTATTAATTACTGTGGAAGATAAAGGAGTCGGAATCAAACAGGAGAATCAAAAGGAGATCTTTAAACAACTTTATAGGGTCAATACCGGACCTATGAAAAATGTTGGCGGTTTTGGATTGGGTTTATTTTATGCAAAGACCGTCGTAGATGCTCATGGCGGATCCATCACCTTAGAGAGCACACCCAAACAAGGAAGCAAATTCAGTATATTTTTTCCATTTAACTTACAGGACGTTGACTTACAAAAACAACAAGAAGAAATTAGCGAAGATCTTGCTGGTTGAGGATGATCCCAACCTGAGTGAGGTCATTATGGATTTCCTGGAACTACAAGGTTATGAGATCATCAGGGCCTTTGACGGCGAAGAAGGTTTGACAACTTTCTATCGCAATGACATTGACCTTTGTCTTGTTGATGTCATGATGCCCAAGAAAGATGGTTTTGGGCTTGTTGAAGAAATTCGTAAGTTGAATGAGGATGTTCCAGTAATCTTTATCACTGCCCGCTCCATGAAGGAGGACCGTATCAGGGGCTTTAAAGTAGGATGTGATGATTACCTCGCGAAACCATTCAGCACAGAGGAGCTTGAGTTGCGAATCCATGCAATTCTAAAACGTTGCCAATTGAAACCAGCTGACGGACGTGGTGGAGACAAAGAGATTTATTCTCTTGGGAATTACACTTTTGACTATTCTAATATGAAGCTCCGTATCAATGATAAGGAGCAACGTTTGACCAAAAAAGAAGCGGATCTCTTACATTTGCTGGTGATCAATAAAAATCAGCTGTTAAAGCGCGAACTCGCACTGAAGATGGTCTGGGGTGACGATGATTATTTTATCGGCAGAAGCATGGATGTTTTCATTACCAAATTAAGGAAACACCTGCGTGAGGATCCTTCCATCAGCATTATCAATTACCACGGCACAGGATTCTTCCTTGAGGTAAAGGAAGAATAGCCAAAACCTACTTTTTTTGTCTGTTCGGGGCTGTTAAAATATAAGGGTAATCCCCAGGGATGGCAAAATTGGCAATTGATATACCGTTTGCCCTTTCATTCTGTCAAAATAAAACACATTTTTGCGATCATAGACATTCGTCACACTCGCATCCACCTCCAGAAATGTAGTCTCCCGAAGCTGAAATTTACGTTTCAGGTTGACATCTAACCTATGATAGGTGGGAAGTCGTCCTCCATTAATTACATCATAAAGC
Organism: Bacteroidota bacterium; assembly: GCA_037132075.1. Classification (GTDB taxonomy): domain Bacteria; phylum Bacteroidota; class Bacteroidia; order Bacteroidales; family CAIXZF01; genus JBAXPV01. The sequence continues at coordinate 66,657 of JBAXPV010000003.1, forward strand.
ACACCCATTTCTTCATTAGCAGTCGTGTAGTTGGTGTTGATTCCCTGGCCGAAAGTTTGCTTTCCGTAGTATCCGGCAGTTTTTGTGAATGGGAAACCCGATCCGAAATTCCATCGTACATCGAATTGCCATTCTTTGTCGTCACCCCAATAATAAGAACCCACGACATTCATATTATGCCTGCGGTCATAATGTGTAGGGTATGTGATTTGCCCGTCGTAGCGGTTCACAAAGCCAAGGGAATAGGTTCCCCAGAAATAAAAGTTTTTATAGTCATATTTGATTGACATATCAATTCCCGTCGCTTTCCCGCTTTCAATGATGAAGTCTTTCTTAAGCTCATCAGGCTTGTCAGAATAATCGGGGGTGTCGTCAAATACTTTGTTCCTGTTTAGGTTGGTGAGTTGAGAAAAGTTCTTGTAATAGCCTTCGATATTCACAGTAATATATTGTGCCAGGTCATATTCGCAGCCAAAAACGATGTGTTGGGCTTTCTGGAGTTTATGAGTGATTGGTTTTCCATCGAATGTTTCCGGTAAGTTGTCAGGGCTTGAGATAAAGCCGTAAAACAGGTTGACAACATCCTTATCGGAGTTTGCGCTGATGAGATTCTGGGAATAAAGTCCCGTTGCCATTTTCAGACGCAGGCGGTTGTTGACACTGTATTTTACTGCAAGGCGCGGTTCCGGACTAAACTCGGCAAGAGAAGCATACCATTGAACCCTTAAGCCTGGTTCTACCAGCCATTTGCCACGGCTCAGCTTGTATTTAAAAAATGCTGCAATTTCTGTTGAGTTGTCCTCTTGAGTGATCAAACGATTAACAGAATTGTAAAAATTGAAATCAGTTCTAAACCCATTCAATTCAAGTCCATATCGGATCTCATCTTTAGACAGGATATAGTTAAAGTTCAGACCTGCATTAAAGCCTTTGATTGAGCTTTCCCTGGGGAGTCCGTCGCTTTCCATTAACACCATGTCATAAGATGAATAAGCAAAATTCCCCATCATCAATACCGGTGAACGTTCCGGGATCACCAGGAAGTTTGATCCTCCGCCGACCGACTTCCAGTGAAAATCAGAAATCATCTGGTAATTCACTTTGTCATTAAAGCTAAATCCGAAAAAATTAACTTTGCTGCCATTGGCTGAATTCAGCGAAATTTTCCCATAAATGTCAGTGAAGTCGAAAGGAAGCCCGTCTTTGTTCACATAGCTGTAAAACAGTTTTGAGCTTTGACTCAGATATGAGTTTTTAAATGAGAAGATATAGGAACTGCTTGAGCCTTCCTCTTTTTGTTTGCTGAGCGGGCCTTCCAGAAGCAGCCGTGCGCCAAAGAAGCTTGCCCCGGCTTTCCCGGAAAATCTCTTTTTGTTGCCATCACGGGTGGTGATATCCATTATTGAGGATATCCTGCCACCATATTCAGCGTTGAATCCACCTGTATAGATGTCAGCATTGCGGATGATATCAGTCTCAAATACAGAGAAAAGACCGATAGAATGGAAAGGGTTGTAAATGATAGCTCCGTCGAGTATGACTTTATTCTGTACAGGAGATCCTCCCCGGATATACAGCTGACCACCCTGATCTCCGGTGAAAATGACACCAGGTAATACTTGCAGATATTGCGCCAGGTCTGGTGTCCCGCCGATAGTAGGGATTTGTTTGATCTGTTTTGGGGTAATCTTGACAACAGAGGTCTTGGTTTCTGTCCTGGACTCCTGTTTCTCTGCTGAGATGTGTGCAGTGTTGAGCATGATGGCCCGTTCCTCTACAAAAAGTTTTTTATTGATCACATCACCTGCCTTCAGCGACACAGGCATGGCCAGGGTGTCATAGCCGACAAAAGTCACCATCAGGGTGTAATCCCCTACCGGGACCGAAGGGATCAGGAAATAACCATTGACGTCGGTTGTGGCGCCATAAGTTGTCCTTTTCAGGTAAACATTGGTAAAGATGACTGGTTCCCCGGTTTTCTTTTCATACACAAATCCACGGATAGAAGCATTTTGTGCCTTAGTAGTTAAGGATGTCTGGAAGAGAAACAGGAGTAAGAGAAGAGGAAGGGGTAAATGTCTTATCATAATATCGCGATGATGCCTCACAATGAGACCGACAAATTTAGACAAATTTATTGTTCATCCTCACCATACCAGCTTGCATACATATTATAGCTATTGGCGATGCGCATAACCTGCCCGGCTAGGAGGTTTTCGTCGATAGATTTCACAAACTTCGCAGGCATCCCTGCATAAACGCTTCCGGTCTTTACTACAGTATTTTCAAGGACAACCGCACCTGCAGCGATGACACTATTGCTTTCAATAACGGCATTATCCATAATAATAGCACCCATGCCAATCAATACATTGTCGTGAATAGTGCAGCCATGGATGATGGCACGGTGGGCGATAGAGACGTTGTTGCCAATATTGACAGGGGATTTCTGATAGGTGCAATGGACAATGGCGCCATCCTGGATGTTGACTTTATTCCCGATCCGAATAGAATGTACGTCGCCACGTACGATAGCGCCGAACCAGACGCTGCATCCGTCGCCCATCACGACGTCACCGATCACCACAGCATTGTCGGCAAGAAAACAGTCTTTGCCCATGATGGGCGTTATTCCTTTTATGGTTTTGATGATTGGCATGTGTATAAAAACTAGTTTATTTTGTTTGGGTTCAAGAAATTATTTCAGCATCGGCGGATTCTGCAGATCCATTACCTGGAGCCGCCAGTGGTGACCCATCACCATCGTCCGCTTTGAGAGTTTGTAAGAGATCACAGCAGTAGTAAGCAGGATGCCGGAAACAATCAAAGTATGCTGATTTGCTAAAGGCCCGGTCCCATTGATTCCGTTGTTAAAGACATCTAAAATGAGATAACCAATTCCCGCGATGCCGCTGACCTTGTATAAACGATTCATTCCCCAGCGTTCTTTTCTGACCTTGGATACAGACTTAAGCGTTATTTTGAATCCATTTCCCAGGATGATCGTAGAGTCGGTAAGCCGGGCAATTGTGGCCGTTCGAAATTCAGTTTCACCCCTGAGCATGAATGTAAGATCATCTCCTGGCTGTAATTTGATATTTTTTACCTTCCCGGGTTTCTCAATGAGCAGGTAGCTCTGTGCCATGAGATAACCAGGGAAAATACTCAGCCCCAGGTACAATAGAAAATAACTGAGATGAATGAATAACTGCCGGTGTGGATAGTAGGCTTTCATTTTATTACTTTTGTAAAGATAGATATTTACAAATTCAAATTGACACAGCTTGGAGGCTAACGAAAAAAGAACATCTGCCAAAGCGGGCCTTCCTCCCGGAAGCATCATGTATATCGGGAAACGTAGGAATGTCCCTTTGCAGATCCGCGTAATATTTTACGATAAGGATAATGCCGAAAGCCATGATCTGAAAGACTTTAGTGACCTGGAGCCGCTCCTGTCCCAGGCTGATGGGAGAAAAAAATGGATTGATATCATTGGCATCTGCCATACTGATGTCCTCGATAAACTCGGTAAGCTTTTTGGCATCCATCCCCTGATCCTCGAAGATATCGCTAATACGGAGCAGCGGCCGAAATTCGAAGAGTTTGATCATTACTTGTTTATGACGGTCAAAGAGTTGAGTTACCAGGCTAGCGCTGCCATTCTCTTCGAGCGGCAAATCAGCCTCGTGTTGGGAAGTGATTATGTGATATCTTTCCAGGAAGAAAGCAGTCCCTTGATTGAAGAAGGCCGCAATCGTCTGGTTTCAGGAGCTACCCGCCGCCAGGAGAAAGGCCCGGATTACCTGGCATACCGGATCATCGACTCAGTGGTTGACCAGTATTTTGATATTATTGAGAAAATTGCCGATAACATTGAAGACCTGGAAGAAAAGATGATCCAGGACCTTAGTGGCAAACCAATGCGGTCCTTTATGCGGATGAGACGCTTGCTTTCTGTCCTCTTACATTCGGTATTTCCTTTACGAGAGTCTTTGTCGCGGATAGAGAAACGGGATTCGCATATCATCTCACAAGAAATCTTACCTTTCTTCAGGGATGTTTACGATCACAGTGTTCATATCATGGAAAGTGTTGAAAATCAGCGAGATATATTGGGTGGCATCATGGATGTTTACCTAAGTTACCAGAACAATAAAATGAATGCAGTAATGAAAGTGCTGACCATTATCGCAACTATTTTCATGCCACTATCTTTTGTTGCCTCGGTATATGGGATGAATTTTAAAAATATTCCGGAATTGAATTGGCCTTACGGTTATTTGTACTTCTGGATCGTGATTGTATGTAGTGTTTCTTTGATGTTGTATTTTTTTAGAAAGAAAAAGTGGCTTTAAAATTTGATAGTTTATCTGACAGGAATCGGAAAATGAAATGGTGGTTGTTGGCTGTTATCCCGATAGCAGCACTAATCAGTCATTACAACAAGTCGGGAGAAAAGAAACAGGAGAGTTCAGGGACAGAGATCAGTGTAACTGTTTTAAATTCAGCAGGCATAGATTATGTGTATCTTAAAGAACTGAACGTCGGCAATGTAAAAGTGCTGGATTCCATCGACATCCGTAAAGAAAGCCGGGCTATATTTTCCCCTGATAACAAAGAAACCTCATTTTATCTGATTCATTCCGGGCAAAAACAACCAATTGTTCTTCTTGTTGAGCCTGGAGAGAAGGTGAAGCTAGTGATGCAAGCCAAGGACAATAATTCTACCTATGAAGTAAGCGGATCACCTGGTTCTCTGCTGCTTAAAGATTTTCAGAAGCAAATGCAAAAGGTCCAGACCCGGATCGATTCCCTAAAGAAAGTGTTTGAGTCTGTCAGGAATACGGATAAATATGCAGAACTAAGGCCCAGGCTCGACATGACCTATAAAACCATTTTTGAAGATGAGCAGGCAATGGCGAGGAGATTCATTGATCAACATCCGCAATCGCTCGCTTCACTTTTTGTCATCAATCAGAGGCTGGGGCCACAACGGCTGTTGACCATTGAACAGGATTTCTCGCTGTTTTCTCGTCTTGATAGTGCCCTCATGCAGAAATATCCCAATAACAAACATGCCATTGATCATCACAGCCGTGTAAGTGATGCGAAACGTAAGATAGCAGAACAGCAGCTTGCCAAAGAAAATCCCAAACTAAAAAAACAAGAATAGGAAGCCAGGAATGATGAGAAAAACGCTACTGCTGATTGTTTTGTGCATCCTTGTCACAACAGCCAGGTCGCAAAATTACTTTCAACAGGAAGTGAATTACACCCTCTGGGTGCGTCTTGACGACCAACGGCATATGTTGCGGGCGACAGAAGATCTCTTCTATACCAACAATTCTCCGGATACCCTGAAAGAAATATGGTTTCATTTATGGCCCAACGGATACCGCGATACCCACACCGACTTTGCCCGACAAGCCCGCGAACAAGGCAGTCTTGAATTTCAGTTCAGTAGTTCTGAAGATAAAGGCAGCATAGACAGTCTTGATTTCAGTGTCGACGGGAAAAGAGTCATGTGGGAAAGTTATAAAAACAGCCCTGATATGTGTCGGCTGATCCTGGATCACAGCATATTGCCCGGTGGCAAAGTCAGGATTTCTACACCATTCAGAGTTAAAATACCTTCAGCAAACTTCTCAAGGCTGGGGCATACTGAACAGTCATATTTTATCAGCCAATGGTATCCCAAGCCGGCAGTATATGATCGGGAAGGCTGGCATCCGATTCCTTACCTCAACCAGGGTGAGTTTTACAGCGAATTTGGCTCATTCGATGTTTTTATAACGGTTCCAGCAAATTATATTGTTGCTTCAACTGGAAATCTGACGGATTGCCCGGCAGAAGAGCGCTGCCTCGATAGCCTGGCTGCTGTTACGGCTGCCATCAAAGATTTTAAGGACTTGGATACAGTCAAAATCCCTTCAGCCCCGACAACAAAGACGGTTCATTATTTCCAGGACAAAACTCATGACTTCGCCTGGTTTGCCGACAAACATTATCATTATTTGAAGGGTGAGGTCACGTTACCCAATAGCCAGCGGAAAGTGAAAACAGCGGTGTTTTTTACCGAAGTTGAGGCGAAGTTGTGGAAAGATGCCATTTCTTATGTCAATAATGCGATTTATTACTATTCGCTTTGGGTCGGTGAATATCCCTATGATCATGCAACTGCTTTACAGGGCGTCCTTTCAGCCGGGGCAGGAATGGAATATCCTACCATTACCATCATTGGAAGAAGTGGCTATGCTGAAGGGCTTGAAGATGTCATTGTCCATGAGGTCGGGCATAACTGGTTCTATGGAATCCTCGGCTCTGATGAACGAGATCATCCCTGGCTGGACGAAGGAATCAATTCCTATTATGAAGACCGTTATATGGAGATGAAGTATCCCAGGAAGATACAGAAAAACTCGTTGGCAAATTTTTTCCGTGGTCTTTCGGGGATGTCGCCGCAGACAAAATACTTTGCCTGGTCCTACCAGGCGAAGCTGGGACTCGATATGCCAATAACAATGCGGGCCCAGGATTATCCCACCTATCAGTACGGGCTGGATGTCTATATGCAAAGCTCAATGAATCTTAATTATCTGGAACATGCTCTGGGACAGTCGCGTTTTGATACCGCCATGCAGGCGTATTATTCCGCCTGGAAGTTTAAACATCCGCAACCGGCGGATTTTAAACAGGTAATCCAAAAATCATCACACGATAGCCTCAACTGGTTCTTTGATGACTTGCTGAATCATCCTGGTGAATTGGATTATAAACTGTCAAAAGTAAAACGGATTCAAAATTCCGATGGTTCAAAAAAAGTGATGCTGGTCGTAAAAAATAAGGGATCCGTGCCAGGTCCATTCCCACTCTCCGTGATGAAGGGCGACAAAGTAGATACTTGCTTTTGGTTTCATGGTTTTGACGGACGACAAACCATCAATATTAAGGATGGTGATTTCTCCGGAGTCAGGATTGATGCCTCAAATGAGCTGCCTGAAGTGAACCGCAGGAATAACATGAAAAATACAAATATTTTTTGCGAGGGATGGAAGCCTTTTCAGTTTAAACTCCTTTACAGATTTCCTGATCCAAAGAAAAACACCATCTACTTCCTGCCCGCTATTGGAGCGAATGCATATGATAAGTTCATGCTGGGACTTCTTTTTTATAATGACCCGCTGCTTTCACAACACTGGGAATGGGCTGTTGTCCCGCTTTATGCCTTCGGGACAAAACAAGTGAATGGCATGGGGCGTATTGCTTATACCATACATCCCAAGGTAAAAGTGTTAAAGGAGGCCCGACTTGAGTTGGGTTATAAAAAGTTCTCTTTCGGGGATGATCCTTTTTATGAGACATCCTCCAAGTTCACCCCTTCACTAGAAATGGAATTCAGGAGTCTGAATCAACAGAGTCCTTATCGTACGCTGGTGAAATATCGGATTCCGTCGATCCACACCAAATACAAATGGGCTTCCGGTGGAGCGGGGCCAAATGACTATTTGTTTGGGAGTTTTAGTTCCATGAACGAATTGTCATGCACTGTGAAGAATGTCAGGCAGATGCATCCCTGGTCAGCAAAGTTTGTGTATCAGAAAAATAAAGTTTTTGAGCGGATTTTTCTAGTTGGAGAAGCCAGTTTCGTATATAATGCACGCAAAAAGAGTCTTCATCTCAGGACCTTCTTCGGGCATTATTTGCAAAGCAATCAGTATGACATCTCTGATCCTGGCTTTCATTTAAGTGGGATTTCCGGACTGGATGACATTTATTTTGACGGGATATTCGCTGCCAGAAGTGAGTCGTCAGGAATACTTTCCCAGCAATTTATAGAGGACGAAGGAGGCATGAAAACAAGCATGGCTCATAATGTAATTTACAATGATCTCTTAAGTTTTAATGCAAAACTGGACTTCCCGTTCAGGTTTCCATTAAGGCTTTTTATCGACGTGGCTTATTATCCTGGCTATGCTGATTATACGAAGTCGGGGACACCGCCATTCTCTATTGGCCTTTCAATTCCTATTATGAAACCTGATATTGTTGAAATATTCTTTCCTTTGTACAGTTCAAATGTGGATACAAAGCAAAAAGATTATTTTTATCAGTACAGGGAAAAGATCCGCTTTACCTTTAACCTTCAGAAACTTGATTTTTTCAAAATGGCTAAAAAAGCAAATCCCTGAACCGACAAATGAGTGAAGCATTGAAAACAATGACGGGCAAAATATATTTCATATCGGATTTTCATTTCGGGGTTCCTGACCACAAGCGGAGCCTGGAAAGGGAACGTCGCTTTGTGGAATTTCTCAATAAGATAGAACCGGATGCCAAGGCTATCTATCTCATGGGAGATCTCTTTGATTTCTGGTTTGAATATAAAACTGTGATTCCCAAAGGCTTCACACGTTTATTTGGGAAGTTGGCTGAGTTTTGCGACAAGGGCATTGCGGTCCATCTTTTTCGCGGAAATCACGACATCTGGGCTTTTGATTACCTGCAAAAAGAGATCGGGATCATCCTGCACAGGGAACATGAAATCATTGACCTCGGCAATAAGAAGTTTTTCCTGGCCCATGGTGATGGTTATGGGCCTGGGGATTATGGGTATAAATTCATCAAAAAGGTCTTTGAGCTTCGGTTCAACCAATGGCTTTTTCGGTGGTTACATCCCGACTGGGGCACCCGAATGGCGCTATATTTCTCTCGCAGAAGCCGTATAGCCAATATGGCAAAAGAGGACAAAATCGACAATGGGAACCCCCCAAGAGAAGAGCGCTTATTCCTTTTTGCCCAGCAATATTACCAGCAACATCCTGAAATCGACTTCTTTATCATGGGGCATCGTCACCGTCCGCTGGACATTCCTATTGAAGGGAACAGCCGATGTGTGATCCTTGGTGATTGGATCCATTTTTATACGTATGCCGTTTTTGACGGGGAGAATCTTGAACTGGAATATTTCGGCGGCTAAGCGAATATCTCGATCAGTTCAGCCAGGCGTGTAGAATATCCCGTTTCATTGTCATACCATGCCACTACTTTCACGAGTTTATTTTTCTCGCCCAGCACCGCCGTGAGCCCGGCATCGAAAATTGCCGAATGGGGGTTTCCAATGATGTCGATAGAAACAATGGGATCCTCTGTAAATTCCAGGATACCTTTGAATTTGCCCATCGCTGCCGCTTTAAAGGCTGCATTGATCTCTTCAACAGAAGTGGGATTGACGAGGGTACAGGTAAAATCAGTCAGGCTGCCATTTGGCACCGGGACCCTGATGCCGGCCCCGCCAAGGTTGTTTTTCAGATGGGGAAAGATATGTGTGGCAGCTTTTGCCGCACCAGTTGTGGTGGGTACTATTGAATAGGCTGCGGCACGGGCGCGGCGGAGGTCGCTATGCGGGGCATCAAGCAGGTTTTGGTCGTGGGTATAAGAATGTACCGTGGTGATAAACCCTTTCTCAATACCCCACTTTTCATCCAGAATCTGGATTAGAGGCGCAACACAATTGGTCGTACAAGAGGCATTTGAAATCACAATGTCATTTTCGGTGATACTCTTTTCATTAATGCCAATGACGATATATTTTACACCATTTCCTGTGGCAGGAGCGGTGATGATGACTTTCCTGGCCCCCGCTTTGATGTGCCTGAAGGCAGAACTCTTGTCTTTAAATACACCGGTCGCTTCAAGTACGATGTCAATATTCAGCTCATGCCAGGGGAGTCGATCAGGCTGAGATTCTCTTAAAATTTTGATATCCTGACCGTTGACTATTAAGCTATCTTCCTTATTCTCAATACTCCCCTTAAATCGACCATGTACCGAGTCATATTTCAGAAGGTGAGCAAGGGTATGAGCATCAGTAAGATCATTGATAGCAACAACTTCAATAGAAGGATGTTCCAGTATCTTGCGAAAAGTGATACGGCCGATACGCCCGAAGCCATTGATAGCGACTCTGATCTTCTTCATACCTCAACATGATTGAATAATACCACAAAGGTAATGGAAAAGCCAGCACAAAGAAGTGTAAAGGATAGATGCTGTTAGCGAATCAGGATCACCTGGTTATAAAATGAATGAATGGCGCCTAAGGCATCATGATAATAAATGATGACTGAATAAACATCGGGTGCCACCAGGCTGCCTTTATAGGTTCCGTCCCATCCTTCATCTATTGTTTTAGCCGAAAATACCATCTCACCCCAACGGCTGAAAATCATCATTTGGAAATCGCTGATATTCACACCATAAGCCTTGAAAATGTTGTTATGCCCATCACCATTGGGTGTAAAGGCATTCGGGACATAGAGCGTATTGTCGGGGTTGACTTTCACTTTGTTAAAAACAGTATCAGTACAGCCGAAGCTGTTCTGAACAAGCAGGGAGACAATAAAATCGCCAGTGTCAGCATAGGTATGGGTCATTTCAGCAAAATTGCCAACTTCCCCATCACCAAAATCCCAGATCCATGCAACAGGGTTTCCCAATGAGAGGTCGTTGAATTTCACAACGGGGTCGAAAATACTAACCTGCTTTGGGTGTATGGCCATCACTGCCGTAGGAATAGGGTATGCCTGGATGAATGCGGGTTTTACCAGGCTGTCGGAGCAACCATAAGCATTGGTAACAACGAGTGTAATGTTATAAAACCCGCTGTGTTTGAAGATATAAAAAGGGTCATTGATAAAAGTCTTGTCTCCATTCCCAAAATACCATTCATAGATTGCTGATGACGTAGCGTTCTGCGTCATATTGGTGAAATTTACTTCCAGGGGAGGACATCCTTTTGTGACATCAGCTACAAATTCAGCTTGAGGCACAGGGATTACACTGACAGAATCAAGGCTGGTAGGGCCGGGGCAGCCGTTTTGGATGAGTTTTAAACTCACCGTATGATACCCTGGGTCATCCCAATGTGTTGAATAAGGACCCATTCCGGTCCCAGCTGCAAGGCCTCCTCCAAAATCCCATAGGTATGTTGCTGAAGGCGATCCTGTACCATTGTAATGAATGAGCGTATTAGCCCCCACACATATTGAATGAAAATCAATGATGAAATCAGCGGTAGGAATCGGTCTGATCACTATAGGCACTGACTTGTTGTTTTGGCAGGTGTTGTCATCGGTCACAGTAACTGTATACACCGTTTGTACACCCGGACTCACAATAGGTGATGCCAGGCTTGATTGGCTGCTTAGTGTAGGGTCTATAGGCACCGATGACCAGGCATAGCTTGTGCCGCCTGAGGCCAGCAATTGAGTCGAAGTACCCGGGCAGATAGAATCCTGGGTCGGGATGATTGCGATAACTGGCAGTGCGTGCACGGCAACAATGACGGTGTCAATATCAGAACATGTTGCTGTAACAGTAACAATATAAGAAGTGGTAACGGAAGGAGAAACCTGGATGCTGGCGGCATTGGCTCCATTGCTCCAATGGTAGGAAGTGCCTCCGCTGGCAGTAAGGTTTGCCTGACCATTTAAACAGATCGCTGTGTCAGAGCCTGCAATCGCTGTAGGACCGAAAATATGAACTGTTGCGCTGTCAGAGACGGAATAGTTACAGATGTCTGTGACGTTCACATGGTATAACGTAGTCATCGTAGGACTGACCGCGTTTACTGAGTCAGGTGGCCCATTGGTCCAGGAATACGTAAAGGGCCCAATGCCACCTGTGACGTTGGTTAAAAGGTGTACAGTATCACCGCAGGGTACTGTAAAACCCGGGGTAGCGGTAATTTGAGATTGTGGCGTGTGATAGTCGGCAATATAAAAATATACCGTGTCAAATTGAGTCAGGCATATATTGGTAGGTACGATAATTCCAACCCATTCTGCCCCTTCTGTAATGTTGTCGAGGTGGGGATGAATAACAATTGAAGCGGAATCAGATCCGATTGGGATTAGCAAGGGGCTTTCAATGCTGTCATAGTCAATGCCGTAAGTTGCAGTGCTATTGTCCAGAATTGTGTAAGGAATCATGTAACCGGTGGTCGAGATCGCTCCAAGTTTAAACGTCATTATGGCATCGGCGCAACCTTCAATTGCAGTATTCGCAGGAAGACCGGGGTTATTGTTTGAATAAGTGATGCTGGTTTGAATCCCTGCTGAACTAAAACTACCTTCTTCGAGAAAAACGCCTGAATCATAGATATGATCTCCTCCATCTGCTATGGCAAGTTTAATATGGTAGGCAGTACATGGAACTACCAGGGCCCAGGCTGTCAGAACAGTCGTAAAGCCATCATATTGTACATATGTTCCATTGGTATTGTTGACGTAAAATTGTGGATAGGAGGGGATTATATTATTAATTGTGCCTATTGAAACAACAACATTAGTGGTTCCTGGTACCAATGCGATATTTTTATTGGTATCAATGTTATAGGTTACTGGGTTGAGCCCTGTTAGAAAGAACCCAAAAATGTCATTCATTAAGGAGGTGACAAACTCCGGATATTCCTCTGAGCCAAAGACATAGCGAAATTTAATAGTGTCGCCTTGAGGAACAAAATCAAATTCAAGTATACTGGCATCAAAAGTATCCTGGTTTGCTAAAGTCGTCAACAAGGCATCTCCAGGCGTGTTATTATTAAAACCTGCGCTGGTTGCATTATTTGGGCCCATGGCAATAGAGGGTTTGCCTGTACTCAAAATTACACCGCTTGTAATACCCAGGTTTGTTGGAGTGCCGCCGGTTGTGAAACTTCCTTTAGCCAGGGCTGCTCCCGTATAGGTAATATTTGAAGCGGATACGCCTGCCCCAAGCAACACATTTTGCACCAGGTTGATTGCATTGCCACCATCGCTTATCACCAGCTGCCCTTTAACTCCCAATGAGATAAAGAAAACTAATAAAAACAGGACAAAAGGTAGAATGACTTTCTTTAAATACATCATTTCGACGGGCTTATTGCAGCTAAATTACATAAATAAATCAAGGACTTAAAGGTAAGTCCATCTTCAAGACAATTATTTCATTTTTAAGGTTGCTTGTCATTTGATTATTATAAGACTCCAAAGCGAAGTTTTTCATTAATTTTACAGCTTATTAGTAAAATGAAATAACAAAGATTAGAATATGAAATATATAAAGGAATACGTCGATCAAAACAAAGAAAGGTTTTTAGAAGAACTTTTTGGATTACTTCAGATCCCATCAGTGAGCGCAATTGCTGACCATAAATCTGATATGATTCGGGCAGCTGAATACTGGAAAGCTGCGCTATTGGCTGCTGGTGCTGACAAAGCTGAAGTGATGCCTACCGATGGAAACCCCGTCGTTTATGGTGAAAAAATAATAGATCCATCCAAGCCAACGGTTCTGGTTTATGGCCATTATGATGTGATGCCTGCCGATCCGATGGAGCTATGGAAGTCCCCCCCCTTCGAACCAGAGATTCGTGACGGAAAAATTTTTGCCCGTGGTGCTGATGACGACAAAGGACAAGGTTTCATGCATGCCAAGGCTTTCGAGCTGATGGTGAAAACCAACACCCTGCCCTGTAATGTCAAGTTTATGATTGAAGGTGAAGAGGAAGTAGGTTCTTCAAACCTGGGGCCTTTCTGTGAAAAGCACAAAGACTTATTAAAAGCTGACATCATCCTGGTTTCGGATACTGGTATGATTAGTCCGCAAATCCCATGTGTAACTGTTGGTTTAAGAGGCCTTGCTTATATGGAAGTTGAGGTCACAGGCCCGAACAAAGACTTGCATTCAGGATTATATGGCGGTGCCGTTGCCAATCCAATAAATATACTCACGAAAATGATTGCCTCTTTGCTTGATGAGGATAACCGGATCACCATTCCGGGCTTTTATGACGATGTGATGGAGGTGAGCGATGCTGAAAGAGCGATGCTTGCCCGTGCTCCTTTCGACCTGGAGAATTACAAACAGTCATTGGATGTTGCAGAAGTCTATGGGGAAAAATGGTTTTCAACCAATGAACGTACTGGTATTCGTCCATCCCTCGACTGTAATGGAATTTGGGGTGGTTATACCGGCGAAGGCGCCAAGACGGTCATCGCATCTAAAGCCTGGGCGAAGATTTCCATGCGTTTGGTTCCAAACCAGGATCATCATAAAATTGCTGAATTGTTCACCAAACATTTTATGAGTATTGCACCTCCTTCTGTGAAAGTCAAAGTCACCGCTTTACATGGAGGACAGGCTTATGTTGCCCCGGTCGACAGTGCTGCTTATACCGCAGCCAGTCGCGCGGCAGTTACTTCTTTCGGGATACCACCCGTGCCTGTAAGAAGTGGTGGCAGCATCCCGATCATTTCTACCTTTGAAGCGGTATTGGGGATTAAAACAATTCTCATGGGCTTCGGTCTCGACAGTGATGCCATCCATTCTCCGAATGAGAATTATCCTTTGGAGAATTTTTACAAAGGGATTGAGACAATTCCTTTATTCTATAAGTATTTTGTTGAGGAATTTAAAGGATAATTGATGGAAGATATTAAAATACAGATACATGCCTTAGCCGAGGCTTACCAGCATGATACAATCAACATTCGCCGTCACTTTCACAAAAATCCTGAGCTGTCACGTCGGGAAAATGAAACAGCAAATTTCATAGCGACACAGCTACATGCTTATGGAATTCCTTTTCAGACGGGTGTCGCAAGGACCGGCATCGTCGCCTTGATCGAAGGAAAATATCCTGAGTCAAAGGTCGTCGCCTTACGTGCCGACATGGATGCACTGCCAATCCATGAGACCAATGAATGTGATTATAAGTCAGTGAATATCGGTGTCATGCATGCCTGCGGACACGATGTACACATGGCTTCCCTGCTGGGAGCGGCGCGTATCCTGAACCAACTCAAAGATCATTTCTCCGGAACAGTAAAGCTTATCTTTCAGCCTTCCGAGGAGAGTTTCCCCGGAGGCGCTACCGTGATGATACAGGAAGGCGTGCTGAAGAATCCGGATGTCAGTTGTATCCTCGGACAACATACCCTTCCAACCCTGGAAGCCGGTAAGGTCGGCATGAAGGGGGGGAAATACATGGCTTCTACTGATGAGATCTATCTTACAGTAAAGGGGAGGGGCGGACATGCAGCAACGCCGGAGTTGAATATCGACCCGATTCTCATTTCCGCGCATATTCTGACTGCATTGCAGCAGATTGTCAGCCGTCATGCCATGTCTGCGATTCCAACGGTTCTTTCCTTTGGAAGAATTGAAGGTGCGGGTCAAACGAATATCATCCCTGATGTAGTAAAGATCGCAGGCACCTTTCGTACTTTCGACGAAAAGTGGCGTGCAGATGCTCATGAGCTGATCACCCGCATGGCACAGGGAATCGCCAGGAGCATGGGTGGTGATTGTGAAGTGGTGTTCGACAGGGGTTACCCTTTTCTTGTAAATGATTATGACCTGACACAGCGTTGTTTTGCGCAGGCACAGGCGTATCTGGGGAAAGAGAATGTTGTAGACCTTGATTTGCGACTGACGGCTGAGGATTTTGCTTATTTCGCGCAGGAAATTCCAGGCTGTTTTTACAGGCTGGGTGTTAGAAACGAATCAAGAGGCATTGTCAGCAATTTGCATTCCTCCACCTTTGATGTGGATGAAACCTGTTTGAAAGTCGGGATGGGCCTGATGGCCTGGCTGACTTTTAATGAGTTAAGTTTTAAAATCTAAATCAACAACATGCATAGTTTTTTAATATTCTTTCACTCTATTTTCAGGTGGATCATTTTGCTTGTTATGCTTTTCGGTGTTTATAGCATACTTAACAGCAGGTTTGAAAGCGGCAAATTCAATAAACTTGATGAGAAGTTACGGAAATATATCATGATGCTCGCTCATATTCAGCTGATTGTTGGAATTGGCTTATATGCAATAAGTCCTGATGTCAGTTATTTCTGGAGTAATTTCAAGACCAGTGTTCATACCAAAGCATTAAGATATTTTGCCATGGAGCATGCATTTTTGATGTTACTTTCTATCCTGATCATAACAGCTGGAGCTATTGTCACAAAAAGGCAGAAAACAGACGAAGGGAAAATAAAGATTCAACTGATCTGGCTCGTATTGGCCTTGTTAGTCATCTTTCTTTCTATTCCATGGCCCTTTTTGCCGTTCAGCATCCCACGTCCTTATTTCAGAGGGTTTTAATACCAGAAAATAGAAGCCATTTTGATGTTTTATCGACATCAATGTCAATTTGCCAAAATGCCTGTGATCGCTTTGCCGACACAGGCGTTTGGTAACTTGATGCCGAGCCGCAGGGCCAGGCTTGCAGCCAGGTCGGTAATTTCATGATATTCATAAGTCTCTCCTTTGTGTATTCCGGACCCAAAAAACAACAAAGGAACCTGGGTGTCGTAGGAAAACCCGCTGCCGTGTGTCGTGCCGTAAGTCATCTGTTCGGTCCATCCTGGCTCCATGGTATACAGCACATCCCCACTTCGTTTGTGCATATATCCTGCTTGTAACATGGAGCTTAGCAGCTCGTTAAAGCTCTGGGTCTCCATTTCTGTCGCAGTAAACACCTGGAAGATCCCTTTTTGGTTTCTTAAGAAGGCAGCCAGCAGATTTTGAACATCATCTAACTTCAGGCCTTTCTCCTGGATTAAGGAACGGTTGAGATAAAATTGCTCGTTCATTTCTATGTCGATCCATTTGCCTGCGCCAAGTTGTTTGTTCAGATAGTTCTCAGCCTCAGTCTTGATGCCGGCATTATTCACATATCCGGCAGGAACCTTATATTCCATAAGATATTGAGGAACTTCAGCCACGCCATGATCCGCAGTCAAAAACAAAAGGTAATTTCCTTTGCCCACGGCCTGATCGAGGGCGTCGAGTAAACGGGCCATGTCCGCATCGAATCGAAGGTAAAGATCATTGAGCTCTTTGGACAGCGGACCATAAGTATGCCCCACGGCATCCGGGCTCGAATAGCTGATAGCCAGCAGATCCGGATAGCTTCCTTTTCCAAGGTTTTCATTTTGCAAAACCTGGATTGCAAAATCTGTAAGAAGTGTATTGCCATAAGGCGATGCATATACGTTTGAAAAGCTAGCCATTGGATAACTGAAGTCAGGTTTTACTGAAGTACTCATAGGATAAGAGGCTTCCGGCAAAAGGGGTTTCCATGGGTTTTGTAAATATTTTTTTGTGTCTTTATTGAAATTGAGGGCCCAGTCTGGTAGTTTTTTCAAATAATAGGTAGTAGATACAAATCTTCCTGAATCTGAATTAAACCAATAGGCAGCGTTGGCCATATGCCCTGCTGCCAGAACAGCAGCGCGGTCTTTCAGGGAAACAGAAATAACTTTTGCTTTTTGTTGCGTAAATATCTTTAATTCATCACAGATATTTGTGCTGATAAGCTTACGGGCAGATGTTCCATGGCTTTTTGAAATGATTCCAACGATCTGCTCTGTGGAGTCTGAAACACAATTCACTATTCTCTTTGAACCCTCATCAAACCAGTCATTCCCAATGATCCCATTAAAGGCGGGAGTCGTCCCTGAATACAGACTTGCATGACCGGGGCCAGTATAAGTAGGAATATAACTGAAATGAACATCTTTACATTGATATCCTTCTTTCATCAGTCGTTTAAACCCTTTGTCACCAAATTGATCAAAGAAACGGTTCAGGTACTCTGCCCGCATTTGGTCTACGACGACGCCAACAACAAGTTTTGGTGTTTGTTTTTGCTGTGCATCAGATGTATTAATGAAAAAGAAAAAAAGTAGTAGCAGAATGAAATACTTTTGCATCGGAAGGTGTTTGAAGCAAAGATAAAGATTATAATTCCATAAATTTGCCACCCTGCCTGAATACCAAGCTGCTTTAGAACTAATATTGAATAATTAACATAAACTTCATCATGCGATTTTACTTGCTCTCCGTACTATTAATAATTAACTTCTCTTTATGGGCTCAAAGGTCGAGCGTGTATATGATCGATTTGAACGACCTTGCCTTCAGATCTTCAAAGAGTTCCACAGAGTGGTATAAAGGCAAGCAGGGCGAATATGTAGAGGGCAGCCCTTTTCTTGAGGATTCATGGTCCCATGGGATTATGGAATTGAAAAGTGACACCGCACTGAATAACCTGGAGTATCGGTATAACATTTATTTTAAGCAAATGCAGATACGCACAGTCAATGACACGCTGATCCTGATGCATCCTGAAAAAGTGCGCGCATTGGTATTCAATAACAGAAAATTTGTCTATCAGCCTTATGTCCTCGAAGAATTATCCGGTCAGGATTATTTTGAGATCCTTGCTGAAGGGAAATGCAACTTACTCTTACGTCGTGATGTAAGCTTCATGCCCAAAAATCCTCCGGTAACCCCTTATAGCGCCGGTTATATTTATGATCGCTTCCTGCTTCATGAGAATGTATACCTTCAGAAGGCAGGATCATTGGCTTTTTTTGTAAAGCCAACAAAAAAGAACGTTCTTAAGTTTCTTGAAGATCACCAGGACGAATTGGCTGCTTATGCGAAAATCCAGAACATAAAATTTAACGACAATATTAGTTTGGCCAAGCTAATCAGTTACTATAACTCATTGAATTAGTGATAAGTGAGATTATACGCTAGGCAAGAAATAGATTGAAACTACAAATCCTCTCATTGATACATGGTTATTAATACAATAATTTTCGATCTCGGAGGCGTTCTGATCGACTGGAATCCACGTTATGTTTTCAGGAAAATTTTCCAGGAGGAGGAGGAGATGGAATGGTTCCTGGAGCATATCTGTAACAATGAATGGAATCTTGAGCTCGACAAAGGTTATCCCTTTGAGCAAGGCGTGGTTGATCTGAAATTGAAACATCCTGAATATAGTGATCAGATAGAGGCATACCACAAACGCTGGCCTGAGATGCTCGGTGGAGAAATTAGGGAATCCGTTGAAATCCTTGAAGAGATTCAAGCAAAAAAATACAAGGTCTATGGCCTTACAAACTGGTCGATGGAGACTTTCCCGATTGCATTCGGGCTTTATCCCTTTTTAGGTACAATGGATGGCATCGTCGTAAGCGGGGCTGAAAAAATAGTGAAACCTGAGCCTGCCATTTATCATTTGATAAGCAGTCGTTACCAATTAGCTCCTGAAACCACACTTTTTATTGATGATAACCAGGTAAACATTATGGCTGCGAAGGCTTTAGGCTTTCAAGTCATTCATTTCCTGAGTCCAAGGCAATTAAAAGATGCCCTCAGGAAATTTTCAGTTCTTTAAGATCACCCGATCACTCCAAAATAAAGCCTGTCTCTTTTACATCTCTTGAATTTCCGCCCACGAAGATCATATAATCACCCGCTTCCGCCTTGTGTTGCAATTTCTCGTTATAAAAGGCCAGTTCATCAGCTGAGAGTGTAAATTTTACAACAGCACTCTCCCCGGCTTTAATGAAAACCTTCGTAAATTTCTTGAGTTCCTTTACAGGCCTGGTGGGGAATGTAACCATATCACGGATATATACCTGGACAACTTCTGCACCGTCAAACTTACCTGTATTTGAAATGCTGACAGTGAATGTAATCGGGGAAGTATTGGTCATACTGGCTTTGTTGAGACTGATTTCAGAGTATTTAAAGCTGGTATAACTCAACCCAAATCCAAAAGGATACAAGGGTTCATTTGGGACATCGAGGTAACGGCTGTAATATTTTGCTTCCGGATCTCCATCCCAGGGACGCCCGGTGTTTTTGTAGTTATAATAAATCGGGATCTGACCGACATTGTGTGGAAAAGTCATGCTTAGTTTACCCGATGGGTTAGAATTGCCAAACAACACATCAGCAACAGCATTTCCGGCTTCAGTGCCTCCATGCCAGGCCTCCAGGATTGCCGGGATGTTCTGGTTTTCCCATTCTAGGATAAGTGGGCGGCCGCTCATTAGTACCAGGACAACCGGTTTTCCTGTCTTTAGCAATGCCTTTAACAAATCCTGCTGACGACCCGGTATGCCCAGTTCAGAGCGTGAAGCGGCTTCGCCAGTCATGCCGGCAGGTTCCCCCAGGACTGCGACAACAACATCTGCCTTTGCAGCAACAGCAACGGCTTCCGCGATCATGTCATCATCGCTGCGGGGATCAACCTGGTCGCCGCCACTGATCCTTTTGAGAAAAACACGGTCAGTGACCAGGTTACAGCCCCTGGCGTAAAGAACATTTACTGAATTCCCGATGATATTTTTTATTCCTTCTTTCACACCCACAGCCTTTTGCCAGTCACCGGCAGCACTCCATGCGCCGATCATCTCACGTTTGTTGTCGGCGAGCGGTCCCACCAGGGCAATTGTCCCTGATTTTGCCAGGGGAAGCAGTTGTTTGTCATTTTTTAACAAAACCATGGAGTTTTCTGCAATTTCACGTGCTGTAGCAAGGTTTGCCGGAGTCATGATCTCTGTTTTTGCCCTGTCGTCACTGATATAACGATAGGGATCATCAAATAAACCCAATTTGTATTTGGCTTCGAGCACACGGCGGCAGGCATCGTCAATCGTTGCTTGTGTCACTTTGCCTTCGTTCAGGAGTTGTTTGAGATACAATAAATACCCCTCTGTAACCATGTCCATATCGATTCCGGCATTGAGTGCCATTGGTGTAACAGCTTTGATATCTTTCCCGATACCATGATAGGCCAATTCTTTTATCGCTGTATAATCAGTAACCACGAATCCTTTGAAACCCCATTGTTTCCTTAAAAGGTCATTCATCAACCATGAATTCGCCGATGCAGGAATGCCGTTGATTTCATTAAATGAACTCATCACACTCCCTGCACCCGCCTGGATTGCCGCTTTATAAGGCGGAAGATAAAACTCATACATCTTCTGCAAGCTCATGTCGACGGTATTGTAATCCCGGCCTGCTTCTGCCGCACCGTATAAAGCAAAGTGTTTCACACAGGCCAATAGGGTATTATTAGCAGCAAGGTCGTTTCCCTGGTATCCTTTTACCATGGCTTGTGCAACCTTCGAGCCCAGGTAAGGATCTTCACCGGCTCCTTCTGAACATCTTCCCCAACGTGGGTCACGGGCAATGTCAACCATTGGACTGAAGGTCCAGTTCAAGCCGTCAGCCGTGGCTTCCTGTGCGGCGATCCGGCAGCTTTTCTCAATGAGGTTCATATCCCAGGAGCATGACATGCCCAGGTTGATGGGAAAGATTGTCTTGTGACCATGGATGACGTCATAGCCGAAAATCAAAGGAATTCCCAGGCGGGTTTCTTTCACTGCCATGTCCTGAAGTTTCCTGATTGCATTTGGCGTATATGTGTTGAAAACAGCACCAACCATGCCTTTCTTGATGTTTACTTCGACATCTTTGCTGACGATCGGTCCGGTAACGTCAAAGCCGATAGATGGAAGGTTCAGCTGACCAATCTTCTCATCGATTGTCATTTTGCTCATCAGATCATGAACTGCTTTGTCCATTTTTGCAACATCCGTTGTTGTTGTTGTTGTAGCAGGCCGAATCTGGGCTTGGGTAGACTGAAAGTTGAAAAAGGCCATTGCAATGACAAGCAATGAAATGGTAATAATAGGTGTTTTCATATGTTTTTGTTAGTCAGATGGTGCTAAAATTAGTAATTAATTCCAAGCTTTGTGAGTCCCTTCGGGATCTCTGGTGATGACATAAAAAGACGCCACAACAAAGCTGTCCTGTAATTTTCTATCATTACGATCTCAGGACCCTGATCGATGGCCAGGTATTTATTTGGAAACCAGTTTTTCTGCTCGCTAAAGCCATCATAAAATCCGTATTCCCCAAAAGTCTTGGTTCCCAGGTCGTCATAAAAATGCCTCAGGGCTTCCATGGAATATTCGGGGGTATAAGGGAAGGACGACAAGGCAGCCGACGGTGAGATCACGCCCAGGTCATTGTCAATTCCAGGTGCATGCCCGGCGTAGAATTCTACGGAATAACTGGCTGTCAGGCCCCAGCAATTTGCTCCATAACCTTTATAATGCTTTGGGTTCAGTATACACCATTGCCTGTTGATGAGGGTCTGGTTCTTGTTCATCAACCAGTAATCAGTGTATTGATCCTTGAGATGGTGGGGATCCAGTCCAAGGTAGGAATAATGTGCCCAGAATAAAGGGCCGCCAAACTCTTCACTGCCATTGTGTTTCAGGAAGAGCTTATAACCATATTTCTCTGCATCGGTTTTGATTGCCCCGTTGCGGGCCCATCCCTTGTGAAAAGCGCTGGCAGGAATGGCATAAGTGGGCGATGAGGCCGCCAACACATAGGTGATCAGGCATTCGTTATAGCCTTGAATAGGGAGGTTCATGGCCCATTGGTATTGTGGCGACCAGTGCCAATAAAGGACATCTTTACCACCTTGGGTGAACCAACTCCATTCGACTTCCCGCCAAAGCTTGTCGATTTTAGCGGCCAAAAGCTTTTCATCGTTATTTCCCCCAATAAAATACTGTCTCACTGCCAGCAAACCCTGCATGAGGTAGGCAGTTTCAACGAGATCGGCACCATTGTCTTTTGGGCTGAAAGGCTTTACTTTGCCTGTTTGCCCGTTCAGCCAATGGGGCCAGGCACCGTGGAATCTATCTGCTTTATTCAGGAAATCAACAACTTTGTAAAAATGCAGGAGTCCTTCTTCACGGCTAATAAATTTCCTTTCAATGCCCACCAGGATCGCCATTAATCCAAATCCTGTACCACCCGTCGTTACTATGTTTTTGTCATGCTCAGGATAGATGTTGTCCATATGAATTCTCTCACATGCCATGCCGGACGTGGGTTCTGCACCTTTCCAGAAATATTGGAAGGTGTGATATTCAACCAGTGTAAGAAGAGAATCATCCGAAATATGCGAATTTACTGCCGTAGAATTAAGCGAGACCCCAAATAATAAACATATTATTATAATACGGATGATGTTTTTATGAGAACTTAGTTCCATGGATCAGTTTTGAATATGATCAATGTGTAAATCCAAGTTTTGTCAGGCCGGAATTCACCTCTGGGCATGTCATGAAGAGATTCCAAAGCAAGCCTGTCCGGTAGTTCTCAATCATCACCACCTCTGGCCCCTGGTCAATTGCGAGATAGGAGTCTGCCCACCAATCATGGGTTACATCGAAAGCATCATAGAATCCATAGGGGCCCCAGAGTCTGTCGCCCAGGATATAATAAAAATGCCTGATGGCTTTCATCGACTGGCTTGGTGTATAGGGTAGGGCAGAAACTGCCGCTGTTGGTGTAATCACGCCAAGGTCATTTGTGGGTGATTGGGCACTGTATCCGTCCTTATTGTCGCTGGCGGTTAGTCCCCAGGAAGCGCTGCTGTAACCGACATAATGATTGGGATTTTGCACGCACCAGGCATTGTTGATTAGTGACTGGTTGACATTCTGAGTCCAGTAATCGGCATACTGGTCTTGCAGTGTGCGTGGATCCAGTCCCAGGAATGAATAATGCGTGAAAAACAGCGGCCCTCCATAAGGCTGGCCCAAAGGAAGCGGTATGCCAAAATAGGAATTCCCGTTCATAATTTGAC
This sequence comes from Bacteroidota bacterium, assembly GCA_037132075.1. Taxonomy (GTDB): domain Bacteria; phylum Bacteroidota; class Bacteroidia; order Bacteroidales; family CAIXZF01; genus JBAXPV01. The sequence continues at coordinate 90,181 of JBAXPV010000003.1, forward strand.
CATTCTTTGCGTAGCCAGATGTATAGGCAATTGCGGGGATGGTATGTGTCGGGGAACTTGCAGCGAGCACATAGGTTATGAGGGTTTCATTGTATCCTTCCAGTTTCATATTTATCGCCCAGCCATTGTTTGGCGACCAATGCCAGTACAAAACGTTCTGGTTGCGCGTAAACCAATCATATTCTACAGATTGATTCAGGACGTTGATTCTGCTTATGAGTGCCGTCTCGCTAATGTCAAGGGGGTTGAGATATTGCCGCATCGTCAGCAAGCCCTCGATCATAAAGGAAGTTTCAACCAGATCGCCTCCATCATCCTGAGCACTGAATGGGACAACTTTGCCTGTGGTGCCATTCAGCCAGTGTGGCCAGGCTCCATGAAAACGATCACAGGTCTCGAGGAAATTCAGAATTTTCGTCAGTTGCGCAATTCCTTGTGCCCGGCTGATAAACCCACGTTCCATCCCCACGATGAGCGCCATCACGCCAAAACCTGATCCGCCAATGGTGACGATCTCTCCAGAGGTGTTACGCTCACGTGCCAGTCCTGAAACAGGATGGGCAAAGTCATAGAAATATTTAAAAGTCTGGTTTTGTATTTTTGTCAGAAGCTCATCATCAGTGAGTTGCGGAAATTTCATCGAGGAATCCAATTTTGTATAGAAGTTGTTGTTAAACCCGGCAAAAGGAAATCCGTTTTTAGCTTTCAGGATGGAAGAGATCGTAAAATAATAATGGGAATAGTTCTTTAAAGGATTGTTGTTGGTAATCGTGACAAGAGTGCTATCGGCAGATAAAGAGAAGTTTAGGCCCGGATTCTCGATAAGGGTGAAATAAGATTGATAATTAGCCGGATTGAGTGCATGCGAAAATTTAATATTCAGGTTTATGTTGTTATAGTCAATGTTTTTTGGGAGGAAAGGACTCATGAAATCCAAGCCGTTCAAGGTGATCGAGGTAAGGCTGAGTTTCCCGCTGATGGTATGAAAAGTGCAGACAAGTCCCGGGAAACTTTCTCCCAGGGAGCCTTTGATGCCGGAACCCATAGTTATGGTATAACTGGCCCCGTTTTCAAGATTCACAAGTGGGGTGATCACAGCGGTATAGCGATCATCCTGGAAAGAAAAATTTGAGCTGATGGATGTGATATTGTCTTTTTTTAAACTGACGTTCGTATGAACAGAATTTGTATCTAGTTTGCTGTTAAATCTGAGTAAGATAGGCTGATCAATCACAATGTCGTTCGTCGTCTGTTGAAGATCAAGAATTTTACTGCCGATTTTTATACTGCCCAGCTGCAGGATTCCTGTATTGCTATTGTTGTTATCCTTTTTACAGGAAGAGAATAGCACCAACAGGCCTAAAATGAGGTAAATGATTCGGGACAAGTATTTCATGGGATAGATTAATGAAAAAGAGGGTTCGGGAAACCCGAACCCTCCCTGGAAAAATTAATGAATAAGCACATTATGGTTTTTCCGAATCATACATTAGCTGAACTTCAGCTGCAGAAACAGCTTTGTTAAAGATCCTGATATCGTCAAGTTGCCCTTTGAAGTGGTTGGCCCCTGGTAGAGCATAACCGCCCCATGGCTCTGTATCCCACATCGTACCTGCCCTGGATTGGATAAATCCGAAAGCAAGTTCATTCACAACATCAGGTGTGTGGCCGCCATATTTCATGCCGGTGCATTTGATTTGTTTGTCGGTGATCGGCCAAAGGTTGAAATCCTGGGCTTTCACAATTTCCCCGTTGATGTATATACTGCCAACTTTTGAGGCAACATCATAGGTACAGACTACATGAGCCCATTTTTGCTGGAATAGTGAGTTAACTCCACCTGTAGTAGTCATGTCTTTGTTGACCGTAAATCCCTGGTAACCGCCATTGTCCTTAGTTTTACCATCGCCATTCCAGAAGTTATCTGTAGAAAACGTGGTGTCACCACCACCCTGGTAAGTATAGGAAGCAGCTAATTTGCAGTTATTTCCGCCAATTTCGAACTGGAACCCATAATAAGCGCCTAAACCGATCACGAAATTACCCTGAGGGTGAGAGCTGGTGTCAACTTTAACCCAGAAGCTAAGGCTGAAGTTAGGGGATTCGAGCTGGTCGCCGTTTGGAATTTCGACGATGCTTGAAGTTCCATTGAAATTTAATGCTTTTCCCGCAGCAGCTTTTCTGCCGGCAACATATGTAATGTCGATAGCAGCGCTGGAGTTAAAAGTTCCCAAAGCATCTTTCGTGTCATCTTCGAATTTCCAGTATGCCACCATGCCTGAAGGTGCGAAAAATCCATCAGTTGAGAATGTCCTGACGATGGCCGCTCCTAATGAGGATCCACCTGCCGATTTCAAACCAGTGGAAAAGGTTAATTTATGCAAGGCACCAGTTGCCATCGTTTCATTGGGAACAAGGCTGATAATAGAACCGTTGACAGTAATCGTACAAGCTACAACTGCATTGTCATAATCCCTTACCAGGGTAATGTTCGTTGAGGTCGCCGTTGCTGCATCAATGGTATTGTTAAAATAAGCATCAATCGTTGGTTTTGCAGGAATGTTGTTTGGCGCTGTTGCACCATTCAGGTCGATGTTACCACACAAGAGTTTTTGTAATCCAAAAGTAGTGGTTGTTGAGTCCTTCTTACAGCTTGTTGAGCCAAACATAATCGCTACCGATATCAGCAGCGCACTAACAATAAACAGATTTTTTTTCATTTTGTATTGATTTTTGATGGATTGTATGTTGAATATTACCAGTTTGGATTCTGCACCAAGGTGCCCTGGGAAAGGTCTATTTCACTTTGAGGGATTGGTAAAAGTTCATTTTTCCCGGGAACAAATCCGAGTGGAGCAAGCACAGTCTGCGCCTTTCCTGTTCTTACCAGGTCCCAGAAACGATGACCCTCAAGGGCAAGCTCATGTCTCCGCTCATCCAGGATAAGATCCCTAAGGGCCGCTTTGTCGGTCGTGGTGATGTCGGGTAAAATAGCGCTGTTGCCCTGGCGTGCACGTTGCCTTACCTTATTAAGATAAATCAATGCTTCTCCCGGCTTGTTGTTTTCGTTTAATGCCTCAGCTGCAATGAGCAAAACGTCGGCATAGCGCAATATCCTCCGATTGTGGGCCCATTGACTGGGGACATCATTCCCGGGTGTCCATACCTTCCGGCTATAGCATTCAGTTTCAAGAATGTTGCCCTGAGGATCCATGCTTATGTCAGGTGTATTCCCATCACCCAGGATGGTGAAGCCATCCAGCACATCGCCCAGGTCGATAATCGACCCTTTCATCCTGGGGTCGCCGGCTTCGAAAGAACTCCTGAGGTTGGGTGTTGGCCTGTTAAAGCCCCAGCCACGGTTTGGGGTGCCACGGACACCCTGCACATTGGCATACTGACTCCCTGAAACCCCTTCTGTTCCTGCTGCCCCGATCTCAAAGACAGATTCAATACCATGTTCGCCCAAAACACCACTCGCATCAGTAAATACAGGTTCTAAGCCATAACTGTTGGCGTTGATGACATCCATTGCATATTTTTCGGCTTGCGGAAAGTCGTTTTGAAACAGATATACTTTTGCAAGTAATGCCCTTGCAGCACCTTTGGTAGCTCGTCCAAGTTCTGATGCAGGGAGTTCGCTTTTCTCGCATAGATTTTCAATGGCAAACTCAAGATCATTAACGATAAGGCTATAAACCTCAGCCTGTGATGACCTTGGGAGTTTCAGTGGCGGGCTCAGTGTGGTTACGATGGGAACACCGCCCCAGGCCCTTACCAGGTCAAAATAATACAAAGCACGTAAAAACCGGGCCTCGCCGAGATACCTGTTTTTCAGGCTTGTTGTCATCTCAATTCCTGGAACCTTGGTGATGACAACGTTTGTGAACTTTATACCTTCATACAAGGTCGCCCACCAGGAAGAAAGCTCTTGCCCAGTGGTCGTAAAAGTAAAATTGTCATAGGGTCCGATCACCGATTCCTGGTCGCCCGGGTTGCTGCCTTTGCGGGCATCATCCGACATGATATCCAGGATAGGGAATGTGCCTGAGTGATAATTGATATTCCTTAGGGTCGAGTAGGCTGCATTGGTAGCAAGCAGGGCATCATTCGCTGTGACAGGAAATGATGCCTGTGTTAAGGCATTTTGTGGATTCTTTTCCAGGAATTTCTCACATCCTGAAAAGGGAACTGACAAGAGTATTGCCAATACGGCTATGTTGATATGTATCTTTTTCATGGGGCTAGAAATTCAAATTAACACCAAAGGAATAAATGGCGCTGATGGGATATACACCCATGTCGATGCCATTGGAGAGTACATCCTGGCTGGCAATTTCAGGAGAGTATCCTGTGAATTTGGTCCGGGTCATCAGGTTATCGCCTTTCACATAAAATCGCAAGCTGCTGGCATAGATTTTTTGTGAAATTGACTTAGGAAGTGTATATCCAAAGACCACAGACCTGAGTCTGACGAATGAGCCATCCTGGATATACTTATCAGAGGGGATGTAGTTATAACCACCATTTGTAGCCCTGGGCTCAGTGTTGCTGGTCCCTTGTCCTGTCCAGGCATTCAGAATGTGGTTCTCAAAGTTGTAGGGATCAGGACGAACGATTTCTTTTGCATTAAAGATTTTATTTCCTGTCTGGCCCTGAATGCTAAAAGAGAAATCGAAGTTTTTGTATCCTAGTTCACCATTAAATCCGAAGATAAAAGTAGGAATAGGGGAGCCAAGGTTTGTTTTGTCAAGACTATTAATCACGCCATCTTTATTAATGTCAACTCTTCTCAGGTCACCTACCTGGGCCTGTCCATCATGTGGGTAGGCATTAAGTTCGGCCTGGGTCTGGAAGATTCCATTGGTCTGATATCCCCAGAAAGATCCGATGGGCAAGCCCTCGCGGCTTTGAGTCAGGAAGCCTGCGTAGTCGCCGCCATAAAGAAGGGAGTCAACGCCGCTATTCCCACCAACGCTCAGAACTTCGTTATGTACCGTTGATCCCAGAAATCCAATGCTATAGCTGAAGTCACCGATTTTCTCGCGCCAGTTGAGGTTATATTCAAAACCACTGTTAAGCACCTGTCCTGCATTGTAACGGACCTTTTGGCCAAGGCCATTTCCCATATGTCCGGGTGTTGAAAGCTGAACGAGGATGTCGTCAGTGATCCGGTGATAGTAATCGAGTTCAGCTGTAAACTTGTTGTTAAAAAGCCCAAATTCAATTCCGACATCAGTCTGAGTTGTAGTCTCCCATTTCAGGTCAGGATTTCCATTCTTGGCATAGGATACAGCCGGGAAGGAGAGGTCTCCGATCCCAAACACGGCTAGGAGGTCTTGTGTGAGAGAAAAGCGGTCGCTGTAAGGGATCTTTTCATTCCCGATCTTTCCCCAACTGCTTCGGATCTTCAGGTTTGAAAGATAAGGGATGTCTTTCATGAAATCTTCCTTAGACAAGTTCCAGCCTAGAGCGAAGGAAGGGAAATTCCCGTAACGGTTCTCTTTGTAAAACTTGGAAGAGCCGTCACGACGGAAGGTTGCCGTCAGGATGTATTTGCTGTTATAAGTGTAATTCGCCCTGAAGAGATATGAAATCATGGCATAATTCAGGTTGTCATCAACACCATTGCCCAGGTCTTTCAAATGATCATATTTGTTTGCGATATAAAGGTAATTTCCGTTCATATACCAGAAATCCTTCCCATCCCGTAAGATGTCTTCTCCTGAGATGGCAAAGTACTCTGAACTTGCCTCCTGTGCAGTAAATCCGGCTATTGCATCAATGGCGTGTTTCCCGAATGTTTGATTGTAGCTCAAAGTATTTTCCCACAACCAGGTCATGTTGGTGTTACTGCCTTTGAAAAGATCACTGCGCGTATTGTTTTGCATGGACGCGGTTCCATCAGCCATGAGAACGGCATAAGCGGGTGTAAAACTCACTGCCTGGTTGTACAAACCGTCGAGGCCATAGCTTGTTCTTAGGCTGAAGTGTTTCAGGAAATTGGCTTCGAGGAAGAAGTTCCCGACCGCTCGGATGCCTTTGTTATAATTGTTAGAATAAGCCAGGTCTGCCAATGGATTGCCAACGCCTGTCACCCCGGCAAAGCCCCCGCCCAGAGAATCAGGAAGATACGGTTTGATTACCGGTAAAGCCCTGTAAACCTGGTAGGTGACGTTTGGCGCATTTTGTTGTTTGTAAGGTGCAAAAGTCAGGTTGTTGCCGAGTTTTAAAAACTTGGTCAGGTTATAAACGTTGTTAAGTTTTAGGGTGATACGCTCATAATTTGACTTGTCGATGATACCGTCCTGCTTGTAATATCCCAATCCGATATAATATTGCGTGGTCTTGGTGGCGCCTGTGGCCGAAAGCTGGTGGCTGGTCACTGCTGCATTGTGAAATACCAGGTCCTGCCAGTCAGTGTTGGGTACCATATCCACATTGTTGTAACTCCCGGGTTTGATCAGATTGGCGACGGTCGCATATTCTCTGCCATTGAGCAGATTGATTTTTTTAGCTAGTTTTTGAACGCCATATTCCCCGGTATAGCTGAATGTAGTTTTCTCTTCTCCGATTTTTCCACTTTTTGTCGTAATCAGAATAACTCCATTGGCGCCACGTGAACCATAGATTGCTGTAGATGAGGCGTCTTTTAAAATCTCCATCGAGGCGATATCTGCAGCGTTCAGAAAGGATATATTGTCAAGAATCACCCCGTCAACGACATAGATTGGCGCTGAATTGTTGAAAGTACCAACCCCTCGCACACGCACAGCCGGCGCTGCACCTGGAGCCCCTGAAGTACTGGTGACCTGCACGCCGGAGACTCTTCCCTGCAAGCTTTGCTCAGGGTTTAATGAGGTGATCTTTACAATGTCTTTGGTCTTAACAGAACTGACAGAACCAGTCAGATCGCTTTTTCGAACCACCCCGTAACCGATCACAACCACCTCGTCCAACATCTTCGATTCGACGATCATTTTTACATTAATGACTTTTTGCGCACCAACAGTGGCCTCAAAGGCCTTGTAGCCAATAAAACGGAAAACCAGGATGGCGTTTGCATCCGGGACCTTAATGTCATATTTGCCATTGATATCTGTTATGATTCCACTAGAGGTGCCTTTTACCGTTACACTCACACCCGGCAAAGTCGTCCCGTCTTTCGCATCAGAAACTGTCCCGCTGACACTGCGTACCTGGGCAATGCCCTGCAAGGTCAATGCCGCAAGCAGTATTAGAATGTATAGCTGTTTCATATTTATGAGAGTTGATGTTTATAACCAGTCATGCCATAATACATAATGTATAAATAACATATTAAAGTCACCAGGAATGAATAATGGATTCCAAAACTATCTGCCAGTGCACCCATGATCAGCGGGATGATAGCCCCTCCTACAATAGCGAAACACAGGATTCCCGAACCTTGACTCGTATGTTTCCCGAGCCCGTCGATTGCTAAAGTGAAAATTGTAGGAAACATAATGGAGTTAAATAGTCCAACAGCAATAATTGGCCACATGGCAAATTTCCCGGAGGAAAGTACGGTAATCAAAACCAGGCATACAACAACTCCTGCCATGATGGTAAGGGTGCGGCTGGGTTTGTTTTTTCCGAAAAGGAATGCTACGAAATTGATAATGACGAAAATAAGGAAGAGTGCCGCAAGGCTAACGTCATTGGTGAGATACCAGGCGACAAAGAAGGCAAAAATAAAGATAGCGGCATAAATAAGCTGACGGTCGCTTTGTTTCTTTATTCCCGACAGTGCAACAGCTCCGAAAAATCTGCCAACCATCGCACCACCCCAATACAGGGCTACATATTTGGCCCCTTCAGAATGGGCAAGCCCTGCAATGTCAGTCTGGGCAAAGAAATTGATCAGGAAGCTCCCGATAGACACTTCGCCACCGACATACAAAAAGATGGCCAATGCACCTAAAATAAGGTGTTTGTATTCCCAGGCACTGCCGGCACCTTTTTTATAAGTGTTTGTTTGAACAAAAGGCAATTTGGCGAAAACAAAAATCGCGGCAATCAGTAAAAGTGTGATGGCAATTCCAACATATGGGCCCTGCACAGTACTGGCATTCTCAGCTGTGTTGGTGTTACTGGAAAGAATCAGCAATCCTCCGAACACAGGAGCAATTGTTGTTCCCAGGGAATTCAGGGCCTGGGTCATATTCAATCGACTTGACGCTGTTTCAGGGGAGCCTAAAATGGCAACATAGGGATTTGCAGCAACTTGCAATATGGTGATGCCGGAAGCCAGGATGAAAAAGCCGGCAAGAAAAATCACATAGCTGATCATTATTGAAGCAGGGTAAAACATCAGAGCCCCCAATCCGGTGATCACCAAACCTAAAACAATACCTTTGCGGTATCCGATCTTTCCCACAACCCAGCCGGCAGGAATTGACATGATGGCATAAGCTCCGAAAAAAGTAAACTGGATCAGCATGATCTTTGTATAATTCAGCTCAAATAAGGCTTTTAAATGCGGGATCAGGATGTCATTCAGACAGGTAATAAAACCCCACATGAAAAACAAAGAAGTGAGCAACACCAGGGCCGGTTTATAATTCATGGGCTGACCGGACAATAGTTCAGGACTGTTGGGTTCACCTGGATTTGTTTGTAATGAGATTGCCATATTGCTTACTTAGATAAAGTGAATAATTAAAGAGACGTATTGATATTCAGTGTTTTAAATCTAATGTTAAGAAAAGAACGAAATTTGTATTATTTTAACAGCTAAAAATATGAAAAATTAGAATTCCAAACAGATTTTATATTGAATTATTCTAAATAAAAAAAGATTTATGGAAGTAAACGCTCAAAAAAGCCTGATTTATGGATGCATGGGATTGGGTGGGGGCTGGAGCCGTGACCCAATCACATCTGATGACGAGCGAGTCGCTCAGCTGGCTGTCGATGCGGCCCTGGAAAATGGCATTACTACTTTTGATCATGCCGATATTTACGCTTTTGGGAAATCAGAGACAGTCTTTGGGACTGTCTTGAAGTCAAATCCCGGTCTGCGGGAGAAAATCCGAATCCAATCAAAAGCAGGAATCCGGCTGAAAACAGGTCCTGATAATTCCAATACCTACGACTTTTCCAGGCCGTACCTGGAGAAACAGATCTCTGGCAGTTTGAAAAGATTGAATACTGAGTATCTCGACCTATTCCTTTTACACCGGCCTGATCCGCTGATGAATCCGGAAGAATTGGCTGAAATTTTCCTTTTCCTGAAACAAAGGGGATGGGTTAAGTCATTTGGTGTGAGCAATATGTCGGTTCGGCAGATCCAGGTTCTCAATAACTATTGCGGGGAAGAGATGGTAGCCAACCAGCTGCAATTTGGCCTGGCACATACACTGATCCTGGAGGAAGGTGTTTTTGTCAACAACAAAAGAATTCCTACAGGGATGGACATGGGTGGCATGCTGCCTTATGCTCAGGCGCATCGTATGGAGATCCAGGCCTGGCGGCCACTCGACAGAGGTAAATATGTGCAAGCTGAGGAACCTTCTGATGACAAAGCATGCCGTGACACCAAATTGCTTGTACAATCGCTCGCCCATAAGTATAATACTGATGCTTCGGCGGTGCTGCTAGCCTGGGTGCTGAAACTACCCTGTCGCATCAGTGCGATCATAGGAACAACAAAGCCTGCCAGGATAAAGAGTGCTGCAGATTCACTGAAGATAGAACTCAGCCGGGAAGATTGGTATGACTTGTGGCTTACAGCCAACCACCTGGTGCTGCCATAGTTATTCTGCCGCGTCTACAACCTTTTTCTCTTCAATCTTTGGCTCAAGTGTCGTTGACATATTGTCTTTAATTCCGGAAACAACAATCAAAGCAACAACCGAAAGGATGATTCCCCAGGCCCAAAGCGGGAATACCGGGGTGTCGCCTGCAGCATAACTGTGCATTCCTTTGGAGAGGTAATAATTCACCCCGACAAAGGTCATAACGACACTGCCAAATCCTATCACTGAACCTACATTGAATACCCAGGCACTTTTCATTTTAGGGATCATACGCAAATGGAGAATAATGGTATAGGCAAGAACGATCACCAACGCCCAGGTCTCTTTGGCATCCCATCCCCAGTATCTTCCCCAGGATTCATTGGCCCATACGCCCCCAAGGAAGGTGCCCAGGGTGGCAAGGACAAGCCCAACGGTCAGGTTCATCTCATTGATATAAGTCAACTCGGAGATCACAAGGTCAAGCCGGGAAGCATTCTTTGTCGTTTTAAAGAGGTAGATCACGAGGTTCATCATCCCCAGGAATAATCCGAGTCCGAGGAAACCATAGCTAATAGTCAGTGTAGCCACGTGGATAATCAGCCAATAAGATTTCAGTACAGGCTGAAGGTTGGTGAGTTGCGGATCATAACTACTGTGACTGGCTGTCATCAGCATAAAAAAGGCGAGTAATGCTGTGGCAGCAACGGTGATCTTCGAATAGCGGGCAAAGGTAAAGCCAGCCAGCAAACCACCCCAGGCAACAAGAAGAAGCGATTCATATCCATTGCTCCACGGGGCATGACCTGATAAGTACCAGCGTAATATCAATCCAAGGGTATGGTATAAAAATCCGAGCCCCAGTAATCCAATAGAGATATTCAAACTCAAGCTGATGAGTTTGCTTTTCTTCTGTTTCAGGTTGTCGATAAAGGCAAGTGCCAGCAACACCATGCTTAAAACAGCATAGAAGTTTCTTAAGGTGATGAAGATGTCCAGTTTGTTGTAAATAACCTCAACGCCGGCTTTCTTCTGGGCATTTAGCACTTCAGCTGTGGCATTGTATTGCTGTATCGTCCCGATATAGCCCAGGATTTTGTCAGCTTTGCTGTAATCCCCGGAAACGGTGGCTTTCGAAAGCTCAGTGAAATAGGCTACTGCGATATTGGAATAGTTCAACGTACTGAGCTGCAGATCCTGGCTGAAAACATTGAAAACAGGAGGCAAAGGCATTTGAGCATCCTTGTCATCCCAGCTGATCCATTTGTTGTTGGCTGAATTGAGTTCGGGGAAGAGTTTTAGCATACTTCCTTTCAGTGCTGTCATTACAATGTTCAATCTTTCGTCTACCTTGATCAGCTCTTTGTCGAAAGTATTCTGTTCGGATTGTTTTTTCCGGAAAGCCTCTTCTGCATTTTTCTGAAGCTTGTATTGGCCTTTTTCGTCGAAGAAATCCTGGAATGAAGCATATTTCCCTTGTAATCCAATGATGTCGGCAACCGATTTCTCCCTAATGAGGATGATCTTTTGCATCTTCCAGAAATCAGGGTGAATGGTCATATCCAGCATAATTTGCGTGGCATCCAATTTCCCTTTTCCTTCAATGTTGAGATTGTCTTTTCTCGAGATCTTGTGGAGGAGGTCATAAGCCAGCGAATTCACAGGCTGAAAACGACCGTCAAAAGTCTGGACCAAAAGTAGCCCGAATTTGTTGGCATGTTCTTTGGAAATTGCCTGTACGTTGTTCTGGGAAAAGGCAGTGACGACAGAAAATAGCATAAAGAAAGGCAGTAGTAATGCTGCTTTCCTGATGTTGCGGATCTCAACAATCTTTTTTCTAAGCATCAGGAATCGAGAGTTCTTGTTGAGGAGGGAAAGTAAAAACCCAATACCCAACAAGGTATAACCCAGGTAGGTTATCTTTGTGCCATAATAATCATGGTTTACTGACAAAACAGTGCCTTTTTCGTCCATATCATAGGAAGATTGAAAAAAGCGGTATTTGTTGTAATCCAGAACATTGTTCATGAAAATACGGTGATTTTCTTTCAGATTATCACGATTGTCGATGAGCGTTACTTCACTGGCATAAGAGGAAGGACTCATCGATCCGGCATAACGGTCGAGGATGAAATCCCTGAGGTAAATTGAGAAAGGCAACTGAATCTGCTTCTCGCCCATTCCCAGTTTGAATGTCAAGCCATCGAAAGTAAATTCCTGTGGGTTGAGCCTATATCCTTTACCGCCGCGGACAATAGCCATATTCTTCTTGCCATTAACCGTAATGCCAAGTACCAGTGCATCGCTACCTCCTTCTTCTTCAGCAGAGCCACTAACAAGTGTTTTTTTTGCATTCTTATAATATTTGGCCAGCAAAAACATGAATCCATTTGATTTATATACAAGGCCTTGTTTTAACTCAACATTGGTGTTTCCTGGAACTGAATCCGATTTTTGGGAATTCATCTCAGTCATCACCAACACGCCAGGAGCACTGATCTGCAAGGTACCCAAAGTGTCAGAGATATGAACCGCATCAGCCTTTTCATGATTGTTGAAAGCCAGCATCGTTGTCCCGATGGTCAGCATCTGTCCATTGTCAAGGTCGATGTTTTCAGCGCCCTGCATGGTGGCATGGGTGATCTCAAGGATCCGGAGTCCGCCCGAATTGGTCTCTTCGAGCTTCTCAATAGCATTGGGAATAAATTCGTCAACAGCCACACCGATGGACCCGCTTCCATAAGAAATTGATTTATGAAAACTCTTGTCAGCCAGTTCATTAACGGCGAGAGGTTCTTCATAAGAGTAATCAAGGTCTTTCCCTTTGGCGCTGATTTGCAAGTAAGGATCTGAGCTAAAGATGACATTGGAGGCTTCTCCTTCACGGATATGCATATTTCCCTCAAATCCAAAATAACGGGTGATCCCGGCGCCGAGAATGATCATGATAAAAGCGGCATGAAACACAAAGCCGGCAATCTTCTTCCGGCTTAACATCTTGTATTTGCTGATGTGGCCGATGAAATTAATCATCAAAATTAAAAAGACAAATTCAAACCATTTGGCACCATAAACCATTGACCTGGCAGTAGCGGTGTCAAATTTGTCCTCAATAAATGTCGCCGAAGCCATGGAGACAATGAGGATAAGCAGCAAAACGATCGTTGTTGCTGAGGAAAATAATATGTTGAGAATGCGTTTCATGTCTACTTCTTAACAACCTTAGCATCCGACAGCAGAATTTCATACTTATAACCATATCCAAAATCCTGGTCAAGTACGATCTTTCCTTCAAGAGTCACCACGTCGCCAACTTTTACTTCCTGGTCGGTGGTCACTGTCAAGTCGAATTTTCCCTGAAAGTCAGAGCCATCCTGGAGATGGATCCAGTTCTTGTTCATGATTGCTGAATTGTATTTGGTCACTTCTCCTTTGATTTTGACGACCTTGCCGGCGTAATCGCCTTTGGCTGCATAGAGCTTGGCAATAGTAACACCACCTGCAATAGCCTCTACTTTTACTTCTTTTTTCTCAATGGCGACTTTCCCAGGTTTTCTGCTGGTGTCCTGGGTAGTTACAGGTGCTTCAGCCGGAGTTAACGAGGTCTTCACCGCGTTGATGAAAAAGATCTGTGCAAAGGTACGGTTCAGGTCTTTGCTCACAAAATTGCTCATTTCCATAGCATTGTCAAAATAATAAGTAGTGCCGACTTTTGCATCGGGCATCAGAGGTAGAGCCACCCATACTTCTTTTTCATTTTCTGTTCCACGGATATATGTGTATTGTGTCGCTTGTATTACTTCCTGCGCTACCATCATATGTGTTCCTGCCGGTAAGCTGACAGGCTGAGGTTTTTGGTTCGACTGGCAGGCAGTCATCAAGGCAAGGATAGTCAGGCTAAAAAGAAAGAATCTCATATGAATAAGTTTGAAAAATTAATATTAAATTCATCGAATCAGGATTCGTTTAAAGTCCTAATTTCGGGCTGCAAAGGTAGTTGAAATTTGAAATTGAACATGCAAAAAATGTAATATGAAAGTTGGAAATAAACATTTTCAAACAATATGGATGGAAGGGTCTTCCGTTTGGATGATCGATCAGAACCTGCTGCCTTTCGAATTCGTTATATATGAGTCAGTTAGCTGTGTTGACACCTGCGAAGCCATTCGTATTATGAAAGTTAGAGGAGCCGGCGCAATCGGAGCCGCTGCCGCTTTTGCCATGGCGCAGGCTTTTATCGAAGGGAATCAGCATCGCCAAATAACCCAACTTCAACAACAAAAATTAATGATAGAGGCAACCAGACCTACAGCACGGGATCTTTTTTTCTCGGTTCAACAAGTTTGGGACGCTTCTTTTCTTTACCTGCCCGATTTCATGGGAGCCAGTCAGGCAGCCGTGATACAGGCTGAAGCGATTGCCCAGGCGAATGTTGCGGCTGCAAAAGCCATTGGTATCTATGGAAATTCGCTGTTGAAAGACGGTTCTCGCATCCTGACTCATTGCAATGCAGGTTGGCTGGCTTTTGTGGATTATGGCAGTGCCCTCTCTCCGATATATGTGGCTCATGAGGAAGGGAAAAAAGTCTTTGTCTATGCTGATGAGACCCGTCCGCGTGCCCAGGGTGCCAGGCTCACGGCCTGGGAGTTGCAACAGGCGGGCATCCCGTATACCATAGTGCCCGACAATGCCGGTGCGTACCTGATGTCGAAAGGATTCGTAGACCTGGTCATTGTAGGTGCCGACAGGATCGCAGCCAATGGCGATGTGGCCAATAAAATCGGCACTCTGGAGAAAGCCATCGTGGCGAAAGAATTCGGGATCCCGTTTTATGTGGCGGCGCCATCATCTACTTTTGATAAGGAATGCGCTGATGGGGAATCAATAATTATAGAAGAAAGGGATGAATCGGAGGTATTGTTCCAAACCGGGCCCGATGAAACCGATGTGATGCGCACGATTCGTGTTGCTGCCCCAAGGGCAAGCGCGCTGAACCCTGCATTTGACGTGACTCCGGCGAAATTTGTTACAGCTTATATCACTGAAAAAGGGTTTGTATAAGTTGTTTTTTCAAAGCTATACTCATTTTCAGGTTTGTCTGGATTAATTTTCAGATCATTGTTTTTTTGAATTGTTATTTATTTGTTCACCAAGTTTGATTTTTCTAACAAAAATACTGAACTTTGAGACGGATTGCTGATTTAAATTATCTCAGTTCGTGCTGAGAATGAAAGATTATTAGGTAAGGGGGGGTAATGGACGATATAAATATTGAAGTGCCGGGTAAGTCGCCTTTTGAAAGCGAAAATCTTATCCGTTCAATCACCGACTCAGCTCAGGATGCCATTCTGATGATGGATTCAAAAGGACGAATATCCTATTGGAACCCTGCAGCCACTCGTATATTCGGTTTTGAAAGAGAAGAGGCTATTGGCAAAAATCTTCATAGTCTTATTGTACCCCAGCGTTATCTTCAGGCTCATTTGGATGCTTTTCCAGGCTTTTTAACCTCAGGTCAGGGAGGGGCCATTGGGAAAACTCTTGATGTGGAAGCGATAACTAAAGGAGGAGCGGAGAAATTAGTACAGTTATCTATTTCTTCCATAAAGATTCATGGGCAATGGAATGCTTTAGGCATTATCAGAGATATTACGGAGCAGAAGAAAACTGAAGCAGCTTTGATCCTGGCCAAACAGGATGCTGAAATGGCAAATAAATTCAAAAGTATTTTCCTTGCAAATATGTCGCATGAGATTAGAACCCCATTAAATGCGATCATTGGATTCTCGCAGCTGATAAACCGCGATAAGCTTTTGTCAGATACACAAAAAGAATACAATGTCTCTATTATTCGGGCAGGGGAGCACTTATTGACGCTTTTAAATGACATCCTGGAGTTATCGAAAATAGAAGCAGGTCATGTAGTAATTAATCCGTCAGACGTCGATATTTTTTCGCTTCTGGATGACATTCAAATGATTTTCAAAGAAAGGGCGCAGATTAAAAACTTGAAATTGATCATTGAAAGATCAACGGAACTCCCTCAATATATATATATCGATGAAAGTAAATTACGTCAGATACTCATTAATATAATAGGCAATGCCATAAAATTCACGGAAGAAGGTAGTGTTGTTATTCGTAGCCGAATTGATGCAGGGGTAAATAGGAAAGACAGTCTTGTTATCGAAATTCAGGATTCTGGCCCAGGGATCCCGCTTAACGAGATAGCCAAGCTTTTTAAACAATTTGAGCAAACGAGTTCAGGCATTAATGCTGGAAGTGGCACTGGTTTGGGCCTGGCACTTAGCCGTGAACTGGCCGTTTTAATGGGGGGCAACATCAGTGTTACCAGCCAGCCAGGGAAAGGTTCCGTGTTTGTGGTTAATTTGGAAATAGAAAAAGGGAGCACTTTGTCAGCTGGAATGGATTCTCAAAAGAAAGTGCTTCATATAGAAAACGATGGGAAAACATACAGGATTCTGGTGGCTGACGATAATCATGAAAACCTGAAAGTTGTGACGACTCTTCTCAGAATTGTTGGGTTTGAGGTTGATGAAGCATTGGATGGCGTTGAAGTTATTACAAAGTTTGAATCATCAAGCCCGGATCTTATTTTAATGGATATGCGAATGCCTGTTGTCGATGGTTATGAGGCTTGCCGTCGTATTAAATCGACAGATAAAGGGAAGCTAACCCCTATTGTCGCCCTGACTGCCAGCACTTTCGATAGCGAGCTGAAAACAATAGATTCACTTGGGATCCAGGGTTTTGTCAGAAAACCTTTTAGAGAACACGAATTGTTCAATATAATTGGGAAGATTCTTGATCTAAAATATATTTATGACGATGATTTATACATGACGCAGTCGAAATATAGAAATGATATAAAATTATTGGGCCAGGATGTCCTAAAACTACCCCGTAGATTGTTATTTAAAATGCAGCAAGCATTGTCCGTTGCCGATTTAGATTTATTGGTTGAATTGATTAAAAGGATAGAAAAAGACAATTCTGAACTCGCACAACAACTTAACTATCTTGCTGTGAATTATGATTATAAACAATTGCAAAAAATATTAAATAGTAAGGAGTAAAGGGATGAATAATGAAATTGTTAAAGATCAGATTATTTCCGACATTCTTATTGTTGATGATGTCCCTATGAATCTTAAGGTACTGGGCGATATCCTGAAGCGTCAGGGCTATAAGGTTCGGCCTGTTCCCAATGGGACCCTTGCATTACAGGCTGCGGAGAAGGTAGCTCCGGACCTTATTCTTTTGGATATTATGATGCCCGATATGGATGGATTTGAGGTATGCAAACGATTAAAAGAAAATGATAAACTTTGTGAGATTCCTGTAATCGTAATCAGTGCACTAAATGATACCCGGGATATTGTCAATGCCTTACAATCAGGTGCCGTAGATTTTATAACAAAACCGTTTCGTGCAGAAGAAGTCATTGCAAGGGTGAGGACACATCTTAAATTATATCAACAAAGCAAGAAACTCAAGGAGCAAAGCGAAGAACTCCAAAAGCTTAATGCCTCAAAGGATAAATTTTTCTCCATAATTGCTCATGATTTGCGTGGCCCTTTGGGCGGTTTTATGGGATTGTCAGAAATATTGATAGATGATTCGCAATTATTGTCATCTGAGCAAAAACAGAAGATGTCAGTCGTTTTAAGTCACTCAGCACGAAATATCTATAACTTGCTGGAAAATTTGCTTGAATGGTCCCAAATGCAACATAGTCATACGACTTGCAAGCTGGAAAAAATTGACCTAAAGAATCTGGTAATTGACTGTTTGAAATTGCTTGATGAATCCAGGAGGAATAAGGGAATCAACATTACAATGAATATTAATCAGAATCATGAATTGTATGCGGATTCTAATATGATTCAATCGCTTGTCAGGAATCTTTTGTCCAATGCGATAAAATTTACGCCTCAAGACGGAAATGTGATTATTTCAGCCAGCCTTAGCGAAAACAACACTTCTGTCATTACTGTTAAAGATGATGGCATTGGAATGAACAAAGAAATGATTGCCACATTGTTTCATATAGATTCTAAGAGTAGTCGCCCCGGTACAGCTGGCGAACCCAGCACTGGCCTGGGATTAATGCTATGTAAAGATTTTGTCGAAAAACATGGAGGAGAGCTGTGGGTTGAAGGTGAAGAAGGAAATGGCTCTGTATTCTTTTTCAGCATTCCTGATAAGAGATCTTTAAAATGTTTTGACAAGGATGAAATGAGTAAACCATCTGATGAGGTTGCAGATCGTATTAAAGATTTGAAAATATTAATCGCTGAAGACAATGAAAATTCAGAATTTCTTGTCAGTGTGATAACCAGTACCATAAGTACGCAGGTGTTAAAGGCAGTCACCGGTACTGATGCCGTTGAGATTTGTCGCAAGAACCCTGATATTGATTTGGTGCTGATGGATATTAAAATGCCCGAAATGAACGGTCTTGAAGCCACACGTCAAATCCGCCAATTCAATAAAGAAGTAATTATCATTGCACAAACAGCTTTCGGCCTGGGAGGCGAAAGAGAAAAAGCTATGAAAGCAGGTTGTAATGATTATATTTCAAAACCGATAGACAAAACGAAGCTTTTAGGATTGATTCAAAAGCATTTTTAATATATTTGGGTTCTTGTCGGGCCAAACTCTAGCTATGAAAAAGGGATTCCTGCGTATATTTATTTTTGTTTTTATGGCAATTTCCGGGTTTGCCTATTTTAATTATACATGGAAAAGATTCGAACGAGAGCGCTTTGATGAAGTTCTTCAAATTGGCAATACTATAGTGGCCACATTACCAAAGGAAGACTTAAAAGCATTGGAGTTAGGGTCGGTAGACATTTTAAATCCTGGATATCAGCATCTTAAAAATACCTTGAAAGCTGTAATTCATGTAAATTCTAAAGCAAGATTTGCCTATTTATATTGCAACAAAAACGGTAATATTTTTTTTATCGCAGACTCTGAACCAGAGACCTCTGCGGATTATTCACCACCCGGACAAGAGTTCCCGGAAGCCAGTTTACAGGACAAGCAGCCCTTCATTGATGGAAAAGACTTAGTAACAGACCCTGTAACTGATCGGTGGGGGACCTGGGTAAGTGTTTTAATTCCTATTAAAGAGAAATCAACGGGACAAGTAATCGCTGTGTTCGGAATGGATTTTAATTCAAAGTTATGGCGGAATTCATTACTGTACGAGCTTAGTGAATCCTGCCTGTTGTTTCTTTTGTTAGTCATGGCTGCCGTTTTATTATTAAAAATCAAAGAAAGAAACATCCAGCTTAATGATGACATAAGCAAACGTATCCAGGTTGAGAAGGACCTGATTCTTGCCAAAGACATGGCTGAGGAAAGTGATCGATTAAAGTCTGCTTTTCTCAACAATCTAAGCCATGAAATCCGAACACCCATGAATGGCATTCAAGGTGCTGCATACCTGTTGAAAGATTCGATGCTTGACGCTAATGAACAAAAGGTGTATTTAGAGATCATAGAAAGTGGCGTTAAGCGATTGCTGAATATCATCAACAATATTATAGATATTTCTAAAATTGAGTCTGGGGTAATCACCCTATCAATTTCTAAGGTAAATGTCAGCACACAATTAAATGACTTATGCGATTTCTTTATGCCTGAATGCAGGGATAAAGGGATTCAATTTCTGCTAAAAATGGAATCAGAAGGATCTGACGAATCTATCGAAACAGACGAAAAGAAGCTCATTTCAATACTTAGTAACCTTTTGGAAAATGCCATTAAATTTACCCACCATGGGGTGATTGAATTTGGGTGTGAAAAAAAAGACACGAGGCTCGAGTTTTTTGTGAAAGACACAGGCGTCGGAATCAGTGAAGACAAAAAGGAAATTATTTTTCAAAAATTCAGGCAAGGCGGAGAGTCACATACCCGCGATTATGAAGGCGCTGGCCTGGGATTAAGTATCTCCAAAGCCTATGTTGAAAAACTAGGTGGGCAAATATGGTTTGAAAGTGAAGTTGGAAAAGGAAGCACTTTTTATGTTGTACTTCCAAGGTTAATTCCGGGTAATTTTTAAATGAATGCTATAATTGGACTATCCTAGGGAACATTTGATTCTAAAACTTGTCTTTAAACTGTTTTTAAGATTTTAATTTATGAATAAGAACCGCTTGGAAGCCTTTAGCGATGGTGTGATTGCAATCATCATCACCATCATGGTCCTTGAATTGAGAATCCCGCAGGGAGCAGACTGGAAGTCCCTCATAAATGACAGTACAAAATTCTTCAGCTATGTATTGAGTTTTATCTATATTGCTATTTATTGGAACAACCACCATCATCTGCTTCACACAGTTATAAAGGTCAAAGGCTCTATTTTGTGGGCCAATATGCATTTGCTTTTCTGGCTCTCACTGGTTCCTGTTGTTACTGGCTGGGCTGGACAGACTCATTTTGCTGAATTACCGGTTGCAGCCTATTCTTTTGTGATGTTAATGTTGGGCATGGCTTATTTTATTCTTACCAAAGTAATTATTTCAGTTCATGGAAAAGATTCTGTTTTGTTTAAAGCCATTGGCAAGGATTACAAAGGGATTATTTCACTGTTAGTTTATATTGTATCTTTCATCCTGGCATTTTTTACCCCGCTTATTTCCGTCACGCTAATTATCCTGACAGCAATCCTATGGCTTATTCCAGATAGCCGGATTGAAAAAAAGCTGCTTGATAAGGATAAAGGATGAAGAAAAGGTTTGAAGGGTGAAGTTTGTAGAACCAAATTTAGTGTAAATGAAATACTTACTGATGTTTTTGGGAGTGTTTTACTTGCTTTCTTCCTGTAAAAAGGATAAGGGCCAGGATTCTCAATACGACATTGACCCTGATATTCGCAAATATGTGATCACGCTCTCAAATTCGCAAATAGCCAGCTATTCGCTCTATATCAATGATTCTTTAAACTGGACCAGCACTTATCACGATGATGATTCTATTGTCGAACTAAGAAAGGAAAATAGCAATCACACCTTAATTGAGAAAACAAGATTCAGGATTGGTATCGATGGCCTGGCCGAAACCAGCATCGATACATTTTTTAGCAATATGACTGTTGCATATATTAACAGGCAAAGCTATCAATTTCTGAATGGCTTTTTGGTGGGTTCTACTTCTCATTACCAGCAGTTTGGGACAAGTACTGATTCCGGAACCGTGTTTCTGACCTATACTTTTGTCAATAACAACATGACTTTATTACAAAGGGTCGTCACAAATAGCGGATGGCTCTGCAGTGACGGATATTCCTATAACACACAGATAAACAAACTTGACATAGCAGGTTTTAATAATGGGATCCTTGGAAACATCAGTAAGAACCTTACAAATCACATTTCGTGGAATATTGGTTGTCCTAACGGCCCATCGTCGACCGGTGCCTACAGTGATTATACCTATATCCTCAATAATAATGGCTTTGTGACGAAAAGGATTGAAATTTACACGCCTAGTTATTCAACCCATTATGCACCTCCTAAAAGTACCTTAAGGACTGTAGTTTATGAGTACTTGGGGAAATGAAGGATGGACTTGAAGGATGAAGGATGAACGGCACCGATTGCGATCCCCTCCGTTCATCCTTCATATATCATCCTTCATATATCATCCTTCATCCTTTTATTACGAGTTGCAGCAACTAGGTTTTTCCTAAATTTACCTCATCAATTCTATCTTTCATGAAAGTCCTAAAAACCATCCTCTTTCTTGCCTTGCTTTCACCTCTCATGGCTGTTGGCGCTAAGATCGACACCCTGAAACCCGAAATTCTCTCAGGTCTCACCTTTCGTAGCATCGGGCCTGCCTTTTGTTCAGGGCGTATCGTAGATTTTGCGGTAAACCCGAAAAATCCATTTGAGTATTATGTTGCTGCTGCTGCTGGTCATGTCTGGAAGACTTCCAATGCCGGAACGACCTGGAAACCAGTCTTCGACAAACAGGGTTCTTATTCTATTGGACCTGTTGTTATTGATCCCGGCAACACCAACATCGTTTGGATCGGAAGCGGTGAATTCAACAGCCAGCGCTCAGTGGGCTATGGTGATGGTATCTATAAGAGCGAAGACGGGGGGCAGAACTGGAAAAATATGGGTCTGAAACAATCAGAACATATTGGCAGGATTCTTGTTGATCCCCGCAATTCAGATGTTGTTTATGTTGCAGCCCAGGGACCGCTCTGGGGCCCTGGCGGCGATCGTGGTCTCTACAAAACCACTGATGGAGGGAAGACCTGGAAGGCCATTCTCAGTATCAGCGAAAATACAGGCTGTAATGATATTATCTGCGATCCCAGGAATCCGGATGTACTGTATGCCACCTCATACCAACGCCGTCGTCATGTCTATACATTGATCAATGGAGGCCCCGAAAGTGCAGTCTATAAATCCATTGATGCGGGCCTGAGCTGGAACAAAATCAATGTTGGCCTTCCCGATGGGGATATGGGCCGGATCGGAATTGCGATCTCTCCTGTCAATCCTGACATGCTGTATGCCGTTGTGGAAGCTAAAGAAGACAAAGGCGGCTTCTTCCGCTCTTCTGACCGGGGTGCCTCCTGGGAGAAAAGAGGGGATCTGACAACCACCAGTGCACAATATTACAATAGGATATTTTGCGATCCCAAAGATGAAAACCGGGTATTTTCTATGGATACTTATACCAAATATACCCTCGATGGCGGCAAAACATGGAAAAACCTGGGCAACAAACACCGTCATGTCGATGATCATGCCTTTTGGATTGACCCCAATGACACCCGTCACCTCCTGATCGGCGGCGATGGTGGCGTATACGAGACTTTCGACATGGACAACTGGGATTTTAAGGCGAACCTGCCTGTGACGCAGTTTTATAAGGTCGCTACTGACAATGACCTCCCTTTTTATAATGTTTATGGCGGTACTCAGGACAACTCCAGCATGGGCGGGCCTTCCCGCACGACAAGTTCTGCCGGCATCGTCAACGACGACTGGTGGGTGACCCATGGTGGCGATGGATTCGAAACTCAAGTTGACCCCACTGACCCCAATGTCGTATATGCCCAGGCTCAATATGGGGACCTGGCGCGTTACGACCGTAAGTCGGGGGAGGAGATCAGCATCCAGCCACAGCCACCTGCAGGCGAAGCCTATCGCTGGAACTGGGATAGCCCGCTGCTCATCAGTCCGCACCAGCACAACCGCTTGTATTTCGCTGCCAACAAGCTTTTCCGCAGCGACGACGGTGGAAACTACTGGCAGGTCATCAGTCCGGACCTTACCCGCCAGCTCGACCGCAACACCTTGCCGGTCATGGGAAAAATCCAACGCCCCGAAGCAGTAGCCAAAAATGCATCAACGTCTTTCTTCGGAAACATTGTAGCCCTTTCAGAATCACCGAAGCAAGAGAATCTTATCTATGTCGGCACCGATGATGGCCTCATCCAGATCACTGAAGATGCAGGGAAGAACTGGCGGAAAGTGGAGAAATTTACCGGCGTGCCTGAAATGACCTATGTGACGTACCTCTTTGCTTCTAACCACGACCCCAATGTCGTTTATGCGTCCTTTGACAACCATAAAAATGCCGATTTTAAGCCCTATCTGATGAAGAGCACCGACAAGGGTGACTCCTGGAAGTCGATCAGCGCGAATCTCCCGATAAGAGGAAGCGTGAACTGTATCGTTGAAGACCCGATAAATCCTGATCTGCTTTTTGTAGGTACTGAATTTGGTTTGTTTGTCAGCGTAAACGCTGGTGATACCTGGACGGCATTGAAGAACGGACTGCCTACAATTGCCGTAAAAGACATGGAGATACAGAAAAGAGAAAATGACCTTGTAATCGCCACTTTCGGCAGGGGTTTTTATATCCTCGATGATTATTCCGCATTGCGGAAAATCACAAAAGATGTTCTCGACAAAGAAGCCCAGCTTTTCCCTGTGAAAGATGCCTATCTGTTTGTGCAGCGTGGTGAGAAATACGGACAGGGAGAAAGTTATTATGGAGCGAAGAATCCGCCGGTTGGGGTCAACTTCACCTATTTTCTGAAGGATGAGATCATTTCAGCGAAATCTGAGCGCCAGAAAATGGAAAAGGATGCAGAAAAGAAAGGCGACAAAATCGACTATCCTTCAATGGATCAACTAAAGAAAGAAGACCTGGAAGAAAAAGCCTTTCTGATGTTTACTATCACTGACGCACAAGGCCAGGTGGTACGTAAACTGACGGCTCCGGCTTCCAAGGGTTTACAACGATTGACCTGGGATTTCCGATATCCTTCGGTATTTCCAGCAAGTGTCAGTGCTTCAGTGACTGAGAATTCCGGGTCAGGACTTTTGAGTATGCCGGGAACTTACAAAGTCAGTATGGCAAAGTCGGTCAATGGCGTCATTACTGAGTTTCCAGGGGAAGAGAGTTTTGCCACTAAGATTTTGTATGATCATCAGCTGACACCAACAAACAGGCAGCAAAATGCGGTGTTCCAGGAAAAAGTTTCTGACCTGGCCCGGGTGGTCAGCGGAAGTTCCAGGGAACTCAGTGCCATGAAAGAAAAGGTCAAAGTCATGAGAGAAGCCTTCCATATGACAGCGGAAAAGACCATTGCCTATGACAGTAAGGTAAAAGCCATCCTCGACCGTCTCGACAGCCTGTCAAACCTCATGGAAGGAGACCCCAGTCTCAGCAAACGCAATGAAAACCAGCCTCCTTCAATTACCGACAGGGTAAACAATGTTATTTACGGGATCTACAATACAACAACAACGCCCACCCAAACCATGCAACAAGATTATGTGATCGCAGCTAATGCATTCGGGCCGGTGCTGGCTTCCCTAAAAAAGTTTCAGGATATTGACATTAAAGAGCTGGAAACAGCACTCGAGAAACTTGGTGCTCCTTATACCCCCGGGCGATTGCCGGAATGGAAAATGAAATAAAAAGAAGAGTTTCACACAGAGTGCACAGAGGAAAACCCACAGATTACACAGAAAATGGCTTACCGGTGTTAAGAAAAGTTCAATAGTGTTTCTGTGTAATATGTGCCCTTAATCTGTGCAATCTGTGTGAAAGTTCTCACTGAATAAACGCCGTAATCCCCACAAAATCAGCAACAGTAAGCTGCTCCGCACGTTTGGAAAGAATGTCTGCGGGAACCTGGTGTCCAGGAGGTAAAATGCCGGAAAGCGCATTCCTTAATGTCTTTCTTCTTTGGTTGAATCCTGCTTTCACGACTTTAAAAAACAAAACTTCATCGCAATCCAGCTTAGAAGTCTGGTTTCGTTTTAATCGGATCACTGCAGATTTCACCTTGGGTGGTGGGAAAAACACTTTCTCCCCAACCGGGAATAACATT
Source organism: Bacteroidota bacterium (assembly GCA_037132075.1). Taxonomy (GTDB): domain Bacteria; phylum Bacteroidota; class Bacteroidia; order Bacteroidales; family CAIXZF01; genus JBAXPV01. Next base: position 115,342 of record JBAXPV010000003.1, read on the forward strand.
TCTATATCATAAAAAGCCTGAAGCAGTACACTCAGTATCCCGTAAACCTTGGTCTTTGGCCCGGATACCAGCCTTTCCGCCACTTCTCTCTGAATCATGCAAACAACCTCATTCACAAGTTTTCGTTCTTCTAAAACCTTGAAAAAAATCTGTGAGGAGATGTTGTATGGGAAATTTCCGATGATTCCATAATTGACAGGAAAGAGCTTCTGTGGATCGATTTCCAGGAAATCTGCACTCAGGATATTCTCTTTTAGGCTAGGAAATTCAAGATGAAGATATTCAACAGCTTCGTAGTCAATTTCAATAACCTTAAACTCCGGGAGCTTCTTTTCCATCAGGTAGCGGGTGAGGACGCCTTTGCCAGGCCCGATCTCCAGCCATGGAATCGTCTCATCTGAAATGCTATTGACGATTTTTCTGGCGATGTTGTGATCCAGCAGAAAATGCTGACCCAAATGTTTTTTCGGTTGTACCATTGATTCAGGATCAGTTAACAGGATCGCCCCTCAGGCTCCGGAAACGCCGACGCGCTTCAACCACGAGCAGGCTCCCTGGATATTTTGTCATGAGTTCCTGGTAAAGATCCATGGCTCTTGACTTATTATTCAGCTTGTTTTCATTCAGGTCGGCCAGGGCAAACAAAGCGTTATCGGCCAAAAGATCTTCAGGGTAGAGTTCTGTGACTTTCCTGAACAGGCTGTCAGCCACGGCATAATTTCCCTTCTTTGTGTGAATAATTCCTTTTTTATACAAAACGTCATCGTTGAGTGAAGCCGCACTTTGAATCAGCGTGATGCTGTCGAGCGTGGCCAGGGCCTGATCGTCTTTATTCTGATATTCCAGCAAGTCAGCCTGTGCAAAAAGCCTAAGGCCTTTGCCAGTAGTGTCTTCTGCCAGGTAATCCCCGATCATGAGTGAGAGATCCATAGCATCATTGGCGGTCAGCTTGGAGGTGGAGGCTTTCATGACATCCAATTGGGCTTTTGCCCATTCAAACTCACCAATATAAAAAGAGAGTTTGGCATTTTTGAATTTGGCAGTATAGCCCAGGGGATCGTTTTTAAAAGCTTTGTCGACCTGGGAATACAAAAGTGTTGCATCCCAGACTTCTCCTGTAAATAAAAGGATATCTGCCAATTCTAATTTGCATTCCGCATTTTGCTGAGGCGAGGTTCCGGGGATTGTAATGGCTTCGTTGAGCAATTCAATTCCTTTTTCAGAATGATTCAAATAAAAAGTCTGCAGATGGGCATAGTTTCTGACAAGGTTGATGGTCGATGGCGTCTTCCCCATTTCCTCAAGTGTGGTTTTGTAAGCCAGGTCCAGGCTTTCCAGTTCTTTGCTTGTCCGGTAGTAATGCTGATTCAGTTTCAAAAAGTCAACATTGAGGAGTTCAATTCTACTGAAGACAAAATATGGATTGTCTTTCCCTTTGTTTATGATATATTGATATGCCAGGGATGCAATGGCCAGATCGTTATTGCTGACACAGATACGGGCAAGGTCAAAGATCCTGCGGCCATCTTCTCCTTGTCTGCGATCGAGTGATTTTGCCTGGGTAAATGCCATGTCAAAGTCCTTTTCCTGGATTGAAACCCAGAGCAAAAGCTCTGAATAATAAGTGCGATCAGGATATTTCTGAGACCTGCGCAACAAAGTCTTTCGAAGGATCTCACTACGGCTGCCTTCTGGATCATTGCTCAGCACATCCTGTAACCTGTCCTGCACCGTGATAATTTTGGTGATGTCATAATCGACATAATCCAGGTATTCTTCAATCATCCCCGGAATATTGCCGGTAACCTGGTACATCTGAGCCATTTCCATGTTAAAGGGATAAGTGCCTCTGAGCATCTGCTTTCCTTTCTCATAGGCCTTGACAGCATATTCGTTTTCCCGTCGGGAGAGGAAAGCATTGGCAATTTCGATCACCTGGTTACGGTCAGGAGGGATCTCTCTTAGGATCTCCTCATATTGTTTCTGCGACTTGCTGATTTCCCCCTCACGGCTGTAGACATAACCCAGGTCTACAGCATAACGGAGCGTGTTGGGCTCTTGTTTCAACATCCGCCTGACGAGCTTTTCTGCTTTTTTAAAATCTTCGGTTTCGAGGTAACAATATATCAGGTAGGTATAATAATAGGACGCAGGTTTGTCGTCATAAAGCCGTTCAAACAAGGCTGCGGCTTTGTCGTAATCTTTGTCCTGGAAAAACATGATAGCCAGTTGTTCATCCTTGGATTGCTGGGCCATAGCTGGCAATGACATTACAGCAAGGCCAAAAGCAAGAAAGATGACAATTAGTTTTTTCAAGCTCATGTTCAGCTGATTTTTTCGAAGCCGGTATAAGGGACCAAGACAGCCGGGATGCGGATTCCATCTTCAACCTGGTAGTTTTCCAACAAGGCGGCCATGATACGGGGTAAGGCAAGAGCACTGCCGTTTAGTGTGTGAGCCAGTTCAGTCTTCCCGCTTTCATTTTTAATTCTCAGTTTAAGGCGGTTTGCCTGGAATGACTCGAAGTTAGAGACAGAGCTTACTTCCAGCCAGCGTTCCTGTGCGGTAGAATACACCTCGAAATCATAGGTTAGGGCCGAGGCAAAGCTCATGTCGCCGCCACAAAGCCGTAGGATACGGAAGGGGAGGCCCAGTGAACGTAGCAAGAAGGTAACATGAGCAACCATCTCGTCAAGTATTTCATATGAATTCTCAGCGCGTGCGATCTGGACGATCTCAACTTTGTCGAACTGATGCAGACGGTTTAAACCACGAACATCTTTGCCGTAAGAACCGGCCTCACGACGAAAGCAAGCGGAATAAGCCACATTTTTTACAGGGAAATCGGCGGGTTTGAGGATGACGTCACGGTAAATATTTGTCACAGGAACTTCTGCCGTCGGGATGAGGTAGAGTTTATCAAGGGTGGCCAGGTACATTTGGCCTTCTTTATCCGGCAGCTGCCCTGTTCCATAGGCAGAGTCTTCATTAACGACATATGGAGGCTGTATTTCTTCATATCCTGCATTGATGCCACTTTCGAGGAAGAAGTTGATCAATGCACGTTGCAGGCGGGCTCCTTTGCCACGATAGACAGGGAATCCGGCTCCACTGATTTTGCTGCCCAGGTCGAAGTCGATGAGGTTAAATTTCTTGGCGAGGTCCCAATGAGGAACAGCCTCTTTGTGTAAGACAGGAATTTCTCCTTCCTGGGAGACTATTTCGTTGTGTTCAGCATGCGTGCCTTTTGGAACGGAGTCATGTGGGAGGTTTGGCAGCTGAACCGAGAGCTCGGCAAGTTTTGCTGATGCGTCCTCAAGTTGTTCGCTCAGTTCTTTTGACGCTTCTTTCAGCGTTGCAGTCCTGAGTTTTAGCGTATCAGCCTCAGCTTTATTGCCTTGTTTGAAGAAATTGCCGATTTCGGTGGCAAGTTTGTTGGATTCGGCAAGGTTGTCGTCGAGGTTTTTCTGCAGGACACGTTTTTTCTGGTCGAGATCGACGATGGCATGGACAAGCTCGGAAGCTTTAAAATTCTTAATTGCCAGGCGTTCTATGACGAATTCAGGTTTTTCGCGGAGTAAATTGATTTGAAGCATGCTTGAAATTTTGTGCAAAGGTAGGATTTCGCGGACTGATAAAAATGAAAAATCTCCCGGGTTGCCAGGAGATTTAACATAAAATCTTAAAAAATGTTTTTCGCTTAACTAGTTAACTTCTACTTCGAATGGGAGTATGCTAACATAAGATTTGTCATCTCTTTTTTTCTTGAATTGAACGACGCCATCTACGAGTGCGAATAAGGTATGGTCTTTGCCGATTCCGACATTGTTGCCTGGATTGTGAACGGTGCCGCGCTGACGGATCAGGATGTTACCTGCTTTGGCAAATTGTCCGCCGTAAATTTTAACGCCAAGGCGTTTACTATGGGATTCGCGACCGTTTTGTGAACTACCGGCACCTTTTTTATGAGCCATTTCTATAGGGTATTAAAGGTGAATCAATAAATTAATTTTCTTCCTGAGCTGGGGAAACTTCAACAACAGGAGCCTCTGGAGCTTTCTCAGCTTTCGTGGCTTTTGCAGCTTTCTTGCTTCCGCCAAAGTTGATAGACTCAATGGAAATCTCAGAAAAATACTGGCGATGGCCATTCAGTTTCTGGTAACCTTTTCTTCTTTTCTTCTTGAAGACCAGGACTTTGTCGCCTTTTGGGTGGGAGAGGATCTTGGCGGTAACGCTGACACCGTCCACTGCTGGGGCGCCTACGCTAATCTTACCATTGTCATCAACTAGCAATACCTGGTCGAATTCAACCTGGCTGCCTTCTTCGCCTTCAAGACGATGGACAAACATCTTCTGGTCTTTTTCAACCTTGAATTGTTGTCCTAGGATATCTACGATTGCATACATTTTCAATGCCTTTCCTTAAAAATTTGGAAGCGCAAAATTACGAAACATTTTCAATTTACAAAGCCTTTCCTTGAAAATAAATTCAAAAATGAATTATTTCTGTACTTGCTTGACAATTAATTGTTTTGATGTTTCCTTTTGTCTTTATCAACAATCCTGCCTTTCTCTGGCAAAATTCGGCTATTTTTTGTTGTGATTTGATATAAATGAGAGGATCTGTATATTTGTATCACCTATTAAAACAAGAGATATGGAAACTTTTCCTATGTATGTTGCCGGTGAATTTCGCATGACGTCACAAGAGATCATGATCATAAATCCTTTTACGTCTGAGGTTTTTGCCAGGGCTTCCCGTGCTGAAAGTGAAGATCTTGAGTTTGCAATTCAAAAAGGACTTGTTGTTGAGAAGGAAATGGCTTCAATGTCTGTTTACCTGAGGCGTGAGATTCTTTTGCAGATTGCGGAGGGAATCACCCGAACTCATGATCGTTTTACGTCCCTCATTGTTCAGGAATGCGGAAAACCTTGGAAATATGCTTCAGCGGAGGTTGACAGGGCGATTGCCACCTTTATCATTGCCGCTGAGGAGACGAAACGTTGGCCCGCAGAACATTTGAGCATCGACTGGACAGCAGCAGGCCTTGGAAAAGAAGCCTGGCTTAAGTATTTCCCGATAGGTCTGGTCGCTGGAATATCCCCGTTTAACTTTCCTTTAAATTTAGCTGTTCACAAATTAGCGCCAGCAATTGCAGCTGCTTGTCCGATCATCCTGAAACCTTCTTCATCTACCCCGCTTTCAATGCTTGAACTGGCCAGGGTGATTGACACAACGGCACTTCCAAAAGGTGCTGTGTCAATTCTTCCCATGGACAGAGCCTTGGGCAATACTCTAGCTTCAGATTTGCGATTTAAGCTGTTGAGCTTTACCGGTTCTCCAGCCGTTGGTTGGAAACTGAAAAATGAAAGTGGCAGAAAACATGTTGTACTGGAACTCGGTGGTAATGCAGGTGTCATCGTTTCAGATTCGGCTGATCTTAATCTCGCTGTAAGGAAATGTGTGATGGGCGCATTTTCGTATTCCGGCCAGGTTTGCATCCATACTCAGCGTATTTTTGTTCATGCCTCTGTCTTTAAGGAATTTTGTGAACGTTTTGTTGCACAATCACTAATGATCAAGACCGGAGATCCTATGGATCCTACAACAGATATTTCTGTCATGATTGATGAGAAAAATGCCATACGCGTGGAATCTTGGGTGAATGAAGCCCTCAATGACGGTGCGAAGCTTTTGTGCGGTGGAAAACGACAGGGCGCTTATTATCCCCCTACCGTTTTGATGGAAACAAAACCTGAAATGAAAGTGTGCTCGCTGGAAGTCTTTGGCCCTGTAGTTACTATTGAACCCTATCATGATTTCGCCGAAGCTGTTAGGCTGATAAACCAAAGTGAATACGGTCTGCAGGCAGGTGTTTTTACCGACAGGCTCAGCGAAATGAATCTTGCTTTTGCCGAATTAGAGGTTGGTGGGGTAATCATCAATGACGTTCCAACTTTCAGAGTCGATCATATGCCTTATGGGGGTGTGAAAAATTCAGGCCAGGGCAGGGAGGGAGTAAAGTATGCCATGGTAGACATGCTGGAGCCCAAACTTCTCGTCAAAAACACCTGAGAGACAAAAAAGTTTGATAATTGCCATTTTATTTTTACTTTTGTACTATTGAAAACTAAAACAAAGACCCATGAAAAAAATTACTCTCCTGACACTAATTTCATTTTTTGTTGTAAGTCTCTCCTTTGCTCAACAAAAAACTTTCCCACCTCGTGTTACTCCAGTTACACCTGAACTTCAAAAAGTTCCGGCTGGGGTTCTTGTTGCCACTATCAATGAAAGTTTTGAAGGCACAACTTTTCCACCAAATGGTTGGACCAAAGCCAGCCCCGATGGTGGCACCGGTTGGGAAATGCAAACGATCGGAACAACGCCAATCCCTGGTTTTGTCGGTGGTTCTGTTACTTCTATCCCAAATGGCAGCGGCGGTCCTCAAATGGCATTTTGTACCTACACCACAGGTGGCGCTTCATCCAATGACCAGTGGTTGATCACACCTCAAATCGCTGTTTCTCCAAACTACACTCTGAATTTCTGGGTTCGGAAATTCGGAAGTTACGCTGATGCAATTGATGTAAAAGTCTCTGTAACCGGTGCTGGTACTGCTGCATTTACAACAACCTTAGGCACATTGTCTTATATTGATGTAGATTCTGGTTGGGTGCAATCAAATTATTCTCTGAGTGCTTATGCCGGTCAGAACATTTATATCGCATTCAACGAACATGTTGCAGATAATGCAACTGACGGTGCTGCTTTATTCCTTGATAATGTTCAGGTTAGCGTGAACGCTGGCATTAGCAATCCTGCTCAGACTGCTGGTGTTAAAATCTATCCAAACCCTGTAAATGACTTCATGAATATTGAATCTCATTCTAATATCAATAAACTTCATGTTGCCAATATCCTTGGATCTGAAGTTCTGAATATGAATGTTGATAACAACAAAACCAGAATCAATACAGCTGAATTAAATCCAGGTGTTTATTTTGTTACTCTGGAAACCGCAACTGGTAATATTACCCGTAAAATTAATGTAACCCGCTAATATTTAGGTTTAATCCTATTGAAAGAGGGCGCTCAAATCAGAGTTGCCCTCTTTTTTTTAATTCTTGTTAATTTTTACTATTCTTCAATGGCTTTGCTTAATTTTACAAAAAATTACAATTGCAATTTATAGATTTGCAACTTATTGTAAACCAGCATAAAAACAAACAGCAAAAATCAACTCAATGAAAAAAATTTACATTTTAGCTCTAATGATGAGCTTCACGGCTTATTTGATGGCCCAGGATGCCCTTGTTCCTGGAAAAAAACTACACAGCTTAAGCCCAATTAGTTCTGTTAAAACCCCAACAGACACCCTGACACCTTACGGAATTGTTCACAAAACAGGTTTTACTATCTACAACCTCCTTACAGGTACTGCTCCAAACCAGGTATATGCCGGTTATGTCTTTGGAACCAATACACAAAACAAAGCACAGGCTCAGACCTTCACCCTGACTCAAAGTTATTACATCGAGGAAGTGCTCCTTTGGTGCTTTAAAAAGAACGTTATTGGCACCGCCGGTGACCTTGTTGTTTCTGTAAACCGTTGCGATGCTACGGGTACTGCATATGCCGGCACAGTGACTACTGCTCCTGGTACCCAGGTTGCCAGTACGACCATTAGTTCAACGGATATTGACACAACAGGATTTCTTACAATTGCCTATTTTACCACTCCGGTTTATATCAATTCAAACTATGCGATCGTCCTGGATTATTCTACCTATGGTGATGACTCACTGGCTATTGTTAGCTGTATTGCCGGTGATCCCGGGACTGTTGAGACTTCCTGGATGAAAAATGCTACCACAAACGCATGGAGAACAATTCGTAAGTCTTTTGGCTCTACCAACAACATCGATATGTATTTGAGGGTCGTAACTGATCAAAGCACTGCAGGCATTGATTCTCCTAATTTTATTGATGGGATGAAATTCTCTTCCTACCCGAATCCTGCGATCAATAATACCAATATTGCTTACGAATTACAGTCTTCAGGCAATGTAAAACTTGAGGTCATCGACAGTCACGGCAGAACCGTCCTCAATGTCAATGAAGCCAGCCAGTCAGCCGGAAAGTATAACGTAAACTTTAACACAGAAAAGATCAGCAGTGGAAACTATTATGTTACACTGGAGACTAATGGAAAACGACTGACCAAGAAATTGGTGGTCAGTAAATAATATTTTGTTTCAAGATTCTGCAAAGGGGCGTATGTTTTTCATGCGCCCCTTTTCTTTTATTCAGGACATTGTTTTTTTCCGGCGGGTGGATTTGGTACTTTTGCAAAAGATATGGTAGGAATAAACAATCTCACAATTCATTTTACCGGGGACAATCTTTTCGAGAATGTGTCCTTTATCATTAACCCCAAGGACAGGATAGGACTCGTTGGCAGGAATGGTGCAGGGAAAACTACGCTACTTCGAATCATTGCCGGTTTGATTGACCCTCATGAAGGGACAATCAGCAAACCTCAGTACCTCACGATGGGCTTTTTGCAACAAGAGATGGCCCTGGGGAGTAAAAAAACGGTATTTGAAGAAACACTCACCGCATTTGCAGAAGCGATGCATCTTGAAGAAGAGATTAGTCGGCTCACTGCAGAAATCAGCGACCGCACCGATTATGAATCAGATGCTTATACCAAACTACTCAATCGTCTACATGATGCCAATGAACGTCACCATCTGATAGGCGGCCAAAGCAAAGAGGCAGAAGCTGAAAAAGTACTGCTTGGCCTGGGCTTTGAACCTGAACAGTTTGGGAAAGCCTTGAATCAGTTTAGCGGTGGATGGCAAATGCGCGTTGAACTGGCGAAAATTCTGCTTCAAAGTCCGGATTTATTATTACTGGATGAGCCCACCAATCATCTTGATATTGAATCTATTCAATGGCTGGAATCTTTCATGGAGGATTTTCCTGGCGCTGTTGTGCTTGTTTCCCATGACCGTGCTTTTCTTGATAATGTTACCAAAAGAACGCTCGAGATTTCTTTTGCCAAAATCTTTGACTATAAATTCCCGTATTCTGAATACCTGGTGAAACGGGAAGAAGAACGCTCACAGCAAATGGCTGCCTACAACAACCAGCAAAGGGAAATTGCCCAGATCGAGCGTTTTATTGAACGATTCCGTTCGAAAAATACTAAATCGAGCCAAGTGCAATCACGCATAAAATTGCTCGACAAGATGGAGAAAGTAGAAGTCGAGAATGTCGATGGGTCTGCCATTCATTTCCAGTTTCCTCCCGCCCCAAGTTCCGGGAAAGTCGTGGTGGAAACCCATGGACTTGGGAAAACTTATGGTGATAATCTTGTTTTGAAAGACATTAACATCTCTATTCTGAAAAATGATTTTGTTGCATTTGTCGGAAAAAACGGGATGGGGAAGACAACACTCTCCCGAATCATCGTTGGAGATTTGGAGCATAATGGCAAAATTAAACTGGGACATAATGTCAAATTGGGGTATTTTGCCCAAAACCAGGCTGAGATGCTTGATCCTAATAAGACTGTCTTCCAGACTATTGATGAAGTCGCTGTTGGTGACATCCGGCCAAAGATCCGGAACATCCTTGGGAGTTTCCTTTTTAGTGGTGATACTATCGACAAAAAGGTAAAAGTGCTTTCAGGAGGCGAAAAATCACGCCTCGCTTTAGCCCGATTGCTGCTCACACCGGTCAACCTGCTCATTCTTGATGAGCCTACGAATCACCTCGACATGCAGTCGAAGGACATTTTGAAAAATGCCTTGTTACAATTCGATGGCACCCTGATCCTGGTTTCTCATGATAGGGACTTTCTTCAGGGATTGTCCAATAAAGTCTTTGAATTCAGAAATCATAAAATCCGCGAATACCTGGGCGATATCTATGATTTCCTGGAAACACGCAAACTTCAGACACTCAGTCAGCTTGAAGCGAAGAACAAAATTGTTGCCAAGGTTGTAGATTCTTCAAGCGCCGGTAAACTGGAGTATGAAAAGCGAAAACAAAAAGGGAAAGACCAGAAAAAGATCAGCAACCAGATTGTAAAATGCGAAGAAGAGATCATTTGTATTGAAACACAAATTGCTGATATGGATGCCATGATGGCTGACCCTGAGAAATTTCATAAGATGATCGATCATGCAAAGGTATTTGACCAATACCAGCTTCTTAACGACAAGCTAAAGGATGAAATGCAGGTATGGGAAGATCTGCATCTGCAGCTTGAGGCTTTTAATGAAGAAGATCAGTAAGTTCTCCCAATCAGGTTCCTGGCATACTCTTTTAAATGCAATAACCGGCTTTCCGAGTATTTCAGACTTCTGATTTCGTCCAGAGCTTTGTTGTAAAATTCGGTGGTAGTCTCCTCACAGATCGCTTCAACATTTGCCTGGATAAACAAATTCTTCACGCACTCGATTTTTTCGCTGGCGTCGATTCGCTGACCTTGGTATATGGTTTGTAAAGCTTCCCTGGTTTCCGGACTGCCATTCTGAAGGGCAGCCAGGTAAAGATAAGTCTTCTTATTGGCGAGGATATCACCACCAGTTTTCTTTCCAAACAAAAGCTCATCACCGAAAGTGTCTAAAAAATCATCCCTGATCTGAAAAGCGATTCCCAGATTTTCCCCGATGCGATACAAGATATTGGCAGTTTCTTTGTCAGCCCCGCCAGCCAGCGCCCCTGCCTTCAAACAGCAACCCAGCAAAACTGCGGTTTTCAGACGGATCATATTCAGATAATCTTCCAGGGAAGTCACTTCTTCAGTCTCAAAATTCATATCATACTGCTGTCCTTCACAGACTTCCCTGGCAGTAGTGGTGAACACATCGAGAATTGCAGGGAGATAGTCAATCCGTGTTTCTGCCACTTTCTCGTAAGCAAGGGCAAACATGGTATCCCCGCTAAGAATAGCAATATTGGTATTCCATTTTTTATACACGGTATCCTTGCCACGCCTTAACGGTGCATTATCCATGATGTCGTCATGAAGGAGTGTGAAATTGTGAAATATCTCAATCCCGATTGCTGCAGGCATGGCATCTTCAAGATCCCCGCCAACAAGGTCACAAGCCATAAGCGTCAGCAGCGGGCGTAAGCGCTTACCGCCCATGGAAAGCGAATATTTAATGGGTTGATACAAGTCTTCAGGTTGCCTGTCAAGTGGCAGATCCTGAAGTGATTGGCTGATTTTTTGTAATAGAAATTCCAGTGAATGCATAAAAGATTATTCCTGTAAACGAAGCAGATATTCACCGTACCCACTTTTCAATAAGGGTTCTGCGATTTTCTTCAGCTGAGCGTCGTTAATAAATCCCATCCGGTAGGCAACTTCTTCAATACAACCGATTTTCAGACCTTGTCTTTCCTCAATTACCTGGACAAACTGTGAGGCTTGCAGTAAGGAAGAAAATGTCCCAGTGTCAAGCCATGCAGTGCCACGGCTAAGAATCCCGACTTTAAGTTTTCCTTGCTCCAAATAAACCCGGTTGACATCAGTAATCTCATATTCACCCCTGGCGCTGGGTTTGATATTTTTTGCAACTTCAACCACAGAGTTATCATAGAGGTACAGGCCAGGAACTGCATAATTTGACTTCGGCTGCTTTGGCTTTTCTTCAATAGAGATCGCTTTGTTGCTTTTGTCAAATTCTACAACGCCATAACGTTCAGGGTCATTCACATGATAGGCAAAAACCACACCACCATCGGGGTTGTTGTTTGACTGCATCAATTCTTGAAGTCCAGCTCCGTAAAAAATATTGTCGCCCAGGATAAGTGCAGCCTTATCAGAACCCACAAATGTCTCTCCCAAAACAAACGCCTGGGCAAGTCCATTGGGAACGTCTTGAACTTTATAACTGAATTTACATCCAATCTGGCTGCCATCGCCAAGCAAGCGCTCAAAATGCGGGAGGTCATGCGGAGTCGAGATAATCAGAATTTCATGAATGCCACCCATCATCAATACTGACAATGGATAATAAATCATCGGTTTGTCATAAATAGGCATCAGCTGCTTACTAACGGCCAATGTCAAGGGATGTAAACGTGTTCCAGAGCCTCCTGCTAATATTATACCTTTCATGTGGTGATGGTTTTATAAATTAATCCAGACTTATGTTGTCATCGTCTTCGTCTTCCTCTTCTAAAATCTCTAATAATGGCTCCTCAAATTCTTTCGTTGTCAGGTAGTTATCTAATGAAAGCAATAAGGAAGGCAGCAAGAAAAGATTGGAAAAGATTCCCATTAACAAAGTAAAGGAAATTAAAAATCCCATCGCCTGTGTCCCCCCGAAAGAAGAAAGAATAAAGATCGCGAAGCCGAGAAACAAAACGGTTGATGAATAAATCATGCTATAACCCGTTTCCCTTAAGGCGATCAGTACTGATTTTTTAATGTTCCAATTGGTTTGATGCAGCTGAGAACGATATCGCGACAGATACTGAATGGCATTGTCAATAGAGATCCCAAGCGCAATACTGAAGATAAGTATGGTAGATGGCTTAATCGGAACTCCGAAATACCCCATGAGTGCAGCCGTCATTACCAAAGGTAAGATGTTGGGAATCAATGAGACAATTACCATTCTTGCAGAAGAAAGCAGCAGAACGAGTAATAAGGTAATGGTAAGTAAAGCCAGTAGGAGGCTGGTAATCAAATTTTTGGTTAGATATTGACAGCCTCTAAGGTAAACAATGCTGGTTCCGGTCATCTCAACCTTAAATTTTGCCGGATTAAAAATGGAATCAATTGCCGGCTTCAGACTATTTCGGATTCGCTCAATGTCTGTTGCGCTGATATTGGCCATTTGCACACTGATGCGTGTCGTCTGTAAGCTTGAATCAACAAAGGAATTCATTATAGTCCGCTTCTTACTTTTTCCGCTTGGGACATAGGAAAGTATAAAGCCTCTTTCCTGGTTGTTTGGCAGAGAATACATGGAGTCATTCCCTTTGTAATAGGCTTGTTTTGAGAATTTAACAACCTCCGCGATGGAAAGTGGTTTCGAGAGTTCCGGGTACTTCGCCAGGGTGTCCTGAAGCTGATCAATTTTTTGTAGGGTAGATAGCTGGATTACGCCTTTCTTTTTATGTGTATCCACACTGATCTCAAATGGCAAAATTCCTTTAAACTCTTTTTCGAAAAATCCCAGGTCTTTATAAATTCTGCTGTCTTTTGGGATGTCATCCACCATATATCCCGATGATTTTAAGCGGAGCACTCCGATAATTCCCAGGATGATGATAGAAGTGGACACAATGTATATCAAAGGTCTCTTAAACTGAACAGCATGAATAACACCATCCAGAATTTTTAAGGTATAGCGATTGTTCAGGTGTTTCAGGTGCTTTTCTTTCGGAGGATCAAGATAACTGAAAAATATCGGGATCAGGAAAAGGGTCAGCAGGAAAACAACAAGGATGTTAATGGAGGAAACAATGCCGAATTCAACCAGCATTTTGTTTCTGGTCTCAATGAAAGAGGCAAAACCAGTGGCCGTTGCCAGGTTTGTCATGAGCGTGGCATAGCCAACACGCATCACAATTCGTGACAAGGCTTTGACCTTATTTCCATGAGCCTGGAACTCGTGGTGGTATTTATTCAGGAGGAAAATACAGTTTTCTACCACGATTATGATAACCAGCGGGGGTATGATGCTGGTCAATATGGTGATCTTATACCCAAACAAGGCGATGATACCCATGGCCCAGATTAAGCCTATGAAAACAATTAACATCGGGAAAATGACAGCCTTGAAAGAACGGAAGAAGATGAATAGCATGATCGAAGCGATCAGCAGCGCAAGGATCACAAAAATCTTCATCTCATGCTCAACGATGTATGAAATTTGAGTTCTGATAAATGGCAAGCCTGAGTAATGAACTTCAATATTGTTTTTCTTGCCAAAAGCATCCACTTCATCCATGATGCTTTTAAGAATAATATCGCGTGATTTCGAATTCAATTCAGCCTTTCGCAAGGTGATTGCCATGATGGTGGCATTGCTTTCTTTGTTGAATATCAGCCCATTGTAAAACGGAAGATGGTAAATTCGATTTTTAATGCTGTCAAGTTCTGCCTGGCTGGCAGGCAATTTGGTTACAACAGGCTTAAAATCAAATTTATGCGTACTGTCATTCCGGACCAGTTCATAGATTCTTCCCAGGGATACCACTTCTTCAATGCCATTCAGCGATTTGATTTTCGTTGAAAGCTCGTGCCATTCATTGAAGACCTCAAGTTGAAACAAATGCGGATCTTTGATGCCGACAAAAAGCACGCTACCGTCTTCTCCAAACTTCTGTTTGAACTGTTCGTACTTAATGTATGTTGAGTCAACCTGGGGTAACATCCGGGCCATATCATACGACAGTTTCACCTTGGTGGCCATATAACCCATAAACAAGGTTAACACCCCGATCGTGATTAGGATACCCAGGCGATTTCTTAGGATGAAGCGGACCAAATAGGACCACATTACATGCCCGTTTTTCTTCTTAGGAGACGTTTCTTCCAAAATTCAATAAAATTATTGACCAAATTTCTTTTCCCCGAAGCTTTGTGGCTTCTTTTTGTCATTATACTTTGAAGGGCATTTTAGCAACATGCTGCTGGCTCTCAAAGTGTCCCCCTGCATCTTTCCAACCACAACCACCGATTCTGATTTCTCAAAGTCCTGAGGTTTGTTGTTGTTGTAAACGACCAACTTTTGTATTCCTTTATTATCTGTCATATAAAAGGAGAAGCGGTTGGCATCGGCTTTTGCATTATAAATGATTGGCATGGTGGTGTCAAGCTTTCCAATGATATGAAATTCTTTGCCAGGGCTGCTCATCGCTTGCTCATAGCTGGCATAAGTGCTTGAATTGGTGAAGGTCATAATGATTACGCCTAAGGCGAGTGCCATAACGACAATCAGTAAGATATGTTTGGTTTTCATGATGCTTGATTTTTGGTTTCTTCAATTTCTTTCTCCATTTTCCTGACTTTGCGGTCAATAGACACAAGGAAACTGATAAGCCCGATAAAGATGACCATGAGAACTGTTACAACGACATATATTTTATTTCCGGTATCCATTTTTAGGTGCTTAAGCTTGTGATGATTTTTTTTCTTCCAGGAAGTTATGGATCTTTCTCATCCTGACCCGGATATTTAAGATCCAGAATCCCAGGCTGATCCATCCAATGATGGCCGGATAAAACACCAGCCTCAATCGGTTATCGAGTTCTTTAACGGTCATGGTTTCATCTCGTCCTTTACCTGGGTGTAATGAGCCGTCGGCCATACGTGGCAAGATAAATAAGAAGATGATAAGGATGACAAAAGCAAAAATATTATATACAGCAGAGACCTTGGCACGCTTATGTTCTTCATCGATCGAATTTCTAAGGACCATATAGGCAAAATACACAAGTACAGTCACCGCGGCACCGTTGAGTTGCGGGTCGTTGGTCCAGGGTTTGCCCCAGGTAAATGTCGCCCAGATCATACCGGTCAACAGACCTAAAATGCCGAATATCAGTCCGGTGTTGGCTGCTTCCACAGCGATAATGTCTTCTTTTTCCTGGAATCCTGAAAGAAAACGGATACTGAATACCATTGAGGTTCCGAAAAGAAAAATCATTGAAAACCACATACAGACATGAAAAAACAAGTTTCGTATGCTTTCACGTATGATCGGCAAATCAGGAACTCCAATGAGGAATCCTGCGATGATCGTGTAGCTAAGAAAAACTACAGGGATTATTTTCCAGTAATTATTTTTCAATGGTTTCCGGATATGCGTTTTCCAATTAAGGGGGGCAAAGATAAGAATAATTGATGATTCAGGGGCAGGCTTTCCCTTTAGTAAATTTGGCTAATCTCTCCACAAATAAGGAAATAGCATAAATGAAAGGCTAACAATAATTACGTTTATCGCACTTAATCCAATCAACAGCCGAAGTCCCTGTGTCCATGCATCGGCGAACAAGGCATATCGTGAAGCTTTGATCACCATCAGCAATAAGGGTAATATAATTGGGAATCCAAGGATAGCCATAAGTGAAAAGTTATTGCTTGTCCTCGAGGCAATGGCTGAAATCATTGTAAATAATGAAGCAAACCCAATGCTGCCCAAGAGGAAGGTCAGGGCAAATAAACCGTAATTGACAATAAAACTTCCAAGGAAAAGGATATAAATAAAAAAGAAAAGTATAGACAAAGCCATCATTAATAGCATATTGTATAAGATTTTTGCCAGGATGATGCCTTGCGGGCTTGCCAGGGAGTAATAATACAATTGCCTGCCAGTGTTTTCCTGGACAAAACTCTTGGAGATCGCATTAACGGCTGCAAACAACAAAATAACCCAATACAGTGCATTCCATCCTGCTGGCTCTAATTTGTTTTCAAATGCCTGGTAACAAAGGAAAATCGTCGATACAATATACAATAGTATCCCATTCAGGGCATATTTCTGTTTGAGCTCAAGACGGATGTCTTTAATTAATAAGGTTTTAATTTCTTGCCAAAGCATGAGGCAAAGGTAATGAATAGGAAGAAGAATAGGTTAAAACCTAATTCCCATTGTCATCACGTAGGTTTGGTTGTGTGTTTTATTTACCACCGGGTTGATTTTATTCTCTAGCTGATAAAAGTAATATTTCTCAGAGGCATAAGTAAGTACCGTAGCCAGGTCGAGGAAAAAGCTATCAGAGCGGAATCCCAAACCAAAAGTATAAGAGGTCCTGGCACCATCATTGATCTTATCGGCATAGGGGCTTCCATAAAGCGCATAACCACCTCTTAAACTGATATTGTCAAGCT
Organism: Bacteroidota bacterium; assembly: GCA_037132075.1. Lineage (GTDB taxonomy): Bacteria > Bacteroidota > Bacteroidia > Bacteroidales > CAIXZF01 > JBAXPV01. The sequence continues at coordinate 132,213 of JBAXPV010000003.1, forward strand.
TATATTCGGCACCGATACGTAAATTCCCAGTTGACCTGTAAATAGCATGAATCGTATTGTTCGCATCGACAAAGTCCCCGGGAAAGGATGATCTGTAATTTGACTGAGAATAGTCTACTGCTTCATATTCTCCACTGATAAAGCCTCTTGTCCCGATAATAAAGGCAAGGCTTCCGATGAAACGCTGTGGCGTGGTGAGTTTATAATCAAATAATCCTTGGGGAGAGTGAGAAACAAAATTATCGCCATTGTCAAAGAAAGAGCTGACGGTGGTATTGTAGGATTCCGACATATGATAAAAATTCGTTGGAGAATGATAAGCAAGTCCCATCCTTACAAAGGAAAATGGCTTATAGATTATACCGAACTTAAAATTAAAACCATGTCCCTTAATATCCAGGTTGTCATAAACATGCATGGTTTTAAACTCTTCAAATGCCAGATTCTGAGAAAGGGCATCTTCCTGGTAGGTTTTACTTTCGCTGTAATGCAGGTATGGAAAGGCAAAGCTGGCGCCTAAAAATAATTTGTCATTATAATTCCCCCCAAAACTAATGACCCACTCATTCATATAACCACTGGATTGAAGACCCTGGGACTGCGTGACACCTCCTGCAGGGATAGCGTTGGTATAATTATTCGGGATGCCGGAAAGCGAGTCTGAGTTTAACAAATAGGTGTCATAGGCCAGGTAGGTACTATAACTATCAAGGTTGTTGACTGTTTTTCCATTTGCGTTGTTGTTCCAGACGTCCAGGAGAGAACTTTCCATATTTTTCCCGCTGGAAGATATCTGATAATTGAAATTGTTGTTTCGGACCAGGTCAAATCCAAATTGAAAGTTTTTCCAACCTTGCTCTGCTTGCTTGTTTTTTGCAGGGAAGACGCTAACAAATCCAATGTTTCCAATGTTGAAGTTGCCTTTATAGTCATCCATCGAATATCCATTATAAGTTGATTCGGTTTTCCCAAAAAACAAGGTAGGCGAGAAGGTCATTTCATTGGATTTGTAAAGTCCGATACCTGCGGGGTTCGTATGCAAAGTAGAGATGTCTGCGCCGAGTGCGCCAAAAGCACCCGCTGAGCCCATAAACCGGGCTGTTCCTCCAAATGTCAGGTCGCTGAAACGAAGCGCTTCAACTTCATATTGGGCTTTAATTACAAAAGGTAAAACCAGGGCTACAAGGATGATCAAGAGCTTTTTCATAGTAATGGAGTATTAAATGTAATTTTATCTTCTTCCGCCAGTGGACCGACTTCCACCACTGCCACTTCCGCCGCTGTTTCCGCCACTGCTCCCGCTGCTGTTTCCCCCGGAAGAACGTGATCCGCCGCTATAACCAGAGCCACTGGAGCCACTGGATCTGCTGTCATAGCTATTGCCTGAACTGCCGGATTCACGATCACTGTTCACAGGTGCCGACTCTCTTGATTTGAGACGTTGCTCAGGAGCTGTATAAATAGGACGCTGCCTGCTTGTGTTTTCTCTCACAGCATTGCCCTGTCCTGGAACCCGCTCTGTTTTTGGACTTACATATTCCTGAGGGGATTTTGGTTTGGTATAGTTGGGAGAGCTATAAGTTTTGGGTTTGGCATAACGAGGTGTTGTCGGAGCAGCCATAGCTTTTTGGTTAGGGTTCGCCGGATTAACCCTCGAATTCGGGGCTTGTGGCCTGGCGAGCGGACGACCCTTAAAAGCAGGTGCTTTCACGCTACCGGAAACTGCATTGGGAGTGCGGCTGCCTTCGTTGTTTGGCCTTACCGTGGCTGCAGGAGCGACGGTGTTGGCACGGCTGCCAGCGTTGTTGTTTATTGTATTGGGACGTGCAGCATCACTAAAGCCACGGTTGACAGCCATTTGGTAACGATCACCAAAGACCATGTCGTTTGAACGATTCCCTTCAGGACGTAGTCCGTCACCACTCTTCCCGGCAGTGCGGCCACTGCCATGATTTGAACCTCGTCCACCACCACTGCCTCTGGGGCCGTAATGTGTATTGTTGTCATAGCTGTTGTAATAAAAGCTGTTTGGATTCCAGCAACCACAGCATCCTCCGTAATAATCACCATAATATGGGAAGCCATAACCATAACTGTAACCAGGATAACCATAGCCATATCCAGGGTAACCATAGCCATAAGATGGATAGCCCCAGCCAAAACCGATAGAAAGTCCTCCATAGCCGAAGCCGAAGCCAAAAGAGGGATTCAACCAGTTGTATCCCATATAGATACTGCTACCCCAGTCATCGTAGTTATTGGAATAGTAATAGGAATTTGTATAATAATCGTAATAATAATTGTTTGAAACCGGTGATGGCTGGAACCTGTTAATCCTGGCAGCATAAGCATAATCATAATAGTTGTCAGGGTCAAAAGTCCCATAATAGGATTTCTCTGTGACAACGACATTGCCGTTTGGTTCGTAAACTGTCTCAGATTTGGTATAATAAGGTTGTAGGGCAGTGGTATCCTGCACAGAATCTTGCTGCACAGCCGCTTGTTGATCCCCGGATGTTATCGTAACAGCAGCCTGCTGTGGCTGATTTTGGATATTCTGCTGCTGATACTGTGGCGCTTGAGTCTGAGTAACAGTCTTTGTTTCCGTTTTTACAACAGTAATTTGTTTGGGTGGACTATTGTAAACGTCGTCTACAGGAGCATTGACATAATGAACGGCTGTACAAGAGCTTAAAAGTATCCCGAAAATGGCTAAAAATCCTGCTAATGTTTTCATGGTGTGGTCCTCCTTGGGTTGAATGAGCCAAAAAGCTCATTAGGCTTTGTAATTATTACTATTTTTGCCTGCACTTATTTAAAAGCAAATTCTATACCACAAACCCACAATGGCGAAAAATTTCTCTACACGCGACGAAAACTATTCTCAATGGTACAATGACCTGGTCATAAAAGCAGATCTGGCCGAAAATTCGGCCGTCAGAGGCTGTATGGTGATCAAACCCTATGGCTATGCTATCTGGGAAAAAATGCAGGCGATCCTGGATGGCAAATTTAAGGAAACCGGGCATTCCAATGCATACTTTCCGCTGCTTATCCCAAAATCATTTTTTAGCAAAGAAGCCAGTCACGTGGAAGGTTTTGCCAAAGAATGTGCCGTCGTTACACATTACCGCTTAAAAAACTCACCCGATGGCAAAGGAGTCATCGTGGATGAAGATGCCAAATTAGAAGAAGAATTGATCATTCGTCCCACTTCTGAGACGATTATCTGGGATACTTACAGGACCTGGGTACAATCTTATCGCGATCTTCCCATCCTGATCAACCAATGGGCCAATGTGTTCCGATGGGAAATGCGGACAAGGTTATTCCTACGTACGGCTGAGTTTCTGTGGCAGGAAGGACATACCGCACATGCAACACGACTGGAAGCCATTGCCGAAACAGAACAAATGTTGCGTGTCTATGCCGATTTTGCCGAGAATTATATGGCTATGCCTGTCCTGCAGGGGATTAAGTCGCCAAACGAACGCTTTGCAGGAGCCGAAGAGACCTATTGTGTCGAAGCCCTCATGCAGGATGGAAAAGCGCTTCAGGCCGGAACGTCTCATTTCCTGGGGCAGAACTTCGCCAAGGCTTTTGATGTGAAATTCTTAAATAAAGAAAATAAGCTGGATTATGTCTGGGCTACCTCCTGGGGTGTTTCAACCCGACTGATGGGTGCCCTCGTCATGACACATTCTGACGACCATGGCCTTGTATTACCGCCAAAGATGGCTCCAATACAGGTCGTCATCGTTCCTATCTCCAGAAAGCCGGAAGAGTTTGCCGCTGTGAGCGAGAAAGCGCTTGAGATCAAAAAAGCCCTACTGGCGAAAGGTGTCAGCGTTAAGTTTGATGACAGAGATACCTATACGCCTGGTTATAAATTTGCAGAACATGAGTTCAGGGGTGTTCCAATCCGCCTGGCCATCGGTCCGCGCGACATCCAAAACGGGACTGTGGAACTCGCACGACGCGATACGATGGAGAAAGAGACCTACCAGATGACAGACATCGAGAATAAAATTGTTCACCTCCTTGAGAACATCCAGCAGAACCTCTACAACAAAGCCGCTACCTTCCGTGATGACAACACCCACTATGTGAATACATGGGCAGAATTCGTGGAAACCTTAGACAATAGAGGTGGGTTCATCTATGCGCATTGGGATGGAACACCCGAAACAGAACAAAAGATCAAAGAAGAGACCAAAGCCACGATACGACTCATCCCTATCGACGGTAAAAAAGAAGCCGGTAAATGTGTTTTAACCGGGAAGCCCTCCGAAAGAAGGGTTGTCTTTGCTCGTGCTTATTAATATTTGGTAAAGAAATATCCCACATGGAGAATACTCAGAGTGCTGCCTTTCTGCGACTATTAAAGATCATGGATGAACTCAGGGCGCAATGTCCCTGGGATAAGAAACAGACCTTCGATAGCCTTCGATACCTCACCATCGAAGAGATGTATGAGTTAAGTGACTCTATCCTTGAACGAGATCTCCCTGCCATGAAAGGTGAATTGGGCGACCTGATGCTTCACCTGGTGTTTTATTCAAAGATTGCTTCTGAGCAGGGTGCATTTGATATTGAAGATGTGCTGACGTCAATATGTGACAAGCTCATCATCAGGCATCCACATATTTATGGTGATGTCGTTGTGAAAGATGCTGAAGCGGTCAAGGAAAACTGGGAGCGGATAAAACTGAAACAAGGGAGACGTTCTGTATTGGAAGGAGTTCCTATGGGATTGCCTGCTATTGTAAAAGCTTATCGTATCCAGGAAAAGGCTAGAGGTGTTGGTTTCGACTGGGAAAAGCCCGAACAGGTATTCGACAAGGTAACGGAAGAACTGAATGAGCTTCGATTCGAAGTAGAATCCGATGCCGCTCATGAAAAAGTTGAAGATGAATTCGGAGATCTGTTGTTTGCATTAGTTAATTATGCAAGATTCATCAATGTGAACCCCGAAGATGCGCTGGAACGCACCAACCGTAAATTCATCAAACGCTTTCAGTATCTCGAAGATCAGGCTCGCGATCTCGGTCGCAATCTTCATGATATGACGCTGGCAGAGATGGATGTTTATTGGGAGCAGGCGAAGAGAATGGAATAAATTCATGTTTATTCGTAGACTCGTGTGGCTCGTGTGATCGTATGATCGTTTGCGCGTTGACGTTCTTCACGTTAAATCGTTCTCCCGTCAACGGGCACCCGCACACACGAGCTACACGCGCACACGTGCTCACGGTTTTTTCATCAAAAAAAAGGTGCTCCAGACGAAGCACCTTTTTCCAATATTATAAAGAATAATTATTTCTTTCCAAGATAATCCGCAACACCTTCAGCAGTTGCTTTCATAGCGCTATCACCTTTGTGCCAGTCGGCAGGGCAAACTTCGCCAAATTCCTCGAAATGCTGAAGAGCATCAACCATACGAAGTGCTTCATCAACGCTGCGTCCGAGTGGAAGATCATTAACAACCTGGTGACGAACAACACCTGTCTTGTCGATCAGGAATAAACCACGGTAAGCAACTGGTGCACCATGGAACATCATATCGCCATCATCGTTGTAATCGAGTTCGCCTGCGAGTACATCATAATTGGTAGAGATGGTCTTGCTGAGGTCAGAGACGAGTGGGAATTTCACGCCTTTGATGCCGCCATTCTTGAGATCGGTATTAAGCCATGCCCAATGGCTGAACTTTGAGTCAACAGAACAACCGACAACAGCGACATTGCGTTTGTCGAATTCAGCGATTTTTTCCTGGAAGGCAACGATTTCGGTTGGACAAACGAAAGTGAAATCTAGCGGATAGAAGAAGAATACTACGTGTTTCTTGCCAATGAACTGGTCAAGAGAGAAACCATCAACAAATTCACCACCGTTGATAACGGCTTCTGCTGAGAAATGAGGGGCTTTTTTGCCTACTAATACTGACATTGTAATAAGAATTTAATTGTGAATAATAATAAAGTGTTTTTCAATAAACTGATATACAGTTATATAAATTTGAAAATTTAATTTCGGTATTGGACTGCAAAATTACCTAAATAAGCTGAAAAATGAACAAAGTTTTGGAAAATAATTTTAAGACTCACCGCTGAGGGGCGGAGGCACGGAGTTACGCTGAGGAAAACTATTATTAAAATATATATTTCTGCAAAACAATGCGTTTCCGTTCCTCTGCCGTGCGTCTTTCACCAGGAAACCGACCTAAGCATTGATTCTTTCACCAAGCCACCGAACTAAACTCAAACGAAATCGGTTTGCCCACAACAAAGTCGTACAAAGTTAGTCTTCTTAATTCGTAATAGCTTCTCCACAAGGTCCGGAGCGCAGAGATATATCCAAGCCTGGCACTGTCAGTCTCGGTCTGGGCGATGTTGAGGTCAGTGATGTCGATCTTTCCAATGAGATAGCGCTGCTTGCTGACATAGAATCGTTTCTGTGCTACAGTATCGGCCTTTGCAGCAATTGCAACCTGGTTTTTCTGCATATTGAACTGCATCACCTTTAAAAAGACTTCCTGTTCCGAATCGATTTCCTGTTGTTCCACATTGGTCTGAACCAGTTCCCGGTTCGATTCCGCCATCCGGATCTTTCCCTTGGCATAACCCCAGTCGAGGATTGGGATCTGGATGCCAAAGGTTAATAACTGCTCATCCTGCGGGTTCTTATAGGCTTCTTCATAATTGGGCGCCGTAGCCGTCAGACCATATTGAACGAACAAATTCGCATTGAACCTGTTGTCCAGTTTTGCCTGCATCACCTGGCTCTCAGCTTCTTTTCGCTGACGGTCGAAGGAGATCTTGTCGGAACGGTTGGTCCGGGCTTCTGCCTGGGCAATTCCAAGGTCTGCTTTCACATCCGGGATCTGAGAAGGTGGGAAAAGATTCAACTCGCTCTTTTCGGGCAGACGAAGGAATGACTTCAGCTTAAAAGTGTTCATCTCAAGATCCAGCTTGGCATTTTCGACCTGGGCTTTGGCTTGCAGATAACTTAACTCCAGCTGTAAAAGCTCATTTTCCGCGATCTTTCCAAGGTTATACCTCCCTTTGGCAATTTTGTATAAGGTGTCGTAATTGGCCTCATTGGTCACCGCAATCTTCATGGAAATCGTGGATTGCAGGAGGTCGAAAAAAGAACTTACCGCCGTAATGGCAACCTGCTCCCTGTCTTCCAGGAATTTCCGCCTGGCCTCTTCATACTTCAGGGGCTCAATTTTATTACTCCAACGATAGGGATTGTATGCAAGTATGGGCTGATTGAGACCTACAGACACAGGGTTTGTGAGATAATTGGTGCTGAGCGGCGATGCCAGGTTATCCATACGTTGCATCCCGCTGTTGACATACAGAGAACCACCTGTTGCGCCGATGATCTTGGAGAGCGAGAGGTTGGCTGAATAATTTGCAGAACTCATGGTGATAAAAGTCTCGCTGCCATCCGCATGGGTATATTTCTGAATCGAACGGTTGATGCCCGGCATGGTGGTGTTGAGCTTCAACATCGGATAATACTGTGACCTGAACGTTTTGTACTCCCAAAAACTACTACGGAAACGGTGTTTTGCAGAAACCATTTCCCGTGAGTTATCGGCTGCGATGCGGATGACTTCATCCAGGCTCAGGGATTTGTTGATTTGAGCGCTGGCGGTGGCCAAGCCGGCGAACAAGGCAAATACCACGATAGCCAGAAAGGAAAGGCGGGTGCTATTGAAGATGGCTTGATTATTCATAGCGAAGTGATTCTACAGGGTCTTGTGACGCGGCTCTTTTGGCGGGCCAATAGCCAAACAGGATTCCAACGGTGGCGGAAACACCAAAGGATAGGATGATAGACCCTCCCGAAATAATGGTTTTAATATCAGTGGCTTCCATGATAATTTTGGAAAGGATGACTCCGAGAAGGATCCCGATCAGTCCGCCGGAAACACTTAATATTGTGGCTTCCGTAAGAAATTGAACAATGATGTCTTTTCTTGTTGCGCCCATGGCCATCCGAATCCCGATTTCTTTGGTCCGTTCCATCACGCTGGCAAGCATGATGTTCATGATGCCAATGCCGCCAACCAGCAAGGAGATACCTGCAATGACACCCAACACAATATTGAATATATCCTTTGTCCTTTGTTCCTGTTTCAGAAGTAGTTCCGGGACCTTGATTTCAAAGTCGTTGACATTGGAATGGCGCCTGAGGAGCATCCTTTTGATGACTTCGGTCGTAGGTGTCATCATATTACTTTCTCTCACCTGGACCGTGATTTTGTCCAACTCATTTTTTGAGCCTTTTGAATCTTCCCCGCCCGATGAGATGACAAAATCACCTCCGTCAAAAGTATTGCCTTCTGAACCGGGTTTAACAACAGATCTGTTGTAAATTCTCAGCAGTAAAGTCTGTATCGGGGCATATATCGTATTGTTGTAATCGCTGATATCCAGGTTTTCGCTGGCATCTTTGGTGAGATTCCGGTTTTCCAGCACCCCGATGACTTCCAGCCAGATGGTGCCACATTTGATCGATTGACCAATAGGATTCTGGTCCTTGAAGAACTTGGTTTTTATCACAGGTCCGATGATACATACTGATTTGCCCATCTCCATCTGTTCTTTTGAAAACATCTGTCCCTGTTGCAGGTCGAGGCTAAACATCGAGAAGAAGTCGGGCGTGGTCCCACACAGTTTGGCAGAACTCCTGATGCCATCTTTCAGGATATAGGTTTCGAAGTTCACTTCAGGACTGACTTTGTCGATTGTGGGGATATAACTGCCGAGGGCTTTGGCGTCCTTAAAAGTGAGACCGGGGGAGAAGTTCTCTTTTAAAGTCGAGCCGTCTTTTTTGCCATCATCTTTTTTGTCATCCTTATTGTTTTTCCCTTTAACAATAGGCTTGATGATGATGTTATTCACCCCGACAAGTTTGATCTGGTCGAGGATCTCCTGGCGGGCACCACTGCCGATCGCCATCATCGAAATGACCGCTGCAACACCAAAGATAATACCCAGTGCGGTTAGCAGAGAACGGAATTTATTGAGATAAACCGCCTCCAGCGAGATGTTCAGGATATAGATGTAGCGTTTCACGCCTGTTTACTTTTTTTTCAGGCGGTTGATGGAATAACTCTCAGGCTTTTCAGGCATGCTCAGCAGCACTTCTTCATCGGCTTTCAATCCGTCAAGGATAATGATCTCGTTTTCATTGCTTTGCCCAACCTTGACTTCTTGTTTTTGAATGCTCCTGCCTTCTTTTAGAAAAACATAAGAGAGACTATCCTGGGTGTGGATGGCTTCGATCGGAATGAAAATCACTTTGGGAACGGTAGCCGTAATGATTGCATTCTTTGTTGTCATCGCCGGGCGCAAAATAGAATCAAATTCTTTTACCCTTATCTTAACTTCAAACACTTTTGCATTTGAGCCCTGGATTTCTTCCCCGATATTGGCAACTTCAAATACCGACCCTGTGAACTTCTTCTCTGGAAAGGCATCGACGCCTACATCCACCTTTTGCCCTATCTTTATTTTGCTGATATCCACCTCATTGACATAAGTTTTTGATATCATCGAACTTAAGTCGGGTAGGGTAGCAACTACATTTTCCCAGGCGCTCAAGGTAGATCCTACGCCCATCTTGGTGCCATCCCAGGTTCTCTTATAGATTACCATTCCTTTTTTCGGAGCATTAATGGTAAATTGATCCGCAACCTGAACCATGCTTTCATAACTACGTTGTTTCTGGTTCAGGCTGGCAGCCACTTCTGCCATATTTGCTTTCGCCTTTTCGAGTCTGAGTTTGTAGTTTTTCTGTGCCTGGTCTAAAGCTCTTTCCTGTTTCTCCATTTCTATGGTTCCCTGGCGGATGGTTGCAGGCGACTCAAACTTCGATTGTTCCAGTGTGAGTTTGGCTTCTTCCATAGAATACTTCAGGTTGATGAGTTCGTCGCGGGCTGAGCGCATCTCCAAAGAAGTGTCAAGTTTTGTCTTGGTGAACTGCGATTGCAGGCGTTCCAGTTCCGATTGTAAGTCCTTCAGTTTGTTGCTGACTTCTGTACGGTCGAGGGTCGCCACAAATGCACCTGAGTCAACCACAGTTCCTTCCGGAATGATATTTTCGATCTTGACCTGCCAGATGCCTACAGTTCGTAAGCCTGCAGGGCCATAGATTTTTTCAGAGCTTTTCGCTTCCAATTCACCGGTGGTAGTCACTGTGATCTTGAACTCCCCGGATTTAACTTTAGCGCTGATCAGGTTTTGATTGCTTTGTCGCCCGAGTATAATCCAGAGGGCAATAGCGCCAATCAACAGGATCCCACCAAAAATGTACAACCTGCGTTTTTTCATAAAAGGCTATTTATTGAAAAGGTATCCGAAAATATCTTTAGAAAAAGGCTTATTTTAAAAGCTCATTGATGATATCCAAAACACTGATGCCTTCCGCTTCCGATTTGTAATTCCTTACGATCCTGTGACGTAAGATTGCTTCTGCAACTGCTCTTACATTTTCAATATCAGGCGAATATTTCCCCTGGATCGCGGCATGGCATTTTGCCCCGATGATGAGAAATTGGGAGGCACGAGGGCCTGCACCCCAGGTGAGATAGGTATTGGCCCAGGGATGCGCGCCAGGTGTATTTGGACGTGTCTTTGTCGACAAGTCAACTGCATATTGATACACATTGTCAGGGACCGGGATGCGTCTGACCAGTGACTGGAAATAACGGATATCCTCTTTCTCCAGAATTACTTTCAGGTCCGTTACCTTTTCCATCGTGGTGGATTTGACAACATTCACCTCTTCCTCAAAAGAAGGATAATCAAGCCAGATGTTGAACATAAACCGGTCGAGCTGGGCTTCAGGAAGTGGATAGGTCCCTTCCTGTTCAATGGGGTTTTGCGTGGCCAATACGAAAAAGGGTTCATCAAGCGGATAGGAGACACCTGCTACGGTAACTGACTTCTCTTGCATGGCTTCGAGCAAGGCAGACTGTGTCTTTGGCGGGGTACGGTTGATTTCATCGGCCAGGATGATATTGGCGAAGATTGGGCCTTTCACGAAGCGAAACTTCCGATTCTCATCCAGGATCTCTGTCCCGATAATATCAGAAGGCATCAGGTCAGGTGTGAACTGTATCCTGCTGTAGGTAAGTCCGAGGACTTTTGATATGGTATTTACCATCAAAGTCTTGGCTAGGCCGGGAACCCCAACCAACAATCCATGACCTTTACTGAAGATATTAATCAGGATCATGTCCATGACATCATCCTGTCCAATGATAACTTTTCCGATTTCCTGGCGGAGCAGATGGTATTTTTCTTTTAAGGCGTTGATTGCTTCTACGTCAGATGAGTATTGCATATAATTATATGATTTGCTATTAAGAATTCCAGGAATGTTGAAATTTACATCCTCTGTATTTGTCGATAATGTTGATGTAGGTCTTGGCTACTTTCTCTTTGATCCATTTCGAGGTAGCTTCGCCTTTTTTCCCTTGCAGTGCCCATTCCGAGATCCGATCATAATCCATTTTTAGGTTTGCCCTATGGGGTGATGTTCGTGATTTCAGATAAACGAGACGATAAGCTTGCTTGCCTTCCTCTGTCTTCATCATCAGGGGTTGACTTAATTTGCCAACTTCCAGTTTATCTATTGCAAAAGAAATGGCAGGGTCAACCGTTTTCATGTCGAATTTGGAGCTTCCGGATTCCGGATTCACCATCAACCCTCCGTTATTTTTCGAAGGGTCATCTGAATATTCAAGGGCGGCTGCCTCAAATGTAATAGAGTCGCTTTTGATTTTACGAGCTACTTTTTCCAATATCTTTCTCGCCTCAGCCAGGTCGGTGGGGCTGACTTTTGGCTGAATCAGGATATGCCTGACATTGATGAAATCACCTTTACGCTGAATCATCTGGATGATGTGAAAACCGGCTTTAGTCTCCAGAATTTCAGAAACCTCTCCTTTCTTCAGGGTAAAGGCTACGGCTTCAAACTCCGGGTATAACTCACCACGACTGGTAAAGCCAAGCTCTCCGCCCTTGGCCGCTGAGCCTGGGTCTTCAGAATACAGGACTGCAAGGGTGCTGAAATCTTCGCCTTTCATGATACGGTCACGCAAACCGGTAAGCTTTACTTTCACTCTTTGCTTTTCTTCTGTGCTGATGGGAGGGTTTTTTACGATCTGCCCGATCTCAACTTCTGCATTTACCAGAGGAATGCTGTCAAGCGGGAGTTTGTTGAAAAAGGCTTTTACTTCTGAGGGCGTGATCTTCACATCCTTAACGATGCCTCTTTGGATCTGTTCGATGAGTTTTTGCTCCCTGACGATTTCACGAAACTCTTCCTTAAACTCAGTAACAGGTTTTTTATAGAACTCCTCAAACTTCTCCTGTGATCCGAATTGTCCGATATAATAGCGTAAACGCCGGTTTAGCTCATCTTCCACTTCTTCATCAGTGACATTAACACTATCAAGCTCAGCCTGGTTCAGCATTAGTTTCTGAAAAAGGATGCTTTCAAGGATTTGACAACGTGTGTCAGAGTGACTATCACCGCCACCCTGCAAACGCATTTGCTCATATTGATTCTCAATATCGGATTCCAGAACAGCATGACCCGCTACGATCGCGATAATCTGGTCGACAATTTTCCCTTTTGCAGGAGGTTTTGTCTGCCCTGAAAGAAACAAAGGAAGGCAGAGCCATAAAGGCAAAGCCAGGAATAACTTAAATATGGGCAGTTGTGTTAATGGTCTCATGAATCTGTAAAACTTAGGCGTCGCGAAATTATTGCATTTCGTTAATATCAATAGATTTCAAAGTCTTTATTCTTCTCGGCTTTCTGGAAAGCATCTTTCTCAAGGTTTTCTATCAACAACATCTTTCGTTTGTTAATCAGGATGTTGCGGATGTTCTCTTTTTCAAAACTCAAAGGAGAAACACCTTCTTTTATTTCAAAGTCTTTAAAAAGAACAAGATATGTGAAATTTTCGTCGTCCATCTCTATATACCGGTGATTCTGGAGATAAGCCTCCTGATCGTAAGTCTTGATGGGGATTTCTTTTAATAGGTCATTGAATAACAGCCAGCTTTTGTCATCCAAATAGTAATTGACTGCCGTGGAAGAACAAATTGGTTCCAGTTTCTTGATTTCTAAATCACCCCCGGATTTGATAAGAGGACGGATCTTGGAAAGGTTTGCATCATTCTTTGATAATTTGACATAGAGGACTTTAACAATGTTGTCCTTAAGCTCAAAGTTATCTTTATTGGCATTGTAATATCCTTCTATCTCCATTTCCGACACCGCGGTATCGAGTTTTTCACCGATCAGTTTGGATTCATAACGGTAGACTAATAGAGAGTTCCGGTATTCATCCAATTCGTGGGTGAAGTCTTTCTGGTCTTTGGCAAGATTTTGTTCCGCTTGAATGATGATCAGTTTTTGATTGATCCATTCGTGGATATAGTTCTTGCTGATCTCAATACTGTCTGCTTTACTTGTGCCGGGCGGGAAAAGTCCTTTAAGTTCCGAAGCATAGAGGTAATGATCCTGTGCTTTGGCTAAGAGTCTTCCTTTTTCTTTTTCGGAGCTATTGTTGCATGATAAAAAAAGAAGAGGAAGAATTAGTCCGGCAAACAAATATTTCAGCGCTGTCCTCAGTGTCATTTTATCGTGGAAAGGACTTCCTGCTTAACCTGAACCGGGTATTTCTGACGAAGAACACGGATCCATTCCTTCTCCAGGTAGCTCTGATAATCAGCGGTTATCATCCCGCGGGCCTCAGCTAAAGTTTTTGGCTCAGGTTCAAGGGTTTGATGAACTACTACGAACATCCAGAAAGGATCAGCAAGACTGGGCGCGTAAACACCTTTTACCCAATTGGTATTGTCGACAAATTTGCTGTCACCTTTTGTGAATTTACTGCGGTCAATACGTAAAGGATTCAAAGTGTCTTTGCTGAATTTCTTCAGAATAGCGGCTTCATCGTAGCTTTTCTCAAATGACTTTGACGCCATTTTGTAGGCTTTCTCTACGATGTCTTTGTCCTTGCATTTGTATAGGGTAGCATCCAGACGCTTCCCCCACATATAATTGTTTTTGTTTGTTTTATAAAAAGCTTCCAGCCCGACACTGTCCTTTATGGCTTTGGTCCATACTTTTTGATCTGTAAGGTCAAACAAAAGGATTCCGTCACGGTATTCTTTCATGAGGTTGCGGAATTCAGGATATTCTGCCTCTAACTTACTGTCTTTGTATGCGATACATACATCGTCGACATATTTTCTATAGGCATTGCTTAAAAAGATACTCAGGTCTTCTGCGGACTGGCTTTTTTGGTTTGTTCCAAGATTCTGAAGGAAATCCTGTTGCGTATATGTCTTATCACCGATATTGCATAATGGTGCTTTTAGGCTAGCCCCTTTTTTTACATCCCATTTGGCACTGAAAACGCTGGAGTCAAGAACCGGCAGCATCTCTTCTTTCACTTTCGCATACTCAGTGAAGCCATATTGTTTTTTGATTTTGCTAACGATAGCATCTTTGGTAAGCTGTGCACGGCTGTCTTTTGAAACCCTTTGTTTGATATCGGATTTCACGTCTTCATAGCTGCCAATGTCTTTACGTTCAACCATTTTTACAATATGCCAGCCGAAAGGTGACACAAATGGCTCGGTGACTTGGCCTACCTGGAGATTTGTAACAGCATTGATGAAATCAGGCACCATTCGGTTGACGCCAAACCAGGGTAACAAACCTCCTTTTGAGGCGGTTCCTTTATCATCAGAATATTTTATACAAACGGTATCGAATACGATTCCGCTTTTGAGCATCTTGTTGGCTTCCAAGATTTTGTCCTTTGCCTTGACAGAGTCTTCTTTCGTAGCATTGGCAGGGAAAGCAGCAAAGATGTGGGCTACTTTAACTCTTCCCATTGCCTTTTTAACTTCAACAATCTTAAGAATATGATACCCGTAATCTGTACGAATAGGATTGGAGATCTCTCCTTTTGGCGTATTAAAAGCTCCATTTTCAAAAGGATACACCATGTCGAATACGGTAAAATATCCGAGGTCACCGCCGTTGCCTTTTACAGCGGGTCTGTTACCTGTGGCATCACGATCTTTAGCTGATGGATCATCTGAGACTTCTTTGGCAAGGGTTTCAAAGCGTTCTCCCTTCATGATGCGTTTCCTGATTTCCACGATCTTATTATAGGCGATTAAAGTGTCCTTTGGCGCTGCACCAGGATCGCACTTGATCAGGATATGCGAAGCGCGAATGTCCTTTTGCATGCGATCGTAGGCTTGTTTCAACAACTCATCGTTGACTTCATTGTCGCTGAGGTAGTTTTGTGCCAGTTGCTTACGATAGCCAGCCAGTTCTGTCTTGAAGGCAGTGGCCGTATCCAGGCCCATTTCTTCGGCTTCTTTAACTTTCAGTTTGAAGTTGATGAAAAGCTCCAGGTATTCCTGAAGGGATTTCTTATCAATTACTTCACCCTTAACATTGTTCTTTTGGTAGATGCTTAAAAACTCAGATTGAGTGACTTTATCTCCACCCACGGTGAGCAAAACCGGGTCATTGGCTTGCTGAGCATATAATGTCCCGGCGAAAAAACAAAAAATCAAAACGAATCCTAGTTGTAAGATATTCTTTCTCATAATTTAATTGATAATTATTAGCGACTATAATTTGGTGCTTCCCGAGTGATCGTAATGTCGTGTGGATGACTCTCGACCACAGCAGCCGGTGTGATTTTAATAAATTTTGCTGTTTGCAATGACGCAATGTCTTTACTGCCTGTATATCCCATTCCCGATTTCAGGCCACCTTTCATATGGAAAATAACTTCAGATAGAGAACCTTTATATGGGACTCTCCCTACGATTCCTTCAGGAACCAGTTTGCTTTCTTCAATAACGTCCTCCTGAAAATAACGGTCTTTAGAGCCTTTTTGCATGGCTTCAATAGAACCCATCCCACGATATGTTTTGAATTTACGTCCTTCAAATATGATAGTTTCTCCCGGAGATTCATCAACACCTGCGAAAAGAGAACCGGCCATGATTGTATTTGCGCCAGCAGCCAAGGCTTTAACAATGTCTCCGGTATATCGGATTCCACCATCTGCGATAAGCGGAATTCCGCTTCCTTTAAGGGCTGAGGCAACTTCAAAGATAGCGGTTAGCTGTGGGATGCCAATACCGGCAATGATACGTGTGGTACAGATGGACCCGGGACCGATACCCACTTTGACTCCATCTGCCCCTGCTTTGGCCAGGTCTCTGGCTGCTTCAGCAGTAGCGATGTTTCCAATAATAAGTTCCATACTGGGATACAGCTGTTTTATCCGTTTTGCTGTGTCGACAACATTTTTGCTATGACCGTGAGCCGTGTCAACAATGATGGCATCTACTTCATAACGAATAAGTTCTGCAACACGTTCCAGGGTGTCATGTCCTGTCCCTACTGCAGCAGCGACACGTAGCCTTCCTGTATTGTCTTTACAAGCATTAGGACGGGCTTTGATCTTTATGATATCCTTGTAAGTGATGAGTCCTACCAATTTATAGTTGCTGTCGACAACGGGGAGTTTCTCGATTTTATGTTCCTGCAAAATGTCTGCAGCTTTCTCAAAATCAGTGAATTCTGTCGTTGTTACCACATCTTTAGTCATCACTTCACGAACGGGTCTCGAATAGTTACGCTCAAAACGAAGGTCACGATTCGTTACAATACCGACAAGCTTGCCGAAATTATCGATCACCGGGATTCCTCCGATTTTAAACTCAGCCATGAGTCCAAGAGCATCCTGGACATTGGCGGTTTCCAGCAAAGTTACAGGCCCTAGGATCATGCCGTTCTCAGCACGTTTAACCTTTCGTACCTCATTCGCCTGGTCTGCGATAGACATGTTTTTATGCAAAACCCCGATCCCGCCTTCCTGGGCCATCGCGATCGCCATAGTTGACTCAGTAACGGTGTCCATTGCAGCGGAAACAATAGGAATGTTGAGTTTAATATTGCGCGAAAAATGTGTAGACACATCTACATCTTTTGGCATGATCTCTGAATAGCCCGGCACGAGCAGAACATCATCGTAAGTGAGACCTTCACCAATGAATTTATCTGAATAGTTAGCGAACATAAAGTCTATTTAGAAATTTTTTGCAAAGTAACGAAAAAATGTCTGATTTGTTATGTATTGCTAAGGATCTGATATTTAGCTGAAAAGCCTGTAAAATCTAAGAATTATTGGCTTTAATGATTGTCATTTGCGATGATAATCTATTTTATCACCATGACACTGCTTTTTCTCTCAAAAAACAGCCCTTCTGAAGTCCTGCATTTCACATAATAGATATAAACCCCGGCACCTACTAATTCTCCTTTATAAGTTCCATCCCATCCCAAATTCGGATCTTTACTTTCAAAAATCAGCTCTCCCCAGCGATTGTAAATTGAAAAGAGATAGCCATTATAATCGACAAAAGAACTGACAGGTTTGAAAATATTATTATAGCCTTTGGGGGAAAAGGCATTGGGTATGAATATCAAAGAGCTTTGAACATCTTGTGTAATGTTGGAATAACTGCTGTCAACGAAAGGAAATAAACCACCGGGTCGTTCAATCGCTTCAACATAATATTGGAATTTGCCTTGAGTTTCAATATATCCGGAAATATCATCATTATATTCCTTTTTACCAAAAGGCAGGGTTGCGATCGGTATCGGATCCATCATCCCGTCAATGCCCCTGAAAAGGTTATAGGCACTTATGGAGGACCAATTCCAGCCTTCATAGTCATTCCATGAAATATAATTGTTGAAATTCAATTGGGCATCTACATGGACCAGGATCGTACGCGCTGTGTCAGAATTTAAAACGGATTGCCCGCAGCTATCGATCACTTCTACATAATAATAATAACTTTCTTCCTTTGGTCGTGTCGTGTGATCCTCAAAGATATATTCCGGAAGGCTTTGCGGCGGCAGTGTCGCGATGGCATCATAGGGCCCGGTTTTTGTCGTCGAACGCATGATTTTATATTCAGTGACATAGGCGTCAATATCAAGCCCCAGCTTAAGTTTTATATAATTATTCTCAACTACTGTAGCCAGCTTTAAGTAATTGAACCTGGGTTGTTTGGGCTTGCTTGAAAAATAGCAAACCTGGCAGGAAGAAGCCGAGACAGTTCCTGATGCGTTTATTGCCTGTATACTATAGCAATACCATGAGTTTTCTTTGACATTCGTGTGGATATATTCTGTGGGAGGTGCCTGTCCTGGAATTGATGATCCCACAGTGCCTAAAAGGCTTTTTGGCCCGTAGTTCTCGTTATAGTATATATTGTATGCGATTAATCCACTCATATTTTCATAGGTGTTCCAATCCAGTTTTATTTTTCCACCACAAGGATCTGCTCCTGCGATGGTTAATAATAAAGTATTATGAATGCCGCTAATCCCAATAGGACTGAAGTTCCGGCAACTGTCAATGGCTGCAATGGCATAGCTTTTTATTATCGAACAGGCATTTCCTGGCGATTTGTTGTCATAATAATGGGTATTCCCGTTTCCCCAGATCGTGTCAAGAATCGGCCAGATGCCATTGTCATTATAAAAAAGGATATATCCGACAGTTTCCGGCCCGTTGGCTGTCCAGCCGATGTTGACATTACCGTTCAAAGAGTCTACACTTACACTGTCAAGCAAGGGTATCGGAGGAGGGATGTTGTCATAGTAATAAGCCTTGGAAACATTTGAGATTGATTTACAGCCTGTGGCATCTACCATCTCAATTCTGTAAGCAATAGAATCGCCGCATATCTCCAGGTTATCTGTAATATATTGATTGGTGCTTGTTCCAACCAATGCCCAGGTATTTCCGGGATACCGTCTGTAAACTTTGTAAATCAGTGAAGATGATGAGATTGGCGGGTTATGAATCACGTTCCACTCCAACTTAGCAGTGATAGGGCTGAGATCGGTGACATTAAGAAAAAGAGTATTCAGGGTGTCAGATGGAAGGGAATAAAAGAAAGTGCCGCAATCGATACGTGTCACCAGGTAAAAATAAAGCGCTGCACTATTGGCGGAAACACTGTTTATCGTCCAGTCGATAAAATTAGGATCCAATATGCTGTCAATTAACACATAAGGGCCATTTAGATTGTTTGAATAATATACCAGGCAGGCACTAAAGGACGGAATTGCAGCAGGGCCACCGGGATAGTTGAAAGCTAGTGTGACATGGCCATTTGTCCCGACGGCAGCACAATGAATGACAGGAGGCAGCACTGCACCAAAATTTGCCGTGTCGATAGAAGAAAATGATTCGCAACCTAAAGAATCACTGATGCTTACTTTAAAAAGGATGGGTCCACAACCATAGATAGTTTTGTTTAAAGTAAGGTTTTGGGTAGAATCAATAACATTCCAGTTTCCATTATTTCCATTTTGATATAAATGATAAACATTCAAGGAGGTTGGGATCGGACTGTCACTGATGAAATCCCAATTAAAATGCCCGATTGAATTTCCCGCATTCGTTGCCTGAATTTTAATGGTATGAATGATGTTGGAAGGAGGCGACTGGAAGTCTCCATAGCAACCGGATCGCGATCTGACATAATAATAATAGCTCAAGGTCTGGCCACTGGCGGAATTATCAATATATGAATTGGTATTGCCGAATAAGATGTTGTTGGCAGGGTCAAAAATAATCGTATCTAATAAAGTAAAAGGCCCTGCCGCATTCGTGGACCGATAGATATAATATGCTTGCCAGGTATTTGGAATCTCGTTGGTGTCAGAAATTTGCCAGCTTAGGGTGACCGGACCATTGTCTGCTACGCTGACGCATTTAAGCTTAGGAGGCGGCATGACCGGATTCTTGACAACAATGGTGATCGTTTTCCAGGAGAAGGCAGGTGCAGGACAAAAGTCATCTTTGGCCTTGAGGATGAAGTTATAGGAATTGGTATATCCTCCGCAAGGGCTTTCTGTAGCAATATGAGCACAAGTCGTCTGCCAAACGAAATTGGTGGCTGTAAACACATAGCTTGTAGCTGGCGGAGGAGGGTTAAGTGTGGCACATGGTGGATTCAGGCATCCAGTGGTGCTGCTGGTGAAATTATTTCCAAATTGCTGACCGGAGCCCAGGATGCTGACCTTTTGCATGTCAAATAAACCTGTTACTGTATCTTTGTTGAGCGAGTCATAATCTGTTGCACTTAGATAGAAATTTACGATAGAGCCTGCATAAACGGTATCGACATAATCAGAATAAAGCCCACTAATGGGGTTTAAAAATGGTGGATCGACGATAGGCGGTTTATTTGATGGCGCTGTTGGAGAAGCTGTCGGGCAGTTGAGTAAAACGATTTGCATCTCGCGGAAAATTTCTGCTATTTTAATTCCACATTTATAGGCAGTTACTTTATAGGCCGTGACATAAGCCCCACTGGTATATGATGTAAAAGAAACTTCGCCGGTAAACGCATTTACAGTTGCGGGGATATTGGCAGGATTTTGCGTTGGTCCCGGTAAAGGACTGCTTACGGTATAGCCTGGATTAAGAAATGGTGTCAGGGGTGTGTTTAGCGCAGTAAGCGGTTCGGTCCATTCATATGATAAAGAATCAAGCTCTTTGTCGTAACCATTCGGATTGTATGTAAACGGATATCCGGTACATATTACTGTTGAAGGCTTGTCGCCGAAAGCCGGGCTGCTGTCCCAACAATTGTCAGGGCTGAGTCCAGGATAGGGATACATGAATGCCCGGATCCAGAATGACTTACTGATCGTCCCGGCATAATTGGCGCAGGGATTCCGGCAACAACTGGTAAAAGCAAAATACCAGCCAGTCGCAGGAATAGGACCAGCAGGGAAAGGAACACCGCTCGGGTAGAGATTGTCAGAAGTATATGTCCATTCCTCAACCGCACCGGTATTTGCAATAGAAGGTGCCGGGTAACAATTGATATGAGGGAAGGAGGAATTCGTATTACAATCCGGGGAAAGATCCTTTTTTCCCAAAATAGTAGTTGGGTACAAAGAAACCGTTATCCCGCTGTTTTCGTACCCGGGAACATTGGTCAATAAATTCGACGTGGGTTGATAACAAAGCAAACAACCATTGCACTCCCGGTAAAGCCGCATAATGAAACGATAGTTTCCATTAGGCAGGCATTCCCAGGTAATCTCCCCACCCATGAAATGATCAGCCAGCAGGCTGGGGATCAGGAGGATACTCAATAAAACGGTAAGCAGCAATTTTTTGGTCAAAGCAAAGACCTAAAAGGG
Organism: Bacteroidota bacterium; assembly: GCA_037132075.1. Classification (GTDB taxonomy): domain Bacteria; phylum Bacteroidota; class Bacteroidia; order Bacteroidales; family CAIXZF01; genus JBAXPV01. Next base: position 153,531 of record JBAXPV010000003.1, read on the forward strand.
TAATCAAAAATATTTTTAAGCCTGAAAGCTGTTATTTGATAACAGTGACAGTACTTCGTCGTTCATAAACCTGGCTCTCCGATGTTTTGCATTTCACATAATATACATAAACTCCGGCTGGAACATAATCACCTTTATAGGTTCCATCCCATCCAAGGGTAGGATCATGAGTTTCAAAGATCATCTCACCCCAGCGATTGTAGATCTGGAAGATATAACCGGTATTGTCAACAAAGGAACTGACAGGTTTGAAGATATTATTATATCCTTTGGGAGAGAATGCATTGGGCATGAATACTAATGAGCGCTGTACATCCTTGGTAATATTTGAATAACTGGTGTCTACAAAGGGGAATGATCCTCCTGGTCGTTCAACTGCTTCAATAATATACTGGAATTTTCCCTGGGTCTCAATATAGCCCGTTACATCATCGGAATACTCTGTTTTTCCATAGGGGAGGGTAGCGATTGGAATAGGATCCTGCATTCCGTCGATGCCTCTGAAAATGTTATATGCATTTACTGTCGACCAGTTCCAGCCTTCATAATCATTCCATTTGACAAGATTGGTAAAGTCAATTTTAGCATCAACGGTAACAAAAATTGTGCGCGCTGTGTCGGAACTCAAAACAGCCATGCCACAACTGTCGATTACTTCGATGAAGTAATAATAGCTTTGTTGTTTTGGCCTGGCATCAAAGTCATCGTAAATGATATCAGCAATATTTGAAGGCGGAATAGTACCAACGGCATCATAAGGACCAACTTTATCGCTTGAACGCATGACTTTATATTCAGTAACATAAGCGTCGACGTCAACCTTTATCTTAAGCCTCACAAAGCGGTTTTCTTCAACAGTGGCTACTTTCAAATAATTGAATTTAGGTTGTTTTGGTTTTGTGGCAAGCAGACAGGTATCACATGATCTGGAAGTCACGGTGCCATTTGTGTTAAATGCCTGTATGCTATAGCAATAGGTGTGGTTTTCGGTGTAATTTGAGTGAACAAAAGTGGTCGGTGGTGGTAATCCGGGCCCGGGAGCCGGAACAGTTCCTAATAAAGTTTTAGGACCACCATTGTCAGAATAAAACACATTATACCCTGCCAGGCCTGCCATGTTTTCATAAGTGTTCCAATCGAGAGTCACCTGTGCACCGCAAGGATCAACATAAGCGATCACCAGCCGCAAGGTATTGTGTATTTTATCTGTTCCCATCTGGCTGACATTATCACAACTGTCGATAGCTGCAATCGCATATCGTTTGACCTGGTCACAAGCGCTACCGGGAGATTTTTTGTCGAGGTAGAAGGTATTGGTGGTGCCCCAGATCGTGTCAAGGATTGGCCATACACCATTGTCATCATAGAATAAAATGTAACCAACGGTTTCTGCATCATTTGGAGTCCAGCCAATCATTACATTACCTGTTAAGGAGTCAACACTGACACTATCCAATAATGGAACAGGAGGAGGGACGTCGTCATAATAATAAGCCTTGGAAATATTTGAGACCGATTTACAGCCGCTTACATCAGCCATCTCAACACGATAAGCGATCGAATCACCACATTGGATCAAACCATCGTTCAGGGTGAGGTCAGTTGTTGTTCCAATAGGACTCCATAAAAGACCGGGATAACGACGATATACTTTATATGAGAGCGTTGAGCCTGTCAAAGGTGGGTTATGGATCACATTCCAATCAAGTGTCGAAGTGGAAGGGGTTAAGTTAGTAATGTCCAGGTATATTGTCCGTAAAGTGTCAGAACCAACAGACCAGAAAGGGGCCCCACAGCTAATTCTGGTTATAAAATAGAAGTATAATGGTCCTGAATTAGCATTCACCTGGTGTATGTTCCAGGAGTTAAGACCAGGATCCATGATGCTGTCAATTAATGTGTAAGGCCCGTTAAGGTTGTTCGAACAATAGATCAGGTAAGCACTGAAATAGACTGCGTTGGACCCAACTGGCTCGGTATATGAAACCGTGACAGTTCCGTTAGGCTGAACGGCCAAACAATGCAAAGTTGCAGGAAGTGCTGCGCCAAAAAGGGCAGTGTCAATGGCTGACATCGACTCACAACCTGTTGAGTCATAAATGCTCACTCTGAATTTTATTGGACCACAGCCGTAAATAACTTTGTCAAGCTGAAGGTTTAGCGTTGAATCAACCTGGTACCAACTGCCAACTGCATCTTTACGCCACAAATGATACATATGTGACGATGTGGCAATGTTGTAGGTACTGATTGAATTCCAGGTGAAATGTCCGACACCGCCACCAATGTTGGTGGCAATAGGATTGATAGTCCTGATGATATTGGATGCCTGGGAATAAAAATCTCCATAACAGCCTGATCTTACCTTAATATAATAAAAATAGGGGGAATTTTGCCCGTTAGCGGTATTGTCAAGATAGGATGTTGTATTAGAGAAAAGAATATTGTTCGCCGGGTCAAGCACGATAGAGTCGATTTTCACAAAAGGACCAGCTGAATTGTCGGCGCGATAGATATAATAAGCCGACCAGGAGTTGGGTACAATATTCGTATCAGACAATTGCCAGTTGATCGTAACTTTCCCGTCTTCGGCCACGCTGGCACATTTAAGTTTTGGCGGGGGCATAATCGGGTTTTTAACGACAATGGTTACCGTTTTCCAGGAATATGCTTTGGCCGGACAAAAGTCATCGGAAGCTTTTAAGATGAAGTTATAGGAATTGGTAAAGCCACCACAGGGGTTTTCTGTCGCCAGGTGGGCACAGGTGGTCTGCCAAACGAAATTCGTTGCTGTAAAAACATAACTGGAGGCCGGCGGCGGTGGATTTAAGGTAGCACAAGGCGGATGCAGACATCCTGTGGTGGTGCTGGTGAAATTGCCATCTCCGAATTGTTGACCGGAGGCATCGATACTCACAGTTTGCATATCAAACAAACCGGTGCTTGGGTCTTTATTAAGAGAGTCATAATCTGTTGCGGTCAAATAGAAATTTACGATAGAACCCGCAAAAACGGTGTCAACATATTCCGTATAAAGTCCTGTTGCAGGATTTAAAAATGGCGGGTCGACAACAGGCGGGTGGTTTGGCGGTGCTGTTGGTGAAGCTGTGGGGCAATTCAGCAGGACGATCTGCATCTCTCTGAATATCTCGGCGATCTTTATGCCGCATTTCCATGCAGTAACTTTATAAGCAGTAACAAAGGCCCCACTGGTAAAAGAGGTGAAAGAAACTGTCCCGGTGAACGGATCTACCGTAGCAGGCACATTGTTAATGTTCTGTGAAGTACCTGGCAGGGGACTGTTGTAGGTATAGTTAGGAGAATTGGGGCCATAATTCACACCCTGGGCAACCAGCGGATGTGCCCACTCATAAGATAAAGAATCTAACTCCTTGTCGTATCCATTTGGATTGTAAGTAAAAGGATATCCGGTACAAATAACAGTAGTAGGTTTTTCCCCGAATTCAGGGCTATTGTCCCAACAATTGTCAGCGGTTGTGCTGGGATAAGGGTACATAATTGCGCGAAGCCACCAATCCTGATTTCCTGAGCTTGAGTAATTGGCACAGGAGTTACGGGCGCTGCCAGAAAAGGCAAAATACCAACCAGTGGCTGGTATCGCAGTTGCAGGCAGGTCGACACCATTCGGATAGGCAGCATCAGTTGTATAGGTATACTCCTCAACAGCTCCTGTGTTGGGTAATGAAGGCGCCGGATAGCACTTAATATGCGGGAAGTTGGAATTCGGATTACAGGTAGGGGAAAGGTCTTTTTTTCCCGCGGAAACTGTTGGATACAAAGAAATCGTAATTCCAGGGCTTGGGTAGCCCGGAGCGTTAGTCTCCAGGTGTTCTGTGTTTTGATAACAGCTATTACATCCCTGGCATTCCCTGTAAACCCGCATGATAAACCTGTAATTCCCGTTTGGCAGGCATTCCCAGGTAATTTCTCCTCCCATAAAGTGTGAAGCCATGAGGTTGGGAAGAAAGAGTACGCCTAGCAATGCGGTAATGAATATTTTTCTTAACATATGACGAAATTGTTATAGTCTTATTTTCGGTGTATAAAAATACAAATACTTTAGGTTTTCGATACAGATTTCTTTCCTGCAATCAATTCATAAAAACTCTCCGGCTGCAGATATTCTTTAGCCAGGGATTGCATTGTGTCCGGTGTCGCAGCTTTTAAAGATTGGATATAAGTTTCAAAATAGTCTTCCCCCAAACCCAATAACAACTGATTTTTAAATTTATCTGCCAGATCGAATGGACCATCGACACTACGGATGAAATTTCCCAGCATATAGTTCTTTACCAGGTTTAGCTCTGAAGTGCTGACTTTTTTTGCACATAGCTGTTCCATCTCATGAAAAACCTGGTCAACGGTATCCTGGCTGTTTCCGGCATTTACATCAGCTGCAACCACCCAGCATCCGGTTTTTTCCAGAGGTAGAAGAATGCTGGAAATCCCATAAGTATAACCCTTGTCTTCACGGATATTTTTCATCAGCCTTGATCCAAAATAGCCACCAAATAAAGTATTTAAAATCTTTAGTCCGATATAATCCGGATGATGATGGTCTATAGTTGTTTTTCCAACGCGAATGGCTGATTGTACAGCATCAGGTTTTGAAATAAATGCTTTCTTTTCAGCAGCAGGGGAGAATTCATGAACTGCTTGTTTCTTTTTAATGGAATCTGTCCAGTCCTTAGTCCCGAATATCCTGTCGATCTTCTCATACATCCCTTTAACAGCTTTCCCGGAGACCAGGATCATACATGATGACGGGGTGTAATACTGAGAATAATAGGAGCTTAGGTCAGCCATTTCAATATGCTTATAATCCGCAGCATTATGCATTTTGCCATAGGGGTGTTTTTCCCCGAAAACCATGGCACTGAAATGACGGGAAGCCAGGTAGCTCACTTTTTGCATATTCACCTGGAATTCCTGCTGTTGTCTCGACTTTAAGATATCTAGCTCATGTTCAGGAAAAGCAGGATCATGGATAATCTCGCCCAAAAGGGGAAGCAGGTGAGGGATTTGTTTTTCCAGCATCAGCATACTCACTGAAGCCCTGTCCTTGTCGGTATTAACTGAAAGATAGGCGCCGTAAAACTCAACGATTTCCGCTAGCTGCTGAGCCGTATGCTTTGAGGTGCCTTCACGAAGCATCCTGTTGGTGAAAAAAGCAGTGAGTTTTTTTGTCTGGTAATAGGTGCCGGCATCAAATAAGAGTTCAATCCTGACGAGTTCGTGTTTCCCCGAATTGACAAAATAAATTGGAATCCCGTTCGACAGCTTTTGATACTGTGGTTTGATCAGGTCGTAACCAAAGACAGCCCCTTCGTTGGGAAGGCCTGCAAGATCAACGGTGACAGGCGAATGGCTTCTATCTAGTAGATAATGTGGCAAAATTTATCGGATTAAATTGACTGGACCGGTTTTTTCCTTCGATTCGCCGGCGGCATTGGTGTAGTTGATCTTGTAAATATATACTCCAGGGTCACCCATCTTCCCTTTGATTTCGCCATTCCATCCTTTGAGGATGTCATTACTTTCAAAGATCATTTGTCCGTTTCGGGCAAAGATGACCATCTTGAATTGTGAGATGTTCTCCCCGGCTGCGATAAATTCATCATTGTGAGAATCCCCGTCAGGAGTAAAGGCATTCGGGACATAAAGATCCTGGCAAATGGATACATTAACTGTAATATTGGCAGAAGTCACTGCTCCGGATGCATCAGTGATTGATACACTATAAGTAGTTGTCATAGCAGGACTTACAAGCTGGGAGGATTGTGTTTCTCCGTTATTCCATAGATAGGATTCTCCACCTGTTGCCCAAATTGTGGTGCTTTCTCCTTTGCAAATCATGTGGTTGGGAGAGATTTCTACAGGTGTCCCTTTAAAATGGTTCGCAGGCACTGGCTCAGGTGTCACTGTTGCTTCGTGCTGGATAGGGGTGTTGGCCAGCTGGATATTTTGAGCTGTTGAAAAAGCAGAAGCTGCCGCTGGCAATGGTTTTGCAGGGATCACCAAAGGTTTTTCCGCAGGAGTCAAGGGTGCTTTTGGTGATGTTAATACAATAGTATTAACTGACTGATTCCTTGTCTTTTCTGGCATCACAGTGTTTGCCGTACTTGGAATCTCCTTGGTCTTATCTGCTTCGCCCTTAACTATAGGAAGAGCCTCCGGATGTGCAGCGGTTAGCGTAGCTTGTGATGTCCTGGATTGTATTGGTTTATTCAGGACTTCTTTTTGAAGTGCGAAATACAAAACAACAGCCACTGTGGTGAAAGCTGCTGCCGAGATGATCATTTTTGCCGGGCTGAAAAAGGAAGGTTTGGGCGTGACTTTTAGTGCAGGATGCTGCATTAAATTCTCCCAGACCGCTTGCGAAGGCTCAGTGCGGAAATCACTAAAGGAGTCCTTGTAGTGTTGACCTAATTTACTGTTTTCGTTGTCCATCATTTATTATTCTTTTGAATCGGGAGCTATGACAGCTTCCCGGTTCAGGTGATTAAATTTCTTTTGTAATAACTTCCTGGCTTTTAACAGCTGAGTTTTTGAAGTACTTACCGTCACTGAAAGCGCTTCAGCGATTTCCTTATGACTGTATCCCTCAATCTCATATAAGTTAAAGACCATTCTATATCCGTTTGGCAGTTCCTGCAACAATCTGAGCATTTCTTCCCGGGAGATGTTTCCGATGATATCTTCATCCTCACTCAGGTCTTTTTCCGCTTCCTCTACGTCGAGGTGAAACTGATGTTTCATCTGATTTCTGACGAGATTTAGTGATGTGTTAACCATAATGCGTTTTATCCATCCTTCCAGGGAGCCTTCATTGCGAAAACTAACCAGATTTGTAAAAACCCTGATGAATCCTTCCTGCAAAGCATCTTCTGCTTCTTCCCGCGACTGAAAATACCTTAAACAGATACCAAACATGGTTGAAGCGTACTTCTGATAAAACAGCTTTTGTACATCTTGCTTCCCATCAAGGCATCCTTGTATCAGTTCGGAGTCTGGAATCATCCGTAGTTCTTACAGCTTTTTAGACACTACACTTTTGCCTATGGTTGTCTGAGGGGTGCAGATAAGGCATATGTTTTTTGCAGAATTGTTCATTTTTTCATCAAAAAAGAAAATTAAGACTCCTTTTCAGCGAGGTAGTATAAAATGGAAGCATTATCTTCCCTGAAAATCTCATTGGCAACTGCCTGGATTTGTTTTGCGTCGACCGCCTGGTATTTTGTCACTTCTTCATTCCAGAGTGATGCTGCACCCATTAATTCAAAATAACAGAGATTCAAAGCTTTGTCGGTGACTTTAAGCTCCGACCATGCCATCGCTACTTCCATGCGGTTTTTGACTTTTTCAAGTTCTCTGCTGTCAATAGATGAATTCATGATGTCATCTAATTCTCGTCTTAGGCCTTCCTCAGCTTTATGGATGTCAACACCCTCATATACTTTGCCACTGAAAACAAACAGGCCTTCGTCAGAGTCTCCTGAGATGTATGCAGAGATCTCGCTAAACAATTGTTCCTGGCGAACCAGCTTCTGGTCTAAACGTGCAGATTCCCCGGCGGATAAAATGTCCGATAAGAGATCACAGGCATAATAATCTTTATGCTTTCTTTCCGGCATATGAAACACCATATACAAGGCATCATAGGGAACCTTGTTCTCAACAGTCTTTGTCCTTTTTGCGGTCTGTCTGGGTTCTTTTGGCAATGAACGTTTGTAAAGGTAATTCCTTTGAATAGGTCCAAACCATTTCTGGGCCAATGCTTTGATCTCTTCAGTACTCACATCACCGGCAATGGCGAGAATGGCATTGGATGGGCAATAATGTAAATTGAAAAATGCTTTTACGTCTACTTCTGTTGCATTTTGGATATGTGATATCTCCTTCCCTATCGTAGGCCAGGAATAGGGATGATGCTGGTAGGCCATAGGTCTCAGGCTAAGCCAGGCATCACCATAAGGCTGGTTGAGGTAACGCTGGTTAAATTCTTCAATGACGACTTTTTTCTGGGTTTCAATACTTTTTGTGGTGAGATTCAAGCCAAGCATCCTGTCTGATTCCAGCCAAAAAGCCATCTCCAGGTTTTGACGCGGAACACTCAGGTAATAATTGGTGATGTCATTGGAGGTAAAGGCATTATTGGTCCCGCCTGCCCGCTCCAGTGGCTCATCAAAAACCGGGATGTTCGTGGAACCCCCGAACATCAGGTGCTCAAAAAGATGTGCAAAACCGGTTCGCTCCGGGTCTTCATCCCTGGCCCCGACATCATACAATAGGTTGAGTGCAACCAAAGGTGTACTGCTGTCACGGTGGACAAGTACGCGTAATCCATTGTCCAGGGTGAATTTATCGTAATCTAACATGAATGTCTTTGCTATTGTAATTATAATGAATTTACAAAGGTAGCTTGTATGTACCGATCCCCCAAATTTTTCCTACTTTTGCACCCACTAAAGCGCTAATAATTATGAAAAGAGACGAACAGATTTTCAGCCTCATCGAAGGGGAAAAAGCCAGGCAAATGCACGGCATCGAATTGATTGCATCCGAGAACTTTGTCAGTGAGCAAGTTCTGGAAGCCATGGGGTCAGTGTTAACCAACAAATATGCAGAAGGTTACCCCGGACGCCGTTATTATGGCGGTTGTCAGGTCGTGGATCAGACCGAACAACTCGCAATCGATCGCTTGAAAGAACTCTTTGGTGCTGAATGGGCTAACGTCCAGCCTCATAGCGGCGCCCAGGCCAATATGGCCGTCTTGATGACCTGCCTCAAACCCGGTGATATCTTTATGGGGCTCGACCTCGCCCATGGTGGTCACCTCTCGCATGGCTCACCCGTGAACTCTTCTGGAATACTATATCGCCCAATCGCTTATGGTGTGGAACAGGAAACGGGTCTGATCAACTACGATAAAATGGAAGAGACTGCACTTCGCGACCGTCCAAAACTGATCATCGCCGGCGCTTCAGCCTATTCCCGTGATTGGGATTATGCCCGCATGCGTAGCATTGCCGACAAGATCGGTGCCATCTTAATGGCCGATATTGCACATCCTGCCGGGCTCATCGCCAAAGGCCTGCTGAATAACCCTGTTCCTCATTGTCATATCATTACATCCACTACACATAAGACATTACGTGGTCCCCGCGGCGGGATCATCTTCATGGGCAAAGACTTTGAGAACCCATGGGGTGCAAAAACACCTAAGGGTGAAACCAAGATGATGTCGGCCATGCTCGATTCCGCGGTATTCCCAGGTGTCCAGGGTGGGCCACTTGAGCATGTCATCGCATCCAAAGCAGTTGCTTTTGGTGAAGCACTCACCGACAGCTTTGGCGAATATGCAAGCCAGGTTAAGAAAAATGCGACAGTCATGGCCCAGGCCTTTGTCGATAAAGGCTATCATGTCATCAGCGGCGGTACCGACAACCACCTGATGCTCATCGACCTGCGCTCAAAATTCCCTGAAATTACAGGGAAAGTAGTTGAGAATACCCTCGTCAGGGCCGACATCACCGTCAATAAAAATATGGTTCCTTTCGATAGCCGTTCCCCATTCCAGACTTCCGGACTTCGGGTCGGCACCCCGGCCATCACCACCCGGGGAATGAAAGAAGAACATATGCCGATGATCGTAGCGCTTATCGACCAGGTCATCAGCAACATCGACAATGAAGACGTCATTACCGCCACCCGGAAAAAGGTGAACGAGCTGATGTCTGCCATGCCACTCTTCGCTTACTAAGCGACTTATATGAAAATCAGTATTGCCAGGACTTTTACTCGCCTGAGTGCCGGATTATTACTGGTCTTCATGGCATTTTGTCAGGGTAATGCCACAGCCCAGGATGTCAATACCCTGACTTTTCGCTTTCCCGGGAAAAACTTTCAAAAAGTTTACCTCGCCTCTTTCTATGGCGAAACCACGAACAGGATCGACTCCGGACTCACCCGGATGGACGGCAGCATTGGATTCAGCTTTCCCAAAACCAGGGCCAGCGGGATGTATCGGTGTATCTTCGGTAAAAGCATCACCGACTTTATCTACAACAAAGAGGATGTTGTCATGATCGTTAATGCAGATGATCCCAAAAGCCGGCCTGACGTTGTCTCATCATTAGAAAACCAGGTATTTATCGATTTTCTGAAAAAGGATATCGAATTCAGGAAAAAGCTCGATGCCCTTTCTGTCACTGCCAGCGCCTTCCCGGCCGACGATAAGTTTTATAAGACAGCTGAAAAGGAGTATTACGCCTTACAGGACGCAAGAGCCAGCCTTATCAACGACCAGATAAGCAAAAACAAAAACTCTTATGTTGCCAGGGTGCTGGCCGTTTACAGGGAGCCAATACTTCGCTTTAACTGGACTGACGATGAACGAAAGACCTATTTCAAGGATCATTATTTCGAGATGCTTCATGTTGATGACACGGCGATTTTGCGTACCTCCCTCTATCCCAACAAGATCATCCAGTACTTGATGTTGTATTCTGACCCGAATAAGCCGAAAGAAGCCAATGAGAAAGCCTTTGTCCAAGGGCTCGACAAGGTGCTTTCCAATTGCAGAAAGGATAGCCTCGTCTTTGAATTCCTGCTTTCATACCTGGTGGAGGGTTTTGAACATTACGGGTTTGATGCCGTGGTAGACCATTTGTATGACACCTACCTTTCTGACCGCAGCTGTTCGTACAACGATCGCCTTGGCAAGATCTCTGGCAGGATAGAAGCCGACCGCAAGCTGGGCAAAGGCACCAAAGCCCCCGAATGGAGTGGCACGGACCTTAGCGGGAAAACATTTTCTTCAGCAAACAGCAGCCAGGATTATACCCTCATGGTCTTTTGGGCCAGCTGGTGCCCGCATTGTGCCCAGCTCATCCCGCAGATACAAAGCATGACAGCCGGTGTCAATCCTCTAAAGCTTCAGATCATTACAATATCAATGGACACCAGCCTCATTGCCTGGAAAGGCTTTGTTCAGAAACTCAAAGTCCCCTGGCTCCAGTCATGCGACGGCCTGGGATGGAAAGGCAAGATCCCCATGGATTTCAACGTCTATGCAACACCCACCATGATCCTCATGGATCGCCAGCGTAAGATCATCTCCAGGCCCATCACGCAGGCACAGCTCAGGCAGGCGCTGAATGAGATTAGTTTGATCCAGTAATTCGATTTATTTTTTATCCGTAGACTCGTGTGAACGTGTGGCCGATGGGCGCGTGTGCCCGTTGACGAGGGAACGCTATGAGCGTGAACGTTCTCACGTATGGAACGTCAAAGACCACCCGTTCATACGGTCACACGCGCACCCCTTACTACGATTTCTTTTTTGCCCCCATCGGGGGCCGCGTCAAACTTAATTAGAAATAGAAATGTCTCTGGGGGCCACTCCGCATTTTATTGTCATATCCTCCCAAAAATTCTCTACCTTCCCACAAAATATCGCATATGAAAACAATAGCCCCGTCTATCAGGTTTCTCCGCGTTTCTATATTCCTGTTATCCCTGGTCATTTCCTTTGAGACAACCAGGGCCCAGCATCCATTCTGGGATAATTATCTGGCGACAACAGACATCCGGGCCGTGAAAAAGCAAGGCAGTGATTTCTGGATCGCCAGTTTTGGCGGCGGACTGATGAAAGCCAATGCCGATTATTCAGTGCTCACTTACTATAACAAACACAATTCCGGGATTTCCTCAGTATTCTTAACAGCACTTGGCATTGACGGGGCCGGGAACAAATGGATTGGGACCAATGATGGCACAACAGGACTTATGTGTCTTAGCACGACGAATACCTGGACAAAGTATAATACGTCGAATTCACTCCTTCCTTCCAACCTGATTAATAGTATTGAAGTTCATGATGGAGTCGTTTGGATTGGAACACGCAGCGGCCTGGTGAAAATTGATGGAGGCGTATGGACCGTTTATACGATAGCTCCCTATGCTGGAAACCCTTATCCCTTATACAGGGTAGAAGATATCGCCTTTGACAGCGCCGGATCCGTTTGGGTATGCTGTGCCACCGTAGGAGTTCTCAAATATAATGGGACCCAATGGCGGGTTTATACACATGCGAACTCTGGACTTGCTACCAATGAAGTCCGATCACTGACTGTTGATATTGATGGAAGTGTGTGGATTGGCCATATGATGGGTATCTCGGTGTTAAGTGATACCACCTGGACTAACTATATGAGCATTCTGTCATTACCACCTCCAACGAACCAATTGGCCGACATTTATGCGATCCGGAGTGATACCGCGGGTAACATATGGGCTATGCATACTTACAATGGCTTGTATAAGTATAGCGGAGGCGTGTGGCAATTTTTTGGCAAAACGCCCATGCCAAATTATTATTTAGCGAAGAACCCCGATGCATGGCCAAATTTTCTTGAAATATTAATTGATGAGGATGGCGCTTTATGGCTGAGTGGCATGTTTGGCCTGGCAAAATATGATACTACCTGGCACGATTATACCGCCTACATTCAATCCGAACTCGTTTGCCAGGGCATCACTTGTCTGAATAACGTAAATCCCCAGCAATCGGTTTTTATAGGTGAAAATATTCCAATGTGTTATCCGAATAATTGTGCTCAATATCAACAGCTTAATTATCATGGTAATGGCTTGAGCAACTTTACAGGAAGCTCCTGGTCACAGTATGACTTGATTGATTCCTGTCATATGAATAATGTAATCTATACCCTTTATGGCAAGAACGACAATTTGTGGATTGGGTTCCGTAATGGCGCCTGCCGTTATGATGGGACGACATATACTCGTTATGACTGGAGTTTCCCCTGCTCCAATAATAACTTAACAACAGCATTCGGAACCAATAGCCAGGGTTTGTTTGCCGGGACAAGCTACGGGAATCTCCTCAAATTCGACGGGATAAACTGGACTACAATGACGACACCTTTATCGAACCTGGGTTCCAGGATCAGTTGTATCAGTAATATACAAGATACGCTCCTGATCGGTTGCCAGCACGGATTGCTTAAATATGATACCGCCGTTTCCATTTTTTATAACACCTTAAATTCAGGTTTGCCCAGTGATGCCATTAACGACATGGTTTACGACAATTTCTTCCACTGTTATTGGATTGCTACCGAAAATGGATTGGTGCAAACCAATCTGACTTATTGGATTGTCTATAATACCAGCAACTCAGCCCTGCCCGACAACAAAATATCAAGCCTTGCACTGGATGATAACCACAATCTGTGGCTTGGTACAAAAAGCAAGGGGCTGCTTATGTTTAACGGAGCTTTTTATCCCTACAATATTTATAATTCAGGACTGACTGACAGCATGATTACCGATATCATTGTCGATCCTCAAAACAACATCTGGATTGGCACAGCCCAGGGTGGATTGTGTGTCTTTCATTACGGGACCTGGCTTGATGATCACAATCAAACGAATCCAGTCACGCACAATTCAAAATTACCCGATCTCCAGATCTACCCCAATCCTGTCCTTAACAATGCAAGTCTAAAAATCACATTGAATGAGCCCGGTATCATCTCCGTCGTGCTTTACAATGCGATGGGCAGCTTTGTTCGGAGTGTTTTTTATGGAAAAGCCGATACTGGCCAACTCCTAATTAGCCTGAAAACTTCATCTGGCCTCAGCAGTGACCTGCCGGCCGGGGTTTATTTCTGCACCTTGATCGCTGAAAATCAGAAAATTACTAAGCGTTTGCTTGTTTTGAGATAATGTTATCGCCCAAGCAGCTCCGCCACCAGCGCCGGCACCGCCTTCCCCGCCATTTCGTGAATCACATGAAGATCATGGATATGCCTGATATCTTTGGCGTTGGGATCTATATAATATTTTTCAGCATTACGCGGAACGAACTCAATCAAGCCTGCTGCGGGATAGACAACCATCGAAGTTCCGATCACCATCACAATATCAGCCCTTGCAGCCAGTTCCGAAGCCCGCATAATCAATGGCACCGGCTCCCCGAACCAAACGATGTGCGGACGAAGTTGCGATCCTTTCTCGCAATGGTCACCCAAGTTCAATTCCCAGCCTTCAATCGGGTATACAGCATAGGGTGCTACCGTTGAACGTGCTTTGTTTAATTCCCCATGAAGATGCAGAACCTTTGTGCTGCCAGCCCTTTCGTGCAGGTTATCAACATTTTGAGTGATTACCTGGACATCATATTTCTCTTCCAGTTTTGCCAGGGCATAATGAGCCGCATTGGGTTCAACCTCCAACAAATTCTTACGTCGTTGGTTATAAAACTCCATCACCAACTCCGGGTCCCGTTCCCAGGCATCGGGTGTAGCAACATCCTCAATGCGGTGATTCTCCCACAAACCATCATGGTCGCGGAAGGTCTTAATACCACTTTCTGCGCTGACGCCGGCGCCGGTGAGGATGACGATTTTTTTCATAGCTGGGATAGTCGGCAAAGATATATTTATTTTTCAAAATTGGGGAGGCTGAGGGCTGTTAGGCTGAGGGCTGAAGGCTTAATACTGACTGTAGAATATGCTTACCCCTGTTCATCCTTAATATATCATCCTTTAAATGGTATATTGGTATATTGAAAATTGATATATTGTTACATTCCTTTTTTCTCTCGCATGCCCGCGTTAAACTTTCATCAATTGCTTTAGCCGACCCTGATATAACTGCCAATAATTTCTTTTGATGGATTTGCTGAGATAAGAAGCATGAACCATTTTTTCAACCCAATCTGATTTTGATACCATCAATGCCATTATATCTTTGAAAATCTTCTCCGGAATCCCTGCATTCTTTGCAAGGATAGAAAATTGGTGACCCACTTTTCCTTGAGCCAGGTTTCTGGGTAACAAGCCATCTTCCAATGCAAAGTCCTTGTCTTCTATATGAATTCGGCTATTGAGTAAGTCATAGGCAGGACTAAGCCGGTAATCTCCCATCGCCGTTTCTGACAATGAAAAATTTTTATAGTGAGCATCCCCGTTTGAAAACAAATAATTAAAAACAAGTATTTTCAATAGCTTTATCGATTCCAGTTTGTAAGCAGGTAAATGTTGCTCCATTAAAAGAAATATCTCTGAATAGTTTCCTGAATATTTATAATGTTCCCCAAAGGTCTGCGGTGTTCTTCCGGCTAAGGAGGCAAAATCATCTTGCGCCAGTTTGGTCCCGTCTTCTTTTAAATCAAACCTTTTGGTAATGTATGCCGGAGATCCATTTTTAAAAAAAATTAATGCATTTTCAGCCGTTTCTATTCCATAAACCTGACGGGCAACTTGCATAGTCAGGTGTTCATTGGCAGGCATTTGATCAGGGTTTTTGCCAGCACCCGGAATTGGTTTTAAAATATAGGTTCCGCGTTCGCCTTCTTTTGTAAGCCGTAACTTGTTTTTTACAAGGATTACAGAGAATTTTTCCTGCACACCTGAAATAGAAATATGTTTTCGGTTTTCTAAATAAAGTTCATCTGTTTCAGGGTTGGATGCTGGTGAATCATAAGGCAGTACATGGTGAACCTTTTTCTGTTGAAACACCCTGTTCAAACAGTTTCTGCTATAGGTGTCAAAGCCTTCAGCTAAACTGCCAGGGCAGTATTTAATTTCAGGGAAACTCATTATTTTTCTATTTTAACAACACGAACGGCACCGATATTGTCATATTTGACGGTTGTCATTAGTAATCCGAAATAGTCATTTTGGTCAATTCTGTTATATTTACAGACTACTTGTTTGTTTGAGCCTTCCGGTAACATATTGTAGAAAAATGGAAACAGGAATTTGGAATGATATTCTTGTTCATTTTTAGGCAAGGTAAGACTGATGCCAGGCTTGTGGCTGTTTTCAAACCAGGAGGTGTGATAACGAAAAGTAAATGAGCCGTCATCCTTTTGTGTAAGCAGGCCTGCTTCTTCGTCCTTATATAATATTTTGGCCTGTCTCATTTGATATGGGATACATTCTTAAGTTTGAGACAAAGCTCCAAACCCAAAACATCGGCTAATTTTTGCAATGTCAGTAATGTGGGATTCCCTTTCCCGCTTTCAAATTCTTTTAAGGTTCGCAGGCCCACACCCGATAGTGCAGCCAGGGTTTCCTGGCTTACCTTTAGTGCTTTCCTACGCCCCTTTACGATATCTATTAATTCTGTAAAGTGCATTGTATTGCCTTATTTTG
This sequence comes from Bacteroidota bacterium, assembly GCA_037132075.1. Lineage (GTDB taxonomy): Bacteria > Bacteroidota > Bacteroidia > Bacteroidales > CAIXZF01 > JBAXPV01. The sequence goes on from JBAXPV010000003.1 coordinate 169,739, forward strand.
TGCAAATATACGATTATTTTTGATAATTGCAACAAAAAGTGCAATTAAAAGCGCAATTGTATGCATTTTCAATACCCACCAATACCCTTCTTTCCCCTGTTCATCCTTCATATATCATCCTCCATCCTTCAACTGGTATGTTGAAAATTGGTATATTGTTACATTGGTTTGGTTTTTGATTTAACTTTGTGTAAATATTTAGCCATGACTACAGTCATTATTGATACCAGGAAAAAAGAAGGAAAGGCGATGGTTGAATTCCTTCGGAAAACGAATTACGCTGAAGTTATCACTGATAAACCAAACGCAAATACACGTGAAGCAATGAAAGATGCGGAAAACGGGAAGACAGTTAAATGTAGGAACGCTGCAGATGTTTTTAAAAAGCTCGGGATCTGAGTGTTTACAATAGAATTCACCGGCCAGTTTAAACGGGATATTAAGCGCCTGGAGAAACAAGGCATTTCATTTGTTCAACTCAAAATCATTATTGAAATTCTGGAAGCCGGTTCTAAACTTCCAGAAAAATACCTGGATCATAAACTTAAAGGAAACAAAAAACAATGGAACGAATGCCATGTTACAAATGACTTGTGTTTGATATATATGGTTGATCTCGGTGATTCTGTTGTTATACTCGGTCGAATTGGATCTCATTCAGAACTGTTTTAAAGGCTGTTAGGCTGAGGGCTGTTAGGCTGAAGGCTGGTTCCGGTCCCTGAGCTTGTCGAAGGGTTAGGCTGATGGTGGTACTTTGGGTAATCCATGGTGTGCCTTAGTGCCAACCCTTAAAAAGTGGTTGCACAAAGGAGCACCAAGGGTTACACGAAGGATGCACAAAGAATTAAAAACAAAATACCAATTCGTATAATATTCTGTTAAGTCTATCCCAGAATTAGAACGTGATGAAAGCGATGCACTTATAGCTTGACAAACTTCCTTACTGAAAATTCTTTGCCAGTCATCACTTTCACAAAGTACATCCCTCTTGCAAAATCCGAAATATCAATGCTAGTTTCAATGCCGTCCGCAATAAGGGATATTATTTGCTGTCCTTCAATATTGAAAATTTCTATTGTGGCTTTTTTGTCAGTTTCTAAGGTGATTTGATTGATCGCCGGATTGGGAGAAAGCGAAGTGAAAAATCGATCATTGATTTCATTTATCCCCGAAAAAATACTGGTATCTAATTTCGCAAGAAACATTTCATATTCTTGTGCACTCGATAAAAAAGAAGCATAACAAAAGGCTAATGTTGGACTATTATAGCATCCCGCAATATAGAGATTTCCTGAAGCGTTCATAGCAAGGGAATACCCGATGTCATTTTCTGTCCCTCCGACACATTTAGCCCAGACTTCATTGCCAAGTTCATTATACTTCACAAGGAAAATGTCAGAATTAGGAGCACTTAAATTTGCCAGTGTATCATCGTCAGCGATTAATTTATCACTTGAGTACGCTCCTGTCACATAAGAATTGCCAGAAGCATCAACTACAACGGAATATGCCCTGTCATAATCTGATCCCCCGGCAGAGTTAGCCCATTGAATATAGCCCGCAGCGTTATATTTTGCAAGAAACATGTCATCATGGCCATAGTTCCCTATAGTAATGAAGTCGAATGTCATTGCACCTTCAAAGAAACTACCGCTCACATAAACATTCCCTACTGCATCTACAGCGACTGATGGTCCCCCATAAGATAAAGCACCTATTGCACTTCTTGCCCAAAGTGCATTTCCTAAAGCATCATATTTCGCAAGGAACAATTTATAGGATGAGTCCCAGTTTGTCAATGTGTCGGAGCCAAAGACTACATTCTGGTCAAGAAAATGTCCTGCAACATAAGCGTTTCCAAATGTGTCTACAGCAATGGAATTTGCTTTTTCGACACCTGTTCCGCCAGCACTTCTAGCCCAGACCACGTTTCCAGATGCGTTGTATTTAACAATGAATATGTTTTCATAACCATTATTTATCAATGTGTCTTGGTCAACAATCAAGGTGTCACTTACAAAACCACCTGTCATATACGCGTTCCCAAAAAAATCTGTTGCAACGGAAGGGGGAGCATCATCATCTTCTCCACCAATTTTTTTTGCCCACAGCGCATTTCCTGAAGCATCATATTTTGCAAGAAACAAATAAACAGGGTTTGCGTCTGTCGTTGTCAGTGTAATGGTGTCAAACCTCATCGTTAAACTATAAGACCGTCCTGTTACATAGGAATTTCCCGATACATCAACGACAACGGAATATGCATCATCTAAATTGGTGCCTCCGGCACTTTTTGCCCATAACACATTACCCGCCACATCATATTTTACAAGAAACAAATCAACATAGCCTGCATTACTTAAAGAAAAAGGACCGAAATTAACGATAGAAGATTCAAAATACCCTGTGACATAGGAATTGCCTGAAACGTCTACTGCTACAGAAAAAGCCCTGACAAAACCTGTGTTATTTGAACTTTTTGCCCAGAGCCAATTCGGGGCCTGAGCAAAACATATTGAGTAAATACTATTAAAAAATAACAGAATTAAAATATCTTTTCTCATGTTACTCAAATAAGTGCATGGTAGAATTACTTGTGTTGCCTCGTTTCAAAGAGACACAAATAATTGGAATGGTTGCCTATGTTTTTAAGATTATTAATTTGGATTGTAAACAGACTCGGTTGAGGGCTGTTAGGCTGAGGGCTGAAGGCTGTTAGGCTGAAGGCTGTTAGAATGTGCGGAGGGAGCAGATTAGGGCGTTAAGGACTTTTTCGGTTTCCTGGATTTTTATGAGATATTCGGGACCCTTTGAATTTGTGACATAACCAAGTCGCATCGCCAGGGTAAATTGATAATGTAATTCCCGTAACGAACCAAATGCGATCTCTAGGAAGCGGCAATATTCCGATTGGGTTTTTCAACTTGAACCCTCTACGATATTCGATGGTATCGAAACTGCTGCTCTTCGCATTTGAGATGTTAACCCATATAACTCATCTTTTGGAAAATCGCGGGTGACTTGATAGGTCATCACCGCAATTTCATCCGCCAATTTGAATGCCCTCAATTTGTTGTGATCCCTCATCCTTAACAGAAGAAGTCTTTAAACAATCGTTGAACTTCCACACTTCTCTATACGAAAAAACAGGGGCTCAGTGGAAAAATATATTCATTTTTTTTAAAATTTCATTAAAACAAATGTCAAATTAATACAGCAATGCCCTCAGCCCTCAGCCCTCAGCCTAACCCTTCGACAAGCTCAGGGACCGGAACTAGCCCTCAGCCCTAAGCCTAACAGCCCTCAGCCACCCAAGCCATCCTTCGACTCCGCTCAGGATGACTTCTGCCCAACCCTTCGACAAGCTCAGGGACCGGAACCAGCCTTCAGCCCTCAGCCTAACAGCCCTCAGCCCTCAGCCTAACAGCCCTCAGCCGAAAACCAAAAAAAAATACCGCCCAGGTTTCCCCGCGCGGTATTTTTTAATTAAAAAGGTACTCTTAGAACAACTTCATATCATCCAGCGCCTTCATCATCGATTTCACGGAATCCGCAGATTCCTTGAGCATCTTTGTCTCGTCTTTGTTGAGTTTCAGCTCGATGATCTCTTCGATACCACCGGAACCCAGGATAACAGGAACACCTACATAGACATCTTTCAGGCCATACTCACCCTGGAGGTAAGCGCAAACCGGGAAGATCCTGCGCTGGTTGTCTACGATGGCTTCCACCATCTGGGCGGCAGCAGCACCCGGAGCATACCAGGCTGAAGTTCCCATCAGTGTGACAAGCTCGCCACCACCTTTACGGGTACGTTCCACGATTTTGTCGATTTCTTCCTTGTTGAGGAGTTCGGTGACAGGGATACCAGCAACGGAAGTGTAACGGGGCAGCGGAACCATCGAGTCACCGTGGCTACCCAGTAACATCGCGTTGATGTCTTTTGGGGAAACATCCAAAGCATTGGCCATGAAAGCACGATAACGACCTGTGTCGAGGATCCCAGCCATTCCGAACACCTTGCGGGAGTCTTTGTTGGCTGCCAGGTAAGCGCAATAGGTCATGACATCCAATGGATTGGATACTACGATGATAATTGCTTCCGGTGAATAACGGATCACTTTTTCAGTGACTTCCTTTACAATACCGGCATTGGTAGCAATCAAATCGTCTCTTGACATACCGGGTTTACGGGGAACTCCAGACGTAATAACAACGATGCTGGAACCTTTTGTCCTTAGATAGTCATTGGTAACTCCGACAACACGGGTGTTGAAGTTTTGAATGGAAGACGTCTGCCAGATATCCAAAGCCTTGCCTTCAGCAACGCCTTCTTTGATATCCACAAGGACAATTTCCCTCGCTAAATCTTTGTGCGCAATTACATTTGCAACAGTGGCACCGACATTACCGGCACCGATAACAGTGATCTTCTTCATAATTAATTTTGGTTAAATCGCTGATTAACAATTTCTTAAAAACATGCACAAATGTAGATAATTTTTTCTAAAATTAGCGACACTTTCCGGTCTTATTTTTCCTATTTTCTACACACTGTGCGTCAAGCACAGCAATCGTTACCATATTCACAATCTCGGAAACGCTACTGCCAAGCTGAAGAACGTGAACACTCTTGTCAAGACCGTTGAGCACCGGGCCTATCACCTCGAATTTTGCCATCTCCTGCATCAGTTTATAAGCGATATTTCCTGCAGAAAGGAATGGAAAAATAAGAGTATTAGCAGCACTTCCGGCGAGTTTGGAGAAGGGGAATTCTTCCTTCATCAATTCGCTGTTCAATGCGACATTGGCCTGGACCTCACCATCGACAATTAATTCAGGATGTTCCTGGTGAAGGATAGAAACGGCATCCCTGATTTTACGGGGAACATCACCATCGTTAGAGCCAAAGTTAGAATAAGCCAGCATGGCAATTCTAGGCACCATATTGAATTGGGTTACGGCATAAGCCGTTTGTAAGGTGATCTCAACCAATTGTTCGGCAGATGGGTTTTTATTGACAGTGCAATCGGCAAAGAAAAATGGTCCTTTTTTGGTGTTGATGATATACATACCTGAAACGATGCTGGCACCCGGTTTTTTTCCAATAACCTGTAGTGCAGGACGGATGGTGTCAGGATAATTACGGGTTTGTCCGGAGATCATCGCATCGGCAAAGCCGGTTTCAACCAACATTGGGGCATAATAGTTACGGTGAAGCATCAGGTCCTGGGCAGCTGTCATGGTAATTCCGCGACGCTGACGTTTTTGGAAAAGGAGCTCAGCATATTCATTTCTTTTGGCTTTGTTTTCTTTAGATTTTGGATCAATGATCTCAACGCCATCAAGCTCGAGCGACATTTCCTTGATTTGCTCGTTGATGAATTCCACATTCCCTAAAAGGATTGGGATGGCAAGACCCTCGGTCATGCAGATCTCTGCAGCTTTGAGCATCTTATAGTTTTCCCCTTCAGCAAATACAACACGTTTTGGATCCTGTTTTGCCCTGTTTTTAATTTGACGGACAATAGGATTGCTGGTGCCAAGTCTTTTGGCCAATTCTTCCTTATACGCGTCCCAGTTTTCAATTGGTTTGCGGGCAACTCCTGTTTCCATGGCAGCTCTTGCCACAGCGGGGGCCACATGGGTGATGAGTCTTGGGTCAAAAGGTTTTGGGATGATATATTGCTCCCCGAAATGCATATTCGTCGTATGATATGCGATATTTACTTCGTCAGGAACTGGCATTTTTGCAAGTTCTGCCAGGGCAAGTGAAGCCGCCAGTTTCATTTCGTCATTAATTGCAGTAGCACGAACGTCAAGTGCGCCGCGGAAAATATAGGGGAAGCCCAGTACATTGTTAATCTGGTTGGGATAATCAGAACGCCCTGTCGCCATAATGATATCGTCACGGGAAGAAATGGCATCGTTATATGAAATTTCCGGGTTCGGATTTGCTAAGGCGAAGATGATCGGACGGGGCGCCATGGTATGCAGCCATTCTTTTTTCAGAACACCGGCAACACTCAGACCCAGGAACATATCTGCTCCTTTGATGGCTTCTTCCAGGGAAGCAAAGTTCTTGTCAGTGGCAAACTCAAGTTTGGACTTATTCAGGTCGGTTCGTCCTTTGTAAAGTACGCCTTTGCTGTCGAACATCACCAGATTTTCCGGCTTTACCCCCAATTTGATATACAGCCTGGAACAGGAAATTGCACTGGCACCAGCGCCATTAACTACGATTTTAATCTTGGAAATATCCCTTCCTGTAATCTCTATAGCATTCAGTAAACCGGCAGAGGTGATGATCGCAGTGCCATGCTGGTCATCATGCATGACAGGGATCTTCAAGGCTGCTTTTACGCGGTCTTCAACTTCAAAACACTCAGGGGCTTTGATGTCTTCAAGGTTGATTCCGCCAAAAGTTGGCGCGATGTTGATGATTGTCTCAACCAATTTATCGACGTCTTTACAGTCAATTTCGATGTCAAAAACATCGATATCTGCAAAGATTTTAAAAAGTAAGCCTTTCCCTTCCATAACAGGTTTTCCGGCTTCAGTGCCAATATCTCCCAGGCCTAAAACAGCAGTCCCATTTGAAATTACAGCCACAAGATTACCTTTTGCAGTATATTTATAAACATCATCCGGATTTGCCTGTATTTTAAGACAAGGCTCAGCGACTCCCGGACTGTAGGCTACACTTAAGTCACGCTGTGTAGCATATGGTTTCGTTGGTACTACTTCGATTTTTCCTGGCCTACCCATTTCGTGGTAGGATAATGCGTCTTTGTAGGGCATGTCGCTCATGGCTGTAAGATTTTAGATGTTTCTCCCTTAGAATAAAGGATTTGTCCTACAAAATTACGCTTTTATACCGGTTATGATCTGTTTATTGTGAAATTATAAACAGTCTAAAGAGTGTGATGCTTATCGTTTAGAGAACTCTGCCTTCCCGGCATCCAAAAACTTTACAAAGGCATCGACATCGAGGTCATAGGCTCTTGGTGGGACAAGAAGTTGTCCATTGTCATCCAGGAGGATATAATAAGGCTGGGAGTTCACATTGAAGCGGGAAATCTGAAGATCAGCGTATTTCTTGCCTACAGACTTTTTTACTTTTCCATCGACCTTGGACGTGATCCATTCATTTTCAGGAAGGTCTGTTTTGTCATCGACATACAGAGCAATAATGATATAGTCATCACGCATTCTTTGGATCACAGGGGCCGCTGACCATACATTGGCTTCCATCTCACGACAGTTCACACAACCATGACCGGTGAAATCTATGAAGACAGGTTTGTGTTGTTTTTTGGCACAGGCGAGTCCTTGTTCATAGTCGAAATAACCACTTAATCCATGGGGCAGGTGCAGGAAATCACCATATTTTGGTGTTTCACAAAGCGTAGAGGGTGTCGTTGAAGTTCCGGCACTTCCAGGGCTTTCCCTAACAATTGCATTGATGTCGAAATCCTGGGAGGTTGTTGGGGGTAAGTAGCCGGATAATGATTTTAAGGGTGCTCCCCACATACCAGGAATCATATATGCGACAAAGGTAAAAGTGACAATTGCCATTAAAAGTCGAGGGACACTGATATGCTTTACATCACTGTCATGGGCAAATTTGAGTTTACCAAGTAAATACAAGCCCATCAGGAAGAAAATCACGATCCAGAATGCCAGGTAAACTTCACGGTCAAGGATGCCCCAATGATAAGTCTGATCGGCAATACTCAGGAACTTCAGACCCAAGGCAAGCTCCAGGAAGCCAAGTACTACCTTTACTGAATTCAGCCAGCCACCTGATTTTGGCAATCCTTTGAGCCAATGTGGGAAGAAGGCAAACACTCCAAAGGGTAGGGCGAAGGCTAGTGAGAATCCAAACATCCCA